>NC_018518.1:0-673974 GCF_000306945.1 Bordetella pertussis 18323 | reverse complement strand
CTCGTTCAAACCGGCATCCCCTGAGCAGAAACAATGGCGCTGATGGTAGCGCGCCTCCCGCGGCCCGCGCCGCCCTCGAAAAAAAAGCCGGCACCAGGCCGGCTTTTTTCAGGCATGCCGGACAATCAGGCCATTTCGCCTTCGACCAGCACCACCACGTCGGCAACGACGTCGGCGTGCAGCACCGCTTGCACAAGGTACTCGCCCACGGCCTTGATCTGGCCATTGGGCATGCGCACCTGCGACTTCTCGACGGCTTCGAAGCCGGCCTTGCGCAGGCCTTCGGCGACGTCGGCGTTGGTGACCGAGCCGAACAGACGGCCGTCCACGCCAGCCTTCTGCGAGATCTTCAGCTGGAAGCCGTTCAGACGCTCGGCCAGGGCCTGGGCGGCGGCCAGCTTCTCGGCCTGGACCTTTTCGAGCTCGGCGCGGCGGGCTTCGAATTCCTTCAGGGCGGCGTCGGTCGCGCGACGGGCCTTCTTCTGGGGAATCAGGAAGTTGCGGGCATAGCCGTCGCGCACGCGCACGACTTCGCCCAGATTGCCCAGGTTGGCGACTTTTTCGAGCAGGATGATTTGCATGTCAGTGCCCCTGGATTATTTGTGGTTGTCGGTGTACGGCAGCAGGGCCAGGAAGCGCGCGCGCTTGATGGCGGTGTCCAGCTGGCGTTGATAGATCGCACGGGTGCCGGTCAGGCGGGCCGGGATGATCTTGCCGTTTTCTTGCACGAAGTCACGCAGCGTGTCGAGATCCTTGTAGTCGATCTCTTCAACGCCGGCAGCGGTGAAGCGGCAGAACTTGCGGCGCTTGAACAGCGGGTTCTGCTGCGTGAATTTGCGTTTTTCCTTGCGTTTTCCGAAGAAAGCCATGATATGTGCCTCTTTGTTTGGTTTGGGCCGGCCCGGCGCCTTGCGCCTGTTGCCGGTTCGCCCGTTATCTGTCCGTCAAAGCCTGACTGGCATCAACCCACCAGCGGATCGCGTCCCATGCTGCCGGCGATTCTGCGTGCCTGCTGCAAATGCAGCTTGACCTTTACCGAGTCCTTGCGGGCTGGTGCCAGAAAACCTTGCACCTGCATCTCGGTCCCCAACGGGGTATCGGCCAACAGCAACGCCAGATCGCCCAGGGCCACGGCGGAGATCGTGAGTTCGACGCGGCGCGGATGCCCCGCTTCGACGACCTCGGACTCGTGGACCAACAGCAATTCCAACGCAGGCAATCCGGCGGGAGTGTGGCGCATGGCACCGCATTCGAGAACGCGGGCGCTGAGCTCCAGAGTGTTCATCCTGCCGTCGCCGCTGGGTCTGCCAACCAGGCTCTGTCTGAGCCCTGTTACTCGGCCGCGGTCGCGGTCGCGGCGGCTTCAGCCGACGCCTTGCGGGCTTCTTCGCGCTCGACCGACTTCATCATGATCGAAGGAGCGGCGGGCGCCTTCTTGGTCTTGATGACGAGGTGGCGCAGCACCGCATCGTTGTAGCGGAACGAATGCTCGAGCTCATCCAGCGTGGCCTGGCCGCACTCGATGTTCATGCAGACATAGTGGGCCTTGACCAGCTTCTGGATGGGATAGGCCAGTTGACGGCGACCCCAGTCTTCCAGGCGATGCACCGTGCCGCTCTGGCCGGTGACAAGCGCTTGATAGCGCTCGACCATGGCGGGCACCTGCTCGCTTTGGTCGGGGTGAACGATGAACACTACTTCGTAGTGACGCATGTATGGACTCCTTGAGGATGTCTCGCCGGCAAGCCATGCAATGCTGGCCCCGGCAAGGGATAGCCCGCCACCCAAAACCAGGCAGTCGAGCAAGAAAGCTCTCGATTATCGCCGATTGCGCCTCCCGATGCAAGATCGAGCGGAATCGGGCATTTGAGGGACGCATTGCCCCTCCAGGCCCCGGGCCACGGCCGTCGCGGCCGGACCGGCAGGCGCCACTCAGCCTTCCACGACGGCGTAGGCGGAGTGGTTGTGGATGGATTCGAAGTTCTCGGCCTCGACGCGGAAGCGGCCGATGCCCGGGTGCGCCTTCAGGCGGGCGGCGACGTCGCGCACCAGGTCCTCGACGAACTTGGGGTTGTCATAGGCGCGCTCGGTGACGTACTTCTCGTCAGGCCGCTTGAGCAGGCCCCACAGCTCACACGACGCCTCGTCCTCGACCAGGCGGATCAGCTCGTCCATGCGGAAGTCGCCATCCACGATCGCCGACACCGTCACGTGCGAACGCTGGTTGTGCGCCCCGTATTCGGAGATGGCCTTCGAACACGGGCACAGGCTGGTGACCGGCACCTGCGCCACCAGCTCGAACTCGACCTGCTCGCCCACCGCGCGCGCGATCCACTGCATTTCGTAGTCGAGCAGGCTCTGCACGCCGGAGACCGGGGCCGACTTGTTGATGAAGTACGGGAACGAGGCCGTGATGTCGCCGCGCTCGGCATGCAGCAGCGGCAGCATCTCGCGCGCCATGGCGGCAAACAGCGCCGGCGTCATGGGGGTGGCGCGGTACTTTTCCAGCAGCGCCACGAAGCGGGACATGTGCGTGCCCTTCTCTTCCGCCGGCAGCGCTACCGTCAGCGTCCAATTGGCCACCGTCGGCTGGGCCGCGCCATCGCCGGCCAGCACCAGCATGGGGTGGCGCACGCCACGGATGCCGACCCGCTGGATCGGGATGTGCCGCGTATCCGTCGAGCTTTGCACATCGGGCATCACGATCGCGGGATCAATAGGAGAATTCATTTCGCCTTACCTGTCACGGGCCCGCCTGTCGCGCGTAACCCAGAAATTTTGAAGCGGAGGGCGCCCATTATCGCGCAAAGTCACCGAGCACGCAGGGAAAACCCTTCCATCTGTAGGATGCCGGGATGGAACAGTCCGTTCCCGCCGCGCCCGGCCTCAAGCCAGCAATGCGCCGAAACGCGCCCGGATCGCGCGCTCGATGCCCGCGGCGTCCAGCCCCAGGCCGGCCAGCAACGCGGCCTGGTCGCCATGATCGATGAACGCGTCGGGAAGCCCCAACTGCAGCACCGGCAGGGTCACGCCGGCCTCGGCCAGCGTCTCCAGCACGGCGCTGCCCGCCCCGCCCATGATTGCCGCCTCTTCGACGGTGACCAGCGCGTCGTGGCGCGCGGCCAGCTCCAGCACGAGTTCGCGGTCCAGCGGCTTGACAAAGCGCATGTCGGCCACCATGGCGTCGATCTGGCCGGCCGCGCCCAGCGCCGCCTGCACCAGGGTACCAAAACCCAGGATGGCGATCCGGCGGCCTTCGCGGCGGACCAGCCCCTTGCCCAGCGGCACCGTGGCGAGGCCTTCGCCGACCGCGGCGCCGCATCCCGCGCCGCGCGGGTAGCGCACCGAAGCGGGCCCCGGATGCTCGTAGCACGTCGACAGCAGCAGGCGCGCCTCGCTCTCGTCCGACGGCGCGGCCACCACCATGTTGGGCACGCAGCGCAGGAAGGCGATGTCGTAGTTGCCGGCGTGGGTCGCGCCGTCGGCGCCCACCAGGCCGGCGCGGTCCAGCGCGAAGGTGACATCCAGGTTCTGCAGCGCCACGTCGTGCACCAGCTGATCGTAGCCGCGCTGCAGGAAGGTGGAATAGATGGCCACCACGGGCTTTTGCCCCTCACAGGCCAGCCCGGCGGCGAACGTCACGGCGTGCTGCTCGGCGATGCCCACGTCGAAATAGCGTTGCGGGAAGCGCTGCTCGAACTCGACCAGCCCGCTGCCCTCGCGCATGGCCGGCGTGATGCCCACCAGCCGCTCGTCGCGCTCGGCCATGTCGCACAGCCACTGGCCGAACACTTGCGTGAAGGTCTTGCGGGCAGGCGCCTTGGCCTGCTGGATGCCGACGGCGGGGTCGAACTTGCCCGGGCCGTGGTAGAGCACGGGATCGGCCTCGGCCAGCTTGTAGCCCTGGCCTTTGCGGGTGACCACGTGCAGGAATTGCAAGCCCGGCAGCGCCCGCAGGTTCTGCAGGGTGGGCACCAGGGCGTCGAGGTCGTGGCCGTCGATCGGGCCGACGTAGTTGAATCCGAACTCCTCGAACAGCGTCGCCGGCGTCACCATGCCCTTGGCGTGCTCTTCGAGCCGGCGCGCCAGCTCCAGCACCGGCGGCACATGCTGCAGCACCGCCCGCCCGACATTCTTGGCCGCGGCGTAGAACTGCCCGGACATCAGCCGCGCCAGATAGCGATTGAGCGCGCCCACCGGCGGCGAAATCGACATGTCGTTGTCGTTCAGCACGACCAGCAGGTTGATGTTGGGCGTGACCCCCGCGTTGTTCATGGCCTCGAAGGCCATGCCCGCGGACATGGCGCCGTCGCCGATGACGGCGATGTGCTGGCGCTGCACACCGGCGTTGCGCGAGGCCACGGCCATGCCCAGCGCCGCGGAAATCGAGGTGGACGAATGCGCGGTGCCGAAGGCGTCGTACTCGGACTCGCTGCGCTTGGGAAAACCCGAGATGCCGCCCTGCTGGCGCAGGTGCGCCATGCCTTCGCGGCGGCCGGTCAGGATCTTGTGCGGATACGACTGATGGCCCACGTCCCAGACGATGCGGTCATGCGGCGTGTCGAAGACATAATGCAGCGCCAGCGACAGCTCGACCGTGCCCAGGTTCGACGACAGGTGGCCGCCCGTGCGCGACACCGACTCGAGCACGAAGCCGCGCAACTCGTCGGCCAGCCGCTTGAGTTCGCGGCGGTCCAGTTGCCGGAGGTCGGCCGGGGATAGGATACGGTCCAGTAGTTCTGTCGTCATGCTCGGTAGATGGTCTTGGTGTCCGGCGCGCGGCGCCGGCCGCCCGGGTTCAGCGGTCTCTGAGTACGATGAAATCTGCCAGTTGGCCCAGCCGCGCGCCGGACTCGCCCAGCGGCGCCAGAGCCTGGTGGGCCGCCTGGCGCAACTCCTGCGCCAGCGCGCGGGCCTGCTCCAGGCCCAGCAAGGATACATAGGTCGGCTTGTTGTCGGCCGCATCCTTGCCGGCCGTCTTGCCCAGGCTGGCGGTGTCGGCCGTCACATCGAGGATATCGTCGACGACCTGGAACGCCAGGCCGATCGCCTGCGCGTAGCTGTCGAGCGCCTGGCGCGCGGTCGAGCTGGCGCCGGCCACGATGCCTCCCAGCGTCACGCTGCACGCCAGCATGGCGCCGGTCTTCATGCTGTGCATGGTCTGCAGTTCGTCGCGCGTGAGCATGCGGCCCACGCTGTGCAGGTCGATGGCCTGCCCGCCGGCCATGCCCTGGCTGCCGGCGGCGCGCGCCAGGACCTGGGCGGCCTGCACCACCAGCGCGGGCGCGATCGGCATGCCGGCCAGCAGTTCGAAGGCCAGCGGCTGCAGGGCATCGCCGGCCAGCATGGCCGTGGCCTCGTCGAATTGCACATGCACCGTGGGCCGGCCGCGGCGCAGCGTGTCGTCGTCCATGCACGGCAGGTCGTCGTGCACCAGCGAATAGGCGTGGATCAGCTCGACGGCCGCGGCGGCGCGGTCCATCGACGCCCCGACGGCCAGCGTGCTGCCGTTGACGGGGCAGGCCTGCCCGGCCGCGTAGACCAGGGCCGCGCGCACCCGCTTGCCGCCGCCCAGCACCGCATAGCGCATGGCTTCGTGCAGCCGCGTGGGAACGATATCGGCGCCAGGCAGCAATTCGTCGAGCACGTGCTCGACATGCTGCGCGCGTTCCCGCAGCCAGTCGGCGCAGGCGAGATGACTTTGCTTCATGCGTTTATTCGTCGTCCAGCGCCGCGGGATCGAGCGGGCGCAGCAAATCGCCCTCCAGGACTTTCACCTGCTGCTCGGCCTGCGCAAGGCGGTCCTGGCAGACGCGCGCGAGCTCGACGCCGCGCCGGTAGGCGGACAGCGACTGCTCCAGCGGCAGCGTCCCGTTCTCCATGGCGGACACCAGCGACTCGAGTTCGGCGAGCGCGGTTTCGAAATCCTGCGGCAGGGGACGGGCGTCGGTCTGTGGATCGGCTTGCTTGGATGAGGCCACGCGGGTCTCCGGTAAGGCGCGAAGTGGGGTTGATCGGAATCAATAACCGAATTGTACGAGATAGCCCCGTTCGCGCACCGCGCCGCTCAACCGGCCCCGCCCGCAAGGCGCGCCGCCGCCTGGCGCAGCGCCGGCGCCACCTGCTCGCGCAAGGTGCGCTCGGGCAGCAGCCCGAGCGGCCCGCCGCAGCTCATGACGAACACGCCCTCTCCGGTGACCGAGGCGAACGGCACCGCCACGGCGTTGATGCCCGACTGCCACTCGCCCAGGGCATAGCAGCACCCTTCGGCGCTCAGCTCCTCGACCGCCCGCGCCACCACGGCGGGCGGCGGCGCGGCCTGGCCCAGGCGCCCAAGCAGGGCCTGGCGCGCGGCCTCGGGCAGCGCGGCCAGGTAGGCCCGGCCCATGGCCGTGTCCAGGCTGGCCCGGTAACCGACCGGCAGGCGCAGGTACAGCGCCGGCGAGCCATGCATGGCCTCGACGTACACCATTGCATCGTTGTCGAAGGCGCCCAGCGCCACCGCGCCGCCCGTCTGCACGGCCAGCTCGGACATGCCGGCCTTGGCCAATTCGCGCACCTCCAGGCTGGCGAGCACGCCGAACCCCAGCGCCAGCACCGCGTAGCCGGGCGAATACTTGCCCGTGTCGGCGTGGTAGCGCAGATAGCCCAGCTCGGTCAGCGTGTAAGTAATGCGGCTGATGGTGGGCTTGGGCAGACCGGTCAGGCGCGCCAGGTCCAGATTGCCCAGGGCCCGCACGCCGGGCCGGAAACAGCGCAACACGTCCAGTCCGCGCGCCAGCGCGGTAATGAAATCGGGCGAGGCCGCGCCGGCGGCGCTGGCGGCGCGCTTGCGCCGCGCCGGCTGGCTGGCCGGCAGGCCGTCCGGATCGGGGGGCCGCGTCGAAAAAGGTTGCATTGGGATGGCGTCGTTTTTATAGTTGATTTCGGATAGCAAAATAAAATTCCGATAAACGGAATTTAAGCACGCATCCTGCGGCTTGGAAAGCGAATTTGCGGGCCATCGCGGCCCGCGTGCCTCCCCGCTTCGACTCACACCTGCATCCCAACCCATACGCACAAGGGGAAGTTCATGCTACGCAAAGGTTTGCAACTGCTCGCCGCCCTGAGCCTGTCGCTGGCCGCAGCCAGTGTCTCGGCCCAGTCCTTTCCAGCCCGGCCGATCAAGGTCGTCTCGCCCTTCCCGGCCGGCGGCGCCACCGATGTCCTGACCCGCCTGCTGACCGAACGCATGGCCAAGGACCTGGGCCAACCCATGATCGTCGAGAACAAGGCCGGCGCCGGCACCTCGATCGGCGCGGCATACGTGGCGCGCGAGAATCCGGACGGCTACACCCTGCTCATGGCGACCAACTCCACGCTGGTGACCAACCGCTATCTCTACAAGGAACTGCCCTATGACCCGGACAGCTTCGTTCCCATCGGCATGGTCGGCATCGGCCCGCTGGTACTGCTGGCCAGCCCCAAGCACGGCTTCAAGAGCACCCAGGACATCGTGGCCTATGCCAAGCAGCATCCGGGCAAGCTGACCTTCGCCACCTTCGGCGCCGGCACGTCCTCGCACCTGGCCGCCGAGCTGTTCAAGAAGCAGGCCGGCATCGACATCCTGCACGTGCCGTTCAAGGGCGCCACGCAGGCGCTGCCGGCGCTGATCAGCGGCGACGTGGACCTGTTCTTCGACATGGTCGCCACCGGCATGCCGCAGGCCGAGGCCGGCAAGATCGACGTGTTCGCCATCACCAGCCCCACCCGCCTGGCCACGCTGCCCAAGCTGGCCACTCTGACCGAACAAGGCTATCCCAACGAGATGACGGCCTGGTTCACGTTCGTCGCGCCCCACGGCACGCCGGAAGCGGTGCGGGCGCGCCTGGAGCAGGCGCTGCAGGCCACGCTGAAGGACGAGACCGTGCGCACCAAGATGCTGGCCATGGGCATCGACCCGCGCTCCGGCACCGCGCAGGAACTCTCCACGCAGATGAAGAACGAGCAGCCTGTGGTGAGCCAGCTCATCAAGCAGGCCAACATCGTTCTGCAATAAGCCGCGCGGCGGCGCCGTCCGGCACGACACTCGCTCGAGATGTTGCCGGGCGGCCGCCCTTGCCCGGGCCCGGCGCTGCCATCGGCCACGCTTGCTAACGCCTCGATACAGCCCTGCCGCCGCCGGCGCTGCTACGGTATAGGCTAGTAGTCCGACCGCGCAGGAGCGCCATGCCGACGATCGAAGATCGATACGCCCGGCTGGACGCGGCCCGCTGGCTGGCCGCGCTTGCCGTGGTATTGCTGCACAGCGCCGCCCAGACCGTATCCGACCCCGCCGCCTACGGCAGCCACGCCTGGCTGGCGGCCAACCTCTACGACTCCGCGGCGCGCTGGTGCGTGCCCGTGTTCGTGATGGTCAGCGGCGCGCTGCTGCTGGACCCGGACCAGCCGCACGACGCGCGGCGCTTCTACAGCCGCCGCATGGCCCGCGTGTGCGCGCCGCTGCTGTTCTGGACCCTCTTCTACCTGGCCTGGCGCACCGCGCTGGACTGGTGGGACGACGGCCGCCTGGGCTTCTCGTTCTGGCCCCGCAAGGTGGCCGAAGGCGCGCCCTACTACCACCTGTGGTACCTGTACATGATCGTGGGCCTGTACCTGTTCGCGCCGCTGGTGCGGCTGCTGTACGCCCGCAGCCAGCCGCGCGCCCGCGCGCTGTGGGTGGTGGGGATCCTGGGCGTGGCGGTGCTCGATGCGCTGTACCGGCGCGCGCTGGGCGGCGGCAATGGGCTGTTCCTGACCTGGTTCCTGCCCTACCTGGGTTATTTCGTGGCCGGCCGGCTGATCTTCGATGGCGAGTTGCGCATGCCACGTCCCGGCCTGGTGCTGGCCGCCAGCGTGGCCGCCACGGCCTGGGGAGTCAGCGCCCTGTCCGATTCGCGCGCGCTGGATCTGTACTTCTATGATTACTTCAGCGTCACCGTGCCCTTGATGTCGCTGGCGGCGTTCCAGCTGATCGTCGGCTCGCCCAGGCTGCCCGCCCTGCCCGCCCTGGCGCCGCTCACGTTCGGCATCTACCTGATCCATCCGCTGTTCCTGGACCTGGCCCACCGCATCGGCGCGGCGCGCGCCTGGCGGCCGGACGCCTGGGGCGTGCCGGCAATCACGGCCGCCGTGTTCGCGCTGTCGGCGCTCGCCAGCTGGATGTTGCGCCGGCATCGGTTGACCCGCCGGCTGGTCTAAAGCGTATTGAGAATTACCACCCTGGTTAACCCGGATGGGGTACAATTCCCGGTTTGGGATCGGCCAGACCGATTTTTCTTCGCGCCAGAACGGCATGAGCGACACGACCTCAGCCGTCCTGGCTTTTTCATCCGTGCGGAGGGAATCATGACCGACATTGGTCGGATGGCACACGTGGTGCCAGCTCGCACCCAGCTTCCCGTCAGCGCCTATTTTGACGAAGCCCGCTTTGCGCGCGAGCAAGAACTCATTTTCAAGCAATCCTCGCTTTACGTCGGCCATCAGAAACTGGTGCCCGAGCTGGGGGATTGGCGTACCCTGGTCCAGGAGGACGGCGGCCGCGCGCTGGTGCGCAACCAGCAGGGCGTGGAGCTGGTCTCCAATGTCTGCCGCCACCGCCAGGCCCTGATGCTGGGAGGCGAGGCCGGCAACGTCAGCGGCAACGCCAATACGCGCGGCAGCCTGAAGGACACCGGCGGCAATATCGTTTGCCCGTTGCATCGCTGGACGTACAACGACCGCGGCAAACTGCTGGGCGCGCCCCAGTTCGACGCCACGCCCTGCATGAACCTGCAGCGCTTCCGGCTGCGCGACTGTCACGGCCTGCTGTTCGAAGGCCCGCGCGACCCGGCCGCCGACATGGCGCCGCTGTTCGCGCGTCCGGAGTTCGATTTCGGCGACTATGTGCTCGACCACGTCGAGGTCCACCAGTGCAACTACAACTGGAAGACCTTCATCGAGGTCTATCTCGAGGACTACCACGTCGGCCCGTTCCACCCGGGGCTGGGGCGCTTCGTCACCTGCGACGACCTGGCCTGGGAATTCAACGACTGGTACAGCCTGCAGCGCGTGGGCGTGCACCAGGCGCTGGCCCAGCCCGGATCGGCCGTGTACAAGCAGTGGCACGACCGCCTGCTGGACTTCCGCGCCGGCCAGGCGCCCGATTTCGGCGCGATGTGGGTGACCTACTTCCCCACCCACATGATCGAGCTCTATCCGCACGTGCTGGTGCTGTCCACGCTCTACCCCAAGAGCCCGCAGGAAACGCTCAACGTGGTGGAGTTCTACTACCCCGAGGAAATCGTCGCCTTCGAGCGCGAGTTCGTCGAGGCGCAGCGGGCCGCCTACATGGAAACGGCCATCGAGGACGACGAGATCGCCGAGCGCATGGATGCCGGCCGCAAGGCCTTGATGCTGCGCGGCGCCAACGAGACCGGCCCGTACCAGTCGCCCATGGAAGACGGCATGCAGCACTTCCACGAGTGGTATCGCCGCGTGATGGGCGAGACCGAGGACTAGCTGTGAACTGTCAATAGGTTGTATTCGTCCAGGTTGAGTCTGGAGATGGGTACAGCGCGCCCGATGCCTTGGTGGGGTCGATGCCAGTTGTAGTGGTGTAGCCAGGATTTCATGGCATCGGCTCGGTGTTGGGAGTTCTGGTAGGTGTGAGCGTAAGCCCACTCACGCAAGGCCGACTGGATGAAGCGTTCGGCCTTGCCATTGGTCTGTGGGCGGTAAGGTCGGGTAAAGCGGTGCTTGATGCCCAGCTCATGGCACAGCGCGGCGAAGGCGCGGCTGCGAAAGGCCGAGCCATTGTCGGTGAGCAAGCGCTGGATGGTCACGCCCAGGCGCTGGTAGTAGGCCACTGCGTCCTTGAGGAACTGGACGGCGCTGGGGAAGCGCTCGTCGGGGTGGATGTCGGTGAAGGCCACGCGGGCGTGGTCATCGATGGCCACGAAGACGAAGTCCCAGCCGGCCCCCTCAACGGTATCGCGTCGGTTGCCCGTGACCCGGTGGCCAGGGCGCTGGATACGTCCCAGCTTCTTGATGTCGATGTGCAGCAGATCGCCGGGGGCCTGATGCTCGTAGCGCACCACCGGCTCGGCCGGCTCCAGGTCGGCCAGGTGCGACAGACCGGCGCGGGCCAGGACGCGGCTGACGGTGCTGGCTGACACGCCCAGCGCCTGGGCGATGCGCGCTTGGGTCAGCCGCTTGCGGCGCAGCTCCACGATAGCCAGCGCCTTGGCCGGCGCAATCGCTCGGGGCGAGACCGTCGGGCGCGAGGACGCATCGGCCAAGCCCGCCTGGCCCTGAGCCAGGAAGCGGCCCAGCCATTTGCGCACAGTCGGCGCGGTGACCCCATAGGCGCGGGCCGCTTCAGGCACACAAACTTGATGGGCGATCAATTGCTGGACCATTTCGAGTCGACGTAGGAAGGTCAATCGGGCATGCTTATGGGTGTTCATCCGGCCGGGCTCCTTGAGTGAACTGGGGAGTTGGCGATTTCCAGTTTCTCAAATCCGGTTCGGATGAACCATGCATACAACCTATTGAATCTTCACATCTAGCCGTCCAGCCGCATATGGATGATGGGAAAGGGCCGCCCGGCGTCATCGGTGTCCGAGCGGCCGGTTTCCACGAAACCGGAGTGCAGGTAAAACCCCACGGCCTGCGCGTTCTGCTCGTTCACATCGACGCGCAGGCTGTCGTGCAGCGACCGCGCGAAGTTCAGCAGGCGGCGGCCGGCGCCGCGCCCGCGCTTGTCGGCGTCGACGAACAGCATCTCGATCTTGTTGCCGCTCATGCCCATGAAGCCGGCGATGCCGCCCTGGCCATCCTCGCACACCCACACCCGCACCGACGGCAGGTAGCTCTTGAGCACCTGCGGATACATGGCCTGGATCTGCGCCTCGCTCAGGAACGTATGGGTGGCGCGCACCGAGCGCAGCCATATGTCGGCGAGCACGAAATCGTCGCCGTAATTGCGTTCGCGTATGTTCATCAAGCGATCCTTGGACGCGGCTATACGCCGGCCCGGTACAGTTCGGTAGCGGCCAGCACGGTTTCCATCTGCACCGTGTGGGCGAACACATAGCGCTCGCCGTAGACAGTCTGGTCCGGAAACTCGGAGATCAGGGTCAGGGGCAGGTCTTCCTGGGTCGATTCGGCAATCTGCACCCCGATTCCGTTCATGAGCGCAAAGCCCGGGTCCTGTGCGTGAACGCGAAACAGCGCCAGCTGGCGTGCATTGAATTCGACCAGCGCCGGCAGGCGTTGCGCCAACCGCGCCGTCACGCCCTCCATCAACAGGCGGGCCTGCACGGCGCGGCCGGGGTGGTGCCGCAGCACCAGGAAGAGCCCCCTGGGGATGGTCCACAGCTCGAAGTGGCGCGGCAGGTAGCCCGACAGCGGCCGAGTCCACTCATGCGCCGGATAGCCGTGCAGATTGATGTGCAGCTGCGCGCCGCTGATGGCGCGCGCCTGATGGCGTCCCTCGCGCTCGAAGAACGGCGCGCGTTCGCGATAGGCAATGTCGTCGCCCAGCGCGCTGTAACGCGACGCATGATGCATGTGGCGCGGGTGCTCGGCGCGCAGGCGTGCGTGCAGCGCGTAGCCGTCGGGGTTCTCGGCGGCGATCAGGGCGAAATGTGCCTGGCCGCCCGCGACCAGCGCCTGCGCCGCGCGCAGCGCCCCGACCACGCCCGAGCTTTCGTTGGCATGCTGCGCCCCCGAAATGAAGACGGCCGGCCCCGGCCCCGCGACATAGGCGCCCAGCACGGGGCGGCCCTGGCGCGATACCGCCTGGAAAGGCACGCCACCCAGCTGCGCCATCTGGCCGGCGATCCGGCCCGCGTCCAGCGGCGCCGTCGTCTGCGCCAACAGCTCGGCCAGCGCGGCCGGCCCGACCGGTTCGAGCGGCTCGAACGGCTCGATCGACATGCGCACGCGCGCCAGGCCATCGGTGCGCCGCACCAGCGGAATGATCTGCCCGGGCTGCAGGCCGCGATCGCCGGGCGGCCGGTTGGCGTAACCCTGGAAAAACTCCAGCAGCGAGAAGTAGATATCCTCGTGCATGGCCTCGTACGTGCTGAGGAGCTCTTCGTCGACACCCGGGTCGAATTCCATGCCCGGAATATCCACCCGGATCTCCAGGCGCTCGAAGTACGGCTCGCGCACGCCCCAGGCATGCGCGCGGACCGTGTCGACGATGGTGCGGAACGCAGCCTGGAACTCGGTGTTCTGCGCCGCGTCCAGCCGCGGCTCGCCCGCGGCATCGCACACGCGCAGCCAGCCGCACGGCGAGAGCCCGTCCACGCCATCGGCGCCGGGCGCCGGCTGGTTGGGCGCATGGACGCATTCGTGGTGCTCGCGTCCATCGGCATAGCGCAGCGTCACATCGTAGTGCAGGGCATCGGAACCCGCCTCGAACCGCAGGTCCACGCCCGCCAGCAGCGCCGCCAGCGGATAGGCCTCCAGCGTGAAGCGGTTGGGCTGCGCCAGCGGATGCACCGGGTAGCGCACGTGCACGGCCACCAGCCCCTCGCGGTCCGCCTCTTCCAGGAAATAGTGCAGCAGCGGCTTGTACGCGCTGCGAAACCGCGCCCGCACGCCGGCCTGCGCCAGCCGCGCTTCGGCGGCACGGCGCGCCTGCGGTCCTTCGAACAGCCAGCCGTGCACCGTCGCACCGCGCCAGGCCGGGTCGTGGTAGGCGTGCAACCACGCATCCAGGGTGCGGTCGAAAGTCTTTTCCAGCAGAATCATGAATAGGTTCCCACAGCCTTCCTGACCGGGCGCATCGCGCCCGGTCAGGACTACGGCCATAGTAACCGGGCCGGCCCGGGCGGGCCTGCAACGCTAGGCCAGGGGCAGATAGATGCGCGTCTTCAGCTGGGCCGCGGGCGTCGTCTTGGGATCGTTGAGGTATTCCTCGAACATGGGGAAATCGCCCGGCTCCTGGCCGCTGGCCGGCAGCCATTGCGAGAACAGCCAGTTGTAGGGCGCCTCGATCTCGCTGTACGGGCCGGTGTACTCGAGCACGGCGCAACGCATCGCCGGGATATCCAGCGGTTCGAACGGCGCCGGCGCCGCCGTGCCTGGCGGCAGCGATACACCGGCGCGCGAGCGCAACGCGTCGCGCGCCACCTGGGCGGGATCATCGTAGTACACACCGATGTAGCGCGGCGGCGGCTGCATGCCGTCACGCACCAGGTCCTGGATGGCAGCCAGCAGCGCCAGGCGGTCGAACGTATTGCCTATCTCCTGGTAGTCGCCCTGGTGCGCCAGGATGGCCAGGGACAGGCCGGGAAAGTCTTCCATCGTCAGGGGGTACATGCGCAGCTCCTCGGGGTTGAAAGGGCTGGAGCGTTTCGCACGATAGCGACCGGGCGGCAGGCCGTACTGCGCGCTGAACGCCCGGCTGAACGCGGCTTCCGATGCATAGCCGGCCCGATCCGCCACCTGCCGCAGCGAACCCTTGCCCTGTGCCAGCGCCACCGATGCCCGCGCCAGCCGCATCCGTTGGACCGTGGCGTGCACGGTCTCGCCCAACAAGGCGCGGTATACGCGGTGGAAGTAATAGGGCGACAGGCAGGCCAGCTTGGCCAGCCGGTGCAGGTCGGCGTCGGCATCGGGCCGCGCCGCCAGCCAGGCCAGCACGGGCTCGAGGCGCTCGGCGTAGTAAAGACGGGTCTTGGGCTTCATGCGATCTCCAGTGAACGCAATGTAGCCAAGCCCGCTTTGCAGATTTTGCGGTTTTGCGCGGACGGCGAAGCGCCCGCGCCGGCCGGCTTACTGCGGATAGGTGCCCGGCATCAGGATGCCGCGGTCTATCTGGTTGATGTGCTTGTGGCCGCACAGCGCCATGGTGACGTCCATTTCCTTGTAGAGGATCCCGAGCGCCCGCGTCACGCCGGCCTGGCCGTAGGCGCCCAGGCCATAGAGGAACGCACGCCCGATCATGGTGCCGCGCGCGCCCAGCGCCACCGCCTTGAGCACATCCTGGCCTGAGCGGATGCCGCCGTCCATCCACACTTCGATGCGCGAGCCGACCGCCTCCGCGATGGCCGGCAGCGCGCTGATGGAGGAAACCGCGCCATCGAGCTGGCGGCCGCCATGGTTGCTGACGATCAGGGCGTCGGCGCCGCTCTCGGCCGCGAGGCGGGCATCCTCGGCATCCAGGATGCCCTTGAGGATCAGCTTGCCGCCCCAGCGCCGCTTGATCCATTCGACATCGTCCCAGCTCAGGCGCGGGTCGAACTGCTCGGCCGTCCAGGACGACAGCGACGACAGGTCGGTCACGCCCTTGGCGTGGCCGACGATGTTGCCGAAGGTGCGTCGCCGCGTGCCCAGCATGCCCAGGCACCAGCGCGGCTTGAACGCCAGGTCGATCAGGTTGCGCAGCGTCGGCCTGGGCGGCGCGGACAAGCCGTTCTTGATGTCCTTGTGGCGCTGGCCGAGGATCTGCAGGTCCAGCGTCAGCACCAGCGCCGAGCACCCCGCCGCCTTGGCCCGATCGATCAGGTTGCCGACGAACTCGCGGTCGCGCATGACGTAGAGCTGGAACCAGAAGGGCTTGCCGCTGCCCTGGGCGACGTCCTCGATCGAGCAGATGCTCATGGTCGACAAGGTGAACGGCACGCCGAACTCGGCGGCGGCGCGCGCGGCCAGGATCTCGCCGTCGGCGTGCTGCATGCCGGTCAGGCCGGTGGGCGCGATGGCCACCGGCATCACGGCGTCGCTGCCCGCCATGGTGGTGCGCAGCGAACGGCCTTCCATATCGACGGCGACGCGCTGGCGCAGCTTGATGCGCTGGAAGTCGCTTTCGTTGGCGCGATAGGTGCTTTCCGTCCAGGCGCCTGAATCGGCGTAGTCGTAGAACATGCGCGGCACGCGCTTTTGCGCGATGACGCGCAGATCTTCGATGCAGGTGATCGTAGAAAGGTTCTGGGTCATGGTCGATGAAGGTCAGGAAAGCGGCACGGCGATGGCCGGCCTTCGCGCGGCGAGAGCCAGTATACGCCGCCCCTCGCGCACGCCTGCAGGATTCATCCGATAATCCACGTATCGCGCCACGGCGCGGCCGTTATACGAAGCACAAGGATCCGACATGTCTGACGCCCACATGGAAACCGTACACGTCATCGTCAAAGGCAAGGTGCAAGGCGTGGGCTACCGCCACGCCGCCGTGCGCCGGGCCCACATGCTGGGCGTGACCGGATGGGTGCAGAACCTGCCCGACGGCACGGTCGAGGCCGTGGTGCAGGGCACCGCCGACCAGGTCGACCACATGCTGGAATGGCTGCGTCGCGGGCCGCCGGCCGCGCAAGTGCGCGAGCTGGCCAGCGAGCGCAGCTGTAGCGCCGCGCCACGGCTATTCGATGCGAATGCCGGCGGCCTTGATCACGCCCGCATTGCGGGCCATTTCCTGCTCGACGCGGGCGCGAAAGCCCGCCGCGTCCACATATTCCGGCTCGAAGCCCAGCTCGCGCATCCTGGCCTGGGTGCCCGGCTCGGCCAGCATGGTCTGCAGCGCCTGCGCCATGCGCTGCACCACCGCCTGCGGCGTGCCATGCGGCGCGACGATGCCGAACCAGGTCTGGAAGTCATAAGGCGCCACGCCGCTTTCGGCGACGGTGGGCAGTTCGGGCAGCAAGGGCGAGCGCGCGCTGCTGGTCAGCGCCACCGCGCGCACCTTGCCGGCGCGGATCTGCGGCAAGGCCGCCACCAGCGTGTCGATCGAAAGCGGGATCTGGTTGCCGATCAAATCGGTCATGGCCGGCGCGCTGCCCCGGTACGGCACGTGCAGCAGCTTGGCGCCGCCGTGCTGCGCCAGGTACTCGCCGGCCAGGTGCGGCGTGGAGGCCGTGCCGAACGAACCGAAGCTGAGCGGCTGGCTGGCCGACTTGCGCACGATGTCCTGCACCGTGGCGATGCCGGTCTGCGGGTTGGTCAGGATCACGAACGGCGCGCTCGCCGCGATGGCGACATACTCGTAGCTCTTGATCGGGTCGTAGTTCAGGTTGGCGTACAGCAGGGAATTGGTCGTGTACGTCGGCGCGCCGCTGATCATGAAGGTATAGCTGTCGGCCGGCGCGCGCGCCACCGCCGTCGCGCCGATGCCCGTGTTGGCGCCCGGCCGGTTCTCCACCACGATGGACTGGCCCAGCAGCTCGCCCAGGCGTGCGCCGAAGTAACGGCCGATCACGTCGGTCGAGCCGCCCGGCGGGAACGGCACCACCAGGGTCACCGGCTTGGCCGGCCAGTCCGCTTGCGCCGCCGGCGCGGCCATGGGCAATACGGCCAGCGCGCACAGCGCCAGCGCTTTCAGGCTTGCTTTGAACATCTGCTGCTTCCCTTTCCGAATGAAAAAATTGCGCGGCCTCAGGCGGCCGGCGCGCGCAGCGCCGGCGCCTGGCGCCAGCACTGGGTCAGTTGCTCGAACGCGTGCGCCAGTTGCAGTACGCCGCGTTCGTCGCGATAGCGGCCCACGATCTGTATCCCTATCGGCAGGCCCGTCTCGGTGAATCCGCAGGGCACCGAAATCGCCGGATGACCGGTCAACGACAGGTAGTAGCCCGAACGCATCCAATCGATGTAGTTGCGCATCTCCACGTCGCCGATGCGCTGGATGTACTCCTGGTCGGCGGAAAAAGGCGGCACCTGGCTGACCGGCCCGATCAGGAATTCGTACTGCTGCATGAAGTCGTGCATGCGCTCGAACAGCTGCGCGCGGTCGCGCTCGGCCTGCGCCAGCACGGCGCCGCTCTGGTTCAGGCCCAGTTCCGTGTTCCAGATCACGGTGTCCTTGACGCGGTCGCGATGCCGCCGCACGGTCTCGCCTTGATTGATGGCAAAGGCCAGGCCGCGCAAGGCATGGAACGACGAATCCGCCTGGCCGAAGTCCGGACATGCCTGGTCGACCCGGCAACCCAGCTCTTCCCAGCGCGGCAGTTGCGCCTGCAGCACGCGGCCGACGGCCGGATCGACCGGCAGGCCGCCCCAGTCCGGTGCGTACGCCACGCGCGTGCCGGCGAAATCGCGTTCCAGCGCCCCCAGGAACAGGCCTGGGTCGGCATCGATGGTCAGCGGATCGCGCGCGTCGGGGCCGGCCAGCGCCGCCAGCATCAGGGCGGCGTCGGCCACGGTGCGCGCCATCGGACCAGCCACGCTCAGGGTGTTGTACGGCGCGGCCGTCGGCCACATCGGCACCCGGCCCGGCGAAGGACGCAGGCCCACCACATTGCAGAAGCTGGCCGGATTGCGCAGCGACCCGCCCATATCGGTGCCATCGGCCAGGAGCACCATGCGGCACGCCAGCGCGGCGGCCGCGCCGCCGCTGCTGCCGCCGGCCGTCATGGCCGGGTCATAGGGATTGCGGGTGGGGCCGAACACCGCATTGAAGGTCTGCGAACCGGCGCCGAACTCCGGCAGGTTGGTCTTGCCCAGCGTGATGGCGCCGGCGGCCTGCTGGCGCGTCACCACCAGGCTGCTGCGCTCGGGCACGAAATCGGCGAATACGGGCGAACCATGGGTCGTCCGCATGCCGGCGGTCAGGAAACTGTCCTTGTGCGCCACGGGCAGGCCGTGCAGCAACCCCAGCGGCTCGCCGCGCGCCTGCGCCTGGTCGGCCGCCGCGGCGCGCCGGCGCGCGCCTTCGACATCCAGCGTGACAATGGCGTTGACCGTGGGGTTCCAATGTTCGATGGCCTCCAGATGCGCCTGCAGGATCTCGCGCGCGCTCAGATGGCCGGCCGCCAGTTCGGCCCGCAGTTGCAGCGCGGTCATTGCGCAAATCGATTCCCAGCCCATGGTGTGCTCCGCTCAAGTATTGCTATACAATACAAAGTACTGAATATACGTATTTATACGGCGGCTGCCTGCCTGTGCACAATGCGGGTAAACAAGTAGCCGCGCCTCTGGAGACGCCCATGCCCGCTGCCACCGCCGCTTTGCTTGCCGAGCGTGCCGACCACCCCCTGTATGTCGCTTCCGTGGAAAAAGGCATGCGCGTGCTGGAGGCTTTCGATGCCGCGCGCGACTCGCTCAGCCTCACCGACATCGTGCAGCTCACCGGCATGGGCAAAAGCGCCGCGCAGCGCTTTACCCACACCTGGGAAGCGCTGGGCTACCTGGCCAAGGATCCGCAATCGCGCCGCTATCGCCTCGGTCCCAAGGTGGTGGAACTGAGTTATTACTTCCTGCGCAGCGACCACCTGGTATCGCTGGCCGCGCCGCATCTGGTCGCCTTGCGCGAGCATTGCGGGCTGGCGGTCAACATGAGCGTGCTGAGCGGCGACGACATGATCTACCTGCTGCGGCTGCCGAGCCGCCAGTTGACGCTGGTGGAGATGTTGCCGGGCCGGCGCATGCCGGCCTGGAGCAACAGCGCGGGCCGCATGCTGCTGTCGCAGCGCGACGATGCCAGCGTGCGCGACCTGCTGGCACGCGCCGCGCCGCAGCCCTACACGCCGCGCACGCAGACCGACCCCCAGGCGCTGCTGGCCGAGATCCGCCAGGCCCGCGAGGACGGCTACGCCATCACGCAGGACCAGGTGCTGCTCAACCAGATGGGCGTGGCCACCCTGCTGCGCGACGAACGGCGCCAGCCGCTGGCGGCCATCAGCGTCACGGCGGCGGCCGACGAATATCCGCGCGCGCGCCTGGTAGCGGAAATCGTGCCGCAGATGCTCAAGGCCGCCTACGCCATCTGCGGCGCCTGAAGCGCGCGGCCGCGCACGCGTATCGGCCAACGTCCGCTGCGGCCGCACCTGCCACGCCCCCAAGCAAAAGAGGCTGCCTCACGGCAGCCCCTTTCGGCATACGACGGCAGCAAGCGCGTCAGGCGTCGATGTTGCCCGCCGACAGCGCATGCGTTTCGATGAACGCGCGGCGCGGCTCGACGTCGTCGCCCATCAGCGTGGTGAAGACCTCGTCCGCCGCGATGGCATCTTCGATCTGCACCCGCAGCAGGCGGCGCACCTTCGGGTCCATCGTGGTTTCCCACAACTGCTCCGGGTTCATTTCGCCCAGGCCCTTGTAGCGCTGCTTGCTCAGGCCGCGCTCGGCTTCGCCGCGCAACCATTGCATGGCCTCGCGGAAATCGGACACGAACTGTTCCTTGCGCTTGTCGCCTTCGCCACGCGCCACGATGGCGCCGGCGCCGACCAGGCCCAGGAACGTCTTGGCCGACTTGGCCAGCACCGCGTAGTCGGCGCCGCGCACGAAGTCCGCATCCAGCACGCTGACACGCACGTTGCCGTGGTGCATGCGGCGCACCGCCAGGCGGTGCTTTTCGGCCACGTCGTCGTACTCGGCCACCACTTCCACGCCATTGGCGGGGCTGGCCGCGTGCAACGCGTCGGACAGGCGCTGCGCCGATGCCTTGGTGCGTTCGGCGTCCTCGAGGTCGATCTCGACGCCTTCGGCCAGCGCCGACAGCGCGGCCACGTCGAACACGCGCGACAGGCGGGAAATGACCGCGTCGGCCAGCACGTACTGGCGCGCCAGTTCGTTGAGCGCCTCGCCACGGATCGGGGCGGCGCCCTGGCTGGGAATCAGCTCGGCGTCCTTGAGCGCCAGTTGCAGCATGAATTGCGCTTCTTCCTGGTCATCCTTCAGGTAGCGCTCGTCGCGGCCGACCTTGACCTTGTACAGCGGCGGCTGCGCGATATAGACGTGGCCGCGCGCCACCAGCTCGGGCATCTGGCGATACAGCAGCGTCAGCAGCAGCGTGCGGATGTGCGCGCCGTCCACGTCCGCGTCGGTCATGATGATCAGGCGGTGGTAGCGCAGCTTGTCGATATTGAAATCGGGGCCGATGCTGGTGCCCAGGGCCGTGATCAGCGTGGCGATCTGCTCGCTGGCGATGAGGCGGTCAAAACGCGCCTTCTCGACGTTGAGCACCTTGCCGCGCAGGGGCAGGATGGCCTGGAACTTGCGGTCGCGGCCCTGCTTGGCCGAACCGCCTGCCGAATCGCCCTCGACGATGTACAGCTCGCACAGCGCCGGGTCCTTTTCCTGACAGTCGGCCAGCTTGCCGGGTAGGCCGGCGCCTTCCAGCACGCTCTTGCGGCGCGTCATCTCGCGCGCCTTGCGCGCCGCCTCGCGCGCACGCGCGGCCTCGACGATCTTGCCGCACAGCGCCTTGGCGTCGTTGGGGTGCTCCAGCAGCCAGGTTTCCAGCGTGCGCGCCACCGCGTCCTCGACGGCCGGACGCACTTCGCTGGAGACCAGCTTGTCCTTGGTCTGGCTGCTGAACTTGGGCTCGGGCACCTTCACCGACAGCACGCAGGCCAGGCCTTCGCGCATGTCGTCGCCGGTGGTCTCGACCTTGGCCTTCTTGGCCAGCTCGTTGTCGGCGATGTACTTGTTGAGCACGCGCGTCATGGCCGCGCGCAGGCCCGTCAGGTGCGTGCCGCCGTCGCGCTGCGGAATGTTGTTGGTGAAACACAGCACGCTTTCGCTGTAGCTGTCGTTCCACTGCATGGCCACTTCCACGCCCACCAGCACGCCGCCGGCCGACGATTCGGCGCTGACCGCGAACACGTTGAGATGCAGCACCGACTTGCTGCGGTTGATGTACTCGACAAACCCTTTCACGCCGCCGGAGAACGCAAAGTTCTCCTCCTTGCCCTGGCGCTGGTCGACCAGGCGGACCTTCACGCCATTGTTCAGGAACGACAGCTCGCGCAGGCGCTTCGAGAGAATCTCGTAGTGGTACTCGATGTTGGTGAAGATGGCCGGATCGGCCAGGAAACGCACTTCCGTGCCGCGCTTGTCGGTCGGGCCGGTCGCCGTCAGGGGCGCGACGCGCTGCCCCTGGCGAAATTCCATCTGATGCACCTGGCCGTTGCGGCGGATCGTCAGGCGCAGCCACTCGGACAGGGCGTTCACGCAGGATACGCCCACGCCGTGCAGGCCGCCCGACACCTTGTACGAGTTCTGGTCGAACTTGCCGCCCGCGTGCAGCTCGGTCATCACGATTTCGGCGGCGCTGCGGCCGAACTCGTCATCCTTGTGGATGTCGGTCGGGATGCCGCGGCCGTTGTCGGTGACGGAGATCGAGTTGTCGGTATGGATGGTGACGACGATGTCGTCGCAATGGCCCGCCAGCGCCTCGTCGATCGCGTTGTCGACCACTTCGAACACCATGTGGTGCAAGCCCGTGCCATCGGAGGTATCGCCGATGTACATGCCTGGGCGCTTGCGCACGGCCTCCAGCCCCTTGAGCATCTTGATCGAATCGGCGCCATAGCCGGTGTTCTCGGGAGTGGTGTTCTGTTGATCTGACATGTCGATTCTTTAACGCCTTAAAAAACAGTCTCACGGCCACACCGTTCGCGCGCGCAAGCGCGCACAAACGGCACAAACCCATCTGTGTCGCGGATCAGATCCGCATGGGCATGACGACGTATTTGAACTGCTCGTCGTCGGGCAGGGTGATGAGCGCCGACGCGTTGGCGTCGGGCATGACGGACCACTGCACGTTCTCGGCCTTGATGTTGCTCAGCACGTCCAGCAGGTAGCTGACGTTGAAGCCCACATCCAGCGGCTCGAAGCTGTAGTCGATATCGATTTCTTCCTGCGCCTCTTCCTGCTCGGCGTTGGAGGACGAAATCTTCATCTGGTGCTGCGCCAGCTGCAGGCGCACGCCCTTGAACTTGTCGGTGGTCAGGATGGCGGCGCGCTGCAGGCTGCCTTGCAGGGCTTCGCGGCTGACCGAGAACTGGCGCGTGTAGTTGGTGGGAATCACGCGCGTGAAATCCGGAAACTTGCCTTCGACCAGCTTGGACACCAGCTCGACGTCGCCGAAACGGAAACGGATCTGGCCCGGCGCCACGTCCAGCGCCACCGGCTCGTCGGAGTCCTCGAGCAGGCGCTGCATTTCCAGCACCGTCTTGCGCGGCACGATGACCTCATGGCGCTCGGCGATGCCGTCGGCCTCGGTGGCGCAGTGCGCCAGGCGGTGGCCGTCGGTGGCCACGGCGCGCACACGGCCCGGCTCGAACACCAGCAGCATGCCATTGAGGTAGTAGCGGATATCCTGCTGGGCCATGGCGAAGTGCACCATGTTGAACAGGTGGCGCAGCATGCGCTGCGGCATGCTCAACGACACGTCCCACTGTTCGGGCTGGGCCACGGTCGGGAACTCGCTGGCCGCCAGCGTCTGCAATGCGAAGCGGCTCTTGGCCGACTGCACCGACAGCTTGTTGCTGGCCAGGCCCAGCTTGACCTCGCCGGTGTCCGGCAGGGCCTTCAGGATGTCGAGCAGCTTGCGCGCCGCCACCGTGGTGGACTCGTTCTCCGGGCCGACGCCGAAGTCGGCATGCGTGGTGATCTGGACCTCGAGGTCGGTGGCGATGAAAGCCACCTTGTTGCCCTCTTTGCGCATCAGGATGTTCGCCAGGATGGGCAGGGTATGGCGTCTTTCGACGATGCCCGCCACAGTCGACAGCGGTTTCAGCAATGCATCGCGTGTGGTTTGTACGAGTTGCATGGTCATCCTTTTAGAGTTTGTTCCAACACGTGCAGGGTATGGTTAAGCTCGGCTTGTTTGGCGCGGGCATCGGAGATCTTGCGCACAGCGTGCAGGACGGTGGTGTGGTCTCGTCCACCGAACAGGTCGCCGATCTCCGGCAAGCTCTTCTGAGTCAACTCCTTGGCCAGGTACATCGCCACCTGGCGCGGCAGGGCGATATTGGCCGGCCGGCGTTTCGAGTACATGTCGGCCACCTTGATCTTGTAGAAATCGGCAACCGTCTTCTGGATGTTCTCGACCGTGATCTGGCCGTTGGACACCGAAAGCAGGTCCTTCAGGGCCTCCTTGCAGACATCCACCGTCAGCACGTCGCGGCCATGGAAACGCGCGTAGGCCAGCACCTTGCGCAAGGCGCCTTCCAGCTCGCGTACGTTGCTGCGCAGGTGCTTGGCGATGAAGAACGCCACTTCCTCGGGCATCGGCACGCCTTCGGACTCGGCCTTGCGCAGCAGGATCGCCACGCGCATCTCGAGTTCGGGCGGCTCGATGGCCACGGTCAGCCCGGAGTCGAACCGCGAAATCAACCGGCTGTCGATACCCGAGAGCTCCTTCGGGTACGTATCGCTGGTGATGATGATCTGCTTGCGCTGCGCCACCATCGCCTCGAACGCATAGAAGAACTCCTCCTGCGTGCGATTCTTGCCGGAAAAGAACTGGATATCGTCGATCAGCAGCAGATCGAGCGAATGGTAGTAGCGCTTGAAATCGTCGAACGCCTTGCGCTGGTAGGCCTTGACCACGTCAGAGACGTATTGGTCCGCATGCACGTAGCGCACCCGCACGCCGGTCCCCGCGGCCACCATGGCATTGCCGATGGCGTGGATCAGGTGGGTCTTGCCCAGCCCCACGCCGCCGTACAGGAACAGCGGGTTGTAGGACGTGCCGGGATTCTCCGCCACCTGCAGCGCCGCGGCGCGCGCCAGCTGGTTGGCCTTGCCGGTCACGAAATTCTCGAAGGTGAGATCCGTGTTCAGGCGCGACCGCTCGTAAACGATGTTCGCGGCGTCGGCGCTTGCCGGCGCCGGCGGAGCAGGCTCCGATGCTTGCTGCACCGCAGCAACGACGGCCGGCACCGAGACCGCCACCGGGCGCGGCACGGCCATCGGTATGCGTGGCGCGGAGCTGGTGCCGGGCAGCTCGAACGTCACCTGCACCGGGCGCTGGTACCACTCGGCGGCCAGCGCCTCGATCTGATGGGAAAAGTTCTTCCGCACCCAATCCAGCTTGAAGCGATTGGGCGCGGCCACGCGCAGAACCGCTTGCGCTTCGTCATACGCAAGCGGGACCAGCGGTCGGATCCACGCGCTGATTTGTTGGGGGGGGAGTTCCTGCTCAAGACGACTGACGCAGGTCTGCCAGAATTCTTTCATGTCGCTCTTGTTCAAACCTCGATTCTACCCTGCCTGGGGGTAGGTTATCCACAGGCCGGGAAACCGCGGCAATGCTCGGTCCCCCCTAACTGTTTGACAAGACAGAGAAAACTTGCTGAAATGATGGGCTTTTCCGAATTCTGTCTGTCAGAAGGTTCCAGAAGAAGCCAAGAGAAGCCAGGCCCACGCCTTGGCCGCTACTTGCAAGCCGCCTCATTGTGTATGCTCTGGGGCGAGCCAGTGGCGCCAACCGTGCGGCCGCCTCGGCCCCGTCTGTTGGATTGCCTGCCGCGCTGCCCAAGCATGCGCGCCAGCAGGCAGCCATCCAGATACCCGCCGCGGATCTTGGCCAGGAACCCCGTCGGGCATGTCCCTTCTGACTTTTGTTCTTTTTGTGGATCGTCCATGAAACGCACCTACCAACCTTCCGTTACCCGCCGCAAACGCACCCACGGCTTTCGCGTGCGCATGAAGACCCGTGCCGGCCGCGCCATTCTGAATGCCCGCCGCGCCAAGGGCCGCAAGCGTCTGGCCGTCTAATCCAGGCGGACAACGGACGATTGCCCGGAATCGGCGGATTGCCTGTAACAGGAGCATCGCCGCCGGCCCCGTCGCCAGTCTCCGTCACGTCACCCATGCCGCGCGCCACGCTCCCTGCGGAGGCGCGATTGCATCGCCCCTCCGAGTTTGCCGCCGCCCTCAAAGGCCGGCGACTGGCCCGAGGGGCTTTCTTTATTGTCAGCGCCTCGCCCTGTGCCCCTGCTGATGACCAGCCGGCGCGCGCGCGCCTGGGCCTGGTGATCGCCAAGCGTTTTGCCGCCCGCGCCGTGACGCGCAATACCTTGAAGCGGGTCATCCGCGAAGCGTTCCGGGCTCGCCGGCTTGCCCTGCCGGCCCAGGATTACGTGGTGCGGCTGCACAGCAAGCTGACACCGGCAAGCCTCACGGCCCTGAAACGCTCGGCGCGCGCCGAAGTAGATGCTCACTTCACACGGATAGCGCGATGATCAGGAGACTGCTTATCGCCCCGATCCGGTTTTACCGGTACTTCCTCAGCCCCTGGGTGGGCCGGCAGTGCCGCTTCACCCCGACTTGCTCGGCCTACGCCATCGAAGCCATTGAACGTCATGGCGCATGGCGCGGTCTATGGTTGGCGGCGCGCCGTATCGGCCGCTGCCACCCGTGGTCGCCGGGCGGATACGACCCCGTACCACCCGGCCACGGCGCCGGCGCGCAGGCCTGCTGCGCGCATCGCCACCGCACCGAACCCGATTGACGCTACACTCGTGGGCTTTGCTGGCCCGCTTACAACTCCTCAGGCACCATGGATATCCGACGAACCGTCCTCTGGATGATTTTCTCTTTTTCGCTGTTGCTCCTCTGGAACAACTGGCAAATCCATAACGGCAAGCCGTCGCTTTTTGGCGGGCCGGCCCCCGAAGCGGCCGCCACGCAGCAGCCCAAGGCCGATGCGAACGGCACGGCGGCTTCGTCCACCGCGTCGATCCCGAGTTCGCCGGCCGCCGCCCCCGCCGCGGCATCGGTGCCGGCCGCCGCCCCCGCCGCGGCATCGGTGCCGGGCGCTGCGGCGCCCGCGGCCGCCAAATCCGAGCAGGTGGTAATCACCACCGACGTGCTGCGCCTGACTTTCGACTCCAACGGCGCGCAACTGATCCGCGCCGAGCTGCTGAAGTACCCGTCGAGCAGCCAGAGCGACAAGCCCACGGTGCTGATGGACCGCTCCGCCGACCTGGTCTATGTGGCCCAGACCGGCGTGGTCGGCGCGCCGCAAGGCGAATCCTTCCCCACCCACCAGACGCCGTTCCATCTAGTGTCCAGCGAGCGCTCGCTGACCGGCGACACGCTGGATGTGGTGTTCGAGGCGGAATCCGGCGGCCTGAAGGTCACCAAGACATACACGCTGCATCGCGGCCGCTACGACGTGGACGTGCGCCACGCCATGGCCAATACCGGCGGCGCGCCGCTCAATCCGGCCCTGTATCTGCAGCTCGAGCGCGACGGCACCGACCCGGCCGGCACCTCCAGCTTCTATCACACGTTCACCGGCGTCGCGGTGTACTCCGAGCAGGACAAGTTCCAAAAGGTCACCTTCTCGGACATCGAGAAGAAGAAGGGCACGTACATCAAGCAGGCCGACAACGGCTGGATCGGCATCGTGCAGCACTACTTCGCCACGGCCTGGATCCCGGCCCAGGGCAAGCAGCGCACCAACGAACTGCTGCAGGTGCAGCAGAACCTGTACGCGGCCCGCACCATCGAAGCCGTGGGCACGATCGCCCCGGGTTCCAGCGCCAACGTCGACGCGCACCTGTGGGTCGGCCCGCAGGACCAGAAGGCCATGGCCGCGGTTGCGCCGGGCCTGGAACTGGTGGTCGACTACGGCTGGCTGACCATCATCGCCAAGCCCCTGTTCACCCTCATGACCTGGCTGCACGGCCTGCTCGGCAACTGGGGCTGGACCATCGTCGCCCTGACGGTCATCATCAAGGCGGTGTTCTTCCCGCTGGCCGCGGCAAGCTATCGCTCGATGGCCCGCATGAAGCAGGTCGCCCCGCGCCTGCAGGCCCTGAAAGAGAAGTACGGTGACGATCGCCAGAAGCTGAACCAGGCGATGATGGAGATGTACCGCACCGAGAAGATCAACCCGCTGGGCGGCTGCCTGCCCATGGTGGTGCAGATTCCGGTGTTCATCGCGCTGTACTGGGTGCTGCTGGCCAGCGTCGAGATGCGCGGCGCGCCGTGGATCCTCTGGGTGCACGACCTTTCCGTGCGCGATCCGTTCTTCATCCTGCCGGCCATCATGATGGCCACCATGTTCCTGCAGATCAAGCTCAACCCCACGCCGCCCGATCCCGTGCAGGCCAAGGTCATGATGATCATGCCGCTGGTGTTCGGCGGGATGATGTTCTTCTTCCCGGCCGGCCTGGTGCTGTACTGGTGTGTCAACAACACGCTGTCGATCGCCCAGCAATGGACCATCACCCGCAACCTGGAGCGCCAGGCCGCGGCAGCGGCCAACCGCTGATCGAGCCAGCCACGAAACGGCGCCCTGCGGGGCGCCGTTTTTTTCGTCCTGGGAATGTGACGGTTGCGTTGCAAGAAGGGGGACCGTCCCTCGTAGTTAGCTTTTATTTATTGCGCTGGATCAAGTAATCAATTTCCTAACGGCGGTCAGCTCACCTATGATGAGCAAGCGCCGTGCCGCCACCGTGTGGCGCGCGTTTTCAGGGCGAACCCGCGGGTTCGCGTCGTGGCCTAGGTGTGAACTGTCAATAGGTTGTATTCGTCCAGGTTGAGTCTGGAGATGGGTACAGCGCGCCCGATGCCTTGGTGGGGTCGATGCCAGTTGTAGTGGTGTAGCCAGGATTTCATGGCATCGGCTCGGTGTTGGGAGTTCTGGTAGGTGTGAGCGTAAGCCCACTCACGCAAGGCCGACTGGATGAAGCGTTCGGCCTTGCCATTGGTCTGTGGGCGGTAAGGTCGGGTAAAGCGGTGCTTGATGCCCAGCTCATGGCACAGCGCGGCGAAGGCGCGGCTGCGAAAGGCCGAGCCATTGTCGGTGAGCAAGCGCTGGATGGTCACGCCCAGGCGCTGGTAGTAGGCCACTGCGTCCTTGAGGAACTGGACGGCGCTGGGGAAGCGCTCGTCGGGGTGGATGTCGGTGAAGGCCACGCGGGCGTGGTCATCGATGGCCACGAAGACGAAGTCCCAGCCGGCCCCCTCAACGGTATCGCGTCGGTTGCCCGTGACCCGGTGGCCAGGGCGCTGGATACGTCCCAGCTTCTTGATGTCGATGTGCAGCAGATCGCCGGGGGCCTGATGCTCGTAGCGCACCACCGGCTCGGCCGGCTCCAGGTCGGCCAGGTGCGACAGACCGGCGCGGGCCAGGACGCGGCTGACGGTGCTGGCTGACACGCCCAGCGCCTGGGCGATGCGCGCTTGGGTCAGCCGCTTGCGGCGCAGCTCCACGATAGCCAGCGCCTTGGCCGGCGCAATCGCTCGGGGCGAGACCGTCGGGCGCGAGGACGCATCGGCCAAGCCCGCCTGGCCCTGAGCCAGGAAGCGGCCCAGCCATTTGCGCACAGTCGGCGCGGTGACCCCATAGGCGCGGGCCGCTTCAGGCACACAAACTTGATGGGCGATCAATTGCTGGACCATTTCGAGTCGACGTAGGAAGGTCAATCGGGCATGCTTATGGGTGTTCATCCGGCCGGGCTCCTTGAGTGAACTGGGGGGGTGGCGATTTCCAGTTTCTCAAATCCGGTTCGGATGAACCATGCATACAACCTATTGAATCTTCACAGCTAGCGCGCGATGCCGGCCGCCGCGCCGATGGTGCGGAACCAGTCGTCGCCGCAGGTCTTGGAGAACTTCGAGCAATCCTCGATCCACATCGGCACGATCGATGTCTTGAGCAGTTGCTTGACTTCGCGCACGTCGGCCTCGGTGGGCTCGACCAGCTGCATCTTGCCGGGCTTGCCGGTGCAGGGCTGCTTGCCGACGTTGCAGTTGATGCCGTCCTCGTGGCCCTTGCGGCTGATGTCCCACAGCGCGGTTTCGAGCTGCTTCATTTCGGCCGACAGGGCGGCCTGCTGGTCGGCCGACAGCTTTTCCCAGAAGGCGTTGCGCGCCACCTGCAGCACCACGCCGGCGCCGCCCAGCGGGATGGGGCTGAGCGAATGCGCGACCTCGAACCAGTCGTTGCTGTTGCCATACTGGCTGCCGGTGATGGCGCAGTCCACCACGCCCTGCATCAGGCCCTGGTAGACCTCGGGGCCGGCCAGGGTGGCGCCGGCGGCGTTCAGGTCGGCGACCATCTTGGCCGTGTAGGTGCCGCTGACGCGCACCTTCTTGCCCTTGAGATCGTCCAGCGTCTTGATGTCGCCCTTGCAGTACAGGATCTGGAACGGGAACGACCACGCCGTCAGCAGCTTGGCCTTGAAGCGGTCGTTGAGTTCCTTTTCGAGGATGGGGCGGTAGGCGTCCAGGTTCTTCTGCAGCTGGTCGAAGTCGAACGCCGCGCCGGGCAGGTCGGCGCCCATCAGCACCGGCGCGTCGCCGCCCACGAAGCTGATCTGGAACGACACCACGTCGAACGCGCCGCTTTGCAGCGTGCGCAGCGATTCGAAGCCCTTCAGGCCCAGCTCGTCGATGGTGCGGAAGTTGGCCGAGAACGCGCCGTTGCTGCGCTTGGGCAGGTCCTTCCAGAAGGGCCGTTCGACCTGCTGCGATTGCAGCTGGTTGCCGTACCAGCCCAGCACGCGCATCTTGACCTCGTCGGCGCACGCGACCGACGACATCCCCGCGGCCAAGACGAGCAGCGCGATGGACCGTTGCAGTATTGCCTTCATGATGAATCTCCCCCTGGGTGGCTGTATAGGTGTCATGGAGGCCCGAGGTCCTGCCGCCTCCTTGTTGCAGTTGAATTATGAATAGTCCGATGAAATAATCAATTATTAAATTTTTGATCATTTCTATAAACAGGACTTATAGTGAATCTGCGGCTGATCGAGATATTCCGGGCGGTGATGCAAAGCCACACCACGGTCGGCGCGGCCCGCGCCCTGCAGATTTCGCAGCCGGCGGTCAGCAGCGCGATACGCCAGCTGGAATCGCAAGTGGGGCACGCTGTTCGATCGCGTGGGCAATCGCCTGAGCGCGACCGAAGAGGCCAAGATCCTGTTCCGCGACTCGGAGTCGATCTTTCTGCTGTCCAAGGCCCTCAACCACACGGTCGAGGAACTCAAGAACGAGCGGCTGGGCCAGTTGCGCATCGTCGCCACGCCGCAGCTGGGGCATTCGGTGCTGCCGGCGGCCATCAATGACCTGCTCAAGCAGCGGCCCAAGGTGAAGGTGTTCTTCGACGTGCGCCGTTCGTACAACGTGGTCGAGATCATCGAGTCGCGCGCGGCCGACATCGGCTTTGCCATCGCGCTGGAGCCCGAGCTGGAGCAGAAGCTGCACATGCTGCCGGTGGCGCGCGTCCAGATGGTGTGCCTGGCGCCGGCCGACCATCCGCTGGCCCGGCGCAAGTCCGTCACGCCGCAGGACATCTCGCCGTATCCGTTGATCGGGCTGGAGCTGGGCTCGCGGCTCAGTCCGCTGGTGCTCAATGCCTTCAAGCAGGCCGGCACGCCTTACCGTACCGCGGTGGAGGTGTGCTATTCCGAGACGGCCTGCCTGCTGGCGCAGGCCGGCGTCGGCGTGACCGTGGTCGATCTGTTCTCGGCCATGGCCCAGGCCAGGCGCGGCGACGGGCTGAAGATCATCCCGTTCAAGCCGGCCATCGAGGTCGAGGCGTTCGCCGTCTCGGCCAAGAACCGCGTGCCGTCGCGGCTGGCGCTGCTGCTGGTCGAGGAAACGCAGAAATCCATCCGGCGCTTCCAGCCGCGCGCCGGCTGAGCGCTAGGTGTGAAGATTCAATAGGTTGTATGCATGGTTCATCCGAACCGGATTTGAGAAACTGGAAATCGCCAACCCCCCAGTTCACTCAAGGAGCCCGGCCGGATGAACACCCATAAGCATGCCCGATTGACCTTCCTACGTCGACTCGAAATGGTCCAGCAATTGATCGCCCATCAAGTTTGTGTGCCTGAAGCGGCCCGCGCCTATGGGGTCACCGCGCCGACTGTGCGCAAATGGCTGGGCCGCTTCCTGGCTCAGGGCCAGGCGGGCTTGGCCGATGCGTCCTCGCGCCCGACGGTCTCGCCCCGAGCGATTGCGCCGGCCAAGGCGCTGGCTATCGTGGAGCTGCGCCGCAAGCGGCTGACCCAAGCGCGCATCGCCCAGGCGCTGGGCGTGTCAGCCAGCACCGTCAGCCGCGTCCTGGCCCGCGCCGGTCTGTCGCACCTGGCCGACCTGGAGCCGGCCGAGCCGGTGGTGCGCTACGAGCATCAGGCCCCCGGCGATCTGCTGCACATCGACATCAAGAAGCTGGGACGTATCCAGCGCCCTGGCCACCGGGTCACGGGCAACCGACGCGATACCGTTGAGGGGGCCGGCTGGGACTTCGTCTTCGTGGCCATCGATGACCACGCCCGCGTGGCCTTCACCGACATCCACCCCGACGAGCGCTTCCCCAGCGCCGTCCAGTTCCTCAAGGACGCAGTGGCCTACTACCAGCGCCTGGGCGTGACCATCCAGCGCTTGCTCACCGACAATGGCTCGGCCTTTCGCAGCCGCGCCTTCGCCGCGCTGTGCCATGAGCTGGGCATCAAGCACCGCTTTACCCGACCTTACCGCCCACAGACCAATGGCAAGGCCGAACGCTTCATCCAGTCGGCCTTGCGTGAGTGGGCTTACGCTCACACCTACCAGAACTCCCAACACCGAGCCGATGCCATGAAATCCTGGCTACACCACTACAACTGGCATCGACCCCACCAAGGCATCGGGCGCGCTGTACCCATCTCCAGACTCAACCTGGACGAATACAACCTATTGACAGTTCACACCTAGTGATACGCTTATGAATCGTTTTCAGCATAAAGACTAGTTGACTATGCAACATGCGTCAAGCGCCGGGCGCCGACCCGCCGTGCCTGTCTATCTCAAGATCCGCAACGCCATTCGCGACGCGATCAGCAACGCCGCGTACGCGCCGGGCGACCTGCTGCCGTCGGAAACCGAGCTCGCCAAGCGCTACGCCACCACGCGCGCGACGGTGGTGCACGCGATCCAGCAACTGGTGTTCGAAGGCCTGGTCGAGCGCAAGCGCGGCGTGGGCAGCTTCGTCGCGCAGCCCAAGCTGTCGTCCACGGTGGACACGCACCGGGTGGCCTATTTCGAGCAGGATGCCTTCGCGCGCGATCTCACCTATGAGGTGATCGGCTACGGCAAGGCCGTGGTCGAAGACCACGTGCGCGATACGCTGCGGCTTGGGCGCGGCGAGCCGGTCTACCGGCTGCAGCGCCTGTGCCTGCTTTCGGGCAAGCCGATCGCCTTCGAGCTGCGCTACCTGCCCGCGCTGGTGGGCGCGCGGCTGACCGCCGAGATGCTGGCGCGGCGCTCGGTCCAGTCGCTGCTGGACGAGGAGGTCGGCATGCCGATCACGCGCTTTCTCAATGCGGTGCGCGTCGCGCTGGTGCCGGCGGCGGTGGCCAGGCACCTGCAGCTGGAGAAGGGCCGGCCGGTCATGGTGCGCACGCATACCTTCCTGGACGCGGCCGACACGCCGCTGCTGTGGGGCGAGACCCTGTACCGCGAGGAGTACCAGATCAACTACGTCCTGACGGCCATGCAAGCGCCCGACGAAGCCGTGGGCGGGCGACCGCGCAAGGGCGCCGGCCGCGCGTAGCGGCGCGGCCACACGAGCCGGGACAAGCCCGCCCGAATCCTGCTAGAATCGCAAATTCGCTTTTCCCGCGTGCCTTGCCGCGCGGGCAAGTCGCGAATCCAGATCAGGACAGGTGGCCGAGTGGTTGAAGGCGCACGCCTGGAAAGCGTGTATACGTGATAAGCGTATCGGGGGTTCGAATCCCCCTCTGTCCGCCAGAAATTTGTTCTACCGAAGCCGGTAGCGCCCCGGAAAGCCCGCATAAACTTCAGGTTTTGCGGGCTTTTCTCATCTGGACGCCCCGAAGGCCGCGAGCGCATGGCGCCGTTGCGGCAGCCGCCCCGCTGAAGACGCCGATGCCTGCATCGCCTTTTACCAACGGAGGAGCAAATGAAAGTCGAAGGTCGATGCCACTGTGGCGCGATTGCGTATGAAGCCGAGGTCGAGCCGGGCACCATTACGGTTTGCCATTGTGCCGATTGCCAGATGCAGTCGGGCTCTGTCTTTCGTGCAAACATTTCCGCGCCGGCGGATACGTTCGTGCTTCTGCAGGGAACGCCCAAAGAGTATTTGAAAATTGCCGCAAGCGGCGCCAGGCGCATGCATGCGTTTTGCGGCAATTGCGGCGGCCCGATCTATTCCTGCGCGGCGGAGAATCCGCAAAGCTATTCGCTGCGCGTCGGCGCGCTCGAGCAGCGCCATGCGTTGGGCAGGCCATTGCGGCAGATCTGGGCCAGGCGCCGGTTTTCCTGGTTGTCCTCGTTGGGCGACGTCGAGGAGTTCGACGGCCAGCCGTAGCTGAAGAACGCGTCAGCGAAGGCGGGCGCTATTGCATCGAGCCGTCACATCGCGCCACGCCCTAGCGTGTCTCCTTGGCGTGGTTGACCGTGTACTTGGGGATTTCGATGGTCAGGTCCTCGCCAGCCACGATAGCCTGGCAGCTCAGGCGCGAATGCGCCTCCAGCCCCCAGGCGCGGTCCAGCAAGGTCGTCCTCGCACTCCCTGGCCTCATCGAGGGAGTCGAAGCCCTCGCGCACGATGCAGTGGCAGGTCGTGCACGCGCAGCTCATGTCGCATGCGTGCTCAATCTCGATGCCATGGGCGAGCAAGGCCTCGGAAATCGAGGTGCCGGACGGCACCTCCAGCACGGCGCCGTCGGGCGCCAGGTCGGCGTGCGGAAGAACGGTGATCCTTGGCATATCGGGTTCCAGGTGTTCAATAGGACAGCGTGCGCTTGGCCAGGCGCTTGACGTCGGCGCTCTGGCGCGACTGGGGGTTCCACGGATTCAATAAATCGCCGCTCTCGGCCACCGAGCAGCCGAGGTCGCGGGTGCGGCGGATGAAATGCAGCTGGTGCATGTCGGCATGGCCATAGGCGCGGTGGTCCGACGCGGTGCGTTGCGCCGCGGCGATCAGGCCGATCTGCTCGCAGCAGCGGATCATCTTGGCCGAGACCTTGGACGCCTTGGATGCCTCACCGATGTTCATGGCAGTTTCCCTTTTCAATGGAAGGGAAGCCTGAGGCTTGCCATTGTGGGAAGGTCAAACGTCTTGCCGTCATCCGGAGACGCCCGAGGCAGTCTGCCGCGGTGGTGTGCGACCGCATCGCGTGCATGTTCGGCGCATATGGTGCAATCGGCGGATCCCCCAGGGTGGCATGACCCAGGGCGGGCGGCACGCGGTTGCGTCGGCCACGATTTATTATTCGGATGGTAATAAAGAAACAGCGGCGGAGCAGGAATTTCGAATAATCGATATTGCAAATAATGGCGTATTGCGCGCCATTGCAGGAAGTAGGCGGCATATATTGCGCAGATTCGCCTATCCGACTGAAAACAATGAGTTTTTGCCGGCCTTGGTAGGCCTGCGGGTGATGGAATGAATGCCCTGGGTATTGTGATACCATGCAACGGTTACGTCATTTTGCATGCTTGCGGGAATATATTCAAAGGTTATGGGGCCGTTGTTTTTTCAGGTTTTGCCTTGGATGAGTTCTTGCCTGTTTTCTGCATTAATGACCGAGCCCGCGGCGGCACAGCCTGCGGGCGCGGCTGGCGCGGACGGCTGCCATGTCTGAGACCCTGGATCAGTGGCGCGCGGGCTTGACGCTGGGCTTCGCGCCCGGCCACGCGGGCCGCACCGTGCTGCGCGAGCGCGCGCACTACGGGCCCATGCTGGTGCAGCGGGCGCTGTATCCGGAAGGGCCGCAAGTCTGCCACGTCGCCATTCTTCATCCCCCTTCGGGCATCGCGGGCGGGGACGCGCTCGAGATCCGCGTCGACGTGGCCGGCGGCGCCCGCGCGGCGCTTACCACGCCCGGCGCCACGCGCTGGTACAAGTCGAACGGCCGCCAGGCCTCGCAGGACGTGCATTTGCGCGTGGCAGCGGGAGGCCGGCTCGATTGGCTGCCCCTCGAGAGCATTTTCTTCGAAGAGGCCGATGCCCTGGCGCGCAATCGGATCCAGCTTGAGTCGGGCGCGGCCGCCATCGGCTGGGACCTGATCCAGCTCGGGCGGGTGAACCAGTCCGGCCATTGGAGCCAGGGCCGCCTGCATACCGCCACCGAGCTGTACGTGGACGGCCGGCTGCTGTGGGTGGACCAGGGGCTGGTCGGCGCGCAGGACGACGTCCGGCGCCAGGTCTCGGGCCTGGCGGGCTTTCCGGTCCATGCCGCGCTGTGGTCCTTCGGCCCCCGCCTGGACGCGGAGCAGAACGAGGAGCTGGCCGGCCTGATGCCCTGGAGCGACACGCTGCGCGGCGCGGCCACCACGATGCCGTACGACGCGACGCAGTCGCTGTGCCTGGTGCGCTGCCTGGGCGTGCACATGGAGGATGTCAGGGCCGTGATGACCGATGCCTGGGCCTATTTGCGCCCGCGCGTGCTCGATACGCCCGCCGTCGTGCCCCGGCTCTGGGCCACCTGATACGCCGCGCGAGGGGCCGCGGACCAGCCATGCGGCGCTCGCTCGCGCGCCGGCCGGGCATGAACCGCCCCTGGTATGCATACACAAAGGAAGAACCGCCATGGAACTGACTCCACGGGAAAAAGACAAGCTGCTCATTTTCACCGCGGCCCTGCTGGCCGAGCGCCGGCGCGCGCGCGGCCTGAAGCTGAACTATCCGGAGACGGTGGCGCTGATCACGGCCGCGTTGATGGAAGGCGCGCGCGACGGCAAGACGGTCGCCGAGCTCATGAGCGAAGGCACGCGGATCCTGGGGCGCGATGAGATCATGGAAGGGGTGCCGGAGATGATTTCCAACATCCAGGTGGAAGTCACGTTTCCCGATGGCACCAAGCTGATTACCGTCCACAACCCGGTTGTCTGAGCACCGGGTCGGGATTTTCGTCATTCATGAATTGGGAGATTCGCATGAAAGCAATGTCTAAGCGCGCGATGCTGGGCTCGGGTGCGGCCGCCCTGATGCTGTTCTCGGGCGCCGCCCTGGCGCATCCGGGCCATCTCGGCCACGAGCTGCCGGGCAGCATGTTCGCGGCGGGCTTCTGGCATCCGCTGACCGGGTTCGACCACCTGCTGGCGATGCTGGCGGTCGGCATGTGGAGCGCGCTGACGCACCATACGGCGCGCCAGGCGGTGTGGCTGCCGGTCATGTTTCTCGCGCTGCTGTTCGCCGGCGCGATGATGGGCATGGCCGGCGTGCGCCTGCCTGCCGTCGAGCCGGTCATCATGGTCTCGCTGCTGGTGCTGGGCCTGCTGGTGGCCAGCCGCAAGGCCGTGCAGGGCTGGGCGGGTTTCGCGCTGGTGGGGGGATTCGCCCTGTTCCACGGCCTGGCCCACGGGATGGAGCTGCCCGGCAGCGAAGGCGCGCTGGGCTTCGTGGCGGGTTTCATGCTCGCCACCCTGGGGCTGCACCTGGCCGGCCTGTTCGCGGGGTTTCGCCTCAAGCACTGGAACCTGTGGCTGTCGCGGGCGCTGGGCGTGGGCATCGCCGGTTACGGCGCGCTGCTGTTCGTCGGCGCTCGGGTCTGACCAGGGAGGTGTCATCATGATTCCGGGAGAAATACTGACCGAACCGGGCCAGATCGAGCTCAACGTGGGCCGGCCGACCTTGACGATCGCCGTGGTCAACGAGGACGACCGGCCGATCCAGGTGGGTTCGCACTATCACTTCGCCGAGGCGAACAACGCCCTGGTCTTCGACCGCGAGCTGGCAACCGGCTACCGGCTGAACATTCCGGCCGGCAACGCGGTGCGTTTCGAGCCGGGCATGCGCCGCACCGTCGAGCTGGTGGCGGTCGGCGGCGAGCGCCGCATCTTCGGTTTCCAGGGCAAGGTGATGGGGGCGCTGAAATGACCAGGATTTCGCGTTCGGCATATGCCGAGATTTACGGGCCGACCGTGGTCGGCGGCGTCGGCGACCGGGTGCGCCTGGCCGACACGCTGCTGCTGGCCGAGGTCGAGAAGGACCACACCATCTTCGGCGAGGAGGTGAAGTTCGGCGGCGGCAAGGTCATCCGCGACGGCATGGGGCAGAGCCAGCGCCTGGCCACCGATTGCGTCGACACGGTGATCACCAACGCGCTGATCATCGACGCGGTGACCGGCATCGTCAAGGCCGACATCGGCATCAAGGACGGGCTGATCAGCGGCATCGGCAAGGCGGGCAACCCGGACACCCAGCCGGGCGTGACCATCATCATCGGCGCTTCGACCGAGGTGGTGGCCGGCGAGGGGCTGATCGTGACGGCCGGCGCCATCGATACGCATATCCGCTTCATCTGTCCGCAGCAGATCGAGGAGGCCCTGGCCACCGGCACGACCACCATGATAGGCGGCGGCACCGGGCCGGCCACCGGATCGCTGGCCACCACCAGCACCTCGGGCCCCTGGCACATGGCCGCCATGCTGCAGGCGCTGGACGCCTTTCCGGTGAACGTGGGCCTGTTCGGCAAGGGCAGTTCGAGCTCGCACGGCGCGCTGCTGGAGCAGGTGCGGGCCGGCGCCATGGGCCTGAAGATCCACGAGGACTGGGCCAGCACGCCGGCTTCCATCGATACCTGCCTGAACGTGGCCGAGGAAACCGACATCCAGGTCGCGATCCACAGCGACACGCTCAACGAGTCGGGCTTCGTGGAGGACACGTTCGCCGCGTTCAAGGGCCGCACCATCCATTCCTTCCATACGGAAGGCGCCGGCGGCGGCCACGCGCCGGACATCATCCGGGCCGCCGGCATGCCCAACGTGCTGCCGGCCTCGACCAACCCGACCATGCCGTTCACGCGCAACACGATCGACGAGCACCTGGACATGGTCATGGTGTGCCATCACCTGGATCCATCCATCGCCGAGGACCTGGCTTTCGCCGAAAGCCGGATCCGGCGCGAGACCATCGCGGCCGAGGACATCCTGCACGACCTGGGGGCGTTCTCCATCATGAGCTCGGACTCGCAGGCCATGGGGCGCGTGGGCGAGATCGTCCTGCGCACCTGGCAGACCGCGCACAAGATGAAGCTGCAGCGCGGCCCGCTGCAAGGCGACAGCGAGCGCTCGGACAATGAGCGCATCAAGCGCTACATCGCCAAGTACACCATCAACCCGGCCGTGGCGCATGGCATCGCGCACCTGGTGGGCTCGGTGGAAGTGGGCAAGCTGGCCGACCTGGTGCTGTGGAAGCCCGCCTTTTTCGGCGTCAAGGTCAACATGGTGCTCAAGAGCGGCATGGCCGTCAGCGCCAGCATCGGCGACATGGGCGCCTCGATCTCGACGCCGCAGCCGGTGCAGATCCGCCCCATGTGGGGCAGCCACGGCAAGGCGCTGCGCACCTCGGTGGCCTTCGTCTCGCAGGTCAGCCTGAGCAATCCGGCGGTCAGCGAACTGGGGCTGAACAAGCGCCTGGAGGCGGTGCGCGGATGCCGCGGCGTGACCAAGCACGACATGGTGCGCAACAACTGGCTGCCGGCGATCTCGGTCGACCCGCAGACCTACCAAGTCTATGCCGATGGGCAATTGCTCAGATGCGAGGCGCTTGCCGAGCTGCCCATGGCGCAACGCTATTTCCTGTTCTGATCATGAAAATCGCCAACACTTTCATCAAACGCGGCGCCGCCGGCGGCCTGGACCTGAGCCAGGCGCCCGGCGTGACGCTGACCCTGGCCGAACGCCGCCGCAGCCGCCAGCGCCTGGACCTGGACGAGGGCCGCGGCGAGCTCGGCATGGCGATCGAACGCGGCCAGACCTTGCGCGACGGCGATGTCCTGGTTGCCGAGGACGGTACATACGTGGTGGTGCGGGCCGCGCTGGAAGACGTGGCCCGCGTGACGGCCGCCACGCCCTGGCAGCTGGCGCGGGCGGCCTATCACCTGGGCAACCGCCACGTGCTGCTGGAGATCGCCGAGCGGCATCTGCAGTTTGAGTACGACGCCGTGCTGATCGACATGCTGGCCCAGCTGGGCGGCGTGACCGCGACGCGCCTGCGCGCGGTGTTCGAGCCGGACGTGGGCGCCTACGGCGGCGGCCATCGCCATGGCCACGACGAGAGTTTCGGCGACGACTACGCGCTGGCGCAGGCGGCTTACCACGCACACGAGGCACACCCCCATGCGCACTTCCATGCCGGCGGACACGGCCACGTTCATTCCGGTCATGGCCACGGCGGCAAGCACGGCGAGCATGACGCCGAGTCTTGACGCCGGACAGCTGGCCGCGCTGTTGCATCTGTCTTCGCCGGCGCTGCCGATCGGCGGCTTCAGCTATTCGTAGGGCCTGGAGGCGGCCATCGAGCTGGGATTGGTGCACGACGAGGCCAGCACCCTGGCGTGGATAGAAAGCCAGCTCGTCACGGTGATGGCGCGCGCCGAGGCGCCGCTGTGGTGCCTGCTGTTCGAGGCCTGGCGCGCCGGCGACGACGCGGCGGCGCATGGCTGGAACCAGTGGTTCCACGCTTCGCGCGAGACCCGCGAGCTGCGCCAGGAAACCGAGCAGATGGGGCGCTCGCTGGCCAGACTGGCCCAGGAGCTCGGCTGGGGCACGGCGGCGACGAGGGCGGCCGTGGCGGCGCTGCGGCCGGCCACGCTGCCCGCCGTGCATGCCTGCGCCTGCGCGATGTGGGCGCTGCCGCGCGAGGCCGGGCTGGGCGCCTATGTATTTTCGTGGCTGGAGAACCAGGTGGCCGCGGCCATCAAGGGCGTGCCGCTCGGACAGATGGCGGGCCAGCGCATGCTCGAGCGGCTGCGCGCGGGGCTGCCGGCCGTGCTGGCCGACGCCCGGGCGCGCGCCGGCGCAACGCCGCCGCGGCTCGATACGTTCGCGCCGCAGTACGCCATGGTCTCGGCGCGCCATGAAACCCAGTTCTCCCGTCTTTTCCGTTCCTGACCTTGCCTGATTGGTGTAGACGCCATGCATGACATCTCTTCATTGACCACCCGTACCAAGGCCCTGCCACCCCTGCGCGTCGGCGTGGGCGGCCCGGTGGGGTCCGGCAAAACCACCTTGCTCGAAATGGTGTGCAAGGCGATGTACCCGCAGTTCGACCTGATCGCGATCACCAACGACATCTACACCAAGGAAGACCAGCGCCTGCTGACGCTGTCGGGGGCCTTGCCGCCCGAGCGCATCCTGGGGGTGGAGACCGGCGGCTGTCCGCACACGGCGATCCGCGAGGACGCATCCATCAACCTGATCGCCATCGACCAGATGCTGGAGCAGTTTCCCGATGCCGATATCGTGTTCGTCGAGTCCGGCGGCGACAACCTGGCCGCGACCTTCAGCCCCGAACTCTCGGACCTGACGCTTTACATCATCGACGTCGCCAGCGGAGAGAAGATTCCGCGCAAGGGCGGGCCTGGCATCACCAAGTCCGACCTGTTCATCATCAACAAGACGGACCTGGCGCCGTACGTGGGCGCGGACCTCGCGGTGATGGAGACCGATACCCGCCGCATGCGCGGCGACAAGCCCTTTGTGATGTGCAACCTGAAGACCGGCGATGGATTGGACCAGGTGATTGCCTTCCTGAAGACGGAAGGCTTGTTCCGCGGCTGAGCCTGCCGCGTCCCGTGCCGGCCGGACCGCTGTGCGCGTTCCGGCCGCGCCAGCCCTTGCTTGCCGAAGATTCCCGCGCACGCGCTTGCTCGGTGCGGGCCGGCGCGCCTGCCGTTATATATAGAGGACCATAGTTTTCGTCGGACGTAGCCGAAAAACGGCGGAAATTCATCCGGAAACTGGCTAAAAGGAAATATATGGTTTCAAAGTCGACGTAAAATCCCGCGTTGACTCTAGTTCTATATAGGACTATAGCTCTCTCCATGGCAGCTCGCTAACAAGGGTTTTGGGTCATGGAAAATCTGGGATATCCCGCTCGGCTGGAGCTCTATGTCGCCGGCCAGTGGCGCGGCGTCGAAGGCCGCCGGACGCAGGTCGTCGTCAACCCGTCGACGCAGCAGCCGCTAGGTGTGAACTGTCAATAGGTTGTATTTGTCCAGGTTGAGTCTGGAGATGGGTACAGCGCGCCCGATGCCTTGGTGGGGTCGATGCCAGTTGTAGTGGTGTAGCCAGGATTTCATGGCATCGGCTCGGTGTTGGGAGTTCTGGTAGGTGTGAGCGTAAGCCCACTCACGCAAGGCCGACTGGATGAAGCGTTCGGCCTTGCCATTGGTCTGTGGGCGGTAAGGTCGGGTAAAGCGGTGCTTGATGCCCAGCTCATGGCACAGCGCGGCGAAGGCGCGGCTGCGAAAGGCCGAGCCATTGTCGGTGAGCAAGCGCTGGATGGTCACGCCCAGGCGCTGGTAGTAGGCCACTGCGTCCTTGAGGAACTGGACGGCGCTGGGGAAGCGCTCGTCGGGGTGGATGTCGGTGAAGGCCACGCGGGCGTGGTCATCGATGGCCACGAAGACGAAGTCCCAGCCGGCCCCCTCAACGGTATCGCGTCGGTTGCCCGTGACCCGGTGGCCAGGGCGCTGGATACGTCCCAGCTTCTTGATGTCGATGTGCAGCAGATCGCCGGGGGCCTGATGCTCGTAGCGCACCACCGGCTCGGCCGGCTCCAGGTCGGCCAGGTGCGACAGACCGGCGCGGGCCAGGACGCGGCTGACGGTGCTGGCTGACACGCCCAGCGCCTGGGCGATGCGCGCTTGGGTCAGCCGCTTGCGGCGCAGCTCCACGATAGCCAGCGCCTTGGCCGGCGCAATCGCTCGGGGCGAGACCGTCGGGCGCGAGGACGCATCGGCCAAGCCCGCCTGGCCCTGAGCCAGGAAGCGGCCCAGCCATTTGCGCACAGTCGGCGCGGTGACCCCATAGGCGCGGGCCGCTTCAGGCACACAAACTTGATGGGCGATCAATTGCTGGACCATTTCGAGTCGACGTAGGAAGGTCAATCGGGCATGCTTATGGGTGTTCATCCGGCCGGGCTCCTTGAGTGAACTGGGGGGTTGGCGATTTCCAGTTTCTCAAATCCGGTTCGGATGAACCATGCATACAACCTATTGAATCTTCACAGCTAGCCGCCGCCGACCGCGGCGAGGGCGAGGCGGCGCTGCCGCGCATCCTCACGCCGCTGATCAAGTTCCGCGCCTGCCGCGACGCGCGCCAGGTGACCGGCGACGCGATGGAGGTCCGCGGCGGCTGCGGCTATATCGAAGAATGGGTCGAGCCGCGCCTGATGCGCGATGCGCATCTCGGCTCGATCTGGGAAGGCACCAGCAACATCGTGGCGCTGGACGTACTGCGCGCCATCCGCAAGGCCGACGCCCTGCCGGCGCTGCAGCGCCATGTGCAGGCCTTGCTGGCCGCCGGCGCGCCGTGCCCGCCCGAGCTGGCGCCGTCGAAGGCGCGCGCCTTCGACGGCGCCTATGCGCTGGCCGCGCACGCGGCCGCCCATGAACGCGACGACCTGGCGCGCCAGGCGGCCTCGGCCCTGTACCACGTCGTCGCCATCGCCGCGCTGCGCTGGGAAGCGGCGCGCGATCCCCGACTGGCCTCGCGCGCCGCGCTGGCCGACCTGGCGCTGCGCCACCGGCTCGCTCCCCGCGACCCTTGCGCGCTGCCCGCCGACGACGACGCGGCGTGCCGCGCCGTGCTGCAGACCGCGCTATAGCGGCGGTTCCCACATAACAACGACGGAGACATACCATGCAACAGCTGATTCGCAGCCTCGTCCTGGCCGCCGGCCTGGCCTTGCTGGGCGGCGCCGCCGCGCCGGCGCTGGCCGACTACCCCGACCGGCCAGTCACCCTGGTCGTTCCCTTCCCGCCCGGCGGCCCCACCGACGCCATGGCGCGCCGGCTGGCCGAAGGCCTGAAAACGCAACTCGACCAGACCGTGGTGGTGGAAAACCGCGGCGGCGCGGGCGGCAATATCGGCGCCGAACTGGTGGCCCACGCCAAGCCCGACGGCTATACGCTGCTGTTCGGCACCTCGGGCCCGCTGGCCATCAACATCAGCCTGTACAAGAAACAGAACTACGACCCGCGCACCAGCTTCGCGCCCATCGTGCGCATCGGCCACCTGCCCAACATCCTGGTGGTGCATCCCTCGGTGCCGGCCAACAACGTGCAGGAACTGATCGCCTACGCCAAGGCCAATCCCGACAAGCTGAGCTACGCGTCCTCGGGCAACGGCGCCTCCTCGCACCTGGCCGGCGTGCTGTTCAACCGCATGGCCGGCACGCGCATCCTGCACGTGTCCTACAAGGGCACCGGCCCGGCCCTGAACGACCTGCTGGGCGGGCAGGTTTCGATGTCGTTCACCGACATCCTTACCGCGTTGCCGCACATACAGGCCGGCAAGCTGAAGGCCATCGGCCTGGCCAGCGCGCAGCGCTCGCAGGCCCTGCCCGAGCTGCCCACGATTGCCGAACAGGGGCTGGCCGGCTACGACGTCAGCGTATTCTTCGGCATCGTGGCGCCCAAGGGCACGCCCGACGCCATCGTGCAGAAACTGAACGCCGCCTTCATCGCCGCGCTGGACGCGCCCGAAGTGCGCGACACGCTGCGCAAGCAAGGCATCGTGCCGGCGCCCGAGCGCACGCCGCAGGCCCTGGCCGGCTTCATCAACGAGGAAGTCGACAAGTGGGGCGAGCTGATCCGCGCCGCGCAGATTTCCCTGGACTAAAGGCGTATCCACCATGGCTGTTGCCGCATTGCCCCCCGGCGCCCTGCAAGGCTGCCGCGTCATCGACCTGTCGCGCGTGCTGGGCGGCCCGTACTGCACCCAGATCCTCGCCGACCACGGCGCCGACGTGCTGAAGATCGAACCGCCCGGCGGCGACGAGACGCGCGGCTGGGGGCCGCCGTTCTCCGGCCAGACCGCCTCCTACTTCATCGGCGTCAACCGCAACAAGCGTGGCATGGCGCTGGACCTGTCGCAGCCTGCCGGCCAGGAGCTGCTGCGCGGCCTGCTGGCCGACGCCGACGTGCTGGTGGAGAATTTCAAGCCCGGCACGCTGGAGAAGTGGGGGCTGGGCTACGACACGCTGAGCCAGGCCTTTCCGCGCCTGGTGCATTGCCGCGTCAGCGGCTTCGGCGCCGACGGCCCGCTGGGCGGCCTGCCGGGCTATGACGCCTGCGCCCAGGCCATGTGCGGGCTGATGAGCGTCAACGGCGAGGCCGACGGCCCGGCCACGCGGGTGGGCCTGCCGGTCGTGGACATGGTGACCGGCCTGAACGCGGCCGTCGCCGTGCTGCTGGCCCTGCAGGAGCGCCAGCGCAGCGGCCTGGGCCAGTTCCTGGACATCACGCTGTACGACTGCGCGCTGTCGCTGCTGCATCCGCACGCGCCGAACTACTTCTACAGCGGCCGGGTGCCCACGCGCACCGGCAACGCGCATCCGAACATCGCGCCGTATAAAACCCTGCCCACCGGCGCCGGGCCGATCTTCCTGGCGGTGGGCAACAACCGCCAGTTCGCGGCGCTGGCCGACGCGCTGGGCGCCCCGCAACTGGCGCAGGACGCGCGCTTTGCCAGCAACGCCGAGCGCCTGGCGCATCGCGACGCCCTGTGCGCCGCGCTGACCGAACTGCTGCGGCCGCACGAAGCGGCCTCGCTGGCCGAGCGCCTGCTGCGGCTGGGCGTGCCGGCCGCGGCCGTGCTGGACGTGGCGCAGGCGCTCGACCATCCGCACGCCCGCCACCGCGGCATGCTGCTGGAAGCCGGCGACTACCGGGGCATCGCCTCGCCCATCAAGCTGTCGCGCACCCCCGCGCGCCTGCGCAGCGTGCCGCCGGCCTTGCAGGAACCGGCCGGGGCCTGAACCGCCCTCAGTCGCCCAGCGCCAGGCCTTCGCGGCGCGGATCGGCGCCGCCGGCCAGGTCGTGCGGCCCGATCACGATGCCCTGGATTCCGCTGGGAAAATCGGTGATGCGCACCTCATGGCCCATGCGCCGCAGCGCCGGGGCCAGCGCTTCCAGCGCCGTGCCGCGCTCGAGCTCGGTTTCCTTGTTGCGGCTGCCCAGGTTGGGCAGCGCGATCGCCTGCTGCACGTCCAGCTTCCAATCGAGCACGCCGACCAGCGTCTTGGCCACGTAGTTGATGATGGCGCTGCCGCCGGGCGAACCCAGCGCCAGCACGGGCTTGCCGGCGCGAAACACGATCATGGGCGCCATCGAGCTGCGCGGCCGCTTGCCCGGCTCGACCCGGTTGGCGACCAGCCGCCCTTCCGGATCGCGGTAGGAGGACGAGAAGTCCGTCATCTCGTTGTTGAGCAGGAAACCGCGCACGAAGATCTTGCTGCCGAACGCGGCCTCGATGGTGGACGTCATGGAAACCACGTTGCCCGCGGCATCCACCGCCACCAGGTGGCTGGTCGAGGGCACCTCGATGGCGTCGTCGCGCGCGCGTTCGGCCAGCAGCCCCTGCGGATCGCCCGGCAGGGCCGTCTTCATGCTGCGGTCGGGGCGGATCAGCGCGCCGCGCTGGCGCAGGTAGGCGGGATCGAGCAGCGCCCGCACCGGAACATCGACAAAGGCCGGATCGGCCACGTAGAAGTCTCGGTCGGCGAAGGCCAGCCGCCCGGCCTCGGAAAAATAATGCACGGCCTCGACACTGCCGGGACGCATGCGCGCCAGCGGGTACTGTTCCAGTTCGCCCAGCATCTGCAGCACCGCCAGCGGGCCGCTGCTCGGCGGCGGCGCGCCGCACAGGCGGTAGCCCCGGTACAGGCCACACACAGGCTCGCGCACCACGGCCCGGTAGCCGGCCAAGTCGGCCTCGGCCAGGTCGCCCGGCGTGGGATGGGCACGCACCGCCGCCACGATGTCGCGCGCGATCGGCCCGCGGTAGAAGGCATCGGCCCCCTCGCGCGCGATGCTGCGCAGCGTGGCCGCGAACTCGGGATTCCGCAGCCGGTGGCCGACCGGCCAGGCCTGCCCGTCGGGGCCGTAGAAGTAGCGCGCCGCCGCGGGCTGCGCCGCCAGCGCCTTGTCGCCGGCGATGGACTCGTGCAGGCGCGGCGACACGGCGAACCCCTGCTCGGCCATCGCGATGGCCGGCTCGAACAGGGCCTGCCATGGCAGCTTGCCGTGCTGGCGATGCGCCAGCTCCAGGCCGCGCAACAGGCCCGGCGTGCCGACCGCGCGGCCGTTGTTGACCGATTCGGCATACGACAGCGGCTTGCCCTCGCGCAGGAAGCGGTCGGGCCGCGCAGCCGCGGGCGCGGTCTCGCGGCTGTCGTAGACGCGCAGCTCGCCGGCGCCGCGGTCGTAGTGCACCATGAAGGCGCCGCCGCCTATGCCCGAGGATTGCGGCTCGACCAGGTTCAGCACCAGTTGCGCGGCGATGATGGCGTCGGTGGCGCTGCCGCCGGCCCGCAGGATACGGTAGCCGGCCTCGCTGGCCAGCGGGTTGGCGGTGGCGATCATGTAGCGCTGGGCGTGCGCTTGCGCGCGCTCGCTGCGCGCGCTGGCGATCTCCGGATTGACGTCCTCGCGCGCCACGCCCGGCGCCTCGCGCGCCCAGGCCGGCGCCTGGCAAATGGCGGCGGCGCACAGCGCCGCCAACAGCGTCCGCAATGGCATGGTCTCCCCTCCTCAGGCTGGTCCAACGGCACATGATAAACAGGCTGTCCGGCAGCGGCGAACCCGCCTCGGCATAGAATCGCATTTTCCATCCCGGGTTTGAGCCATGCGCCTGCGCCACATCGAGATCTTCGAGGCCATCCGCTGTACCGGGTCGCTGACCGAGGCGGCGGCGGCCCTGCATATTTCTCAGCCCGCGGCCAGCAAGCTGCTGGCGCACGCCGAGGCCCAGCTCGGGTTCAAGCTGTTCGAGCGGGTCAAGGGGCGCCTGGTGGCCACGCGCGAAGCCGAAATCCTGGCGCCCGAGGTGGCGCGCCTGAACCAGGACCTCGGCAGCGTGCGCAGGCTGGCCGCCAGCCTGCGCGACCGCCCCCACGGCCACCTGCGGCTGGGCTGCGCGCCGGCTCTCGGCCTGGGCCTGCTGCCCGGCGTGGTGCGCGCCAGCCGCGACGCCCAGCCCGGCATCACCTTCGACATCCACACCCACCACAGCGCCGAGCTGGTGCAGGGCCTGCTGGCGCACGAGCTCGACCTGGCCATTACCTTCGACGCCAACAACCACCCCGGCCTGACGCGCACCAGCCTGGGCCATACCGAACTGGTGCACCTGAGCCGCCGCCCCGGCGCCGGCACGACGCGCCTGCAGGAACTCGGCGGCGAAACCCTCATCGTGCTCGACGCCCGCGATGCCTCGGGCTCGCTGCTGCAAATGGCGCTGGACGCGCAAGGGCTGGCCCCCCGCGTGGCAATCCAGGTACAGACCCACTACGTGGCCTGCGCGCTGGCCGAGGCCGGTTGCGGCGACGCCGTGGTCGACGCCATCACCGCGCGCGCCATGCTGCGTCCCGGCATGGCGCTGCGGCGCCTGGAGCCGGCGCTGCGCGTGCCCATCAGCGTCATGACCCGCAGCCAGGACGCGCTCTCGACCCTGCACCACGACTTCATCGAGCGCCTGCGCCAGGCCTGCTCGGTGCTGCAGGCGCAGCCCGCGCCGCAACCGGAATAAACAACGCGCGCAAGAAAAAAGCGCCCCGCGGGGCGCTTTCGGCGTGCACGGTGTCAGGCAGCCATCAGTCCAGCTTGATGTTCTGCTTCTTGACCACGTCCTGCGCCCAGTCGTACTGCTCCTTGATTTCCTTGGCGAACTCTTCGGGCGTGTTGCCCGACGGCGCCGAGCCCTGGTCGTCCAGGGCCTTGATGACCTTCGGGTCCTTCAGGGCCACCACGGCGGCATCGCGCAGCTTGTTCACGACATCCATCGGCGTGCCCTTGGGCGCCAGCAGGCCGTACCACACCGGCTGGTTCAGCACCGGGAAACCGGCATCGGCGAACGTGGGGACGTCCTTGATGGCGTCGATGCGGGTCGGCCACGCGATGGCCATGGCGCGCAGCTTGCCGGCCTGGATCTGCGGCATGGACGACGGCAGGTTGTCGAAGATCAGTTCGATCTGGCCGCCCACGGCATCGGCCACGGCCGGGCCCGAACCCTTGTAGGGCACGTGCACGATATCGGTGCCCGTGGCCATCTTGAACGACTCGCCCATCAGGTGCAGCACGCCGCAGGTGCCCGAGCTGCCATACGAGTACTTGCCGGGGTTCTTCTTGAGCTCTTCCAGGAAGCCCTTGAAATCCTTGGCGGGAAACTTGGGATTGACCGCCACGACGTTGGCCGTGTTGGCGAAGTTGGTGACCGGCTGGAAATCCTTGATCGGGTCGTACGGCAGGTCCTTGGGTCGGCAGGCCGGGTTGACGGCCATGGTCGACACGGTGGCGATCGACAGCGTGTAGCCGTCGGGCTCGGCCCGCGCGGCTTCGGACGCGCCGATGGCGCCGCCGGCGCCGCCCTTGTTTTCCACCACCATGGGCTGGCCCAGCTCCTGGCTCATGCGCTGCGTCACCAGGCGGGCGATGATGTCGGTCGAGCCGCCCGGGGCAAACGGAACGATCACGCGAATGGCCTTGCTGGGATAGGCATCGGCGGCCTGCGCGCCAGCGGCGGCGACAAGGCCGGTGGCCACGGCAATGGCCTGAACCAGGGTGCGTACTTTATTCATGAGTTTGTTTCCTCCAGGGATTTCGGCGCCGTGCGTAACGGGCCGGCTGTGCGGTGGGCGTACCGGTGTGCGGCGGCCTTTTTGAGTGTTGGCGCGCGCCTTCAAAGGATTGCTTATGGCCAAGGCGCTGCCAGAATGTCGGAGAATAGCAGCTTGCGCCGCGACGCGGAAGCGCCGCTCCTGTCAATTTTCCTTCCAGGTTCCATGTCGGTTGCCCTGCTGGTTTTGCCCGATTTCATGCTCGTCGCCCTGGGCTGGGCCCTGCGCCACAAACTGGGATTCTCCCGCGAATTCTTCGCCGGCACCGAGCGCATGGTGTATTTCGTGCTGTTCCCCGCGCTGCTGTTCCAGTCCATCCTGCGCACCCCCATCAGCGCCGGCCATGCCATGCAGCTGCTGCAGGCCACCGCGGCCCTGATGGCCTGCGGCGTGGCGCTGGCCTGGCTGGCCGGCCCCGTGCTCAGGCCCGCGCCGGTGGCGCTGGCCTCGGCGGCGCAATGCGGCTACCGCTTCAATACCTATATCGGCCTGGCCCTGGCCGCCAGCCTGGCCGGCGGCCCCGGCCAGACCATCATGGCGCTGATCGTGGGCTTTGCCGTGCCCATGGCCAATGTCGCCGCCGTGTACGGCCTGGCGCGCCACAGCGGCAACGGCCTGCTGCGCGAGCTGGCGCGCAACCCGCTGCTGGTCTCGACCCTGCTGAGCCTGGCCTGCAACCTCGCCGGGCTGAGCCTGCCCGGGCCCATCGACACCGTGATGGCGCGGCTGGGCGCGGCGGCCCTGGCGCTGGGCATCATGTGCGTGGGCGCCAGCCTCGCCTGGGAAGGCGGCAAGGGCCATGGCCGGCTGATCGGCTGGATGCTGGCGGTCAAGCTGGCCGCCATGCCGTCGGCGGCGCTGGGCATCGCCTGGGCGCTGGGGCTGCCGGCGCTGGAGACGCGCATGCTGGTGCTGTTTTCCGCCCTGCCCACCGCCTCGGCGGCGTATGTGCTGGCCATGCGCATGGGCGGCGACGGCCGCATGGTCGCGGTGCTGATCTCGCTGGGCACGCTGGCCTCGGCCGCGACCATCCCGCTCTGGCTGACCGCGGCCGCGGGGCTGGGCGCGCCCAACTGACGCGCCCGGCGCCGCTCTAGCGGCGCGCGTTGGTCATGTCGCCCGGCACCACCCACTCGGCGAACTGCGCCTCGGTCAGGTGCCCCAGCGCCAGCGCCGCCTCTTTCAGCGACAGGTTTTCCTTGTGCGCCTTCTTGGCGATCTGCGCGGCCTTGTCGTAGCCGATGTGCGGGTTGAGCGCAGTCACCAGCATCAGCGAACGCTCGACCAGCTCGGTGATGCGCTCGCGGTTGGGCTCGATGCCGGCCGCGCAGTGCTTGTCGAAGCTGACCATGCCGTCGGCCAGCAGGCGCACCGACTGCAGGAAATTGTGGATCACCAGCGGCTTGAAGACGTTCAGCTCGAAGTTGCCGCTGGCCCCGCCGACATTGATGGCCACGTCGTTGCCCATGACCTGCGCGGCCAGCATCGTGACGGCTTCGCACTGGGTCGGGTTGACCTTGCCCGGCATGATGGAGCTGCCCGGCTCGTTCTCGGGAATGCTGATTTCGCCCAGCCCCGAGCGCGGGCCGCTGGCCAGCCAGCGCACATCGTTGGCGATCTTCATCAGGCCGGCGGCCAGCGTCTTCAAGGCGCCGTGCGCGAACAGCAGCGCCTCGTGCGAAGCCAGCGCCTGGAACTTGTTGGGCGCCGACACGAACGCGCTGCCCGTGTCATGGGCCAGTTCGGCCGATACCTTGGCGCTGAACTGCGGATGCGCGTTCAGGCCGGTGCCCACCGCCGTGCCGCCGATGGCCAGCTGGTGCAGGCCGGCCAGCGTCGCGCGGATCTGCTGCTCGGCCAGGTCCAGCTGCGCCACGTAGCCGGAGATCTCCTGGCCCAGCGTCAACGGGGTGGCGTCCTGCAAATGGGTGCGACCGATCTTGACGATGTCGTAGAACGCCGCGCTCTTGGCGGCCAGCGTGCCGCGCAACGCCTTCAGGGCGGGCAGCACGCGGTGCTCGACCTCGACCGCGGCGGCCACGTGCATGGCGGTCGGAAAGGTATCGTTGGACGACTGGCCCCGGTTCACGTGGTCGTTGGGGTGCACCTTGCGGCCTTCGCCGCGCTCGCCGCCCAGCAGCTCGGAGGCGCGGTTGGCCAGCACCTCGTTCATGTTCATGTTGCTCTGCGTGCCCGAGCCGGTCTGCCAGACCGACAGCGGAAACTCGTCGGGCCACTTGCCGGCGATCACCTCATCGGCGGCCCGCATGATGGCGTCTGCGACCTGCGGATCCAGCTCGCCCAGCTCGGCGTTGACCTTGGCGGCGGCGCGCTTCAGGCGTGCCATGGCGGCGACCAGCGGCACCGGCATCTTCTCGGTCGAGATCGCGAAGAAATGCAGCGAGCGCTGGGTCTGCGCGCCCCACAGGTGCTGCTCGGGCACCTCGATCGGGCCGAAAGTGTCTTTTTCGGTGCGGGTTTTCATGGCGGTACAGCTCCGTTTGCGGCGAATTGGTCGGGTTGCCGGACGCATCCGGCAACAGGTGAACGAGAATCAATCCTGTCGGCAAGCGTAGCAGAAAGCACGCTTCCTATAATCCGCTCCACGCCTTGCGTTTTACCACTCGAGACCCGCCATGTCCGCCCCACCGACCACCCTCTGCCTGCACCTGCCCGACGAAGCCGCCACCGAAAACCTGGCGCGCCAGCTTGCGCCGCTGGTCGACGGGCGGCGCGGCGGCCAGCCGGGGGGACAGATCCACCTGCAAGGCGACCTGGGCGCCGGCAAGACGGCCTTCACGCGCGCACTGTTGCGTGAATGCGGCATCCAGGGCCGGATCAAGAGTCCCAGCTACGCGCTGCTTGAATCCTATAAAGTTTCTAACTTATACTTCTATCACCTTGATTTTTATAGGTTTAGCGATTCGCGCGAATGGCTGGACGCCGGTTTCCGAGATTTACTGCGTGACGACGCGGTAGTTTTGATCGAATGGCCGGAGCGCGCGGCAGGCTTGCTGCCCCCTCCGGACCTGCTGATCTCCCTGGCTTACGCGGACCAGGGACGGGACGCCAGCCTGACCGCCCATACCGCCCGAGGACAAACATGGTTGAACGCGATTGTCCCCCCGCCCACGGCGCGCTCTCTCCCCGCGCCGCCGCCCGCCGACGCCTGATCAGCGTCGCCGCGACCCTGCTCGTCCTCCCTGTCGTTCCCCGCCTGGCGCATGCGGCCACCATCCTGGCCGTGCGCACCTGGCCGGCCGATGAGTACACGCGCGTCACGCTCGAGCTCGACAGCGAGCTCAAGGCGGAACACTTCACGCTGGAGAACCCCCACCGCCTGGTGGTCGACATCGAAGGCCTGTCGGTCAATGCCGCCCTCAACGACCTCGTGTCCAAGGTGCGGCACGACGACCCGTACATCCAGGGCCTGCGCGTGGCGCAGAACCGGCCCAACGTGGTGCGCCTGGTATTCGACCTCAAGCAGTCGGTGGCGCCCCAGGTGTTCACCCTCAAGCCGGTGGCCGACTACCAGTACCGCCTGGTGCTGGACCTGTACCCGAAGGTGGCGCAGGACCCGCTGATGGCGATCCTGAACAAGCAGTCCGGGCCCGATGTCGACGACCCGCTGGCGCGCGTGCTCGACGAGATCGCGCGCAACCAGCCCGCGCCCGACCAGCCGGCCGCGCCGCTGGCCCGCGGCCAGGAGCCGGCGCCCGCGCTGCCCGCCCCGCCCATCAAGCCGCTTCCCGCGCCCGGCCGCTCGGCCAGCCGCAAGCGCATGCTGACCATCGCGCTCGATCCCGGACATGGCGGCGAGGACCCCGGCGCCATCGGCCGCTCGGGCCTGCGCGAGAAGGACGTGGTGCTGCGCATCGCGCGGCGGCTGAAGACCCTGATCGACGCCCAGCCGTACATGCGCGCCTATCTGACGCGCGACGACGATTACTTCGTGCCGCTGCACGTGCGCGTGCAGAAGGCGCGGCGCGTGCGCGCCGACCTGTTCGTGTCCATCCACGCCGACGCCTTCATCAAGCCCACGGCCAACGGCTCGTCGGTGTTCGCGCTGTCCGAACGCGGCGCATCCAGCACGCAGGCGCGCTGGCTGGCCGACAAGGAGAACGCGGCCGACCTGATCGGCGGCGTCAACCTCGGCAGCCACGACCGCCAGGTGGCCAAGGTGCTGCTGGACCTGTCCACCACGGCGCAGATCAACGATTCGCTCAAGGTCGGCAGCGCCTTCCTGGACGAGATCAAGAAGATCAACCGGCTGCACAAGAACCGGGTCGAGCAGGCGGGCTTCGCGGTACTGAAGGCGCCCGATATCCCGTCCATCCTGGTCGAGACGGCCTTCATCAGCAATCCGAAGGAAGAAGCCCTGCTGCGCAGCGCGGCGCACCAGGAAAAGCTGGCGCAGGCCATGATGACCGGCATCGACCGCTACTTCACCGCCAACCCGCCGCTGGCGCGCGTAGGCGACGTGAGCTGAGCCAGGGCGCCTGCCCCGGCAGAGACAGATACCGCCTTGGCCGTCAAGCGTCGATGGCGTACAGCAGGGTGCCTGTCCCGGCTGGGACAGGCACCCTTGCCGCGGGTGTCGCTCCTCCCCAACGGGGACGGGCGCCCGCTTCTCACTGCCCGCGCCGTACCTGCAGCAGGCGCACCAGCGCGCCGATCACCACGGGCACGATGGCCGCGCCCAATCCGATCAGCACGATGGTGTTCAGGTGTTCGCGCACCAGCGGAATGTTGCCGAAGAAATAGCCCGCGGCCACCAGGCTGATCACCCACAGCAGCGCGCCGCCGATGTTGAACAGCTGGAAGCGCGCCAGGCGCATGTCCGCCACGCCGGCCACGAACGGCGCGAAGGTGCGGATCACGGGAATGAAGCGCGACATGACGATGGTCTTGCCGCCGTGCTTCTCGTAGAACGCATGCGTGCGCATCAGCGCATTGCGGTCCAGGAAGCGCAGGTTCATCGAGAACACGCGCGGCCCGATGTAGCGCCCTATCGTGTAGTTGACCGTATTGCCGCTGATGGCCGCCACGATCAGCAGCGCTGCCGTCAGCACCGGGTCCATGTGGCCGGTGGCGCCGAACGCGCCGGCGATGAACAGCAGCGAGTCGCCGGGCAGGAACGGCAGCACCACCAGCCCGGTCTCGGCAAACACGATGAGAAACAGCACCAGGTACACCCACACGCCATACTGTTCGACCCAGATGCCTAGGGTCTGGTCGATGTGGAGCACCATATTGAAGAAGTCGAGCATGAGGGTCCGTGGATACGAGGCCGGCCGCCGGGCGGTAGCGTAGGGCTAAAATCGCCATTATTGCCTATTCCGTTTGCCGCCCCTCCATGTCCGATCGCCGCCCGATTGCTACCCTGCCCGACCTGTTGATCAGCCAGATCGCCGCCGGCGAGGTGATCGAACGGCCGGCGTCGGTGCTCAAGGAAATCCTTGAAAACGCCATCGACGCCGGCGCGCGCGCCATCGAGGTGCGCCTGGAAGGCGGCGGCATCCGCCGCATCGCCGTCACCGACGACGGCAGCGGCATCCCGCCCGAGGAACTGCCGCTGGCGCTCACGCGCCATGCCACCAGCAAGATCCGCTCGCTCGACGAACTGGAGTCGGTGGCCTCGATGGGGTTTCGCGGCGAGGCCCTGGCGTCGATCGCCTCGGTGGCCGACCTCACCATCATCTCGCGCACGCGCGGCGCCGAGCACGCCTGGCAGATCGACGGCGGCAGCCTGCAGGTCAGCCCGGCCTCGGGGCCGCCAGGCACGACGATAGACGTACGCCAGCTGTTCGACCGCGTTCCGGCGCGGCGCAAGTTCCTGCGCTCGGAAGCCACCGAATTCGGCCATTGCGTCGACGCCATGGAACGCATCGCGCTGGCCCATCCCGAAGTCGCTTTCCGCCTGTTCCACCACGACCGCGCGCAGCGCCAATGGCTGCCGGCCGACCATGGACAGCGCATCCGCGACGTGCTGGGCGCCGAATTCGTCGGCCATGTGCTGCCGGTGCTGGCGGCCGCCGGCGCCATCGCCCTGATGGGCATGGTGACGCGGCCCACCGCCGCGCGGGCGCGCGCCGACCGCCAGTACCTGTACGTCAATGGCCGCTTCGTGCGCGACCGCACCGTCAGCCATGCCTTGCGCAGCGCCTATGCCGACGTGCTGCACGGCGACCGGCAACCCGCCTATGTGCTGTATCTGGACATCGACCCGGGCGCGGTCGACGTCAACGTGCACCCGGCCAAGCACGAAGTGCGCTTTCGCGACAGCGGCGCGGTGCACCGGTTCGTTTCGCAGGTGGTGGGCCAGACGCTGGCGCAGACCGGCGGGGCCGAAGCGGTGCCGGCCGGCGTCCCGGACGGCGCCGCCCCCGACGCGGCCTACGCCGGCGAGCCGGCCGCCGCCGCGCCCGGCCTGGCCGAGCCGCGCGCGCCCTATCCCGCTGCGTATCCGTCGCCGGGCCAGTCGCCCTATCAAGGGTCGCCGGCACGGCCGCACACGCAGGTGCCGTTCCGCCTGCACGGCGAACCCGCCGGCATACCCGCGACCGACTGGCAAAGCCTGTACCGCCCCCTGCCCGGAGATGCGGCGCCGGCCGCCACGGCACTGCGCGCCGCCCCCGCCACGCCGCTGCCGACGGCCGACGAGCATCCGCTGGGGCAGGCCCTGGCGCAGCTGCACGGCATCTACATCCTGGCGCAGAACTCGCGCGGGCTGGTGCTGGTCGACATGCACGCCGCGCACGAGCGGGTGGTCTACGAACAGCTCAAGCGCGCCCTGGACGACCGGGCGCTGCCGCGCCAGGACTTGCTGGTGCCGGTCGTGTTCCACGCCGCCGAGAAGGACGTGGCGCTGGTCGAAGAGCACGAGACCCAGCTGAACGAGCTGGGTTTCGAGATGCGCCCGTCCGGCCCCGCCTCCATCGCGGTGCGCAGCGTGCCGGCCCTGCTGGCGCGCGGCGACATCGAAAGCCTGGCGCGCGCCGTGCTGCGCGACCTGGGCGCGGTGGGCGTGTCGCGCCTGCTGACCGAGCAGCGCAACGAGCTGCTGAGCACCATGGCCTGCCATGGCTCGGTGCGCGCCAACCGGCGCCTGACGCTGGAGGAAATGAACGCGCTGCTGCGCCAGATGGAAATCACCGAGCGCGCCGACCAGTGCAACCACGGCCGCCCCACCTGGGTGCAATGGTCGGTCAACGACCTCGACAAACTGTTCCTGCGCGGCCAATGACCCCGCGCGCCATCATCTGCCTGGCCGGCCCCACGGCGGCCGGCAAGAGCGCTTCGACCCTCGCGCTGGCGCAGCGCTGGCCGCTCGAAATCATCAACGTCGATTCGGCCACCATCTACCGCGGCATGGACATCGGCACCGCCAAGCCGTCGGCGGCCGAGCGCGCCCAGGTTCCCCAGCACCTGCTGGATATCCGCGATCCGGCGCAATCGTATTCGGCCGCCGAATTTCGCGCCGACGCGCTGCGGCTGATCGCAGAGATCCACGCGCGCGGCCGCATTCCGCTGCTGGCCGGCGGCACCATGCTGTACTACAAGGCGCTGCGCGAAGGGCTGGACGATTTGCCGCAGGCCGATCCGGCGCTGCGCGCCGAACTCGAGGCGCGCGCCGCGCGGCTGGGCTGGCCTGCGCTGCATGCCGAGCTGGCGTTGCTGGACCCCGCCACCGCGGCGCGCCTGTCGCCCAACGACAGCCAGCGCATCCAGCGCGCGCTGGAAATCTGCCGCCTGGCCGGCCAACCTATGTCGGCCCTGCTGCAAGGCGAACGGCGCGGCGACGCGCCATCGCCCTACCGCTACGTCACGCTCAGCCTGGAGCCCTCCGAGCGCGCGGCGCTGCACGCGCGCATCGCGCAGCGTTTCGACGCCATGCTGGCGGCCGGGCTGGTCGAGGAAGTACGCGGCCTGCACGCGCGACCGGACCTGCACCCGGGGCTGCCGTCGGTGCGCTGCGTCGGTTACCGGCAGATGTGGTCGTACCTGGATGGCGATATCGACCTGGATACCGCGCGCGAACAAGGCGTGGCGGCCACGCGCCAGCTGGCCAAGCGCCAGCTTACCTGGCTGCGCGCGCAGCCGGAGCGCGTGATCATCGATTGCCTGGCCGGCGACGCCGTGGCGCGCACCGTCGACGCGATGGCGCGGGCGCTGCCCGACTGAGCAAGGGTGCCTGTCCCCGCGGGGACAGGCACCGAACCCTGCCTCAGACCACGACGGTCTGGGCCATGCCGTCCTGCTGCGGCACGATTTCGCCGATCTGGTTGACGATCTCGCCCTGCTCGCGCAGCGTGGCGGCGACGGCGTCGGCCTGGTCCGCCGCGACCACCAGCACCATGCCGATGCCGCAGTTGAACACGCGGTGCATCTCGGCATCGGCCACGCTGCCCTGCTGCTGCAGCCACTGGAACAGCTTGGGCATTTCCCAGCCGTCGCGCTGCAATTGCGCGGCCATGCCGGGTTGCAGGATGCGCGGCACGTTGTCGAGCAGGCCGCCGCCGGTGATATGCGCCAGGCCCTTGATGGCCGGGCCGTGGCGATCCAGGGCCGCCAGCACCTGCTTGACGTAGATGCGGGTCGGCGCCATGACCACGTCGACCAGCGGCTGGCCGTGGAAGTCCTGGTCGGGGCGCGCGCCGGCGCGCTCGAGGATCTTGCGCACCAGCGAATAGCCGTTCGAGTGCGCGCCGCTGGAAGCCAGGCCCAGCACCACGTCGCCCGGCTGGATCGACTTGCCGTCGATGATGGCCGACTTGTCGACCGCGCCCACCGCGAAGCCCGCCAGATCGTATTCGCCGTCGGGATACATTCCCGGCATCTCGGCGGTTTCGCCGCCGATCAGCGCGCAGCCGGCCAGTTCGCAGCCGCGCGCGATACCGCCCACCACCGCGGCCGCCGTGTCCACCGACAGCTTGCCGCAGGCGAAGTAGTCGAGGAAGTACAGCGGCTCGGCGCCCTGCACCAGGATGTCGTTGACGCTCATGGCGACCAGGTCGATGCCCACGGTGTCATGGCGGTTCCAGTCGAACGCCAGGCGCAGCTTGGTGCCCACGCCGTCGGTGCCGGACACCAGCACGGGCTCGCGGAATTTCTTCGGCACCTCGAACAGGGCGCCGAAGCCGCCGATGCCTGCCAACACTCCGGGACGCATGGTGCGCGCGGCCAGGGGTTTGATGCGGTCGACCAGCGCGTCGCCTGCATCGATGTCGACCCCGGCATCGCGATAGGTCAAGGGAGCGGAATGTTGATTAGTCATGTGAAAAACCGTGGGGTATGTAACAATTGCGGGATTTTGGGTGGTACGTCCGGGATTTTACGACGCCGGGCGCGATCCTGGCCGCAAACCCCTGGAAATGCTCCGAAATGCTCCGCCCGCCGGGTTTCGCCCCTGCGCGTTCGCCATTGCGCGACACTGCCCGGCCCGCAGTGGTTTAATGCAGGGTTGGCCGCGCCGGGGCATGCCATGCGCCGCGCGCCGCGATCCGGAAAGCCTGTTTTATCGCCATACATGAACCGCCAGCTGCTGCTTGACGTTCTTCCTGCGCCTGCGCCTGCGCTGAACAACTACATTGCCGGTCCCAACGGCCAGGCGCTGGCGGCCGCGCACGCCCTGACGGCCGGGCGGGCCATCTACCTGTGGGGGCCGGCCGGCTGCGGCCGTACGCACCTGCTGCGCGGCCTGAGCGCCCGGCCCGAGGCCATCTACATCGACGCCGCGCGCGCGGCGCAGTCGCTGCGCGAGCTGGCCGAGGCCGACTCCACCGCGCCCATGCCGCGGCTGGTGGCCGTCGACGACGTGCACCGCATGGACGACGCGCGGCAGGCCGGCCTGTTCGCCCTGTACAATCGCTGGCGCGAATCGGCCGCCACCGGCCGGGCCTTCGCGCTGGCCGTCTCCGGCGACCGCGCCCCGATGTCGCTGCCGCTGCGCGAAGACCTGCGCACCCGGCTGGGCTGGGACCTGGTCTTCCGGCTCGACCCCCTGTCCGACGCGGACAAACTGGCCGCGCTGACCGCCCAGGCCGCCGAGCGCGGCCTGCAGCTGGCGCCCGAGGTCATCAACTGGATGCTCACCCACCACGAACGCGACATCCGGAAGCTGGCCGCCTTGCTGGACGCGCTGGACCGCTATTCGCTGGCCACCGGCCGGCCCATTACCATTCCCCTGCTTCGCGCCATGCTGGCAGACCCTCACTCGCAAGCGACATGACGACCCGACGCCTAGCCCTGTTCGACCTCGACCACACCCTGTTGCCGTTGGACAGCGACTACCAATGGGCCGACTTCCTGGCCCGCACCGGCCGCGCCGGCGATCCCGCCGAGGCGCGCCGGCGCAACGACGACCTGATGGAGCGCTACAACCGCGGCGAACTGACCGCCGAGCAGGCCGCCGAGTTCATGCTGGGCCTGCTGGCGGCGCACTCGCCGGTGGAGCTGGCCGCCTGGCACGAGGAATTCATGCGCGATGTGATCCGCCCCAGCCTCACGGTCCAGGCGGTGGACGTGGTGCGCGGACACCTGGCGGCCGGCGACCTGTGCGCGCTGGTGACCGCCACCAACAGTTTTGTCACCGCCCCGATCGCGCGCGCCTTCGGCGTGCAGCACCTGATCGCCACCGACCCGGAATACCGCGACGGCCGGTACACTGGTCGCATCGAAGGCACGCCCAGCTTCCGCGAAGGCAAGGTGGTGCGGGTCAACCAGTGGCTGGCCGGCATGGGCCTGGCGCTGGGCGATTTCGCCGAGTCGTACTTCTACAGCGATTCGGTCAACGATGTTCCCTTGCTGGAAGCGGTAACACGGCCTATCGCCGCCAATCCCAGCCCGGGCCTGCGCGAAATCGCCCAGGCGCGCGGATGGCAGGTGATCGACCTGTTCGACCACCTCGAAGATGCGAAGTCCTAAATGATTACCGAAACCATAAGAAAATTTGTCGGCCGGCTGTTCGCGCCGGCCCTGCGCGGCCCACAGCGCATCGGCGCGGAACGCCATGGCATCGATCGCCGCAATGTCTCGCGCCACGCCATCAAAGTCTGCGACGTCCTGCGCCAGCATGGCTACGAAGCCTATATCGTCGGCGGCGCGGTGCGCGACCTGATCGTGGGCCTGGAGCCCAAGGATTTCGACGTGGCCACCAATGCCACGCCCGAGCAGATCCGGCCGCTGTTTCGCCGCGCCCGCATCATCGGCCGGCGCTTCCAGCTGGTGCACGTGGTGTTCGGCCAGGAAATCATCGAAACCTCGACCTTCCGCGCGCCGGCCTCGGACGACCAGGAAACCGACGAGCACGGCCGCATCCTGCGCGACAACGTATTCGGCAGCCAGGAAGAAGACGCGGCGCGCCGCGACTTCACCATGAACGCGCTGTACTACGACCCGCACACCGAGGAAGTCATCGACTACCACCAGGGCGTGCAGGACCTGAAAAAGCGCCAGGTGCGCATCATCGGCGATCCGGTCAAGCGCTATCGCGAAGACCCCGTGCGCATGCTGCGGGCGGTGCGCTTCGCCGCCAAGCTGAACGGCAGCATCGATACCGCCACGCGGCAGCCGATCCGCACCATGGCCAGCCTGATCGAGAACGTGCCGGCCTCGCGCCTGTTCGACGAAATGCTCAAGCTGCTGACCTGCGGCCACGCCATGGACTGCCTGCGGCAGTTGCGCAACGACGGCCTGCACCACGGCCTGCTGCCCTTGCTCGACGTCGTGCTCGAGCAGCCCGGCGGCGAGAATTTCGTCGAACTGGCGCTGGAGCGCACCGATGCGCGCGTGCGCGCCGGCAAGACCATCAGCCCCAGCTTCCTGTTCGCGGCGCTGCTGTGGCAACTGGTCGACGTGCGCTGGAAACAGCTGCGGGCCCAGGGCGAGCACAACATCCCCGCGCTGGTGCAGGCCGCCGACTCGGTGCTGGACGAACAGACCGAGAAACTGGCCATCCAGCGCCGCTTCTCGTCCGATATGCGCGAGATCTGGTTCATGCAGCCGCGCTTCGAGCGCCGCGCCGGCAAGACCATCTACCGCATGCTGGAGCAGCCGCGCTTTCGCGCCGCCTGCGACTTCCTGCAGCTGCGCGCCGCCGCCGGCGAGTTCGACAGCGTGCTGGCCCAGTGGTGGATGGACCTGGCCAATGGCGACGATGCCACGCGCGCCGAAATGATCGAGGAAACCGCCCACCTGCCGCGCGAAACGGGCGACGCGCCGGCGCAAAAGCGCCGCCGTCCGCGCCGCCGCCCGTCCAACCGCCCGCGCGAACCGCAATGAACGGCAGCCCGGCTTCCACCCTGGCATACGTCGGCCTGGGAGCCAGCCTGGGCGACGCGGCCGCCACGCTGCGCAGCGTGCTTGCCGAACTGGCCGCCGCGCCAGGCATCCTCGCCTGCAAGGCTTCGCGCCTGTACCGGACGGCGCCCGTCGAGGCCCAGGGTCCCGACTTCGTCAACGCGGTCGCCGCGCTCGACACCACGCTGGCGCCGCTGGACCTGCTGGACCTGTTGCAGGCGCTGGAACAGCGCCATGGCCGCGAGCGGCCCTACCGCAATGCGCCGCGCACCCTGGACCTGGACCTGCTGCTGTATGGCGAACAGGCCATCGACCATCCCCGCCTGAGCGTGCCGCATCCGCGCATGCATGAACGCGCCTTCGTGCTGGCGCCGCTGTGCGAACTGGTCCCCGCCCTGCGCCTGGCGCAAGGCGACTGCGCGGCGCTGCTGGCCGCGCTGGAAGACCAGGCCATCGAGCCGCTGCGCTGAGGGCAGCGGCTCCCCTGGTCAGGGCTGCAGATTGCCTTCCTTGACCACCTTGCCCCACTTGGCGATCTCGTCCTGCAGGAAGGCCGCCGCGTGCGCCGGGCTGTCCGCCACCAGATCGATACCGTCGCGCTCGAGCATCTGGCGCATGGCCGGCGTGTTCAGCGCGCGCGCCGACGCTTCGTTCAGCTTCTGGATCACCGCCGGCGGCGTGCCCTGCGGCGCGGCCAGCACGAACCAGTTGCGGGCCTCGAAGCCCGGCAGGGTCTCGGCCACGGTCGGCACGTCGGGCAGGATGGCCATGCGCTTGGACCCCGTGGTCGCCAGCACGCGCAGCTTGCCCGCGCGCACGTGGACCAGGGACGAAGCCGGGTTGTCGATCATCAGGTCCACTTCACCGCTGATCAGGTCCATGAACGCCGCGCCCGCCCCCTTGTAGGGAATCGTCATGAACGTCACCCCGCCCTGCCCGGCGAGCATGGCGGTGGCCAGCGCCTGGATGCCGGTGCTGGCGCTCAGGGCGAAATTGATGCGGTCCGACTGCCTGGCCTGCGCCAGCACGTCCGGCAGCGACGCCGCCTTGAACCTGTTGCTGGCCACCAGCACCTGGGGCGCCGCCGCCATGATCATGACCGGAGAGAAATCCTTGACCGGGTCGTACGGCACCTGCGGATAGAACGCCGGCGTCGTGGCGAAGGCGGCCGAACTCAGCAGCAGCGTGTAGCCGTCGGCCGCGGCCCGCGCGACGTCGGTGGCGCCGATCTGCCCGGTGTTGCTGGGCTTGTTCTCGACCACGATGCTCTGACCCAGGATATCTCCAAGCTCCTTGGCGAAGGGACGCGCCAGCGCATCGACGCCGCCGCCCGCGGCAAACGGCACCACGATGCGCACCGCCTTGTCGGGGTAGCCGGCATGCGCCGCGCCGCTTCCCACCGTCATCGCCGCGGCCAGCAGCGTTCCCCAGATTCTCTTCTTCACGTATGTCTCCTATGTTGCACGTGCATTCAGGCGGCCGGCTGTTCCGCCGCCAGTCGCATGACGGCGGCGGCATCGCCCGCCTCATCCAATGTCCAGACCGCCTCGATCAGCCGGTCCGCATCCACGCGCGCGCCGCCATGGCGGCACAGTTCGCGCAGTTTTTCCTCGATCTCGTCGTCTTGCAGCGGCCGCTCCCGCGACCCGCGCGCGGCCTGCACCTCGCGCTCGAGCAGCGTGCCGTCCTGGAACGCGATGCGCACCTTCACGGCGTCGACCGACATGCTGGCATCGTCGCGAAAGCCCAGCCGCAGGCCCAATGCCCGCAGCCCGGCGTCGGCGACCGCCTCGTCCGAAAACTCGGGCAGCCCGGCGCGGCCGCGCACCAGCGCCACGGCCACGGCATGCTGGGCACTGACTTGCGACTGCCGGCCGGTGGCGACGCCCGGCCGGTCGGTGCGCTGTTTCAACAGCGGATGCCCGGTCAGTTCGATGCGCTCGATGGCGGCCCAGCCGCCGCCGGCGATGCGGGGATCGGCCGCCAGCGCCAGGCAGGCGTCGATCACCGGATTGAGCACCACGCCGCAGGGATACGGCTTGTACGTGTTGTTCAGCACCTCCCAGCGTTCGCCCAGGCCGGCGCTGACCGCAGCGATATCGGGCGCGTCGGCGGCCACGCGCAGATAGCCGCGCACGCCCTCCAGCGGTTGCGGCGGTCCGTCGAAACCCTCCGCCGCCAGCAGGGCCGACAGCAGCCCGTTGCGCGCCGCATTGCCCACGCTGATGCTCTTGGCCGCGGTGCCCAGCGTTTCCACCTGCCCGCCTGCCTGCACCGCCGCGCAACCCAGTGCCGCCACCATGGCGTCGCCCGGCAGTCCCAGGCAGCGCGCGGCGCGGCGCCGAATACGCCGCAGGTCGACGTGATATGCCAGCCGCGCGCATAGTGCCCCGGCGACATGGCGTTGCCGATGCGGCAGGTCGCCTCGACGCCGAGCACGAACGCATGCAGCAGCTGCGCGCCGCTCAGCGGCCGGGTTTCGGCCAGCGCGAACAGGGCCGGCGCCGTGGGATGGATGATGGTGGGGTGATGCGTGTCGTCGAAATCGTAGACATTGGCCGCCATGGCATTGAGCGCGGCCGCGTTGAGCATGTCCAGGCGCCGCGCGCGGCCCACCAGCGACGCCCGCGCGTCCGAGGCGAACCGGGCATAGGTGCGCGTGGCGGTATCCAGGACGGGATCGCGCGCGGCCGCCAGCGCCACGGCGAAGTAATTCAACAGGCTGCGCCGGCCTTCGTGGCGCACCGCCTGCGGCACATCCTCCCAGCGGCTGGTGGCCGCGAAGCGCGCCAGTTCCGCGCTGACCGCGGGCGTGCCGGCGAGCGGCGAGACAGCTTGATTCATGGTCATTTCACTTGTTGGGGAAGCCACATCACGATCTGCGGATAAATGTAGATCAGGCACAGGAAGAGCAGGATGATCAGCACGAAGGGCAAGGCGCCGCGGATGATATCCGTGAAACGCGCCTTCTCGTTCATGCTGCGCAACACGAACAGAACCATGCCCACGGGCGGCGTGATCAGCCCGAGCTCGATCATCAGCACCAGGAAGACGCCGAACCAGATGGGGTCCAGGCCCAGCGACATGGCGATGGGGTATGTCACCGGCAGGGTCATCAGCATCATCGCGATGGACTCGACGAACATGCCCAGCACCAGATAGGCCAGCACCATGGCGGCGACGATCAGCGCCGGCGACAGATCCGCGCCCTGGATCAGGTTGACCACCTCGCGCGGCAGCCGCAGATAATCGAACACCCAGCTGAAGATGCCCGCGCCCACGACGATCAGCAGCAACAGCGCCGTCACCTTGGCGGAGTCGTGCGCGATCTCGAACAACGCCCGCCAGCTCAACTGGCGACGCACCAGGCACAGCACGAAGGCGCTGACGGCGCCGATGGCGGCGGCCTCGGTCGGCGTGGCCACGCCCGTGTACATCGAACCGAGCACCGCGCCGATGATCGCCACGAAAGGCACCATGCCGCGCGACGCGCTCAGCTTCTCGCGCAGCGTGTAGGCGCGCGCCACCGGCGCCGAGCCCGGCACCGCCAGCGCCCAGACCAGCGCGCCCAGCATGAAGCAGGCCATCAGCAGCAGGCCCGGCAACATGCCGGCCAGAAAGAGATGGGTGACCGACGCGCCCACGGTCGTGCCATAGATGATCATCGGGATGCTGGGCGGGATGAGAATGCCGAGCGTCGCGCCGGCCGCCGCTACCCCGTAGGTCAGGCGCGGACTGTAGCCGCGTTCGATCATGTCCGGGCAGGCCACCTTGCCCAGCGTGGCGGCCGTGGCCAGGCTCGAGCCCGACACCGCCGCGAACACGGCCGAGGCGCCCGCCGACGCGTGCGCCAGGCCGCCGGGCGCGCGGCCGAACCAGCGCACCAGCGCGTCGAACATGCCCGCGGTAATGCCGCTGCGCAGCAACAGTCCGCCCATGAAGATGAACATGGGCACGGCCGTCAGCGTGAAGGTATTGGTGCTGCTCCAGGCGCGCTCGGCCAGCAGCGACAGTTGCGGACGCGACAGCAGGAAATACACGCCGAACAGGCCCACCAGGCCCAACGCGACCCCGATGCGCACGCCGAGAAACAGCAGCAGCATCATGCTGGCTACCAGCAGGAAGGCGACCCAGCCCAGCGACTGTCCGCGCGCCAGGCCATACAGGACGGCGCAGCCGCCGACGACCAGCACGACGTGCGCCAGGGTGCGCACGCCGCTCCACGCCCATGCGCAGGCCAGCAGGGCCGCGACGATGAGGGCCATGCCCCAGTCGAAGCGGCCGCCGGCCGCCATCGGCACCGCATTGGCGCCCAGGGCCACCAGCGCGGCCGCCAGCAAGGCCAGCAGCGCCGGCGTCAGCCAGCGCCGCCAGGCCTGGGCAGGCGGGCTCAGGCGATAGATGTCCACCAGGATGGACATGCAGAAAACCACCATTCCCACCGACACCGCCAGCTCGGGCATCCACTGCGGCGTGGAAAGCAAGCCCCAGTCGCGCGTGTCGTTGAGGTACTCGCGCACGTTGAAACTGGCCATCTGCCAGCCCAGCACCACGCAGAACAGCAACGCCAGCCACTGGCACAGCAATTCCACCCGCAGGCGCACGGGCGCGGACAGGCGGTCGATCCAGAGTTCGACCTGGACATGCGAGTTGGAGGCCTGCGCCGCGGCCAGGCCGAAGAACACGGTGGCCACGAGCAGGTAGCCGGAGATCTCGGTCGCCCATGCCGTGGGCGCGTTGAAGAGGTAGCGCGAGAAGATCTCATAGCACATCGACAAGGCCATAAGCAGCAGCGCCACCGTCGCCAGCGCGCCGCAGGCGCGCGAGATCGCCGCCATCCAGCGGATCAGGCAGAAGTCCTGATCGATCGCCAGGGGGTAGGGGGAAGCGCCCGCAAGCTCCGCCGGCTCGATCGGCATGACAGGTGCCGGCATCTCGATACTGCTCATAGCTGTCTCCTCGACACACGCGGCGCGGCCGCGCGATGGTGTTTTCCCTGAGAGAGCCGGCAAGCTCCTCCCAGAATGATGTTATGACGGTATTATAGGCATATTGTATGATTGAATGCTTGGAATTTTAACAGCGCACCGCGCCGCAACACCAACCTAGGAGGAGCAACATGTCCCAACGTTTCCCGCTACCACGCGGATTCCAGGCCGCCCTGGCAGCGGCCGCCCTATGCACGGCCAGCTGGAGCGGCGGCGCCGCCGCCCAGACCTATGACCTGACCATGGCCGTCATCACTTCGCCCGGCGACGGCTATTCCATCCTCACGGCCTCGGTGCCCGAACGGGTGGCCAAGGCCACGGACGGCAAGGTCAAGGTCACGGTCAGCGATTCACTCGTGCCGCCGGCGCAAATCGCCACCGCCGTGCGCGAAGGCCGCGTGGACATGAGCGCCGCCCTGCACACCTACCTGGCGGCCGACGAGCCGCGCATGGGCATCTTCAACCTGCCCGGCCTGATCAACAACATCCAGGAATACAAGCAGGTGTGCGACGCCTTCTGGTGCGAGGACACCCGCAAGATCTGGAAGGACAAGTGGAACGCCATCGTCCTGGCCGAAGGCGCGTGGTGCACCCAGCAGCTCTTCTCCAAGGATCCGATCCACAAGGTCGAGGATTTCAAGGGCAAGCGGCTGCGCGTGCACAATCCGCAGACCGCCGAAGTCGTCAACGCGCTGGGCGGCAAGCCGGTCGCAATGCCCACCACGGAGATCTTCCCCGCGCTCGAGCGTGGCGTGATCGACGGCCTGTTCATCTCGACCTGCGTGGGCGGCTCGCTGGAATTCTGGCGCATCGCCAAGAACGTGCAGAACTGGAGCCTCGGCCCGATCAACGGCTGGGCCATCCTGGCCAACCCCGACAGCTGGCAGAAGCTGCCGGCCGACGTGCAGAAGCAGGTCCAGGGCGCGATGGATGCCCTGCAGCAGGAGGCCTTCGGCAATTACGACACCTTCGTCAGCAACGCCCAGCAGGAGATGATGAAGAAGGGCGTGACCTTCTGGGTAGCCCCCGAGGAGGAACGGGCTAAACTAATGCAGCAGCAATATATCGGTCCTTCCTACGAGGCGTGGAACAAGCGCGCCAAGCAGGTCGGGTTCGATGGCCCGGCCTATCTCGATCGCGTGCGCACGACGCTCGGCAAGAGCGCCTCGAACTGATCGCAGGCCGTCCAATGGTGTCCGGTGCGCTCGCACGCACCGGATGCCTTTCCCATTTTGCAATACGAACCGCATGACATCTCCCGCAGCGCCAGAAGGTGAATTCAAGGTCCAGCGTGTCGCTTCCGTACTGCGCCATAGCGTGACCGAGAGCATCCGCAACGCCATCCTGGTTGGCCGGTTCCGCCCGGGCGAACGCCTGCCCGAACGCGAACTCTGCGAAATGACCGGCGTCAGCCGCACCCTGGTGCGCGAAGCGCTGCGCCAGCTCGAATCCGAAGGCCTGATCGTCGTCATTCCGCACCGCGGCCCGGTGGTCGAGCGGCTGTCGCCCGAACAGGCGCGCGGCATCTACCAGGTGCGCGAGGAACTGGAAGGCCTGGCCTGCCAGCTGTTCGCCGAACACGCCACCGAACCCCAGCTCGCCGCCCTGCAGGAGGCCTTCCAGGCGCTCAAGCGCGCCCTCACGCGCGGCACGCCGCTGGAGCAGATCGCCGCCAAGAACGCGTTCTACCAGCAGCTGCTCGACGGGGCCGGCAACGAGGCGCTGACCACCACCCTGCGTCTGCTCAACTCGCGCGTCATGCTGCTGCGCTCGACGTCCATGCAGGCGCCGGGCCGCGCCAAGCACAGCGTGGCCGAGCTGTCGAACCTGCTGCAGGCCCTGGTGGCGCGCGACGGCAAGGCTGCCCGCAAGGCGGGCAGCCTGCACGTGCGCAATGCCGCCAGCGTGGCCATCGCCATCCTGCAGGACTCGCTGGCCGACGCTGCCGCGACGGCCGAGTAAGCCCCGCGCGGCGCGCTCAGCGTGCCGCCGCCCCGAACGGATCGGCCTCGACCGGCGTATCCACCTGGTAAGGCAACGCCTCGGGCAATCCCGACAGGCTGCGCATGACCGGGTAGATCGCGCTGTAATCCTGTCCGCCACGGCCCTGCGCGCGCGCCGCCGTATAGGACTGGAATGCCGCGCTGCCCATCGGTACGCAGGCTCGGCTGCGCGCCGCCAGTTCGAGCGCCAGGCCCAGGTCCTTGTGCGCCAGGTCGACCTGGAAACCCGCCGACAGGTCGCCGCGCAGCACCTTGTTCGGATAGGTGATGTTCATATGCCCCAGGCCGGCGATGGTCCCGCGCATGACCTCCAGGGCCAGCTCGACGCTCAGGCCGCTGGCCTCGGCCAGGGTCAGGGCCTCGGCCGTCAGGGCATTGAGCGAAATACCCATAGTTGTTGACCACCTTCACGCGCGAACCGCCGCCCACTTCGCCGCAATCGATGACCTGGTTGCCCATGCACAGCAGCGCATCGCGGGCGCGCGCCTTGTCCTGCGCGCTGCCGCTGGCGAGGATCAGCAGCGTGCCGCGCTGCGCCTCCATGGCGGAGCGGCCGACCGGCGAATCCAGCATGCGCATGCCGCGCTCGGCCAGGCGCTGCGCGATCAGGTCGGTTTCCTGGGGCAGGATGGTGGACATGTTGATGAACAGCGCGCCCGGGCCCATGCCCTGCAGGGCGCCGTCGGCGCCTTCGAGCGCCGCCTGGATATGCGTCGCGGTTGGCAGCATGGCGATGACCAGGGCGGCCCCGGCCGCCGCCTCGCGCGCGCTGGCGGCGCGCTGGCCGCCGGCCTGCGCCAGGGCGTCCAGCGCTTACGGATTCAGGTCGTAGCCGGTGACGGCATGGCCGCCCTTGACCAGGTTGCAGGCCATGGGCAGGCCCATCGCGCCCAGGCCGAGAAATGCGATCTTGTGTTTCTGCATGATGTCTCCTTGTCGGCCAGCGCGTCCAGGCACTGGCCTGTCCTCGCCAACGCGTCAGGCGAAGGCCCCTTCTTTCTCCATCGTCTCCACCACTTCGCGCACCGCCTTCATGGCGTCCAGCGCGGCGGGTACGCCACAGTAGATCGCCGCCTGCAGCACGACCTCGACGATTTCGTCCTTGGTCACCCCATTGTTGATCGCGCCGCGCAGGTGCAGGCGCAGCTCGTTGGGCCGGTTCAAAGCGATCAGCATGGCCAGGTTCAGGAAGCTGCGGGTCTTGCGCTCCAGGCCGGGACGCGTCCAGACTTCGCCCCAGCAATATTCGGTGACCAGCTTCTGCAGGGAAGCCGTGAGGTCATCGGCGCTATTGAGCGATTTATCCACATACGCGTCGCCGACCACCGCGCGGCGAACTGCCAGGCCTTTTTGGAACTGCTCGGTTTGAAACTCAGGCCGTAATGCCATGGTGTGTCTCCATTGAGTGAAAAGCGGCGCGTTGGAACATCCACTTGCTACCGCACTTCGTACTACTATAATACAATCCTATTATATTTATAAGATCCCAAACGTCATCCAGCCTGGAGGAGACACCTTGAACTGTGCGCCTTTTGACGTGTACGCCATCCGCTACGCGCGCCATAGCGGCCGGATCGCGGCCGACAACTATCTGGGCAAGGTGGATTTCCACGATGCCGAATCCGATCTCGATTACTACGTGTGGGCGCTGCGCCGCGGCGACGAGGTCTATGTGGTGGACACCGGCTTCGCCGAAGACGCGGCGCGCCAGCGCGGCCGCGAGCTGCTGATGCGCCCGGCGCAGGGCCTGGCCCTCATCGGCATCGACGCGACACAGGTGCGCGACGTGATCCTCACCCACCTGCACTACGACCACGCGGGCACGCTGGGCGACTTCCCCGCCGCCACCTTCCATGTGCAGGACGCCGAGCCGGCCTACGCCACCGGGCGCTGCATGTGCCATGGGCCGTTGCGCCACCCCTACGACGTCGAGGACGTGGTCGGGTTCGTGCGCAAGGTCTATGCCGGCCGGGTCAGCTTTCACAACGGCCAGACCGAACTGGCGCCCGGGCTGTCGCTGCACCTGGTCGGCGGCCACACCGGCGGCCTGCAGATCGTGCGCGTCTGGACGCAGCGCGGCTGGCGTGCTGGCTTCCGATGCCAGCCATCTCTACGGCAATATCGGCCACGACGCGCCCTTCCCGGCGGTCTACCACGTGGGCGACATGCTGGAGGGCTACCACACCGTCCGGCGGCTGGCGGACTCCGAGGCGCATATCGTGCCGGGCCATGATCCACAGGTGATGCAGCGCTACCCCGCGCCTTCGCCCGAGCTGCATGGCAAGGTGGTGCGGCTGGACGTCGCTCCCACGCCCGACGGGCTCGTGCCGGAGGCGGCATGAACCCGGCCCGCCCGCTACACGGGCGCTGCGCCCTGATCACCGGCGCCGAGGCCGGACTGGGGCTGGCCATCGCCGATACGCTGGCCCGTTCCGGCGCCGACATCGTGATGCACTGCCTGCAGGCCAACGAAAGCGCCCGCCAGGCGCAAGCCGCCCTGGCGCGCGAGCACGGCGTGCGGGTGCTGCTGCTGCAGGCCGACCTGCGGGACGTGGACCAGATCGAGGCCATGGCGGCCCAGGCGCTGGCCGAGCTGCCGCGCCTGGACATCCTGGTCAACAACGCCGTGGTGCGCCATTTCGAGCCGGCCCATGAACTGCCGCGCGCCCACTGGGACGAGTCGCTGGCCGTCAACCTGTCGGCGGCGTTCCACCTCGCCCGCCTGGCGCTGCCGGGCATGCTGGCGCAGGGCTGGGGCCGCATCATCAATCTGTCGTCGGTCTATGGCGCGGGAGCCGCGGCCAACCGGGTCGGCTACGTCACCACCAAGACCGCCCTGCTGGGACTGACCCGCGCGCTGGCCGTGGAAACCGCCGCCAGCGGCATCACCAGCAACGCCGTCGCGCCGGGAACCGCGCCCACGCCGGCCATCGTCGGCCGCATCACCGAGATCGCGCGGCGCGACGGCGTCGCGCAGGAACAGGCCGAACGCGAATACCTGGCCGCGCGCCAACCCACCGGCCGCTTCGTCGCCATGGAAAACGTGGCGGCCCTGGTCGCCTTCCTGTGCAGCGATGCCGGACGCGACATCACGGGCGCCACCCTGCCCATCGACGGCGGCTGGACCGCGGCCTAGGTGTGAAGATTCAATAGGTTGTATGCATGGTTCATCCGAACCGGATTTGAGAAACTGGAAATCGCCAACCCCCCAGTTCACTCAAGGAGCTCGGCCGGATGAACACCCATAAGCATGCCCGATTGACCTTCCTACGTCGACTCGAAATGGTCCAGCAATTGATCGCCCATCAAGTTTGTGTGTCTGAAGCGGCCCGCGCCTATGGGGTCACCGCGCCGACTGTGCGCAAATGGCTGGGCCGCTTCCTGGCTCAGGGCCAGGCGGGCTTGGCCGATGCGTCCTCGCGCCCGACGGTCTCGCCCCGAGCGATTGCGCCGGCCAAGGCGCTGGCTATCGTGGAGCTGCGCCGCAAGCGGCTGACCCAAGCGCGCATCGCCCAGGCGCTGGGCGTGTCAGCCAGCACCGTCAGCCGCGTCCTGGCCCGCGCCGGTCTGTCGCACCTGGCCGACCTGGAGCCGGCCGAGCCGGTGGTGCGCTACGAGCATCAGGCCCCCGGCGATCTGCTGCACATCGACATCAAGAAGCTGGGACGTATCCAGCGCCCTGGCCACCGGGTCACGGGCAACCGACGCGATACCGTTGAGGGGGCCGGCTGGGACTTCGTCTTCGTGGCCATCGATGACCACGCCCGCGTGGCCTTCACCGACATCCACCCCGACGAGCGCTTCCCCAGCGCCGTCCAGTTCCTCAAGGACGCAGTGGCCTACTACCAGCGCCTGGGCGTGACCATCCAGCGCTTGCTCACCGACAATGGCTCGGCCTTTCGCAGCCGCGCCTTCGCCGCGCTGTGCCATGAGCTGGGCATCAAGCACCGCTTTACCCGACCTTACCGCCCACAGACCAATGGCAAGGCCGAACGCTTCATCCAGTCGGCCTTGCGTGAGTGGGCTTACGCTCACACCTACCAGAACTCCCAACACCGAGCCGATGCCATGAAATCCTGGCTACACCACTACAACTGGCATCGACCCCACCAAGGCATCGGGCGCGCTGTACCCATCTCCAGACTCAACCTGGACGAATACAACCTATTGACAGTTCACAACTAGGTCGAGCCCTTCTTGTTAACAGGGTGATGCAACAGAACTGGACGATGAGGCAGGCCAGCCAGGCGGCAGGGGTGAGCCTGCGCACCGGTTACAAGTGGCTTGCCCGCTTCCGAAGCGAAGGTCTGGACGGCCTGCTTGACCGCAGTTCTCGCCCGCACCGCAGCCCGAAGGCCTGTGCGCCCGAGCAGGTTGAGCACTTCGCCCAGCAGCGCCGCCAGCGTCTGCCGCTGTGGCGCATCGCGCGTGAAGCCGGCCGCAGCCTGGCCACCGTGGCGCGGTATATGGAACGCATCGGCCTGAGTCGACTCGCCTCGTTGGAGCCGCCGGCGCCGGTGCGCCGCTATGAACGCGCCAGCCCAGGCGAGCTGCTGCACATCGACACCAAGCGGCTGGGCCGCATCCGGGGCGTGGGCCATCGCATCACCGGCGATCGGGCCCAGAACCGCAACCGCGGCATTGGCTGGGACGCTGTGCACCTGGCCATCGATGACTTCTCGCGCGTGTCCTTTGCTCGCATCCTCGACGATGAAGGCGGCGATCAGTGCGCTGAGTTCCTGCGCCAAGCCACCGCCTACTACGCCAGTCTGGGCGTGCGCATCGACCGCGTGATGACCGACAACGGCAGCGGCTACGTCTCCAGGACCTTTCGGGCGGTGTGCGTGGAGCTGGGAATCCGTCACATCCGCACCCGCCCCTACACCCCCAAGACCAACGGCAAGGCCGAGCGCCTCGTGCAGACCTGCTTACGGGAGTGGGCATACGCCAGGCCCTACACGAGCTCAGCCGAACGACAGGCTGCCTTGCAGCCCTTCATTGACCGCTACAACTGGTATCGGCCACACTCCGCTCTCGGACATCAGCCACCCATCACGCGTATCCCAGATGTGAATAACCTATTGAGAATCGACAACTAGCGCCAGGCGCGCCTAGGCGCGCGCATCGTCCAGTTGCAGGGTCAGCTGGCGCTGCGCCCCGCGCATCAGGTCCACGCGGGCCTGGATCTTCTTGCTGACCAGCAGTTCCGCAATGGCCTGCTCGCGGCTGAGACCGCGTATGCGCTGCGCCTCGGCGTCCCAGTGGGCGATCTCGTCGTCGAACTGGCGCTGCAGCAGCTGGCGCCGCGCGGCATAGCTGTCGCGCAGCGCCTGCTCGGTCTGGCCCGCCAGGCGGGCCACCAGCTGGTTCAGCCCATGCCAGTACTGACGCGCCTCTTTCCAGGCCGCCGTATCCTGGCCTGCGCGCGTGCCTGCGTACTCCCACAGCGGACGATAATCGCGGCCGGGCTGGTGGTGCCGCACCAGGAATGCCAGTTGCTCGAACGACAGCAGCAGCACATTGTTGTCAATCGCCTGCGCGTACAGCTGGCTGCGGCTCAACGGATACTGGAACGACGGCGCCAGCAGCACCGAATAATCGGCGCTGTAGCCGACACCCTGGCGCCACTTCTTCAGCGACGGCACCTTGTAGTCCTTGGGATTGAGGGCCGTGCGGCTCAGGCGGAAGATCTTGCCATCGCCCACGATGCGCTGGTCGCCGCATTCCGCATAGACGTCCGCGGCATCGCTGCGCTCGGCCAGCACCCGGGCCTGGAAACCGAGCTCGCCCAGCGCGCACGCCAGCAGCACATCGCTGTACTTGGCCAGCAGTTTCTCTTCCGACGAATCGTGGCCGATGCATTCGGAAATCACGCCGCCGTGCTGCAGGTGCTCGATGATCTGGTCGCGCGTGCAGGCGCGGATGGCCGCTTCCAGGCGGGCGCAACGCGCGGGAAAGTCGAGGGTGGCGTCGGCGCACAGCCGCACCACGGCCGCCACGACGCCATCGTGCAGCAAGGGATGGGGCAAGGGATGGGGCAAGGGATCAGAGGTGGTAAGCATAGGGGGGCACTGTACAACACGCTCGCCGACGCCATGGCGGGCGACGGGCACGGCCGCCCCACGGCTTGCCCATCCATGAAAAAGGCAGCCCCGCAAGGCTGTCCCGGTTTGCGCCGGCCGGCCGCGAACGGCCGGCCCGGGCTCAAGGCTTGGGAGCCGGCTTGGGGGCCGGCGCGGCCGGCACGCCGGCCGCGGGCGCGCCGGCGTCGCCACGGATCTTGGCGGCGATTTCCGAGGCCGCCTTGGCCGACGGCACGCCGAAGGCCAGCACGCCGCGGTTCAGGGGCTCGGCGATGCGCGGGGCGGCGACCAGTTCGCGATCGATCACCAATGCCAGCATATTGCCGATATTCTTGCTGCTGATGTCATTCAGCTTGCGGGCGCCCGCCTCGGTGAAACGCAGGCCCACGAAGTTCTGGCCCTGGCGGTCGACCAGCGCGGCCGCCTCGGTGAGATCGGCGCGAGTCAGGACCGGCTGCCGTTGCATGTAGAGCGAACCATCCGGCACCTTGACTTCCATCAGGCCGTCGCCGGCCTTGGCCTGAGCCACGTAGAACTCGACCGACGCCGCGCTCGCCTGCTGCGAGGAAGCCTGGTCCGCCGGCGTGGCCGCCTGGCCGTCGGTCTTCTTGGACGCGGTGGTGCATCCGGCCAGCACCAGCGTGGAAAAAGCCAGCGTGTAAGCCAGTTTGCGAATGGTCAGTTGCATGATGGTTTCCTTCTTCAGTTTGCAGAGAGGCTGACGCGCCGGACGCGCTGGCCACGGCGTTACAAAAAAGTGTACAGGTCCCCACGCAAGGCCGATAGTCGAGACTGCTTCCAGATGTAAAGACGCAATACGGCCTATACTCCAGGATCACGCAGGGGTACTCGCTGTCCCGCCTTCAAGGCCGGCAGCGTGTTGAGAGAGTCCCTTCGTACCAGTACGGATAATGCCGATGCTGGGAGCGTATTCCAGTTGCCGGCCCTTGCGCCAGCGCGGAATCCATCCCGATTCGGCTCCAAACCTTCTTGATTGGAGCTTTCCATGAACGCCAACCCCACGTTCCTGGCCGCCACGGCCGAGGTCGACGCAGCCGCCGTCGCGCCGTTGCCCAAATCCCGCAAAGTCTACGAAACCGGCTCGCGCCCGGATATCCGCGTGCCGTTTCGCGAGATCGAGCAGGCCGACACGCCCACCATGTTCGGCGGCGAGAAGAACCCGCCCCTGACCGTCTACGATACCAGCGGCCCGTACACCGACCCGCAGGCCAGCATCGACATCCGCCGCGGCCTGCCGGCCCTGCGCCGGGCCTGGATCGAAGAACGCGGCGACACCGAAGTGCTGGATGGCCCGACCAGCGACTACGGCAAGGAGCGCCTGACCGATCCGAAGCTGACGGCGATGCGCTTCGACCTGCAGCGCCCCCCGCGCCGCGCGCGCGCCGGCGCCAACGTGACGCAGATGCACTATGCGCGCCGCGGCATCGTCACGCCCGAAATGGAATTCATCGCGCTGCGCGAAAACCTGCGCCGCGAACACTACCTGGAAACGCTGCGCGCCAGCGGCCCGGATGGCGAGAAACTGGCCAAGCGCCTGCTGCGCCAGCACCCCGGCCAGTCGTTCGGCGCCGCCCTCCCGTCGGCCATCACGCCCGAATTCGTCCGCGAGGAAGTCGCGCGCGGCCGCGCCATCATCCCGGCCAACATCAACCACCCGGAAATCGAACCGATGATCATCGGCCGCAATTTCCTGGTGAAGATCAACGCCAACATCGGCAACTCGGCCGTCAGCTCCGGCATCGGCGAGGAAGTCGAGAAGATGACCTGGGCGATCCGCTGGGGCGGCGATACGGTCATGGACCTGTCGACCGGCAAGCACATCCACGAAACGCGCGAATGGATCATCCGCAATTCGCCGGTGCCGATCGGCACGGTGCCGATCTACCAGGCGCTGGAGAAGGTCGACGGCAAGGCCGAGGAACTGACCTGGGAAATCTTCCGCGATACGCTGATCGAGCAGGCCGAGCAAGGCGTGGACTACTTCACGATCCATGCCGGCGTGCGCCTGCCCTTCATCCCCATGACGGCCGACCGCATGACCGGCATCGTCTCGCGCGGCGGCTCGATCATGGCCAAGTGGTGCCTGGCGCACCACAAGGAGAGCTTCCTGTACGAGCGCTTCGAGGAAATCTGTGAAATCATGAAGGCCTACGACGTCAGCTTCTCGCTGGGCGACGGCCTGCGCCCCGGCTCGGGCTACGACGCCAACGACGAGGCGCAGTTCGCCGAGCTCAAGACCCTGGGCGAGCTGACCCAGGTGGCCTGGAAGCACGACGTGCAGGTCATGATCGAAGGCCCCGGCCACGTGCCGATGCAGATGATCAAGGAAAACATGGAACTGCAGCTCAAGCATTGCGACGAGGCGCCGTTCTATACCCTGGGCCCGCTGACCACCGACATCGCGCCCGGCTACGACCACATCACCTCGGGCATCGGCGCGGCCCTGATCGGCTGGTACGGCACGGCCATGCTGTGCTACGTGACGCCCAAGGAGCACCTGGGCCTGCCCAACAAGAAGGACGTCAAGGACGGCATCATCACCTACAAGATCGCCGCCCATGCCGCCGACCTGGCCAAGGGACATCCGGGCGCGGCCATCCGCGACAACGCGCTGTCGAAGGCGCGCTTCGAGTTCCGCTGGGACGACCAGTTCAACCTGGGCCTGGATCCGGACACCGCCAAGGAGTTCCACGACGAGACCCTGCCCAAGGACTCGATGAAAGTGGCGCACTTCTGCTCGATGTGCGGGCCGCATTTCTGCAGCATGAAGATCACGCAGGATGTGCGCGACTATGCCGCGGCGCAGGGCGTCAGCGAAAAGGACGCGCTGCAGCAGGGCATGCAGGAAAAGGCGGTGGAGTTCGTCAAGAAGGGCGCCGAGGTCTATCACCGGACCTGAGCGCCGGGCATGGCCCGGCTCGCCGAGCCGGGCCATGCGGGTCAGGCCGCCGTGTAGGCGGTCTTGACCGAGGTGTAGAACTCGGCCGCATGGCGGCCCTGTTCGCGCGGCCCGTAGCTGGACCCCTTGCGGCCGCCGAACGGCACGTGATAGTCCACCCCCGCGGTGGGGCAGTTGACCATGACCATGCCGGCCTGCGATTCGCGCTTGAAATGCGTGGCGTGCCGCAGCGAGGTGGTGACGATGCCCGACGACAACCCGAACTCCGTATCGTTGGCCACTTCCAGCGCCTGCTCGTAGCTGTCGACCGGAATCACCGCCGCGACCGGGCCGAAGATCTCCTCGCGCGCGATGCGCAGGCTGTTGTCGCAATCGACGAACAAGGCCGGAGCCAGGTAATACCCCTCATTGGCGCGCTTGAGCGGCTCGCCTCCCCAGGCCAGCTGCGCCCCCTCTTCTCGTCCGATGGCGATGTAGGCCAGGTTCTGGTCGAACTGGCTGCGGTCGACCACCGGCCCGATGTCGGTGCCCGGCGCCAGCGCATCGTCGACCTTCAGGCCCTGCAGGCGCTCCCGCACCGCCTCGACGAAACGCGGGTAGATGCCTTTCTGCACGATGAGCCGGCTCGACGCGGTACAGCGCTGGCCGGTGGAAAAGAACGCGCCGTTGACCGCGCAGTCGACGGCCACCTTCAGGTCGGCGTCGTTCAGCACCACCAGCGGGTTCTTGCCGCCCATCTCCAGCTGCACCTTGGCCATGCGGCCGATGGCGGCCTCGGCCACGCGGCGGCCGGTCGCCACCGAGCCGGTGAAGCTGATGGCATTGACGCGCCGGTCGTCCAGGATCGCCTGGCCCACCACGCTGCCGCGCCCCATCACCAGGTTGAACACGCCGGCGGGCAGGCCGGCGCGGCTGAGGATCTCGGCCAGCGCCCAGGCGCTGCCCGGCACCAGGTCGGCCGGCTTGAACACCACGGTGTTGCCGTAGGCCAGCGCGGGCGCGATCTTCCAGGCCGGGATGGCGATCGGGAAATTCCAGGGCGCGATGATGCCCACCACGCCCACCGGCTCGCGCGTGACGTCGACCTCGATGCCGGGGCGCGTCATGGGCAGCTTCTCGCCCTGGATGCGCAAGGCCTCGCCGGCGAAGAATTTGAAGATGTGGCCCGCGCGGGTGACCTCGCTTACGCCTTCGGGCAGGGTCTTGCCTTCTTCGCGCGACAGCAGCCGCCCCAGCTCTTCCTTGCGCGCCAGCAACTCGGTGCCCACGGCATCCAGCACGTCGGCGCGGCGCTGCCCGGTGCTGCGGGCCCATGCATGGGCCGCCGCGCTGGCGGCCGCGATCGCCATGCCGGCCTGGGCGGCGTCGGCCTGGGCGTAGTCGCCGACCACGTCGGCCAGATTGGAGGGGTTGATATTGGGCCGAGCGTCGACGCCGTCCAGCCAGGCGCCGTCAATGAAGTTCGCGTGCATGGATCTCTTCCAAGGTAAGGGCTACGGGTAGGACAACGGGCGCCCCAAGGGGCGCCCGGCACAGCAAAGTCGTACGACGGCCGCCGCCCGCATGCGGGCGGCTCGCGCGGGGCTACAGCAGCTTGCCCGGATTCATGATGCCGGCCGGATCCAGCACCCGCTTGATCTCGCGCATCAGCCGCAGTTCGAGCGGATCCTTGCTGTGCAGGAAGTGGTCGCGCTTGAGCTGGCCGATGCCATGCTCGGCGCTGATGCTGCCGCCATAGCGCAGCACCTCGTCGAGCACCAGGTCGGTCACGGCATCGCCCTGCTCGGCCGCCCACTCGCGCGGCGCGCCCGCCGGACGCGACAGGTTGTAGTGGAGATTGCCGTCGCCGAAATGGCCGAAGATGAACGGCCGAATATCGGGATAGCGTTCGCGCACGCGCGCCTCGGCCGTTTCCATGAATTCGGGAATGCGCTCGATCGGCAGCGACACGTCGTGCTTGAGGTGCGGCCCGTCGGCGCGCTGCGCCTCCGAGATTTCCTCGCGCAGGCGCCACAGCGTCTGCAATTGCGCCAGCGAAGCCGACACGGCCGCATCCAGGCACAACTCGCGCTCCAGCGCCGCACCGATCACCTCCTCGACCAGGGCGTTGAGCGCGGCCTCGTCGATCGTGTCGGCCAGCTCGACCAGCACGTAGGCGGGATAGCGCTGCGCGAACGGCTCGTGCAAGCCGTCGACATGCGTGAGCACCAGGTCCAGGCAATCGCCGCTGAAGTACTCGAAGGCCTGCAGGCGCGCGCCGCATTGCTCGAACAGCAGCTCGTACAGCTGCAGCGCCTGGCGCGGCGACTCGACCGCCGCCAGCACCACCGTGCGCGTGTCGGCGCGCGGAAACAGCCGCAGCGCCACTGCGGTGATCACGCCCAGCGTGCCTTCGGAGCCGATCAGCAGCTGCTTGAGGTCGTAGCCGGTGTTGTCCTTGCGCAGCGTGCGCAGGCCGTGCAGGACTTCGCCGTTGGGCAGCACCGCCTCCAGGCCCAGCACCAGTTCGCGCGCCATCCCGTAGCGCACCACGTTGACGCCGCCGGCGTTGGTGGCGACGTTGCCGCCGATCTGGCTAGAATCCTCGGCCGCCAGCGACAACGGCAGCAGGCGGTTGGCGTCCTGGGCGGCGCGGCGCAGGTTGCCCAGAATGCAGCCGGCCTCGGCCACCATGGTGTTGGCCACGGTATCCAGCGCGCGGATCGCGTTCATGCGCTCCAGGCTGAGCACCACGTTGGCCTGCGCGGCGTCCGGCGTGGCGCCGCCGCACAGGCCGGTATTGCCGCCGTGCGGCACCACCGGCACGCCCGCCTGCTGGCACAGCGCCAGGCAGCGCGCCACTTCGTCGGTCGTGCGCGGCCGCACCACCGCCTGGGCCTGGCCTCGGTAGATGCCGCGCCAGTCGCTCAGCCAGGGTTCGATATCGGCCGGGCTGGTCGCCACCACATCGGCGCCCAGCGCCTGCGTCAATCGTTGCGGAAATTCGGATGCACTCATGGTCGGGGCCGCACGGTCAAAGGTTCATGTCGAGCTGCAGGCGCGCCGCCGCGCCCAGCAGATGGTGTTGCGCCGCCGCGCGCGCCGCCTCGGGCTCGCCGCGTTCGATGGCGCGGTAGATCGCCAGGTGTTCTTCGTGCACCGCGTGCACAGGGTCGCCCTGGCGCCGCGTATTGGCGCGCGCGGTCTCCACCGCCTGGCGCAATTGCAGGTTGAGGTATTGCAGCAACTGCAGGTAATAGGGATTGGCGGTCGCCGTGGCGATGGCCACGTGGAAACCCACGTCGTGGACCACGCCCTGCTCGGGTTCGATGGGCTCGCGCTGCAGCGCCTGCAAGGCCTGCCGCATGCGGTCGAGGTCGGCGGCGCCGCGACGGCGCGCCGCCAGTGCGGCAGCCCCGCCTTCGAGCTCCATGCGCAGCTCGTACACCCGCGCCAGATGCGCGCGGTCCAGGCCGCCCGCGGGCACCTGAAAGCCGCCGGCCGGCGTGCGGGCCACCACGGTACAGCCCGAGCCCTGCCGGCTTTGCACCAGGCCCTGGGCGCGCAGGCGCTCGGTCGCCTCGCGGATGACCGCGGCGCTCACGCCGTACTGCTGCGCCAGCGCACGGCCGGTCGGCAGCTTGGCGCCCACGGCGTAGGCGCCATCGGCGATGGCGCGGGCCAGTTGTCCGGCGACCTGGTCGGTAAGCGTGGGGGTGGGCTGGAGCATGCGGGGATTATAGGCCGATTTCTCAGGTTATATGAAAACTTTTTCGGCCAGTATGCGCGGATCGGCGCGCCGCCGCGCCGGTATGCCTGCCATTGAATCAGGAAGTGGCGGGCTAGGTGTGAAGATTCAATAGGTTGTATGCATGGTTCATCCGAACCGGATTTGAGAAACTGGAAATCGCCAACCCCCCAGTTCACTCAAGGAGCCCGGCCGGATGAACACCCATAAGCATGCCCGATTGACCTTCCTACGTCGACTCGAAATGGTCCAGCAATTGATCGCCCATCAAGTTTGTGTGCCTGAAGCGGCCCGCGCCTATGGGGTCACCGCGCCGACTGTGCGCAAATGGCTGGGCCGCTTCCTGGCTCAGGGCCAGGCGGGCTTGGCCGATGCGTCCTCGCGCCCGACGGTCTCGCCCCGAGCGATTGCGCCGGCCAAGGCGCTGGCTATCGTGGAGCTGCGCCGCAAGCGGCTGACCCAAGCGCGCATCGCCCAGGCGCTGGGCGTGTCAGCCAGCACCGTCAGCCGCGTCCTGGCCCGCGCCGGTCTGTCGCACCTGGCCGACCTGGAGCCGGCCGAGCCGGTGGTGCGCTACGAGCATCAGGCCCCCGGCGATCTGCTGCACATCGACATCAAGAAGCTGGGACGTATCCAGCGCCCTGGCCACCGGGTCACGGGCAACCGACGCGATACCGTTGAGGGGGCCGGCTGGGACTTCGTCTTCGTGGCCATCGATGACCACGCCCGCGTGGCCTTCACCGACATCCACCCCGACGAGCGCTTCCCCAGCGCCGTCCAGTTCCTCAAGGACGCAGTGGCCTACTACCAGCGCCTGGGCGTGACCATCCAGCGCTTGCTCACCGACAATGGCTCGGCCTTTCGCAGCCGCGCCTTCGCCGCGCTGTGCCATGAGCTGGGCATCAAGCACCGCTTTACCCGACCTTACCGCCCACAGACCAATGGCAAGGCCGAACGCTTCATCCAGTCGGCCTTGCGTGAGTGGGCTTACGCTCACACCTACCAGAACTCCCAACACCGAGCCGATGCCATGAAATCCTGGCTACACCACTACAACTGGCATCGACCCCACCAAGGCATCGGGCGCGCTGTACCCATCTCCAGACTCAACCTGGACGAATACAACCTATTGACAGTTCACAGCTAGCCGGGCACTGGCGCGTGCGCGGCGGCCTGGGCGTGCAGAGCGCCTCCATCGTCCGCGACAACAATGGGCAGGCCGGCAAGCGCGTGCGCAACGTGGCGCGCCTCAACGGCAGCCTGTTTCTGTCCTACCGGCCGCCACAGGGCTGGTACGGTGAAACCGGGGTGACCTTCGTGGGTGCGCGCTACGCCGACAATGCCAACGCGGTCCGCTTGCCCGACTATGGGCGCCTGGACGCCATGCTCGGCTACCGCACCGGAGCCTGGGACTGGCGGCTGGCGGTGCGCAACCTGGCCGACAAGACTTACTTCGCCTCGGCCACCAGCGCCGGCCAGATCCGCTACGGCGAGCCGCGCGTCGCGCTTGCCACGCTGCAGTACGTTTTCTGACGGCGCAAGCCCAAGTCGAACCAGGAAAACGCCGCCGTCAGGCGGCGTTTGCGTTTGCGCAAGCGCCCGCAAGGCTAGGGTCTGCCAAGATGGCCGCGGCCGTGGCCTTGCCTTTCCATTCAGGAAGTTCGATAATTTCAGGAATTTCTGAAATCAACGTAACAAATATTGTCGTGGCGCTTTCTCCCCAAACCGAACGGTTCGTGCTGCATTTTGGCGAAATGGGTAGCCGCTGGGGCGTGAACCGCACCGTGGGGCAGATCTATGCCCTGCTGTTCCTGTCGCCCAAGGCCCTGCACGCCGACGACATCGCCGAGGCGCTGGGCTTTTCGCGTTCCAACGTCAGCATGGGCCTGAAGGAGCTGCAGTCGTGGCGGCTGGTCAAGCTGATGCACCAGGTCGGCGACCGGCGCGATTACTTCGAGACGCCCAAGGATGTTTGGGAAATTTTCCGCATCCTGATGGAAGAGAAGCGCAAGCGCGAAATCGATCCCACCCTTACGCTGTTGCGCGACACCTTGCTGGAGCGGCCGGCCGACGAGGCGCAAGTCTATGCCCAGCAGCGCATGCACGAGATGCTGGAGCTGATCGAGCTGTCCACGGGATGGTTCGACGAGGTGCAGCGCCTGCCGCCAGAAACGCTGCAAAATCTCATGAAACTGGGTTCAAAAGTGCAGAAAGTGCTGGGTTTTGCCGGCAAGCTGCGCGGCAAGGATTGAATCTGGCTGTTGTTTGTTGAGGATCATCCCTATGAAGTTGTACGTAACGCCCTTATCATGGCCTGCGAGCGAGCCGGGAGGCCATGTCGGCTGTCCGGGCCGGCCTACCGTCTGGGAGCGTCTCCATGATTGACCTCGATGTCGTCAACCTGTCGCGATTCCAGTTTGCCGCGACCGCGCTATACCACTTCCTGTTCGTTCCCCTCACGCTCGGCCTGTCGTTCATCCTGGCCATCATGGAAAGCGTGTACGTCATGACCGGCCGCCAGATCTGGAAGCGAATGACGATGTTCTGGGGCACGCTGTTCGGCATCAACTTCGCCCTGGGCGTGGCCACCGGCGTGGCCATGGAATTCCAGTTCGGCATGAACTGGTCCTACTACAGCCACTACGTCGGCGATATCTTCGGCGCGCCGCTGGCGCTCGAGGGCCTGATGGCGTTCTTCCTCGAGGCCACCTTCGTCGGCCTGTTCTTCTTCGGCTGGAACCGCCTGTCCAAGGTCGGCCACCTGGTGGTGACCTGGCTGGTGGCGTTCGGCACCAACTTCTCGGCGCTCTGGATCCTGATCGCCAACGGCTGGATGCAGAACCCGGTGGGCGCGATGTTCAATCCGGACACCATGCGCATGGAAATGACCGACTTCGCCGCCGTGCTGCTCAACCCGGTGGCGCAGGCCAAGTTCGTGCATACGGTCAGCGCCGGCTACGTGGCGGGCGCGATGTTCGTGATGTCGATCAGCGCCTGGTACCTGCTCAAGGGCCGCCACATCGACCTGGCCAAGCGTTCGATGGCGGTGGCGGCCAGCTTCGGCCTGGCTTCGGCGCTGTCTGTGGTGGTGCTGGGCGACGAAAGCGGTTATCTCACCACCGAACACCAGAAAATGAAGATCGCGGCCATCGAGGCCATGTGGCATACCGAGCCGGCGCCGGCCTCGTTCAACCTGATCGCCATTCCCAACCAGGAAGAGCGCAGGAACGAGTTCGCGATTTCCATTCCGTACGTCATGGGGCTGATCGGTACGCGTTCGCTGACCACGCCGCTGCTGGGCATCGACGACCTGGTGCGGCGCGCGGAGGTGCGCATCCGCGAGGGCATTACCGCCTACGAGGCGCTGCAGCGCGTTCGCGCCAATCCCAAGGACGTCGACGCGCGCATGCTGTTCGAGCGCACCTGGCCGGATCTGGGCTACGCCCTGCTGGTCAAGCGCTACCAGCCCGACCTGTCCAAGGCCACCGACGAACAGATCGCGCAGGCGGCGCTCGACACGGTGCCGAACGTGGCGCCGCTGTTCTGGGCGTTCCGCGTCATGGTGGCGGTGGGCTTCTACCTGATCCTGTTCTTCGGCGTGGCGTTCTGGCTGGCTTCGCGCGGGCGCCTGGACAGCCGGCCCGGCCTGCTCAAGGTGGCGTTGTGGAGCCTGCCGCTGCCATGGGTGGCGATCGAGAGTGGCTGGTTCGTGGCCGAGTACGGCCGCCAGCCCTGGGTGATCGAGGGCGTGCTGCCGACCTACTATGCGGCATCCGGCCTGACCATCACCGACCTGGCGATCAGCCTGGCCATTTTCCTGGTGCTCTATACGGTGCTGCTGGTGATAGGCGTCAAGGTGATGCTGCATGCCGTCAAGGCCGGGCCGAAAGGCGAGGCGAGCGAGCCGGCCGGCCGGCGCGCCGATCCGGTCCAGGCGGCCGTCGATGCGTATTGATGGGGGAGAACGCACATGGATAGCTTGATTCCTTTCGACTACGCCACCCTGCGCGTGCTCTGGTGGCTGCTGCTGGGCGCGCTGCTGATCGGCTTCGCCGTGATGGACGGTTTCGATCTGGGCGTGGCGGCGCTTCTGCCGCTGGTCGCCAAGACCGATGTCGAGCGGCGCGTGGTGCTCAACGTGGTCGGCCCGGTATGGGAAGGCAACCAGGTCTGGCTGATCACCGCCGGCGGGGCGATCTTCGCGGCCTGGCCGCTGCTGTATGCGGCCTCGTTCTCGGGCTTTTACCTGGCCATGATGCTGGTCCTCATCGCCCTGATCCTGCGGCCGGTGGGTTTCAAGTACCGCAGCAAGATGGAGGGCACGCGCTGGCGCAGCCGCTGGGACGCGGTGCTGTGCTTCTGCGGCGTGGTGGCCGCGCTGGTGTTCGGCGTGGCGATGGGCAATATCATCCTCGGCGTGCCGTTCGGCTTCGACGCGGCGACGCTGCGGCCCGAATACGAAGGCCACTTCTACCAGCTCTTCAAGCCTTTCGCGCTGCTGGCCGGCCTGGTCAGCGTGGCGATGATGGTGATGCATGGCGGCGTGCTGCTGGCCTGGCGCACGCATGACCCGGTGTCCTCGCGGGCGCGCAACTGGGGCCGCCTGGCGGCGCTGGCCACGGCCGCGCTGTTCGTGGCGGGCGGCTTCTGGGTGGCCTATGGCCTGGACGGGCACGTGATCACCAGCGCGGTGGACATGCATGCGCCGTCCAACCCCATGCTCAAGACCGTGGAGCTGCAGGCCGGCGGCTGGATGGCCAACTACGAGAAATGGCCGCTGACCTGGATCGCCCCGGCGCTGGGCGTGGGCGGCGCGCTGCTTGCCTTCGTGCTGCTCAGCGCGCGCGCCAACGTACTCGCCTTTCTCGCTTCGTCGGTGTCGATCGCTGGCATCATCCTCACGGTCGGCTTCGCGCTGTTTCCGTTCATCATGCCGTCGTCGAGCCGGCCCGGCGCCGGGCTGACGGTCTGGGACGGGTCGTCCAGCCTGCTGACGTTGTGGATCATGCTGCTGGCGGTGGCGTTCTTCCTGCCGATCATCACGGTCTACACGGCCTGGGTATATCGCGTCATGCGCGGCAAGGTCACCGAAGACTCGGTGGACGGCACGCCCAACTCGTACTGATCAGGAGCCAGTCATGTGGTATTTCTCTTGGATTCTTGGCCTGAGCCTGGCGTGTGCGTTCGGCATCCTGAATGCGATGTGGTTCGAGTTGCGCGAAGGCCATGCGCACGATCCCTACAAGAAGCCGGCTGACGAGTGAGCGGCGCTTCCGGTATCGAGCATGATCCCGCCGCCGCGCTGAACAAACCGCCCCGCGAGCATTCGCGCTGGCTGGCGATGCGGGCGCGCGCGGCGCGCGTGCCGCTGACGGTTGCCGGCGCCGCGCCGCTGATCGGCGGCGTGCTGTTGGTCATCCAGGCCTGGCTGCTGGCCCGCGTGCTGGACCAGGCCATCGTGCAGGGCGCGGCACGCGCCGAGCTGGCCACCTCCATTGTCGCGATCTCGGCCCTCATGCTGGCGCGCGCCGCGCTGGCCTGGCTGGGCGAGCGCGCCGGCGCCGCGGCGGCCGAGCGCATCAAGCGCCAGGTGCGCGAGGCGCTGTTCGCGCGCTTGCTGGCCCTGGGCCCTCAATGGTCGCGCCAGCGCGCCTCGGGCGAACTGGCCAGCGCCATGGTCGAGCAGGTCGAGGCGCTGGACGCCTTCTTCGCCAAGTACCTGCCCGCCATGGGCGCGGCGGCGGTGCTGCCGGTCGCCTTCGCGGTCGTGGTGCTGCCGGTCGATGTGATCACCGGCCTGCTGCTGCTGGTGAGCGCGCCGCTGATCCCCCTGTTCATGGCGCTGGTGGGGTGGGGGGCGGAGGCGGCCAGCCGCCGTCACCTGCAGGCGTTTGCGCGGCTGTCGGGGTTCTTCGCCGACCGCTTGCGCGGCCTGGCCACGCTGAAGCTGTATGGCCGCGCCGAGGCCGAGGAGCAGTCGGTCGTGGCGGCCAGCGACGCCTTGCGCCAGCGCACGATGGCGGTGCTGCGCATCGCTTTCCTGTCCTCGGCCGTGCTGGAGTTCTTCGCGGCGCAGGGCGTGGCCGGCGTGGCGGTCTATATCGGCCTGACCTACCTGGGCTTTCTCGATGTGCGGGCATCGGTGCTGACCTTGCAGGGCGGGTTCTTCTGCCTGTTGCTGGCTCCCGAGGTATACGGGCCGTTGCGCCAGTTCGCCGCTCATTACCACGACCGGGCGGCCGCGCGCGCCGCGGTGGCGCAGATCGCGCGCACCTTCGACGGCCTGCCCTCGCCCGGGGTTGAGCCCGCACCGCCGGCCCAGGCGCCGGCCTTGGCGCGCGGCGCGGCGCGCCTGGCCGCGAGCGGCCTGACCGTGACGCAGCCGGGCCGCCCCGCGCCGGTGCTGCGCGAAGCCGCCCTGCAGCTGGACGCCGGCGCGCACGTCGCATTGCGCGGCGCCAGCGGCGCCGGCAAGACGACCTTGCTGGAGTTGCTGGCGCGCTTGCGCGACGGCGCCGGCGCCATCGCGCTGGACGGCGTGCCGTTGGCCGACTGGGACGAAGCCGCGCTGCGCGAACGCGTGGTGCTGATCGGTCAACGGCCTTATCTGTACGCCGGTTCGATCGCCGACAACATCCGCCTGGCGCGGCCTGGCGCCAGTGCCGCGCTGGTCGAGGAGGCGGCGCGCCGCGCCTGCGTCATGGAGTTCGCGCAGGCTTTGCCGCGCGGCCTGGACACGCCGCTGGGCAGCCGCGGCCATGGCCTGTCGGGAGGGCAGGCGCAGCGTGTGGCGCTGGCGCGCCTGTTCCTGCGCGACCCCGGGCTGATCCTGCTGGACGAGCCTGCCGCCCACCTGGATGCGGCGACGCAGGCGCGCGTGCTCGACGAGGTCCTGGCTTTCGCGCAGGGACGCACCTTGCTGCTGGCCACGCATGCCGACGCGGTGGCGCGGCGCCTGCCGCGGCAATGGATGCTGGAGCAGGGCCGCCTGCGGGAGTTGCAGCCGGCATGAGCCTGTGGCGCTTACTGTTCCGCTTGTACGCGCGCCGCAAAGGCGCGCTGGCGCTGGCCCTGGCGCTGTCGCTGCTGACCGTGGCGGCGGGCGTGGGCCTGCTCGGGGTGTCGGGCTGGTTCCTGACCGGGGCGGCGCTGGCCGGCGCGGGCGCGGTGTTCAATCTGTTCGTGCCGTCGTCGCTGGTGCGCGGCCTGTCGTTCATCCGCATCGCCTCGCGCTACGGTGAACGGCTGGCCGGCCACGCCGCCACGCTGCGCCTGCTGGCCGATCTGCGGGCCTCGGTATTCCGCTCGCTGGTGCGCCTGACGCCGCGCCAACTGGCGCGCTACCGCGGCGGCGACTTGGTGGCGCGGCTGACCAGCGACGTCGACGCGCTGGATACGGTGTTCCTGTTCGTGCTGGCGCCGGTTGCGGTGGCGCTGGTGGGCGGCGCCATCCTGACCGCGGTCATGGGGGCCTGGATTCCGGCCGCCGCGCTGGTGGTGGCCGCGGCCTTGCTGCTGTGCTGTGCCGTGGCGCCCTGGTGGCTGGCGCGCGCCGGCCGCCGGCCCGGCGCGGCGGTGCAGGAAAGCGCGGCGGCCCTGCGCGCGGCGACGCTGGATGCGGTCGAAGGCCATGCCGACATCGCGGCCCTGCATGCCGGCGCCCAGGCGCGCGCGCAGTTCGCCGACGCGTGCGAGCAGTCGGCCCGCGCGCGCGCGGCGCAGGTGCGCATCGCCGCGCGCGGCCAGTGGCTGGCGCAGTTGGCCGCCGGCGCGGCGGTGCTGGCCGTGCTGTGGTTCGGGCTGGACGGACTGGCGGCGGGCGAGCTGGGCGGCCCCTTGCTGGCGGGCTTGTTGCTGGCGACGATCGGCATCTTCGAAGTGGCCGGCCCGGTCATGCGCGGCGTTTCGCGCCTGGGCGCTGCGGTCGCCGCCGCCGCGCGCATCGGCGAGATCGCCGCGCGCGAACCCGACCTGCGCGATCCGGCCGCGCCGCGCGCCTTGCCGCCGGCGGGCGAACTGGCGCTGGAGGACGTGACGTTCGCCTATCCCGTGCCCGACGCCGCGCCGCATCCGGTGCTCGACGGCGCCAGCCTGCGCGTCGCGCCCGGGCAGCGCGTGGCCATCGTCGGCGCCAGCGGCGCCGGCAAGTCGACCGTGCTGCAGCTGCTGCTGCGCCTGGAGGACCCGCAGCGCGGCGCGGTGCGCTACGCCGGCTGCGATGTGCGCGAGTGCGCGCAGGCCGAGCTGCATCGCCGCGTGGCCTTGCTGTCGCAGGATGCGCCATTGCTTCTCGGCACCGTGCGCACCAATCTGCTGATCGGCGACGCGCAGGCCGACGACGCGGCGCTGTGGCGCGCGCTGGACGCGGCGCGCCTGGGCGAGGTGGTGCGTGGCCTGCCGCACGGCCTCGATACGTGGATAGGCGAGACCGGTGCGGGACTGTCGGCCGGCCAGGCGCGCCGCCTTTGCCTGGCGCGCGCGTTGCTGACCGGCGCATCGGCCATCCTGCTCGACGAGCCCACCGCGGGCCTGGACGCGGCCACCGAGGCCGAGCTGCTGGCGGATCTGGCGCGCGCCACGCAGGGGCGCACCGTGGTGCTCGCCACGCATGCCCGCCTGCCGCCGGGTACGGTCGATACGGTGTACACGCTGCAAGCAGGCCGGCTGCACCGCGCCGCGCCCATGTGACTGGCCTAAGCATCGGCGCGCGGTTATAGTTCGCCTTGCTTTTGTTTCCAGGGACGTTCACCATGCAGACCGATTACGCCGAACTGGTCCGGCGCACCATCCGCAGCGTCCCCGATTGGCCCACGCCCGGCGTGACGTTTCGCGACATCACGCCCGTGCTGCAGGACCCGCGCACGTTCCGCGTCCTGATCGACCTGTTCGTCTATCGCTATATGCGCCAGCGCCTCGACCTGGTGGCCGGCGTCGATGCGCGCGGCTTCATCGTGGGCGCGGTGCTGGCGCACGAACTGAACCTCGGCTTCGTGCCGGTGCGCAAGAAGAGCAAGCTGCCGTACCGTACCGTGGCCGAGGAATATTCGCTGGAATATGGCAATGCCGCGGTCGAGATGCATACCGATTCGGTGCGCACCGGCCAGCGCGTGTTGCTGGTCGACGACCTGATCGACACCGGCGGCACCATGCTGGCGGCCATCAAGCTGCTGCAGCGGCTGGGCGCCAACGTGGTCGAGGCCGCGGCCATCATCGACCTGCCCTACCTGGGCGGCTCGGCCCAGATCACGGCCACGGGCACGCCGCTGTACACCGTGTGCCAGTACCAGGAAGGCGACTGAGCGCGCGCCGCCTCAGCCCGCGTTCAGGCGCGGCTGGATGAAATCGAGGAAGGCCCGCGTCTTGGCGGGCACCATGCGCGAGGGCATCAGCGCGAACAACGGGATCGGCGTCAGCGCCCAATCGGGCAGCACGCGCACCAGGCCTGCCTGATGGCGCGTGTCATGCTGTCGCTCATGACCAGCGGCGTGATGCCCAGGCCCTGGCTGGCCAGCCGGCCCAGCATGCCGATGTTGTTGGCCGCCAGCCGGCCCGACACCTGGACCCGCTCGACCTTGTCGCCCGATTGCAGTACCCAGTACGAGAACGCGTCGCTCATGGAGGGGCGCAGGCATTCGTGATGCCCCAGGTCCGCCGGCACGCGCGGTTCGCCGTGCAGGGCCAGGTATTGCGGGGCGGCGTACAGGTGCTGGGTCATCAGCACGATCTGGCGCGCGACCAGGCTGGAGTCGGGCTGCTGCCCGAAGCGCAGCACCAGGTCGAACGGATTGCTGATGGGATCGACCGGGCGCATGCTGAGGTCGAAGTCGCATTCGATATCGGGATACAGGCCGCGGAACTCCGGTATCACGTCGGTCAGGAACAGCTGCGCCAGGCTGGTGGGCAGCGAAATGCGCAGCCGCCCCTTGGGCTGGGCGGCCATGTCCTGCAATTGCTCGTGCGCCACGCGCGCTTCCTCGACGATATGGCGGCAGCGCTCGAAATACAGGGCGCCCGCTTCGGTCAGGTCGATGCGGCGGGTGCTGCGGTTGAGCAGGCGCATGCCCAGGCCGCGCTCCAGCTCGCTGACACGGCGCGACAGCGTGGAGGTGGGGATGTTGAGGGCTTCGGCCGCGTGGCTGAAATTCTTGCGCTTGGCCACTTCAACGAAGAGCGCGATGTCGTTGAGCTGGATATCCATCTTGGACCTCTGTTCTTATGCCGCCGGCGGGTGGGCGCGCCCACCGCATGCGCGCGGTGCGAGTCCCGCCATAATAAATGGCGGGAACATACATCTTGCTTAATCATTATCCCGCTCATGGAATGAAGTTCGCCAAAATAAGGGTTTTTACTTAGGTTCGAAGCGCTGATACTTCTCCGGTCGTCATTGCGTTGACACATTGCCCCACACGGCACTGAACAACATTTAAGATTGGAGAAGTCGATGAAACGCCACGCCCTGGCCACTGCACTCATGGTTTCCGTTACGCTGGCGGGCATGTCCGCCGCCCACGCCGATGGCAAGACCCGCGAACAGGTTCGCGCCGAACTGGCCGCCGCCAAGGCCGCCGGGCAGGTCACGTTCGGCGAGCTGGACTATCCCGCTCCCGCCGCTGCGCCCGCCGCCGGCAAGACGCGCGAGCAGGTGCGCGCCGAACTGGCTGCCGCCAAGGCCGCCGGCGAAGTCACCTTCGGCGAACTGGACTACCCGCCCGCCAAGTAAGGCGCGCCGTCCCGCCCAGCCCGCGCGGGCAGGGCGCCGGACCGGGCGGCCGCAGCCGCCGTGCCCGTCCATTCTTCCATTGATGGGAAAGTGTTCCCCGAAATAGGGGTTTCTCCGCGCGGGTGCCGGCCGGACACTGTGGGCAGTGCTTCGCGCGCAGCATGGCTGCGCCAGGCGCATGTCTTTCTTGCCATCCGTAGGGAACTGCTATGAAAAAAACACTACTGGCCGTGGCGCTGGCGACGGGTTTCGCCGGTGCCGCGCAGGCTGCCGACTCGGTGACGCTGTATGGCCTCATCGATGCCGGCCTCGGTTATGAACAGGTCAAGTTCAAGGGCCAGTCGCAAAGCCGCATCGGCGCAGTGCAAGGCGTCAGCAGCGGCTCGCGCTTCGGGCTGCGCGGCAGCGAAGACCTGGGCGACGGCCTGCGCGCCGTGTTCAACCTGGAGGCCGGCTTCGGCCCGCTCAACGGCAACTCGCTGCAAAGCGGCCGCCTGTTCGGCCGCCAGGCCACGGTGGGCCTGGACAGCGATGCGTGGGGCCGCCTGGAATTCGGCCGCCAGACCAATCTGGCGTCGAAGTTCTTCGGCTCGATCGATCCGTTCTCGGTGAGCTACAACTCGGCGAACATGGGCACGACATTCAGCGCCGCCAACACCATGCGCCTGGACAACATGGTGCTGTACCAGACGCCCAGCCTGGATGGTTTCAAGTTCGGCGTCGGTTATTCGTTCAGCGCGGACGACACGCTGGACGACGACAGCAACTTCGCCACCGCCGGGAACAACCGCGTGCTGACCACCGGCCTGCAGTACCTGAACGGACCGGTCAACCTGGCCCTGACGTACGATCGCTTCAACCCCAACGACGATCGGGCCGGCGGCAAATCCGATGCGCGGGTGCAGCAGTACGCCATCGGCGGCGCTTACGATTTCGAGGTGGTCAAGCTGGCCGCGGCTTTCGGCCAGACGCGCGATGGCTGGTTCGTGGGTCAGAACATGGGCACTACGCCCGATGGCTTCAACAAGCTGAGTTCGTTCATGCTAGCTGTGAACTGTCAATAGGTTGTATTCGTCCAGGTTGAGTCTGGAGATGGGTACAGCGCGCCCGATGCCTTGGTGGGGTCGATGCCAGTTGTAGTGGTGTAGCCAGGATTTCATGGCATCGGCTCGGTGTTGGGAGTTCTGGTAGGTGTGAGCGTAAGCCCACTCACGCAAGGCCGACTGGATGAAGCGTTCGGCCTTGCCATTGGTCTGTGGGCGGTAAGGTCGGGTAAAGCGGTGCTTGATGCCCAGCTCATGGCACAGCGCGGCGAAGGCGCGGCTGCGAAAGGCCGAGCCATTGTCGGTGAGCAAGCGCTGGATGGTCACGCCCAGGCGCTGGTAGTAGGCCACTGCGTCCTTGAGGAACTGGACGGCGCTGGGGAAGCGCTCGTCGGGGTGGATGTCGGTGAAGGCCACGCGGGCGTGGTCATCGATGGCCACGAAGACGAAGTCCCAGCCGGCCCCCTCAACGGTATCGCGTCGGTTGCCCGTGACCCGGTGGCCAGGGCGCTGGATACGTCCCAGCTTCTTGATGTCGATGTGCAGCAGATCGCCGGGGGCCTGATGCTCGTAGCGCACCACCGGCTCGGCCGGCTCCAGGTCGGCCAGGTGCGACAGACCGGCGCGGGCCAGGACGCGGCTGACGGTGCTGGCTGACACGCCCAGCGCCTGGGCGATGCGCGCTTGGGTCAGCCGCTTGCGGCGCAGCTCCACGATAGCCAGCGCCTTGGCCGGCGCAATCGCTCGGGGCGAGACCGTCGGGCGCGAGGACGCATCGGCCAAGCCCGCCTGGCCCTGAGCCAGGAAGCGGCCCAGCCATTTGCGCACAGTCGGCGCGGTGACCCCATAGGCGCGGGCCGCTTCAGGCACACAAACTTGATGGGCGATCAATTGCTGGACCATTTCGAGTCGACGTAGGAAGGTCAATCGGGCATGCTTATGGGTGTTCATCCGGCCGGGCTCCTTGAGTGAACTGGGGGGGTGGCGATTTCCAGTTTCTCAAATCCGGTTCGGATGAACCATGCATACAACCTATTGAATCTTCACAGGTAGCCGACGGTTTTCGCGCCAATTCGTACATGATCGGCGCCACCGTTCCGCTGGGCCGCTCGTCGGTGTTCGGCTCATGGCAACGCGCCACGCCCAGCAACGACAAGCTGACCGGCGACGACGCCACGTTCAACGTCTACAGCCTGGGCTACACGTACGACTTCACCAAGCGCACCAACCTGTACGCCTACGCCTCGTACGGCAAGAACTATGCATTCCAGCGCGACGCCAAGGACACGGCCGTGGCGATGGGGATCAGACACAGATTCTGATACTCGGGTGCCTGTCCCCGCGGGGACAGGCACCTCCTCCCCCCCGGCCTACAGGAACAGCCTGTACGCCGGGTTGTCCGTTTCGTTCCAGTGCGGGTAGCCCAGTTCGGCGACGAAGGTCTTGAACAGTTTCTTGTCGGTGGGCGGAACCTGGATGCCGATCAGGATGTTGCCGTAGTCGGCGCCCTGGTTACGGTAGTGGAACAGGCTGATGTTCCAGTCGGGGTTCATGGCGTTGAGAAAGCGCATCAACGCGCCCGGGCGCTCGGGGAATTCGAAGCGGTAGAGCAGTTCGTTGCGCGCCAGCGCCGAATGGCCGCCGACCATGTGGCGCAGGTGCGTCTTGGCCAGTTCGTCGTGCGTCAGGTCCAGGGTGTCGAAGCCGTGCCGGCGGAAGTTGGCGGCGATCTTTTCCGGCTCGGCTGGCGTGGAGACCTGCACGCCCACGAAGACGTGCGCACGCTCGGCATCGGAGATGCGGTAGTTGAACTCGGTGACGCTGCGGTTGCCGACCAGCTCGCAGAAGCGGCGGAAGCTGCCGCGCTGCTCGGGCATGGTGACGGCGAACACCGCCTCGCGCATTTCGCCCACTTCGGCGCGCTCGGCCACGAAGCGCAGCCGGTCGAAATTCATGTTGGCGCCGCATGCCACCGCGACCAGGGTCTTGCCCTTGAGCTTGTGCTCGGCCGCGTACTGCTTGGCGCCGGCCACCGCCATGGCGCCGGCGGGCTCCAGCACGCTGCGGGTGTCCTGGAACACGTCCTTGATGGCCGCGCAGATCGCGTCGGTATTGACCACCACGAAGTCGTCCACGTACTGGCGCGCCAGCCGGAACGTTTCGGCGCCCACCAGCTTGACGGCCGTGCCGTCCGAGAACAGGCCGACATCGCTGAGCTGCACGCGCCGGCCGGCGCGTACGCTGCGGACCATTGCGTCGGAGTCTTCGGTCTGCACGCCGATGATCTTGATTTCCGGCCGCAACTGCTTGATGTAGGCGGCCACGCCGGCGATCAGGCCGCCGCCGCCGATGGCCACGAAGATCGCCTCGATCTCGCCCGGATGCTGGCGCAGGATTTCCATGCCGATGGTGCCCTGGCCGGCGATCACGTCGGGATCGTCGAAGGGATGCACGAAGGTCAGCTTTTCGCGCTTTTCCAGTTGCTGCGCGTGTTCGTAGGCGTCGGTGAAGCTGTCGCCGGCCAGCACGACCTCGCCGCCGAGCCGGCGCACGGCGTCGACCTTGACCTGCGGGCTGGTGGTGGGCATGACGATGACCGCGCGGCAGCCCAGCCTGGTGGCCGCCAGGGCCACGCCCTGGGCATGGTTGCCCGCCGAGGCGGCGATCACGCCGCGGCTGCGCGCCGCCGGCGTCAGGTTGGCCATCTTGTTGTAGGCGCCGCGCAGCTTGAAGCTGAATACCGCCTGGGTGTCCTCGCGCTTGAGCAGCACGTTGTTCGCGATGCGCTGCGACAGCAGGGGCGCGCGCTCCAGCGGCGATTCGACGGCGACGTCGTAGACCTTGGAGGTCAGGATGCGTTTGAGGTAGTCGGTGGACATGGCGGGACGGCGGCGCGGGAAAAAAAGGCGTCGGGCAGATTACCACAGGGACATCCGGGGCGACTGGCCCTACACTACCGGCCATCATGGAACAAAGCCTGCTCGATGCCGTTCATTGGCTGCTCGCTCTCCTGGCCCTGCCCAAGGTGGGCCTGAGCGCGGTTTTCCTCGTCAGCCTGCTGTCGTTGCCGCTGGGGTCCGAGGCGGCGGTGTACGGATTCGTCAAGCTGGCGCCCGATATGTTCTGGCCCACCGTGCTGGTGGCGACCGTCGGCAATACGGCCGGCGGGGCCATCAGCTACTACATGGGGCTGTGGGCGCACCGCGCCGTCGAGCGCTGGCGCGCCCGCCACCCCCACGAGCGGTAGGACGGCTTCCAGTCGCGCCTGGGCGGGCGCTGGAACGCGCGCGCGCGGATCTAGCTGCACCGGATGGGGCCGCCGGCGCTGCTGCTGTCCTGGCTGCCGGCGGTGGGCGACCCGCTGTGCGCGGTGGCCGGCTGGCTGCGGCTCAGCTTCTGGCCTTGCGTGGCCTACATGGCCATCGGCAAGTTTCTGCGCTACGCGCTGCTGACCGGCGCCCTGCTATGGGCGCTGCCGGAGCTCCATATGTAACAATGCGCCGTCTGCCTTCCGACCCATATCTGGCGCGGTTTTGCGCGCGGATGTGGGGGTATTCGGGAGATTGGGTTGCCAATGTCTTAAAATGGCTCTTTAAGGGCCCCTCTTGTTGCTTCCATGAACGCCCCCCTCGCCAGCCAAATCCTGACCGCGGCGATACCGCCCGCACCCGGCGCGCGTTTGCGCGAAATCCCGTACAACTACACGTCGTTCTCCGACCGTGAGATCGTCAGCCGCCTGTTGGGCGAAGACGCCTGGCAGCTGGTCAGCGACCTGCGCGGCGAGCGCCGCACCGGCCGTTCGGCGCGCATGCTGTACGAGGTGCTGGGCGATATCTGGGTGGTACGGCGCAATCCCTACCTGCAGGACGACCTGCTCGACAACCCCAAGCGCCGCAAGCTGCTGATCGAGGCGCTGCACCACCGCCTGGGCGAGATCGACAAGCGCCGCGAGCCGGCCGCCGTGACCGAGGCCGGCCATGATCCGCGCCGCGACGCCAAGGTGGTCGAGCTGCTGGCGCGCGCCCGCTCGGCGGTGGCCGCGTTCGAGGGCCAGTTCGACCAGACCGCGCAGTTGCGCCGGCAGGCGCAGCGGGTGCTGGGTCGCATCACCGCGCGCGACAACATCAAGTTCGACGGCCTGTCGCGCGTATCGCACGTTACCGACGCCACCGACTGGCGGGTCGAATACCCGTTCGTGGTGCTCACGCCCGACGCCGAGGACGAGATCGCCGCGCTGGTGCGCGCCTGTATCGAGCTGGGCCTGACCATTGTGCCGCGCGGCGGCGGTACGGGCTACACGGGCGGCGCGATTCCGCTGACCTGGAAGTCGGCCGTCATCAATACCGAGAAATTCGAGGCCCTGGGCGAGGTCGAGTCCTGTGTGCTGCCGGGCATGACCGAGCCGGCCGCCGTGATCCGCGCCGGCGCCGGCGTGGTCACCAAGCGGGTGGCCGAGGCCGCCGAGCGCGCCGGCTTCGTGTTCGCTGTCGATCCGACTTCGGCCGAGGCATCCTGCGTGGGCGGCAACATCGCCATGAACGCAGGCGGCAAGAAGGCCGTGCTGTGGGGCACCGCGCTGGACAACCTGGCCTGGTGGCGCATGGTGGATCCGGACGGCAACTGGCTGGAAGTGACCCGGCTGGCGCACAACCTGGGCAAGATCCACGACGTCGACGTGGCCAGCTTCGAACTGAAATGGTTCGACGGCGCCGGCAAGCCCGGCGAGAAGCTGCTGCGCACCGAGCGCCTGGATATCGAGGGGCGCAAGTTCCGCAAGGCCGGCCTGGGCAAGGACGTGACCGACAAATTCCTGGCCGGCCTGCCGGGCGTGCAGAAGGAAGGCTGTGACGGCCTGATCACGTCGGCGCGCTGGGTGCTGCACCGCATGCCGCGCCACACCCGCACGGTCTGCATGGAATTCTTCGGGCAGGCGCGCGACGCCATCCCGTCCATCGTCGAGGTCAAGGGCTACCTGGACGGCGAGGGCAAGGCGCGCGGCGCCATCCTGGCCGGCCTGGAGCACCTGGACGAGCGCTACCTGCGCGCGGTGGGCTATGCCACCAAGAGCAAGCGTGGCATGCTGCCCAAGATGGTGCTGATCGGCGACATCGTCGGCGACGACGAGGATGCCGTGGCCACCGCCGCCAGCGAAGTGGTGCGCCTGGCCAATACGCGCCACGGCGAGGGCTTCGTGGCGGTCAGCGCCGAGGCGCGCAAGAAATTCTGGCTGGACCGTTCGCGCACGGCCGCCATCGCCCGCCACACCAACGCCTTCAAAATCAACGAGGACGTGGTGATTCCGCTGGATCGGATGGGCGAGTACACCGATCACATCGAACGCATCAACATCGAGCTGTCCACGCGCAACAAGCTGCGCCTGCTCGACGAGCTGGATGTCTATCTGGCCGAGCCGCTGCCCATGGGCAAGGTGGAGGACGCCGAGGATGTCGCGCTGACGCGCGCCGAGGTGCTGGCCGAGCGCACGCGCCAGGCCATCGAACACCTGGCGCGCACGCGCCGGCGCTGGCAGTGGCTGCTGGACAACCTGGACCTGCCGCTGGCCCAGGCGCTGCCCGAGCTCGACGGCCTGGACATGGCCGCCCAGCGCGAGGCGCTGGCCGGGCGCGTGCAGGCACAGCCGCAGGCCCGCGTCTTCGACGTGGTGCAGGACCACACGGTACGCATTTCGTGGAAGACCGAAGTGCTGCCGGCGCTGCAGGGGGTGTTCTCGGGCAACGCCGGCAAGCTGATCCTCGAGGGGCTGGTCGCCGTCCACGCCCGCGTGCTCAAGAGCCGCGTGTTCGTGGCGCTGCACATGCACGCCGGCGATGGCAACGTGCACACCAACATTCCGGTCAACTCGGACGACTACGGCATGCTGCGCGAAGCCAACCAGGCGGTCGAGCGCATCATGCAGATCGCCCGCGACCTAGACGGGGTGATCTCCGGCGAGCACGGCATCGGCCTGACCAAGTACGAGTTCCTGACCGAGGCCGAGCTGGCGCCGTTCCAGGAATACAAGCGGCGCGTCGACCCCAACGGCCACTTCAACGCCGGCAAGCTGATGCCGGGCGCCGACCTGCGCCATGCCTGGACGCCCAGCTTCAACCTGATGGGGCACGAGTCGCTGATCATGCAGCAAAGCGACATCGGCGCGATCGCCGATTCGGTCAAGGACTGCCTGCGCTGCGGCAAGTGCAAGCCGGTGTGCTCGACCCACGTGCCGCGCGCCAACCTGCTGTATTCGCCGCGCAACAAGATCCTCGCCACCTCGCTGCTGGTCGAAGCCTTCCTGTACGAAGAGCAGACCCGCCGCGGCATCAGCCTGAAGCATTGGGAAGAGTTCGAGGACGTGGCGGACCACTGCACGGTGTGCCACAAGTGCTATACGCCCTGTCCGGTGGACATCGATTTCGGCGACGTGTCGATGAACATGCGCGCGCTTTTGCGCCGCATGGGCCGCAAATCGTTCAATCCGGGCACGGCCGCGGCCATGTTCTTCCTGAACGCCAAGGATCCGGCCGCGATCAATGCGACGCGCAAGGCCATGGTGGGCGTGGGCTACAAGGTGCAGCGCGCCGCGCACGACCTGCTGGCCAGCGTCTCGCGCAAGCAGGCCGCGCATCCGCCGGCCACGGTCGGGCGCGCGCCGCTGCGCGAACAGGTGGTGCATTTCGTCAACCGCAAGATGCCGGGCGGACTGCCCAAGCAGACCGCGCGCAAGCTGCTGGACATCGAGGACGCCAACTACGTCCCGATCATCCGCGACCCCAAGACGACCACGGCCGATACCGAGGCGGTGTTCTACTTCCCGGGCTGCGGCTCGGAACGGCTGTTCTCGCAGGTGGGCCTGGCCACCCAGGCCATGCTGTGGCATGCCGGCGTGCAGACCGTGCTGCCGCCGGGCTACCTGTGCTGCGGCTATCCGCAGCGCGGCAACGGCATGACGGACAAGGCCGAGCAGATCATCACCGACAACCGGGTGCTGTTCCACCGGGTCTCCAATACGCTGAACTACCTGGATATCAAGACGGTGGTGGTCAGCTGCGGCACCTGTTACGACCAATTGGCCGGCTATGAATTCGAGAAGATATTCCCCGGCTGCCGCCTGATCGACATCCACGAGTATCTGCTGGAGAAGGGCATCAAGCTGGACGGCGTGCAGGGCGTGCGCTACATGTATCACGACCCCTGCCACACCCCCATGAAGCTGCAGGATCCGATGAAGACCGTCCGTTCGCTGGTGGGCGAGGGCGCCCAGAAGAGCGACCGCTGCTGCGGCGAGTCGGGCACCCTGGCGGTGAGCCGTCCCGACGTGTCGACCCAGGTGCGTTTCCGCAAGCAGGAAGAACTGGACCAAGGCCAGGCCGCGATGCGCGCCGACGGCTTCAGCGGCGACGTCAAGGTCCTGACTTCGTGCCCGTCGTGCCTGCAAGGCCTGTCGCGCTATGAAGGCGAGACCGGCATGGACGCCGACTACATCGTGGTCGAGATGGCGCGCCACATCCTGGGTGAAACCTGGATGGAGGATTACGTGCGCCGCGCCAACACGGGCGGTATCGAGCACGTGCTGGTCTGAGGCCGCGATCCCGCGGGGCCGCGGCCCCGCGGGACGGATCCAGGGCGCCGCATTGCGCTATTTATGTTTCAATGTTTATCTAGTATTATCTTATATTTGCAAACTCCGGCGCCCTGCGGCCAAGGAATTCATATTGGACGTCAAAGCGCCCGCCACGATCCCGTACTTCCTGAAAGAGCAGATACGGGAACTCATCGTCGACGGCACCTTCAGGCCGGGGCAGCCCCTACGTGAACAGGACCTCGAACAGCGCTTCGGCACCAGCCGCAGCCCGATTCGCGAGGCCTTGCGCCTGCTCGAGCGGGGCGGGCTGGTGGTGCACCTGCAGCGCAAGGGTTTCCGCATCCGCCGCTACAGCCAGACTGAAATCCGGCAGGTCTACATGCTGTACGCCGAACTGGAGGCCTACAGCATCATGCAATTGTCGGAGGCCGCCGACTCGCCCCTGCTCGATGACCTGCGCCGGCACGAGGCGCGCATCGCGCAGGCGCAGGCCGATGCCGACGTGCGCGGCTATATCGGCGCGCTGCGCGACTTCTACCTGGCCAGCGCGCGCTTTACCGGCAACGTTCCGCTTGCCGACACCTTGAGCCGCCTGTACGAGCAGGTCGAGCCGCTGCGCTACAACCTGGTGCGGCGCACGCTGGCGGCCACGCCCGCCGACCAGTACCACCGCGGCATCGTCCCGGCGCTGGCGCAGCGCGATCTGGCCGGCGCGGCGCGCCAGGCGCACGTCCTGGTGCGCGAAATGCTGCCGCGCATCCTCAGCGCCTACGAACAATGGGCGGGCGACGCCGGCGACGAGCCGGGCGACGACCGCCTGCGCGTCGCGTAGGCCTTTCTCCTCACGACATCCCCGGACCGCCCGGGACCTGCGCACCCTGCCGGCGCGAGGGAGCGCACGCGACGGCCAGCCTGGGCCTCAGACGATGCCGCGCGCGCGCAGCGCGCCGATCGCCGCCGGCGCCATGCCGAGCTCCGATTGCAGTACGTCGTCCGTATGCTCTCCCAGGCAGGGCGCGGCCCTGCCATAGGCGATGGGCGTGGCCGAGTAGCGGATCGGGCTGGCGACGCCCGGCGCGTCCACGCCCGAGCCATGCGGCAGCGACAGCTTGAGTCCGCGATGCTGCACCTGCGGGTCCTCGAACACCTGCTGCAGATTGTTGATGGGCCCGCACGGCACGTTGGCGGCCTCGAGCAGGGACACCCATTCCTGCATGGTGCGCGCCTGCATGGCCTGGGCGATGATGGGAATCAGCGTTTCGCGGTTGCGGCTGCGTTGCGCCATGGTCGAGAAGCGGCTGTCGGTGGCCAGCTGCGGCATGCCGATCAATCCGGCGAACGTCACGAACTGGGTGTCGTTGCCGACCGCCACGATCACGTCGCCTTCCTTGCAACGGAACACCTGGTACGGAACCATGTTGGAGTGCGTGTTGCCCAGCCGCTGCGGAATCCTGCCCGACAGGAAGTAGTTCATGACGGCGCAGCCGGTGACGTTGACCAGGCAATCGAGCAGCGAGATGTCGATGGCCTGTCCTTCGCCGCTGAGGTTGCGGTGCTCCAGCGCGCCCAGGATCGCCGTCGAGGCGTAGATGCCCGTGACCACATCGGTGATCGGGATGCCGGTCTTGAGCGGACCGCCGCCGGGCTCGGCGTCCGGCAGGCCGGTGATGCTCATCAGTCCGCCCATGCCCTGGAATATGTAGTCGTAGCCGGGCAGGTGGGCGTGCGGGCCGGTCTGGCCGAACCCGGTCACCGAGCAATACACGAGCCGCGGATTGATCTTGCGCAGCGACTCATAGTCCAGGCCGAAGCGCGCCAGCGTGCCGACCTTGTAGTTCTCGACCAGCACGTCCGCGTCCTTGGCGAGCTGGCGGACGATCTCCTGGCCTTCGGCGCTGGAGATGTCCAGCGTCACCGACTCCTTGCCCCGGTTGGTGCTGAGGAAGTAGGCGGCATCGGTGGTTTCCTCGCCGTGCGCGTTCTTCAGGAACGGCGGCCCCCAGCCGCGCAGGTCGTCGCCCGCGCCGGGGCGCTCGATCTTGATGACCCGGGCGCCCATGTCGGCCAGGATCTGCGTGGCCCAGGGGCCGGCCAGGACGCGGGTGAGGTCCACGACCTTGATGTGCTCAAGTGCTTGTTTCATGACGGGGCTCGGCGCCGGTGGGGGCGCGCAATGGGTGATTGATGAAATCCGCGAGTTCCGCGATGGCGGCATCGGCGGCATCCAGCCGTGCGGCGAAAAGCTGGAATACATGCGGCATGTCCTGCCACACGCTCAGGCGCACCGCGACGCCGCTTGCTGCGGCGCGCGCGGCCAGCGCCCGCGCGTCGTCGAGCAGCGCCTCGGCCGAGCCGGCCTGCACGAGCAGCGGCGGCAACCCGCGCAGATCGGCGTGCTGCGCCGAGACGGCGGGCGCTTCGGGGTCGCCGTCGCGGCCGAGGTAGGCGCGCGCCATGCGCAGCACGGTGGCGCGGTTGGCGATGGGGTCGGACGCGGCATTGGCGGTGTAGCTCTCGCCCCGGGCCTGCAGGTCGATCCAGGGCGACATCACGGCGCATGCGGCGGGCAATGCGGCGCCGCGCGCGCGCAGCCGCGCAAGCAGCAGCACGGCCAGCGCGCCGCCGGCGGAGTCGCCGCACAAGGCGGTCTGCCGCGCAGACCAGCCCTGGCCGGCCAGCCAGGCATGGGCCGCGTCGACGTCCTCGAGCGCGGCCGGACAGCGCGCCTGCGGCGCCAGGCGGTATCCGATGCTCAGCACCGCCCGGCCGGACCAGGCGGACAGCCGCGCCATCAGGTTGTGGTGCGAGCGATGCGAGCCGATCTGGTAGCCCCCGCCATGGATGAAGACGACCACGCGATCGCGGGTCGATGCCGGGGCTTCGATCCAATGGCACGGGACGCCGCCGGCATCGACCGGCGTGACGCGCGCGGGCAGGCGCACGGCGCCAAAGAAAGCGTCCCAGTCGCGCCGTATCCGCGCGATGTCCGTGTTCGGGTCCCAGCCGGCGTACAGTTGCCGGACCTGGGCCGAGAGCGTCGCCAGCTGTGCCGATGCTATGGCCGTCAGCGGCTGCCGGCGGCGGCCGCCTGGATGGCATTGCCCAGGCCCTGGGCGCGCGCGCGGTTGAAGCCTTCCGACAGATGGCTGAGCTGGTGCGTGTCGAAGTGCGCGTCGATCGCGCTGCGCAAGCCCTGCATTTCCAGGCCGCGGTTGATCGAGCGCTTGACCAGGCGCAGCGCGAACGGGTCGCACGCGGCGATGCGTTGCGCCATGCGCTCGGTCTCGGCCTGCAGCTCGGCGCGCGCGACGACCTTGTTCACCATGCCGATGGCCAGCGCTTCCCGGGCGCTCATGCGTTCGCCCAGGAACAGGAATTCCTTGGCCTTGCGGGCTCCCATGACCCAGGGGTGGATCATGACCTCGACCGCCGCGGTGGCGAGCGTCTGGCAGACCGGGTCGGAGAAGAACGCGTCGTCGGAGGCGACGATGAGGTCGCACATGTTGGCCACCATGAATCCGCCCGCGATGCACGCTCCGCTTACCTGCGCGATCGTCGGCTTGGGGCAGTCGTAGATGTGCATCGCGTAGCCGAGGTAGTAGCGTTGCTCGAACTCCCAGCGCTGTTCCACCGTGAAATTGCTGCGCTTGGCCGCGGCCTCCTTGAGGTCGTGGCCCGCCGAGAAGTGGTCGCCCTTGCCGGAGATCACGATGGCCTTGACCGAGGCGTCGCGCACGGCCAGGCCGAGCGCCTGGTCCAGTTCCTCGAGCAGCCCCTGGCTTTCCGCGTTGCGCGCCTGCGGGCGGTTGTGGGCGATGCGCGCGATGCCGTCGGCCGCCTGGTACTCGATGAGTTCGAAAGAGTCGGATTTGTTCATGGTTGCTCTCGTGTGTCGGGTTACCAGGCGCGCAGGGCGCGCCAGGCGTCGTCGGTGCCCAGGGCCGCCTTGTCGGCGTCGTATCCGAACAGCCATTCCTGCTGCGGCAGGAAGGTGCCCTGATACTGGGCGTCGTAGTGGAGGAACTTCTGGTTGCGCCGCGCGACCTGTTCGGGATCGCTCATGTGAAAGCGTTTTTCCGCCAGCTGCGATTGGGCCTGCACGCGGGCGGTGCGGTCCTTGCGCAGGGACTGGTAGCGCTCGAGCGCGGGCGGGATGTCGCCGCCGGACTGCTGCAGCGTGCGGGCCAGCACCCAGGCGTCCTCCATGCTCTGCACCGCCCCTTGGGCGTGATACGGCAGCATGGCGTGGGCGGAGTCGCCCAGCAGCGCGATGCGGCCGTTGATCCAGGAGTCCAGCGGCGCGCGGTCGTACAGCGCGGTGACGAAGGGCTTGTCGGTCAACCGGATGAGCCCGGTGACCTACTCGTTCCAGCCGGCATACTCGCGCAGCACCTCGTCCACGGTGGTGGTCGCCGACCACGATTCCTTGCGGTCGCCCGGACGGCTGCCGATGCAGATCCAGTTGATCTTCCGGCCGCCCGAGACGTAGTAGATGACGGCGCTGCGCTCGGGCCCGAGCCAGAGATGGGCGCTGGGCGAGATGTCCAGGTGCCGGGCGGCGTCCGCGTCGACGATGCCCCGCCAGGCGATGCAGCCGGAGGCCTGGGGCTGGTCGGCCTGGAAAAAGCGGCCGCGCACCAGGGAGTGGATGCCGTCGGCGCCGACCAGGATGTCGCCCTGTACCCGGGTGCCGTCGGCGAGCGTGGCCGTGACCTGTCGCGCGTCCTGGTCGATGTCGACGATCCGGCTGCCCAGCCGCAGCTTGGCCGGGTCCAGGCGCTCGGTCAGCACGCCCAGCAGGTCGGCCCGGTGCGCGTGGTAATAGGGCGCGCCGAAGTGTTCCTTGATCGTCGGCATCAACGGGTTGCGCATCAGCACCTGGCCCGACTGCCAGTCGCGGTAGAGCAGCTCCCGGGGCTCGAAGGCGACCTTGCTCAAGGCCTCGTGCACGCCCAGGTGCTGCAGCACGGCCACGCCGTTGGGGCTGAGCTGTACGCCAGCGCCGACCTCTTCGAGGCGGGGGGCCTGTTCCAGCACGACGTGATCGATCTTGAATTTTTCCAGGGCGACGGCCAGCGCGGCGCCGCCAATACCGCATCCTGCGATGATGACTCGCATAGTCTTGTCCTGTTGTGTGGGGGGGGGGGGGGACGGCCCGGCCGGGCCGCCGCGCGGGCGCAGTCGCCCTATTGGGGCTGCAGGCCGATTTCCTGGATGATGGGCCCGGAGCGGTTCAGCTGATCCTGGATGAAGCGCATCAGGTCCTGGTTCGACGGATTCCAGGGCTCCACGCCGTTGTTGTGCAGGAATTCCACGAACGCGGGCGCGGTGCTGGCCGAGCGCGTGGCGCTTTCCAGTTTGCGCATGACGGCGTCAGGCGTGCCGGGCGGGGCGAAGAAGGCGATCCAGACCGGCATGCCCGAGTTCTTCGAGCCGACTTCGACGGTGGTCTGGATGTCGGGAAAGGCCGTGAGGCGGTCGTTCTGCAGCACCCCCAGCGCCTTGAATTCTCCGGCCCGGATGCGCGCCTGGGCCGAGAACAGCGTGATATAGGCGATGTCCACTTCCTTGGCCTTCAGGGCCAGCAGGCCCTGCGCATCGCCGCGGTAGGGGATATGCATGATGTTCAGGCCCAGATCGCTCTTCATGATCTCCATGCCCAGATGCGCGCTGGTGCCGATGCCGAACGAGCCATAGTTCAGCTTGCCGGGGTTGTCCTTGATGTACTGGATCAGTTCGGTCAGGTTGTTGGCGGGGAAGTCGGGCCTGGCCAGCAGCACCGTGGGCGCCGTGTTGATCGGCGCGATCGGCTGCAGTGTGTCGATCCGGAAGGGCAGGTTCTTGTACATGTGCGGGGCGACCGTAAAACCGGTGTTCGAACCCAGCAGGATCGTGTAGCCGTCGGGCGTGGCCTGGGCCACTGTCTGCATGGCCACGATGTGGCCGGCGCTGGGCTTGTTCTCGATGATGACCGGCTGCCCCAGTTTCTCCGCCATGCCCAGCGCGGCCTGGCGCGCGATGAGGTCCGTGATGCCGCCCGGGCCGAATGGCACGATCAGCCGGATCGGCCGGCTGGGGAAGGTATCGGCGTGCGCCGACGAGGCCGCCATGAGCAGTGCAATCGTGGCGATACGGCGCAGCAAGCTGAATGGTTTCATGGTTTGTCTCCTCGAAGGCCCGAATGCTAATCCGGCCTGTTTAGAATGGGAGACAAACCTTGCTATGCTGCACACTGTTTTGACATGCAAAACACCCAGGGCGGCACAGGAGACAAGAATGAGCGCGCCGAAAGCAAGTCGCCCAGCGCGGGACAGGCAGTTCGCCAGCACGCTGGCCCATGGCCTGCAGTTGCTCAGATGCTTCACGCCGGAGGCGGCGGTCCTGAGCAACCGCCAGTTGTCCGAGCTGTCGGGGCTGTCCAAGCCGACGGTGTCGCGCTACACCTACACGCTGATCGAACTGGGCTATCTCAAGGTCGACCCGGTTTCCGGCAAGTTCCAGCTGGGCAATGCCGTGCTCACGCTGTCCTATCCGCTGCTGGCCAACATCGCGCTGCGGCAGGTCGTGCGCTCGCCGATGCGCGAACTGGCCGAACGGCTGGGCTGCTCGGTGTCGCTGTGCATGCGGGAACGCCTGAGCATGGTGTATGTGGAGACCAGCCGGTCGCGCTCGCTGCGCGCGCAGCGCTACTCCGACATCGGCATGTCGCACCCCATCATCGCCACGTCCAATGGCCGCGCCTATCCTCCGACATCGGCATGTCGCACCCCATCATCGCCACGTCCAATGGCCGCGCCTATCTCGCCGCGTGCAGCGCGGACGAGCGCAATACGCTGTTCAACCAGATCCGTGTGAAGACGCCCGAGCACTGGGAGCGCTGGGGCGAATCGGCGCTGGACATGATCCAGTTCTGGGGGCGGCACGGGTTCTGCTATTCGCATGGCGAATACCGGCCGGACGTCGCGACGGTCGGCGTGCCGTACCGGCCGTCGTCCGGCGGCGAGCTCTATGTATTCAACTGCGTGCTCGGCTCGCAGTTCGTCAAGCCCGGCCAATTGGAAAACGAGGTCGGACCCGCCCTGCTGGAGATGACCTCGGTCCTGCCGTACGCGTGACGGCGCGGCCCTACGCCGCCTGGATGGCGATGCCGTCGCGTTCGAGCGCCAGGCGGATGCCGCGGGCGAATACCAGCGCATCGGGCTGGTCGCCGTGGATGCACAGCGTATCGGCCTGCAAGGCCACGGTCTGTCCGTCGGGCGTGCGCACGCTGCCGTCGCGCACCATGCCCAGCACCTGGGCGATGGCCTGGTCCAGGTCGGTGATCATGGCGTCGGGCTGGCTGCGCGGCGTCAATTGGCCGTCGGCCTGGTAGGTCCGGTCGGCGAAGACTTCCTGCGCCGCGCGCAGGCCGATGGCGCGGGCAGCGTCGATCAAGGCGCTGCCGGCCAGCCCGTACAGCACCAGGTCGCTGTCGACATCGCGCACCGCCTGGCAGATCGCGCGCGCCAGCGCCGCATCCTTGGCCGCCATGTTGTAGAGCGCGCCGTGCGCCTTGACGTGATGCAGGCGCGCGCCTTGCGAGGCGGCCACGCCGGCCAGCGCGCCGACCTGGTAGACCACCAGGTCGTAGGCTTCCTGCGGGGTGATCTGCATGGCGCGGCGCCCGAAGCCGGCCAGGTCCGGCAGGCTGGGGTGAGCGCCCAGCGCCACCCCATGGGCCAGCGCCGCGGCGACGGTCTGGCGCATGGTGGATGGGTCGCCGCCGTGAAAGCCACAGGCGATATTGGCCGACGTGACGAACTGCAGCACGGCTTCGTCGTTGCCCATGCGCCAGGCGCCGTAGCTTTCGCCCATGTCGCAATTCAGGTCGATGGCGGGATTCATGGCGTGGGCTCCTGGAAGTCGCGCAGCAGGCCGCGCAAGGCGTCGAGCTGGCCGGTCAATTGGGCGAAGGCGGCTTCGCGGGCCGCGTCCAGCCGTTGCGCCTGCGCAAGCTCGATGAGGGCAAAGCGCAGCGCCTGCCCCGGCATGGCTTGCGCCAGCTTGGGATAGCCGCCGGTGGTCTGGCGGTCGGCCATCAGCACGATGGGCGCGCCGTCGGCCGGCACCTGCACCGTGCCGAAGCAGGTGGCCTCCGACAGCATCTCGCGCGGCTCGGACAGCCGCAGCCGCGGCCCTTCCAGACGATAGCCCATGCGGTCGGATTGCGCACCGATACGGAAGGCCTGGTCCAGCAAGGCCTGGCGCGAGGCGGCGTCGAAAGCCGCCCAGTGGGGCCCGGGCAGTATGCGCAGCACGTCGCGCGGCGGGCTGCTCAGGGTGGCGGCAAGATAGAAGCGCAGTTGCCACAGCTGCTGCGCCAGCGCGTCCAGGCGCGCCGCGTCGTCGGCCAGGGGCCGGCGCAGGCCGACCTGGTCGCCCTTGGCCAGGGCGCGTCCGTGGTAGCCGCCGAAGGCGCTACGCAGGTAGGTGCTCTGGTTGCCCATGACCATGGGCAGGTCGTAGCCGCCGTGCACCGCCAGATAGGCGCGCGCGCCCTGGCCGGGCCGGGCGAAGGACAGCACGTCGCCGGCGCGCGCCACCAGCGGGCGCAGCACGGGCGCGGGCAGGCCGCCGAGCGTGGCGCCCAGGTCGGCGCCGCCCAGCGCCACGCAGGCCGGCGCCTCGAAGCGCAGCGTGGGACCGGCCACGGTGATCTCCAGCGTGGCGGTGTCGGCGGCGTTGCCGGCCAGCAGGTTGGCCAGCCGGTGCGCGCGGGGGTCCATGGCGCCGGCCACCGGAATGCCCTGGTGCTGGTAGCCGTGGCGGCCGCCGTCCTGGAAGGTGGACAGCATGCCGGGCTTGATGACGGCCAGGCTCATTGCGCCTCCCGCAGGCGATCGAACTCGGCGGCGTCGATCGGCACGAAGCGGATGCGGTCGCCGGGTTGCAGCAGCGCGGCGGGTTCGCGGCCCGGGTCGAACAGGTTCAGCGGCGTGGCGCCGATGATGTTCCAGCCGCCGGGCAGGCGCGCGGGATAGATGACGGTCTGCCGGTTGGCGATGGCGACCGAGCCGGCCGGCACCGCCGTGCGCGGCGTGGCGCGGCGCGGCAGGTCCAGGCGCGCGTCGTGCACGCCGATATAGGAATGGCCCGGCGCGAAGCCCAGCATGTAGACCATGCTGCCGGGCGCGCCATGCAGCGCGACCAGCGCCTCGGGCGTCAGGCCCGCGGCGCGCGCGGCTTCTTCGAGGTCGGGGCCATGCTCGCCGCCGTAGCACACGGGGATTTCCATTTCCCGCCCGGCGCTGTCGTCGACCGGGATGCCGCCGGCCAGCAGGCGTTCGACTTGCGCCGCCAGCGTGGCGTAGTCGGGCGCGCCGTCCGGGCCGGGGCGATAGTGCACCGCCACCGCCGCGAACGAGGGCACCACGTCGGTCACGCCCGCCAGGCCGGCGGCGCGCAGCAGGCCGGCCGCCGCCAGGCAGGCGCGGCCGACGCCGGCGTCGATCTGCGCGCCGAACCACACGATCAGGCAGCGGTCGCCCTGCGGCAGGATGCGCCAGCCGGCGGGCGCCGAAGAAGGAGGCGAGGGCGATGCGGTCAACGGCGATACCTGCTGCGAAGAAAGTTACTTGGCAAACAGGGATTCTATGTTCTTGAAGGCCTTGAACTCCAGTGCGTTGCCCGACGGATCGAGGAAGAACATGGTGGCCTGCTCGCCCACCTCGCCCTTGAAGCGGATATAGGGTTCGATCACGAACTCGGTGCCGGCGTCGGTCAGCTTGCCGGCCAGGGCTTCCCACTGGTCCATGGACAGCACCGCGCCGAAATGGCGCACCGGCACGTTGTGCGCGTCGACCGCGTTGGTGGCGGCCGAGCCGCATGCCTGGGGCGCCAGGTGGGCCACGATCTGGTGGCCATAGAAATTGAAGTCGATCCACTCGGGCGAGCTGCGCCCTTCCGGACAGCCCAGCAAGGCGCCGTAGAAATCACGGGCTTCGGCCAGGTCGCGGACCGGGAAGGCCAGGTGGAACGGAGGAATGGGAGACGGGGTGGACATGCGAGCTCCTGACGGCATTGAAGATTCAGGGCATAGTGTATTAGTTGTTTTTGTGATAGAAAAACGATAAATATTCGGGCTGAGCATCAATAAAATCGATTGTGATCCGGGAATTCAAAACCTTCATCGCCGTGGCGCGCGGCGGCACCTTCACGGGAGCCGGGCGCCGGCTCGGCCTGACGCAGTCGGCCGTCAGCGCACAGATCAAGCGCCTGGAAGAACACCTGGGCGTGGCGCTGTTCGAACGGACCGGCAAGTCGGCCGCCTTGAACCACCATGGCCGTAGCCTGCTGCCGCAGGCCGAGGTGCTGGTCGCCATGGCCGACCGCGTGGTGGGCATGGCCGGCGCCGGCCGGATCAGCGGCCTGTTGCGCGTGGGCGCGATTGCGTCGGTGCAGCAGGATCTGCTGGTGCGGGCCCTGGCGGCCCTGCGCGCCGAGCACCCGGATGTGCGCGTGCGCATCGTGCCGGGCGTGTCGCTCACGCTGCTGGGCCATGTCGATGCCGGCGAAGTCGACCTGGCGGTGCTGATCCGCCCGCCGTTCGCGCTGCCGCCGGAGCTGGAATGGCAGCCCCTGCTGCACGAGCCCATGGTGCTGGCCGTGCCCGAGGCGGCGCCGGAGGGGCCCTGGCGCGAGCTGTTGGCCGGCCAGCCCTTCATCCGCTACGACCGCGCCTCGTTCGGCGGCCGGCTGGTGGACATGTTCCTGAAGCGGCATCGGCTGGATGTGCGCGAAGCCATCGAGCTCGACGAAATCGACGCCATCGCCAACCTGGTGCGCCACGGCCTGGGCGTGGCCCTGCTGCCGCATACGCGGCACCTGGATGCGCGCGGCCTGCGCCTGCTCGAATTGGACGACCAGGTCCGCTTCGCCCGTGAGATCGGCCTCATCGTGCGCCAGCCGCTGGGGCAGTCGCCGCTGGCGCAACGGCTGGCGCAATGCCTGCGGGCGGCGGTGAGTTTCGGGGAAGCGTGAGGGGGGGGGGGATTGGTGCCAGTCCCCGTTCGGGGACAGGCACCCAGGGGTTACAGCTTTTCGCACCTCACGGTGACCGGGTGGCTGCGCAGGTCGGCCAGGACGGTGTCGCTGACTTCGCCGTCGACGTCGGTGACGGCGTAGCCGATCTGGCCCTTGGTCTGCAGGCTCTGGCTGACGATGTTCAGGCCATGCTGGGCCATCAGGTTGTCCAGCGCGCCCAGCGCGCCGGGGGCGTTGCGGTGCACGTGGATGATGCGCGAGCCGCCCACGGGCGCCTGGTACGACAGCTCGGGGAAATTGACGGCGCTCTTGGTGGTGCCTGCTTGCAGGAAGCGCACCAGTTTCTCGGCCACTTCGCGGCCGATGTTTTCCTGGGATTCCTGGGTGCTGCCGCCGATGTGCGGCGTGAGCACGACGTTGGGCATGCCGATCAGCGGGCTGGCCAGCGGTTCGTCGGCGCTCTTGGGCTCGGTCGGAAACACGTCCAGCGCCGCGCCGGCCAGGTGGCCGCTGGCCAGGGCGTCGTGCAGCGCCTGGATGTCCACCACCGTGCCGCGCGAGGCGTTGATGAGAATCGCGCCGCGCTTCATGCGCGCCAGGGTGTCGGCGTTGACGATGTTCTGGGTGGACTTGCCGCCGGGCACGTGCAAGGTGACGACATCGGCCTGCTCCAGCAGCTCGGCCAGCGAGCCGGCGGCGCGCGCGTTGCCCAGCGGCAGCTTGGCCTCGACGTCGAAGAACACCACGCGCATGCCGATGGCCTCGGCCAGGGTGCTGATCTGCGAACCGATGTTGCCGTAGCCGACGATCCCCAGCGTCTTGCCGCGGGCCTCGTAGGCGCCGGCGGCGCTCTTGTCCCAATGCCCCAGGTGGACGCGGGCGTTCTTCTCGGGGATCCGGCGCAGCAGCAGGATGGCTTCGCCCAGCACCAGCTCGGCCACCGAGCGGGTGTTGGAGAACGGCGCGTTGAAGACCGGCACCCCGCGCATCATGGCGGCGTCCAGGTCGACCTGGTTGGTGCCGATGCAAAAGCACCCCACCACGCGCAGGTCGGGGTTGGCCGCCAGCAGGTCGGCGTCCAGATGGGTCCGCGAGCGGATACCCACCACCTCGGCGCCGCGCAGGGCCTCGCGCAGCTCGCCCGAAGGCAGCGCCGCCGCGTGGGCGACGATGTCGGTATAGCCGGCCGCGCTGAAGACGGCGCGGGCGCTGGGGTGGATATTCTCGAACAGAACAATCTGGGCCATGTTGGGTTGCCTGTACAACAAGGGTTGAAAACCCCCCCCCCCCATTGTGGACCAGATCGGGCGGCGCCCGGGCAGTGCCCATAGCGCCGGTGTGGCGAAATGCGCGTCAGCGGTACGCCTGGAACACCCGGACCGAGCCGTCGGGCTGCACCAGCAGCACATCGTAGGCGTCGCGCCGCCCGCCGTAGGCCGGGCCGTCCATGCCGGGCGAGCCGATGGGCATGCCGGGCGCGGTCAGTCCCACGGCGCGCGGCTTGTCGCGCAGCAGGCGACGGATGTCGGCCGCCGGCACATGGCCTTCGACGGTATAGCCCTGCACGCGCGCGGTGTGGCACGAGCCGTACCGGGCCGGCATGCCGGCCTGGCTGCGCACCGGCGCGGTGTCCTCGACCATGTGGGCGCGGACTTCGAAGCCGTTGCTGCGCAGGTGCTGCAGCCAGTCTTCGCAGCAGCCGCAGGTGGGCGTGCGCCAGACGTCGATGGGGATCGGTGTGTTGGCCAGGGCCGCGGCCGGCGCCAGGAGCAAGGCCCCCAGCAGGGCGCGGCGAAGCGTGGATACGTGCGACATGAAAGCCTGTATAGCGGAGGTTCAAGGGGGGCAGCGCGCCGGCCAAGCGTAGCATGCGTGCGGGGGCGCGAAAGTACGGCCGACGATAGCAGGGCGGGACTGACCTCAGTCTGTCGCCCGGATTACGCGTTTGTCATCTTGCGCGGGCCTCGCCCCGAGGGAAAAGCCGATCTCGGTACCTGCCGGGCCGCTGGCCGCCGTCACGCCGCCGTTGTGCATGCGCGCGATGGCGCGCACGATGGCCAGGCCCAGGCCGTGGCCTTCGCCGCGCGGCGGCCGGGCGCCGCCGCTGCGGAAGAAGCGATCGAAGATGCGCGGCAGGTCCGCGGCCGGGATGGGCGGGCCCGGGTTGTGCACCGTCAGGCGCGCCGCGCCGTCGGGCAGGGCGGCGCAGCGCACGGTGATGGTGGCGCCGCGCGGCGTGGCGCGTATCGCGTTGGCCAGCAGGTTGGCCAGGGCGCGGCGCACCAGCCCAGGGTTGGCGGCGCACGTGGCGCTGCCTTGCACCGCCACGTGCAGCGCCTGCGCCTCCAGCGTGGCTTCGAAATACTCCGCCACGCGCAGGGCTTCCTGTTCGAGCCGTGCGGGCGCCAGGTCGGCGGCCTGCTCGCCGCGGTCGGCGCGTGCCAGGAACAGCATGTCGTTGACCAGCGTCTTGAGGTCTTCGAGCTCCTCGAGGTTGGAGGTCAGCGCTTCGCGCAGCTCTTCGGCCGAGCGGGGCGACGACAGCGTGACCTGGGCGCCGTTGATCAGGGTGGCCAGGGGCGTGCGCAGCTCGTGCGCGACGTCGGCGTTGAAGCCCTCCATCTGCTGGTACGCCTCCTGCAGGCGGTCCAGGGTGCGGTTGAACGAGGCCACCAGGTCGCTCAATTCCCGGTCGATGCCCACCACCGGCAGGCGCACGTCCAGGTGCTCGGGCTGGATGCTGGCCGCCTGGCCGGAGAGCCGCCGCACCGGCGCCAGCGTGCGGCGCACGGCCCAGGCCGCCAGCACCACGGTGGCGCCGATCCACAGCGCGCAGATCAGCAGCAACGCGGTGCCATAGGCATAGAGAAAGCGCGCGTTGGCCAGCGTATTGACCGCCACGGTCAGCGTGGCGCCGGCCTCGGGCGGGCCCGGCAGGGTCAGCCGCACGCCGCGCATGCGGGTGTCATCTGCGTTGCGCAGCAGCACTTCGTCGTCGTCCGTGACGCTCAGCACCTCGGGCGTGGCGTTGCCATAGCGCAGCGTGCCGTCCGGGCTGGTGATCCAGATGCCCAGGTGGCCATGGCCGGCCTGGATGCCGTCGAGCATGTCGCTGAGCGCCCGCGACGTATGGGACTGCATGCCCACCAGGTGCTCGATGAGTTCGGCCTTGCCGCGCGCCTCGGTGATTTCCTGGCGCTGCACTTCCTGTTTCAGCGTCCAGAACAGCAGCGCTCCGGCCAGGCTGGACGCCAGCAGGGCGATGACGCCCAGCCACAGCGTCAGCCGCCGTTGCATCGACGGCGTGCGCAGCCTCATGACGGGCGCGATTCCAGCACGTAGCCCATGCCGCGCACGGTATGCAGCAGCTTGGCGTCGTAGGGGTCGTCCAGCTTGCCGCGCAGCCGGCGGATGGCGACGTCGATGACGTTGGTGTCGCTGTCGAAGTTCATGTCCCAGACCTGCTCGGCCAGCGTGGTGCGCGACAGGATCTGGCCCTGGCGGCGCAGCAGCAGCGCCAGCAGCGAAAACTCCTTGGCCGTCAGGTCCAGGCGGCGTCCGCCGCGCTGCGCCTTGCGGCTGGCCAGGTCCAGCTCGAGGTCGGCCAGGCGCAGCAGGGTGGATTCCTGGCTGCGCCCGCGCCGCTGCAGCGCATGCACGCGCGCCAGGAGCTCGGAGAACGCGAACGGCTTGACCAGGTAGTCGTCGGCGCCGCCTTCCAGCCCGCGCACGCGGTCCTCGACCCGGTCGCGCGCCGTCAGCATCAGCACCGGCGTGTTGCGCGCGGCCGCGCGCAGCGCCGCCAGGACGGCGAAGCCGTCGATGTCGGGCAGCATCACGTCGAGGATGACCAGTTCGTAGTCGCCCTCGAGCGCCAGGTGGCGGCCGTTGACGCCGTCGCGCGCGACGTCGACGATATGGCTTTGCTCGGACAGGCCCTTGTGCAGATAGTCGGCCAGCTTGGGCTCGTCTTCGATAACGAGGATGCACATGGGGGCGGATGCAGAATGTCGAGATCCTGCATTATGCGCTGGATCGCCCGCCGCCTCAGCGGTCCGGATCTTCGCCGGTCACGCGCTCGGCGGGAAAGCGCAGCGTGAAGGTGCTGCCCTTGCCGAGCTCGCTGTCGATCAGCAGGTCGGCGTCGTGGCGCATGGCGATGTGCTTGGTGATGGCCAGGCCCAGGCCGGTGCCGCCGGCCGCGCGCGAGCGGCCCCGGTCGACCCGGTAGAAGCGCTCGGTCAGGCGCGGCAGGTGGCGCGCCGGAATGCCGATGCCGGTGTCCTGCACGCTGTAGAGCGCCTCGCCGTCGGCGCCGCGCCGCCAGCGCACGATGATGCGCCCGCCGTCGGGGGTGTAGCGCACCGCGTTGGTCAGCAGGTTGGACAGGGCCGAAGCCAGCTCGGTGCCGCTGCCCAGCACATCCAGCCCCTCCTCGATCTGCCACTCGAACACATGCCGGCCGTTCGACAGCGCCTCGACCTGCTGGCGGGCAGTGCGCAGCAGCGCGCCGACATCGACGGCCAGCGGGTCGGCCTCGGGCGAGGATTCGAGCGTGGACAGGGTCAGCAGGTCTTCCACGATGGCCTGCATGCGCCGCGCCTGCTCGTGCATCATGGCCATGTACTGGTCGCGCTGTTCGGCGGGCAGCGCCTCGGCCGGCAGCTCGCGCAGCGTCTCCAGGAAGCCGGCGAGCACTGTCAGCGGCGTGCGCAGCTCGTGCGAGACGTTGGCGACGAAATCGCGCCGGGTGGTTTCCAGGCGCTCGATCTGGGTGACATCGCGGGAAATCAGCAGGCGCTGGTTGCTGGCGTAGCCGGCCAGGTGGATCATCATGACCCGCTCCTGGCCGTTCAGGCTCAGGCGCACCAGGATGGGTTCGGGCCAGTGCCCGCGATGCGCATAGGCGACGAATTCGGGGGCGCGCAGCAGGTTCAGCAGGTTGTGGCCGCGGTCGGCCGGCAGGCGCAGGCCCAGGTGGCGCCGCGCCATGCGGTTGGCCCAGTCGATCTGGAAATCTTCGTTGAGCGTGACCACGCCGTCGGGCAGCGCCTGGGCGGCGGCCAGCATGCTTTGCATGGTTTCGCGCGTTTCGGCCAGTTCGCGTGCGCGCGCCCGCGTGTAGCGATACAGCGGCGCCAGGATGTCGTCCCAGGGGCCGACGGCCGCCGGCGGCGCCGATTCGGGGTCATGGGCCCAGCGCGACACCAGGTGCAGGCGCCAGCTGCGCCACAGCAGCATGGCCGCCGTGGCCGCGCCGAACAGCAGCCAGCCGGCCGGGTCGCCGATCAGCCATTGGGCAAGCAGGGCCATGACCGCCCAGAAGGCGATCATGAAAAGGGTGCGCAGCCAGATCATCGTGCGGTTTTTTAGCGCGCCGGCACCTGTGCTGTAAACCGGTAGCCGCTGCCGCGCACCGTCTCGACGTGCGCGTCATGGCCGCTGGGTTCCAGCGCCTTGCGCAGGCGGCGGATATGTACGTCCACCGTGCGCTCTTCCACGAAGACGTGGTCGCCCCACACCTGGTCGAGCAGCTGCGAGCGGGAAAACACCCGCTCCGGGTGGGTCATGAAGAAGTGCAGCAGGCGGAACTCGGTGGGCCCGATGGACAGCGACTGGCTGTGGCCCGACAGGCGGTGGGTGACCGGGTCCAGCTTCAGCCCGGCGACGTCGATGATGTCGTCGGTCAGCTGCGGGGCGCGGCGGCGCAGCACGGCCTTGATGCGCGCCATCAGCTCCTTGGGCGAGAAGGGCTTGGTGATGTAGTCGTCGGCGCCCGCCTCCAGGCCGTCGACCTTGTCCTGTTCGGCGCCCTTGGCCGTCAGCATGATGACCGGGACGGCGCGGGTGCGCTCTTCGTCGCGCAGCTTGCGGGCCAGCGACAGGCCGGAGGCCCCCGGCAGCATCCAGTCGAGCAGGATGAGGTCGGGCAGCTCGGCGCGGATCAGGGTCTGGGCCTGTTCGGCATCGAACGCGCGCAGGACCTTGTGGCCCGCGAACGAAAGGTTCACGGCGATCAGTTCCTGGATGGCGGGTTCGTCTTCAACGACAAGAATGGTGCTGGACATGGTAGGCAATGGATACGCAGCATGCGCCGGCGCGGCGCGAACATTGCGATAGTATGGCCGCAATATTTCACGTATGTGACCGTAGCCACATCCGGGCCAGGCCGTCCACGGCGGCGGGCCGCTTCCGATCGGCTACCATTGGACCATATACCGGGACTTCACCATGCAAACTCCTCATTCCCAGCCCGAATCGGCGCCGCAGGGCGAGCAATCCACGCATTTCGGCTTCCAGTCCGTGCCCGAAGCCGACAAGGCCCGCAAGGTCGCCGAGGTCTTCCATTCGGTCGCCTCGCGCTACGACGTCATGAACGATCTCATGTCGGCCGGCCTGCACCGCGTCTGGAAGGCTTTCACGATCGGGCGCGCCGCGGTCCGGCCGGGCATGAAGGTGCTGGACATCGCCGGCGGCACGGGCGACCTGGCGCGCGCCTTCGCCAAGCGCGCCGGCCCCAGCGGCGAAGTGTGGCTGACCGATATCAACGAATCCATGCTGCGCGTCGGCCGCGATCGCCTGACCGACAGCGGCCTGCTGGTGCCCACCGCGGTCTGCGACGCCGAGCGCCTGCCGTTCCCGTCGCAGTATTTCGACCGCGTCAGCGTGGCCTTCGGCCTGCGCAACATGACCCACAAGGACCGCGCCCTGGCCGAAATGACCCGCGTGCTCAAGCCGGGCGGCAAGCTGCTGGTGCTGGAATTCTCGCGCGTGGCCAAGCCGCTGGCGCCGGCCTACGACTGGTATTCCTTCAATGTGCTGCCCTGGATGGGCAAGAAGGTCGCCAACGACGAGGCCAGCTACCGTTACCTGGCCGAATCGATCCGCATGCACCCCGACCAGGAAACCCTGGCCGGCATGTTGCGCGACGCCGGCCTGGACCGCGTCCAGTACTTCAATCTGACCGCCGGCGTGGCGGCCCTGCACGAAGGCGTGCGGCTGGGCTGAAACGCACGTCCTGCGCGGCGCCACGGGGAACTTGTGGCGTGCCGGCTTGTCCGTTATGCTTAGATTGTTCAGTTGCCTGTAAGGTTTGCCGCGCAGGCCCCAACCGGGGCCTTTCCAGCCGCTCCCGCGGGGGAGTGGCGGCGCGTACGCGAGGAGCACAAAAGCATGTCCCGATCCCGTTTTTCCCGATTTTGCGCCATGGCGCTGGTCGCCGTCGCCGGCACGGCGATGGTGGGCGCGTCGTTTGACGCGGAGGCCCGCCGCATGGGCGGTGGCTCCAGCTTTGGCCGCCAATCCACCAATATCACCCAGCAGCGCCAGGCCGTGACGCCGCCGGCCGCCGGGGCGGGCTCCACCGCCGGCGCCACCAGCGCCGCGCGTCCGGCTACCGCCGCCGCAGGCACGGCCGCCGCCGGCACCGCCGCCAAGAGCGGCATGTCGCGCTGGCTCGGCCCCATCGCCGGCATCGCCGCCGGCCTGGGCCTGGCCGCGCTGCTGTCGCACCTGGGCCTGTCCGGCGCGTTTGCCGAGTTCATGGCCAGCATGCTGCTGATCGCCCTGGTGGTGTTCGCCGTCATCTTCATCGTGCGCCGGCTGCGCGGCGGCGCGCCGCGCCAGGCCATGCAGGGCGCGTACGGCGCGGCGGGCGGCAACCGTCCCGGCCAACCGTCGCAGCAGCCCATGTGGCGCGAAAGCCTGAACCCGGCGCCTGCCCAGCAGCCCGCCGCGGCGCCGGTCGCTGCCGCGGCGCCCGCCGCAGCGGCAGCCGCGCTGCCCAAGGCCGGCGACGACGGCAACTGGTTCATCCCGGGTGATTTCGACACGCCGCGTTTCCTGCAGCAGGCCAAGGACCAGTTCGTGCGCATCCAGGGCATCTGGGACAGCGGCGAGGTCGAAAGCCTGCGCGACTTCCTGACCGACGACCTGATCAGCGAACTCAAGCCGCAACTGGAAGCGCGCGGCGCCGCCGCCAACAAGACCGAAGTGGTGCTGCTCAACGCCGAGCTGCTCGGCATCGAGACGGTTTCCGATGGCCACCTCGCCAGCGTGCGCTTCTCCGGCATGCTGCGCGAAGCCCCGGGCACCGAGGCGTTCCGCTTCGAGGAAGTCTGGAATCTGTTCAAACCGGCCGACGGCGGCTGGCTGCTGGCAGGTATCCAGCAGATTCCGGTCGAACACGCCAGCTGACCGCCACGGCGGGATGGCCAGGGCCCGTTCCCGCGTGAACCGGCCCCGCGGTCCCGGCCCGACGGCCGGGCTGCACCGTGAACCGGCCCGCCAGGGCCGGTTCGCTTATGGGCCGGTCTTGCGCGGCATCAATGGCCAGCCGGCACACGGTGCTTTTGAACCCGTTACACTGCGCTTTTGTCTTTGTTGCTGCGGACACCCCGCGGGTGGTCCGCGCCTGTCGATTCCATGCTGCCTTTTGCTGCCCTGCCCACCTTGCCGAGGATCGCCGCGCGCGCGCTGAACGCGCTGCTCGAGCGCGAATCCTGGGCGCGCGACCGGCTGGCGCGCCACGCCGGCAAGACCGTGCGGTTCGCGCTGGGCGGGTTCGCGCTGTCGCTGACCATCGATAGCGAGGGGCGGGTGCAGGAGGCCGATTCGGCGGTGGTGCCGAACGTCACGCTGTCGGCGGCCGAATCCTCCAGTCTGGCTCGCCTGCTGCCCGGCGACGGCCGCGCCGATTTCGCCGATCTGACGCATATCTCGGGCGACGCGGCGCTGGCGCAGGTGGTGGCGGACCTGGCGCGCGACCTGCGCTGGGACGCCGAGGACGAGCTGGCCCGCGTGGTCGGCGACATTCCGGCGGCGCGTCTGTTGGGCGGCGCGCGTGCGCTGGCCGGCGGCGCCCGCGAGGCCGGCGGCCGGCTGGCCCGCAACGTTTCCGAATACCTGGCCGAGGAAAGCGCGGTGCTGGTGGGCCGGCCGCAATGGGAGCAATGGCGCCTGGACCTGGCCCGGTTCGGCGCCGACAGCGACGCGCTGGCGCGCTCGGCGGCGGCGCTGGAAGCGCGCCTGGCCCGCCTGGACGCAAGGCGGGGCGCATGAATGCCATGCTGACGTTCCTGCGGCTGCTGCGCATCCTGCTGGTTTCCCTGCGGTATGGACTCGACGAGCTGGTGCTGTCGAGCCTGAACCACCCGCTGGCCACGTGCCTGCTGCGGATCATGCGGCTGGGTACCCGGCCGCGCGCGCCGCGCGGCGTGCGGCTGCGCATGGCGCTGGAGTCGCTCGGGCCGATCTTCGTCAAGTTCGGACAGGTGCTGTCGACGCGTCGCGACCTGATTCCGGCCGATATCGCCAACGAGCTGGCGCTGCTGCAGGATCGCGTGCCGCCATTTCCGTCGGCGCAGGCGGCTGCCTGCATCGAGGCGGCGCTGGGCGCGCCGCCGGCGCAATTGTTCGCCCAGTTCGACGTCGATCCGGTGGCTTCGGCCTCGATCGCCCAGGTGCACTTCGCCGTGCTGCACGACGGCCGCGAGGTGGCGGTCAAGGTGCTGCGTCCGGGCATGCTCAACGTCATCGAAAAGGACCTGGCGCTGCTGCGCGTGGTGGCCGGCGTGATCGAGCGCCTGGGCGCCGACGGCCGGCGGCTGAAGCCGCGCGAGGTCGTGGCCGAGTTCGACAAATACCTGCACGACGAACTCGACCTGGTGCGCGAGGCGTCCAATTGCAGCCAGTTGCGGCGCAACTTCGGCCCGGAGTCGGGCCGCGGCGAGATGCTGATCGTTCCCGAGGTGGTATGGGAGTACACCGCCAGCACGGTGTTCACCATGCAGCGCATGTACGGTATCCCGGTCGGCCAGGTCGACCGCCTGCGCGCCGCCGGTATCGATATCCCGACGCTGGCGCGCAGCGGGGTGGAAATCTTCTTCACCCAGGTCTTCACCGACGGGTTTTTCCACGCCGACATGCACCCGGGCAATATCTACGTGTCCGATGCGCCGCAGACGCTGGGCCGCTATATCGCGCTGGACTTCGGCATCGTCGGCTCGTTGTCCGAGTTCGACAAGAATTACCTGGCGCAGAATTTCCTGGCCTTTTTCCACCGCGACTATCGCCGCGTGGCCCAGCTGCATATCGAGTCGGGCTGGGTGCCGCCCGAAACCCGCGAGGAAGAGCTCGAAGGCGCGGTGCGCGCGGTGTGCGAACCCTATTTCGACCGTCCGCTGGCCGAGATCTCGCTGGGCCAGGTGCTGCTGCGGCTGTTCCAGACCTCGCGCCGCTTCAATGTCGAGATCCAGCCGCAGCTGGTGCTGCTGCAGAAAACCCTGCTCAACGTCGAAGGCCTGGGGCGCCAGCTCGATCCCAACCTGGATCTCTGGAAAACCGCCAAGCCCTATCTCGAGCACTGGATGCGGCAGCGCATCGGCCTGACGGGGCTGCGCCAGAGCCTGGCCAAGGAGGCCGGCCAATGGTCGCAGATGCTGCCATCGTTGCCGCGCCTGGTGCACGAGCATTTCAGCCGTCCCAACCTGACGCCGCACCTGCTGGCCGAGATGAACCGCCTGCGCCGCGCCCAGGAGCAGGGCAATCGGCTGACGGCCGCCCTGACCGCGGTGCTGGCCGTGGCGGTGGCCGTGGCCCTGTGGGCCTTGAACCGGTAGCGAATCATGATTTGAGTCCTCCTGTCATGGTTTCGTCACCGAACTGTCATTACAGCTTCGCGGTAACCGGCGATAACTAGTAGAACTCGCCAGGTCCGTGTTCGACGCGGCCGACCCGAACCGATTTTCACCATCCTATGAGCCCCAAGCGGGAATTCTGAACAAGGGCCGACTATGCTTTACCCTGAACTCTTCAAAACCATGGAAGCGGTGCGCTGGAATATGGCGTCCGATATCCCATGGGACGACTTCGACGGCAGCAAGCTGTCGGACGAGCAAGCCCACACCATCAAGATGAACGCGATCACCGAGTGGGCGGCCTTGCCGGCCACCGAGATGTTCCTGCGCGACAACCGCGGCGACAGCGATTTCTTCTGCGCGTTCATGTCGGTCTGGTTTTTCGAAGAGCAGAAGCATTCGCTGGTCCTGATCGAATACCTGCGCCGCTTCCGGCCGGAACTGATGCCGACCGAAGAGGAGCTACACAAGGTCCGTTTCGAGTTCGACCCGGCCCCGGAGCTGGAGACGCTGATGCTGCATTTCTGCGGCGAGATCCGGCTAAACCACTGGTACCGCTGCGCCGCTGACTGGCACACCGAGCCGGTGATCAAGGCGATCTACCGCACGGTCGCCAAGGACGAGGCGCGCCATGCCGGCGCCTACCTGCAGTACATGCGCCGCGCGCTGCACAATCGCGGCGACCAGACCAGCCTGCAAGCCCGCCAGTCGTTCGCCAAGATCGGCGTGCTGATGGCTTCGGCCAGCCGCACCGCGCAGGCCATGCATCCGACCAACCTGCACGTCAACAAGGCCCTGTTCCCCAACGACACGGTGCAGTCGCGCCTGCCCGAGCCGGGCTGGCTGGAGCACTGGCTCGACACCCAGATCCGTTTCGACGGCACCTGGGAGGGCAAGGTCGCCACCCGCATCCTGCACATCCTGTCCAAGCTGCTCGATCGCCAGTTCGACAGCGTCAAGGACCTGAACCGCTACCGCAAGGAGCAGACCGGCCGCGTGCTGGCGCCCCAGGAAGGCTTGGTGCTGGCCGGGGCCTAGGGGCGGCGTCCCGCCAGGATGGCGCATGGCGGGGGGGCCTGTCCCGGCGGGGACAGGCACACCATGTCGGGACGGGCGCCGGTGTGCCGGTGCTTCGGTCCTGCCGCGCTTCGGACGATAATGCGCGCATGGCCCACCCACCGACCGAAGCGGCGATCGCGCCGCCCCGCCTGTTCTTCGCCTTGTGGCCGGACCCCGCCACGGCGGCCCGGCTGGCGGATTGGGCGGTGCACGCGCAGCTGGCATACGGCGGACGCGTCATGCGCACCGATACCCTGCACCTGACGCTGGCGTTCCTGGGCGCGGCCACGCCCGCGCAGGTCGCCGAGCTGGGCGCCGCCACCGCGGCAAGGCGCATCGCGCCGGCCACCCTGGCGCTGGCCCGCTATGGGCTGTTCGCCCGCCAACGCATCGTGTGGGCCGGCCCGCAGCAAGCCGACGCCGCCCTGGCGGCGCTGCACGACGACTTGTGGGCGTGGCTGCGCGCCCTGGGCTGGCCGGCGCCGCAGCAGGGCTTCCAGCCGCATGTCACGCTGCTGCGCAACGTGGACGCCCATGCCACCGCGCCCGCGCCGCCGCCGCCCGTGGCGTGGCGCTACGACCACTACGCGCTGGTGCAATCGCAGCCCTGGCACGGACGGGCCAGCTACCTGTGAAGATTCAATAGGTTGTATGCATGGTTCATCCGAACCGGATTTGAGAAACTGGAAATCGCCAACCCCCCAGTTCACTCAAGGAGCTCGGCCGGATGAACACCCATAAGCATGCCCGATTGACCTTCCTACGTCGACTCGAAATGGTCCAGCAATTGATCGCCCATCAAGTTTGTGTGCCTGAAGCGGCCCGCGCCTATGGGGTCACCGCGCCGACTGTGCGCAAATGGCTGGGCCGCTTCCTGGCTCAGGGCCAGGCGGGCTTGGCCGATGCGTCCTCGCGCCCGACGGTCTCGCCCCGAGCGATTGCGCCGGCCAAGGCGCTGGCTATCGTGGAGCTGCGCCGCAAGCGGCTGACCCAAGCGCGCATCGCCCAGGCGCTGGGCGTGTCAGCCAGCACCGTCAGCCGCGTCCTGGCCCGCGCCGGTCTGTCGCACCTGGCCGACCTGGAGCCGGCCGAGCCGGTGGTGCGCTACGAGCATCAGGCCCCCGGCGATCTGCTGCACATCGACATCAAGAAGCTGGGACGTATCCAGCGCCCTGGCCACCGGGTCACGGGCAACCGACGCGATACCGTTGAGGGGGCCGGCTGGGACTTCGTCTTCGTGGCCATCGATGACCACGCCCGCGTGGCCTTCACCGACATCCACCCCGACGAGCGCTTCCCCAGCGCCGTCCAGTTCCTCAAGGACGCAGTGGCCTACTACCAGCGCCTGGGCGTGACCATCCAGCGCTTGCTCACCGACAATGGCTCGGCCTTTCGCAGCCGCGCCTTCGCCGCGCTGTGCCATGAGCTGGGCATCAAGCACCGCTTTACCCGACCTTACCGCCCACAGACCAATGGCAAGGCCGAACGCTTCATCCAGTCGGCCTTGCGTGAGTGGGCTTACGCTCACACCTACCAGAACTCCCAACACCGAGCCGATGCCATGAAATCCTGGCTACACCACTACAACTGGCATCGACCCCACCAAGGCATCGGGCGCGCTGTACCCATCTCCAGACTCAACCTGGACGAATACAACCTATTGACAGTTCACACCTAGCCCAAGAGCGCATTTGATGAACAGCGATGCAAGCGCAATCTGAAAGCGTCAAGACAATGAGAATGAGTATGCGTATTCGACAGGCCGCATGCATGCGCCATGCCTGATGCGGCTTGCGGCGCCATGCGCGCCGCGAATTGCGCCGTGGCGCGCGCCGCGGGCCCGCCCGAATGCGGTGCCCGCGCATGGCGCACGATCGCTCGCGCGCGCCGTTGGCGCGCGGCCACAAATCAGCCCGGGGCCCGCCCGCGCCGTGTCGCAAGCCAGATCCCCAGCGCAATCGGCACGATACCCAGCAGGTCCAGGCGCGAGACCGGCTCGCCCAGCAAGGCCCAGCCGAACAGCAGGCCCAGGGGTGGCATCAGGAAATGCAGGGCGCTGGCCGACGTAGCGCTGGCGCGGCCGAGGATCAGGAACCACAGGTAGTAACCACCCATCGACACCGCCACGACCATGTAGGCCATGCTGCCGACCAGGCCCACCGTCAGGCGCACGTCCGCCACGCTTTCCAGGCTCAGCGCCACTGGCAGCAGCGCCAGCCCGCCTGCCAGCGACTGCACGCCGGTTGCCGTCCACAGGCCGGCGGCTGGCGCCATGCGCTTGTACAGCACGTTCCGGCGACCAGCGCGAGCAGCGCGCCGCCGGCCAGCAGGGTGCCGTGCAGGTCTTCGTGCATGCCGGACAGGCGCGAACGCAACACCAGCGCCACGCCCAGCAGCCCCAGGCACAGGCCCGCCAGCTTGCGCCAGCCAAGCCGCTCGCCCAGCACCGGTCCGGCCAGAATGCCGATCAACAAGGGATTGGTGCTGATCAGCACCGCCATGAAGGCCGATGACACGGTGGTCAAGCCCGTCCAGCTCAACCCCAGGTAGAGCGCATTGTTGAGCACGCCCAGCAGTGCCAGCACGGCCAGCTCGCGCGGCGCGGGCGGGCGCCATCCCGCGCCCAGGCGCGCCACCGCCAGCAGCAGCACGCCGGCAAGCAGGAAGCGCGCGCTCAGCAACACCAGTGGCGGGCCATCGTGCACGGCGATCTTGGCCGCGGCAAAGGCCGAACTCCACAAGAGGCAGAACACGGCGATGGCGCCCCAGGGCGTGGCCGCGCGGTCCGGCGCGCCGCGCCAGGCGCCTGCCGCTGCCGCGGCCGATGTGGTCTTCATGATGGCTTCCCGTTGCCGGCCGCCAGCGGCGACCTTAGCCTGCATTCTGCGAGCGGCCCGATCCATTGACAAATTCTTTATTTGGATCAAAAGTATTTGAAAAACCGATGCATTTTCCGGAGCGAACCGCCGTGGACCTGGACCTGCTGCACAGCTTTGTTTCCGTCGTCGACGCCGGCGGCTTCACCCGTGCGGGCGAACGCGTGCACCGCACCCAATCGACCGTCAGCCAGCAGATCCGCAAGCTGGAAGACGCGCTGGGATGTGCGCTGTTCATCCGCGAAGGGCGCGGCGTGCGGCTGACCGAGGACGGCGAGCGGCTGCTGGGCTATGCGCGGCGCATGCTGGCGCTTTCCAACGAAATCCGCGAGGTGGTCAGCGGCGAGCGGCGGCTGGAGGTCGTGCGGCTGGGCCTGCCCGACGACCTGGCGGTCACCCGGCTGACGCACATGGTGGCCGACTTCGCCCGCCGGCATCCGCAGGTACGGCTGTCGATGCGCTGCGATCTCAGCGCCAACCTGCACCGGGCCCAGGCCCGCGGCGAACTGGACCTGGTCCTGCTCAAGCGCGAGCCCGGCGCCGGCCCGAGCCGGGCGGCGTGGCCCGAGCGCCTGCACTGGCTGTGCGCGGCCGGCGGCCCCGCCACGCTGCCCGACCCGATTGCCCTGGTCGCGTTCCCGCAGGGCTGCCAGTACCGCAACCGCGCCATCCATGCGCTGGAGAGCGCCGGCCGGCGCTGGCGCATCGCATACGAAAGTCCCAACCTGTCAGGGCTGCAGGCGGCGGTGGAGGGCGGATTGGGCGTGGCCTTGCTGGAGCAGCGCTGTCAGACGCCCGCAATGGCGCGCTGCGACGCCTTGCTGCCGCGCCCGGCGCCCAGCGAGCTGGCGCTGTGCATGAGCGATACGGGCTCGCGGGCGGTGCACGAACTGGCCCGCCTGATCATGGACTTCTGTGGGGACGATAAATTGCGCCAGGCAGCATGAGCCGGCTGGCGCAAGGCGCCGCGTCGCTCAGGCGACGGCGACGAGGGGAATCGGAAAGCCGTTGGCCGCCGGTTGGGGCGTGCCTACGGGCTCGAGCGCCGCGGGCGGGTTGACCGGAACGGCGACCGACCGCACTTCGCACACGCTCGAGGCCCGCCCGCCGGGCAGGTACTCGGTGGCGGTTGCCGCGCAGCAGCCGCAGCACGTGGCCACGCCCAGTTCGAACTGGAGATCGCCCAGCGTAGCCGCGCCCGCGTCCACGCAGGCGCGGACTTGGCGTTCGGTAACGGCATTACATATGCAAATGTACATGAGAACAATTATCGGCAATTATTCTGTCACGCGCAAGCTGCTCCGAGCGGCAAATTTGCAACGAATCCCGCAGCTAACTACCTGAAATCAGGAACAAATTAGGAGGCGTCCTAACGACCCGCGGCGTGGGCCTTGCGCAGCGTCGCTGGCGCAATCCGCAGCGCCTCGCGGTACTTGGCCACCGTGCGGCGGGCAATGACGATGCCCTGGTCGGCCAGGCGCTGCATGATCTGGCTGTCCGACAAGGGCTTGGCGCGATCCTCGTCGGCCACCATCTGGCGGATCACCGCCTGCACCGCGGTGGCCGAGGTGGCGTCTCCGCCATCGGTGGACACGCCCGCGCCAAAGAAGCGCTTGAGCTCCAGCGTACCGAACGGTGTGAGCATGTACTTCTGCGTCGTCGCGCGCGAAATGGTCGATTCGTGCAGATCCAGTTCGCCGGCGATGTCCTTGAGGATCAGCGGCCGCATGGCCGCCGGCCCCTGGGTGAAGAACGCCTGCTGATGCGCCACGATCGCCTGCGCCACGCGCAGGATGGTGTCGAAGCGCTGCTCCACGTTGCGTATCATCCAGCGCGCCTGTTGCAGCTGCGCCTGCAGGCCGGCGTTGCCGCCCTGGCGCTGGCCGCCCAGCACTTGCGCATAGACGGCATTGACATGCAGCCGCGGCACGACGGCGCTGTTGAGCACCGCCTGCCAGCCCTGGCGGGTACGGCGCACGATCACGTCGGGAATGGCGTAATCGGCCGCCGGCACCGCCCAGGCGCGGCCCGGCCGCGGTTCCAGGCGCGGGATCAGCGCATGCGCGGCGCGCACGACCGCCTCGTCGCATTGCACGGCCTCGCGCACGCGGGCCACGTTGCCGGTGGCCAGCAAGGGCAGATGCTGCGCGCAGATGCGCCGCGCACAGGCCAGCACCTCGGCATCGGCCGCCTCGGGCAGGCGCGCCGGATCGGGCTGGCGCAACTGCAGCTGCAGGCATTCGGCCATGTCGCGCGCGCCGATGCCTGCCGGATCGAACGACTGCAGCAATGCCAGCGCCGCGCGCAGCTCGTCCAGGTCGGCCTGCACCTCGGCCGGCAGCCAGGTCAGGATCTCTTCCAGGGGCGAATCCAGGTAGCCGTTCTCGTCCAGTTCGTCGATCAGCAGACCGCACAGCGCCGCATCGCGCGGCGCGGCGCGCGTCAGCGCCAGCTGCCCCAGCAGGTGTTCGCGCAGGGTATCCGGGCGCGCCGCCTGCGGCAGGTCGCTGTCGTCGTCGGGAAGAACGCCGCCCGAACCGGGCATCTCGTCCAGGCGCAGTTCGGTATCCGGCGCCTCGTCGGCCTCGACCGAGGCCTCGCGCTCGGGGTCGGCCTGCTCCTCGCGCGCCGGATCTTCGTCGCGTTCCAGCAACGGATTCTCGGCCAGCGCCTGCGACAGTTCGGCCTCCAGCTCCAGCGACGACAGCTGCAACAGCCGGATCGACTGTTGCAGTTGAGGGGTCAACGTCAAATGTTGACCAGGACGAAGTTCTAGCGCGGGACGAGTCATAGGTACAATATTTTGCATGATGAATCCCACTTCGCCCGAACGCATCCGCCAGGACGGCCGCCTGATCGGCCAGGCCTTGTTGAAACTGGCGCTCCCCCGCCTGATATTCCGGGTCGTGGTGGTCGCCATCGCCGCCGTCATCTGGCTGCTCGTGGCCGCCTGGCTGCTGGCCTTCGGCAAGTCGCTGTCGTTCGAGGGCATGCATGCCCTGGGCCAGCAGGCCGTCGACATGCTGACCCGCGTCAACCCCTACTTCTGGTGGGGCGTGGTGGCGATCTGGTCGCTGATCGTGTTTTTCTCCATACGCGCCTGGCTGGGATCCAGCATCGCCGCCGGCCGCGCCGCCGTGGTCCCCACCGACGTGCTGTCCGACCTGGCGCCGCGGCTCTCGCCGGAGGTCCTGGACGTGCTGCGCTGGGTGTGGGGCGAGCGCGAAGAACCGCTCACCGTGGGCGATCTGCAACGCGCCCACACCGAACTGCGGCATAACCACATCGGCAAGATCGCGCTGGTGCGCGAGCAATCCGGCATCCTGGATGCGCCGGCGCACCGGCCGGGCCCCGACGAGCGCCACTGCGCGGCGCGCCATGCCGAGCCGCGGATTACCGAACCGCGCGCGGTCGAGCCCAGGCTCGCCGAGCCGCATATCGGGCCGGCGCGCTGAGCGCCTGGGCGCATCCCGGACCGGCCTGACGGCGCGCCCTGGCGCGCCGTTTACATTTGCGCTGCGCCGGGAAATGTGTTTGACTATAGGTTATGGCCGCCCAACGCACCTTCCTCGCGATTGCCTACGACCGCTCCAATGCGGCCGTGGCCGGCCTGCGCCTCGCGGTGTCCCCCACCGCCCTATCGCTACTACGCCTACCGATCGGTTGCCGGGCCTAGTGCCCCGTGGTAGCTCGGCAGCCGTACGCTCGCCACACGCGTTTTCCCCCGTTTTATTAAACTGAATCCGGCCGATTTACGGCCAAACTGCCCGCGAAACGACCAACGCAATGCAGTGGGCCAGCCCCATGCGCGGCCGTCACCATGGCCGACGTCATTACCGCTGGCTCTACGGGATTCACAAGAAACCGATCGAGGTGTACTGATGATGCTCGCCAACCCCGCCACCAAATACGTACCGTTCCAACCCTTTGCGCGCGACTTCGCCGAGCGCACCTGGCCCAGCCGCCGCATCACCCAGCCGCCCATCTGGATGAGCACCGACTTGCGCGACGGCAACCAGTCGCTGATCGAGCCCATGAGCGTCGAACGCAAGGTGCGTTTTTTCGAGCAGCTGGTGAAGATCGGCTTCAAGGAAATCGAAGTGGGCTTCCCGTCGGCGTCGCAAACCGACTTCGACTTCGTGCGCAAGCTGATCGATGAAAAGCGCATCCCGGACGACGTCACCATCATCGTCCTGACCCAGTCGCGCGAAGATCTCATCAGCCGCACCGTCGAGGCCGCCGCCGGCGCCAGGCAGGCCATGATCCACCTGTACAACGCCTGCGCTCCGGCTTTCCGCAAGATCGTGTTCAACATGAGCCGCGACGAAATCAAGAACATCGCGGTCACCGGCACGCGCATGGTCAAGCAGTACATGGCGAAGTACCCGCAAACGCAATGGCGCTACGAGTACTCGCCCGAAGTCTTCAGCACCACCGAGCCCGAATTCGCGCTCGACGTCTCCAACGCGGTGGCCGACGAATGGGACGCCACGCCCCAGCGCAAGATGGTGCTCAACCTGCCGGCCACCATCGAGGCGACTTCGCCCAACATGTACGCCGACCAGATCGAGTGGATGCACAAGAACCTCGCGCGCCGCGACAGCATCGTGTTGAGCGTGCACCCGCACAATGACCGCGGCACCGCCGTGGCGGCCGCCGAATTCGCCGTGATGGCCGGCGCCGACCGCATCGAGGGCTGCCTGTTCGGCAGCGGCGAGCGCACCGGCAACGTCGACCTGGTCACGCTGGCGCTCAACCTCTATACGCAGGGCGTGCACCCCGGCCTGGACTTCTCCGACATCGACGAAGTGCGCCGCTGCGCCGAGTACTGCAACCAGTTGCCGGTCCATCCGCGCCATCCGTACGCGGGCGACCTGGTCTTCACGGCATTCTCCGGCTCGCACCAGGACGCCATCAAGAAGGGCTTCGCGCAACAGCAGGCCGACGCTCCCTGGGAAGTGCCTTACCTGCCGATCGACCCTGCCGACCTGGGCCGCAGCTATGACGCCGTCATCCGCGTCAACAGCCAGTCGGGCAAGGGCGGGGTGTCCTACCTGCTCGAACAGGAGCACGGCCTGGTCTTGCCGCGCCGCCTGCAGATCGAATTCAGCCGCGCCATCCAGCGCGTTACCGACGAAACCGGCCGCGAGGTATCCTCGGACGACGTCTACACGATCTTCGACAGCGAATACCTGGCGCAGCAGCAGCCCTGGCAGCTGGTCCGCCACCGTATCGACGGCGATCCGTCGGCCGGCGAGGGCAAGCACTTCAGCATCGAGGCCGAACTCAGCTTCAACGGCGAGCGCCGCATCGTGAAGGGTAGCGGCGACGGCGCGATCTCGGCCTTCGTGGCGGCGCTGGACGTGCCTGTGCGCATCATGGACTACCACGAGCACGCCATCGGCACCGACACCCGCGCCGCCTGCTACGTGGAAGTGCGCGTTGGCGATTCGCCCACCGGCTTCGGCGTAGGCATCGACCGCGACATCGTCACTGCCTCCTTCAAGGCTGTGCTGGGCGCCGTCAACCGCCATCACGTCGCCGCTACGCAAGCCACCGAAACCGAAGCCGTCGCCGCGTAACCCCTCGGGTGCCTGTCCCCGCGGGGACAGGCACCCTTGCCGCAGGAGTCGCTCCCCGTGCGGGGACCGGCACCCGCTACCCCGGCAGCGTCAATCCGCCGCCAGCACGCCATTCATCCAGCGCGCGATCGCCAGCAGGCGCTGGTCGTCGCGAAACCCTCCCACGACCTGCAACCCCACCGGCAAGCCTTGCGGCCCTTGCGCGAACGGCAGGTGCACGCACGGTACGCCGAACAAGGTCCAGGCCCGGCAGAACAGCGGATCGCCGGTAGCGCTGGGCGCCAGCAGCACGTCGTAGCGCTGCAGCCATTCGGCCACTTTCGCGCGCGCCTGCCCCGCCTGCGCCAGGTGGGCCAGGTATTGCTCGGCGGTCAGCGCGGCGCCGGCCTCCAGCATCGCCGCCAGCTTGGTGCTCAGTTGCGATGGGTAGTGGATGCGTTCGAAAGCCAGCGCCTGCGCGGCCTCGTAGGCCATCACATCGCTATGCAGCTGCGCCAGCCCGCAATCCTCGTTGGGCGGCGGCGCCAGTTCCTCCACGACGGCGCCCGCCTGCGAAAGCGCGCGCGCGGCGCGCTCGAACGCTGGACGCGTTTCGGGCAGGGTATGGCGCCATTGCGGGCTGCGGAACATGGCCACGCGCGGGGTGCCGTCATAGCGCAATTCGCGCAGCCGCGCGTCGCGCATCAAGGCCGAGGCCAGCAAGGCCACGTCGTCGACGCTGCGCGCGAACATGCCGACGGTATCGAGCGTTTCGGCCAGCGATTTCAGGCCGGCGCGCGAAATGCGTCCGAAACTGGGCTTGTAGCCCACCACGCCGCAGTACGCGGCCGGCCGTATCACCGAGCCGGCAGTTTGCGTGCCCAGCGCCAGCGGCACCATGTCGTCGGCCACGGCCGCGGCCGACCCGCTGGACGAGCCGCCCGGCGTATAGGCCGTGTTGCGCGGATTGCGCGTGGGGCCGGGGTGGTAGGTGGCGAACTCGGTGGTGGCGGTCTTGCCCAGCACCAACGCGCCCGCGTCGCGGCACAGCGCGACCGCGGCGGCGTCGGCGCGCGGCTGATGCGATTGGTAGATGCCGGACCCATAGGCGGTGGGCAGATCGGCTGTGTCGAACATATCCTTCACGCCCAGCGGCAGGCCGTGCAGCACGCCGCGTATCGGACCACGGTCGAGTTCGCGCGCGGCGGCCAGCACGGCGTCCGGACGCAGCGCGGTCCAGGCCTGGACCTCCGGCTCGCGCTGCTCGATGCGAGCCAGACAGGCCCGCGCCAATTGCTCGGCCGTCAGGTCGCGCCGATTCAGCAGGCGCGCGGCCTCGGACGCGCTGATGCGATTCAGGTTCATCGCTTTCCCCATTCCCCAATGATGTCTTTATGCACGACTCGGATTGCAATATGCGCGGCGCCGCAATATTTGTTTTCGGAACGCGCGCGCCGCGCTTCGAGTGTAGAAGCAACCCGGCGCATGGCGCAAAACTTGCGGCACTGCACGATGCAATGTCGTTGGCGCTTTGGGAAATTTCGACTAAGGTGGCGCCGTGACACATCGTTGTCATGCTGCATGCCTAGAATGAAATCGTTTTCATCGTGACAATTCCTCGCGAGGCACGCTGTGAGCCGCAAGCCGCCAGGCCGACCATCTATCATCGAGATCGCCCGCCACGGTATCGCGCGCCTTCAACCAGCCCGCGCTGCTCAAGCCCGATACGCTCGCGCATATCGAAGCGGTCGCGCAACGCAGCGGCTTTCGGCCCAACCGCGTGGGCCGCAGCCTGCGCGCCGGCCGCTCGCGCACCATCGGCCTGCTGCTGCTCACGCTGACCAACCCGGTATTCGCCGATTGCTTCGAGGGCGCCGAACAGTATGCACGCCGCGCCGGCTACAGCGTCATGATGGCGACGACCAACTACCAGCCCGCGATCGAGGCCGACGCCGTGCAGGCGCTGATCGACCACCAGATCGACGGCCTGATCCTGACCGTCGGCAACCCTGCCCGCAATGCCACGCTGCAAGCCCTCGAACAGGCGCAGGTGCCGCATGTGCTGGCCTATAACGAATCGGGGTCGCACCCTTTTGTGTCGGTCGACAACCGCGCCGCCGCGCGCGACATGGTGCAACGCCTGGCCGATCTGGGACACCGCCGCATCGCGCTGGTGACCGGGCCGCTGGCCGCCTCGGACCGGGCGCGGCGCCGCCTCGAAGGCGCGCGCCGCGGCCCGCACGCTGGGGCTGGAACCTGTGGCGCACCTGGCCATGCCCACGCACACCGCCTCGAACCTGTCCACCCTGCAGCAGGCCGTGCAGGCCGCCCATGCCCCTACCGCGCTGTTCTGCTCCAACGATCTGCTGGCCACGGCCGTCATCGCGCATCTGGTCGAACTGGGCCTGCGCGTGCCGCGCGACATCTCGGTGTGCGGCTTCGACGGCGTGGCGATCGGCGCATTGATGGTGCCCACGCTGTGCACCGTCGCGCAACCGAGCCGCGACATCGGCGCGGCCGCGTGCGCCCGCCTGCTGGCCCACATGGAACAGGGCGTGCCGATCGAATCGGCGCGCCTGCCCTATCGCATCTTCCCTGGCGGCACCGTCGCCGCCGCCCCACGCCCCGAAGAGGAACCCTCACCATGAAACGCATCATCCAGGCCGCGTTGCGCGGCACGCTGCTGGCGTTGGCGATCGGCGCCGGCGCCGCCCAGGCGCAGAACGCCATCTGCTACAACTGTCCGCCCGAATGGGCCGACTGGGCCACCCAGCTCAAGGCCATCAAGGAGGCCACCGGCATTACGGTGCCCGGCGACAACAAGAACTCGGGGCAGGCATTGGCGTCGATCGCCGCCGAAAAGGCCAACCCGGTGGCCGACGTGGTGTACTACGGCGTCACGTTCGGCATCCAGGCCGACAAGGACGGGCTGGTGCAAAGCTACAAGCCGGCGCATTGGGACGCAATCCCCGACGGCATGAAGGATCCCGACGGCAAATGGTTCGCCATCCACTCCGGCACACTGGGCTTCATGGTCAATGTCGACGCCTTGCGCGGCAAGCCGGTGCCCAAGTCGTGGGCCGACCTGCAAAAGCCCGAGTACCGCGGCATGGTGGGCTACCTGGATCCGGCCTCGGCCTTCGTCGGCTATGTCGGCGCCGTGGCGCTGAACCGCGCGCTGGGCGGCACGCTGGACAACTTCGATCCCGCCATCGACTGGTTCAAGAAGATGCGCGCCAACCGGCCCATCGTGCCCAAGCAGACCGCCTATGCGCGCGTGCTGTCGGGCGAAATCCCGATCCTGATCGACTATGACTTCAACGCCTATCGCGCCAAGTACAAGGACGAGGCCAACGTCGACTTCGTCATCCCGGCCGAAGGAACCATCGCCGTCCCGTACGTGATGAGCCTGGTGGCTAACGCGCCGCATGCGGACAACGGCCGCAAGGTGCTGGATTTCACGCTGTCCGAACGCGGACAGGCCATCTGGGCCAATGCCTTCCTGCGCCCGGTCCGTGCCGAGGCGATCTCGGCCGAGGCGCAGAAGAAGTTCCTGCCCGCCAGCGAATACGCGCGCGCCGGTACGGTGGACTACGTGAAGATGTCGGTGGCCCAGCGCGGCTTCTCCGAACGCTACGCCAAAGAGGTGAATTGATATGCAGCGCCGCGGATGGCTGTTGTTCGCTGCGCCGGCCGCGGCGCTGTTCCTGGCCTTCTGGCTGCTGCCCATGGCCAGCCTGGTGCTGACCGGCGCCACCGTCGAGGAAGGCCACTCGGCGTATTACATCGTGGTCACCAGCCCGCAGTACTGGCGCAGCCTGTTCAATACCGTGGCGCTGTCGCTGGTCGCCACGCTGGCCACGCTGGCCACGCTGGCCACGCTGTTGCTGTCGCTGCCGATCGGCCGCTTCCTGGCCTGGCACCGCGAGTTCCCCGGACGCCGCGCGCTGGTCGCGCTGCTGATGTTCCCGCTGGCGTTTCCCGGCGTGGTGGTGGGTTTCCTGATCATCCTGCTGGCCGGCCGCCAGGGCGTCATCGGCTCGCTGACCGAATGGATGACCGGCGAGCCCATGGTGTTCGCCTACGGCATGGGCGGGCTGTTCCTGGGCTACCTGTATTTTTCGCTGCCGCGCACCATCGGCATGATTTCCGCGGCGGCGCAGCAGATCGACGTCAGCCTGCTGGAGGCGGCCCGCACGCTGGGCGCGCGGCCGTGGCGCCGCTTCGTCGATATCGAGCTGCCCGCGCTCACGCCCGCGCTGCTGGGCGCCGGCGCCATGAGCTTCGCCACCAGCATGGGGCCTTCGGCACGGCGTTCACGCTGGCCACGCAGATCGACGTGCTGCCTTTGACGATCTATAACGAATTCACCAACTACGCCAATATTCCGGTGGCGGCGGCGCTGTCCATCGTGCTGGGCCTGGCAACCTGGGCGGTGCTGTATGCCGCGCACAGCCTGGCCGGCGCGCGCGCCGGCGCGGGCGCTTGAGGGAGGCCGGCATGTCCGCGATGTATTCCAAGACCGACGCCCGCCTGGGCCTGACCGTCACGCTGGCGGTGGCCGCGTTCCTGATCGGCCCGGTGGTGCTGTCCGTGCTGGCCGGCCTGACGCGCAACTACTTCGTGGGCCTGGAAAGCGGCCTGACCCTGCGCTGGGTGATCGAAGTCTGGGATCTGTACGCCGATACGATCTGGCGCTCGTTCGCCGTGGCGCTGCTGACCCTGTTGGTCTGTACGCTGACCGGGGTGCCGGCGGCCTGGGTCCTGACGCTGCACCACGGCCGGATGGCGCGCGCGCTCGAGGAACTGCTGACCCTGCCGGTGGCCGTGCCGGGGCTGGCCTCGGCGCTGGCGCTGATCGTGTCCTGGGGCACGGTCAGCGGCCTGCGCGGCAGCATCTGGTTCATCGTGATCGGCCACGTGCTTTTCACGCTGCCCTTCATGGTGCGGGCCACCCGCGCCAGCATGGCCGGCGCCGATCTCGCCACGCTGGACGAGGCAGCCGCCACGCTCGGCGCGTCGCGGCTGCGCCGCTTCCTGACCGTGGTCGTGCCCAACGCGGCGCCGGGTATCGTGACCGGCGCGCTGACCGTGCTGACGCTGTCGATCGGCGAATTCAATCTCACCTGGCTGTTGCACACGCCGTTGACCAAGACGCTGCCGGTCGGCCTGGCCGACAGCTATGCGTCCATGCGGCTGGAGATCGCCTCGGCTTATACCCTGGTGTTCCTGCTGATGCTGATGCCGCTGCTGGTCGGCCTGCAATGGCTGGCCGCCCGCGGCGAACGCAATGCCGCCAATGCTCCCATTACCAACGAGAAGACCGCAACATGAGCGCCTCTGTATCGATCACGCTGGAAAACTGCGCCAAGACCTGGCCGGGCGGCTCGCGCGCGCTGCAGGCGCTGGACCTGCACATTCCGGGCGGCGAGATTCTCGCACTGCTGGGGCCCTCGGGCTGTGGCAAGACCACGCTGCTGCGGCTGATCTGCGGCCTGGAGCAGCCCGACGCCGGCACCCGCATCCTCTATGGCGACGAAGACGTCACCGCGCTCGCCCCGGAAGCGCGGGGAGTTGGCGTGGTGTTCCAGAGCTATGCGCTGTTTCCCAACATGACGGTGGCCGACAACGTCGGCTATGGCCTACGCGTACGCGGCATGGCCGAGGCGGCGCGCACGGCGCGCGTGCGGCAGATGCTGGAACTGGTACAGCTGCAGGCCCTGGCCGGACGCCGCATCTCGCAGCTTTCCGGCGGCCAGCGCCAGCGCGTGGCGCTGGCGCGCGCGCTGGCCATCGAGCCGCGCGTGCTGCTGCTGGACGAACCCCTGACCGCGCTGGATGCCAAGCTGCGCGAGCACCTGCGCGTCGAACTGGCGCAGATGCTGCGCGGCCTGGACATCACCACCATCATCGTTACGCATGACCAGGACGAGGCCATGATGCTGGGCGATCGCATCGCGGTCATGTCGGCGGGCCGGCTGGAACAGATCGGCCATGCCGAAACGCTGTACCGCGAGCCCGCCACCGAATTCGTCGGCGAGTTCCTGGGCACGCTGTGCCGCGTCCGCGCGGCCACGCGCGACGGCCTGCTGGTTGCCGGCGACGAACCGCTGGCATTCCGCCCGCATCACGCCCGCCTGCAGGCGCCGTGCGACGGAGCGCTGCACGCTCGCGTGCTGGCCCGCTTCTTCCTGGGCGGCTCGGTACGCTACGAAATCGGCCTCGACGACGGCTAGGTGTGAAGATTCAATAGGTTGTATGCATGGTTCATCCGAACCGGATTTGAGAAACTGGAAATCGCCAACCCCCCAGTTCACTCAAGGAGCCCGGCCGGATGAACACCCATAAGCATGCCCGATTGACCTTCCTACGTCGACTCGAAATGGTCCAGCAATTGATCGCCCATCAAGTTTGTGTGCCTGAAGCGGCCCGCGCCTATGGGGTCACCGCGCCGACTGTGCGCAAATGGCTGGGCCGCTTCCTGGCTCAGGGCCAGGCGGGCTTGGCCGATGCGTCCTCGCGCCCGACGGTCTCGCCCCGAGCGATTGCGCCGGCCAAGGCGCTGGCTATCGTGGAGCTGCGCCGCAAGCGGCTGACCCAAGCGCGCATCGCCCAGGCGCTGGGCGTGTCAGCCAGCACCGTCAGCCGCGTCCTGGCCCGCGCCGGTCTGTCGCACCTGGCCGACCTGGAGCCGGCCGAGCCGGTGGTGCGCTACGAGCATCAGGCCCCCGGCGATCTGCTGCACATCGACATCAAGAAGCTGGGACGTATCCAGCGCCCTGGCCACCGGGTCACGGGCAACCGACGCGATACCGTTGAGGGGGCCGGCTGGGACTTCGTCTTCGTGGCCATCGATGACCACGCCCGCGTGGCCTTCACCGACATCCACCCCGACGAGCGCTTCCCCAGCGCCGTCCAGTTCCTCAAGGACGCAGTGGCCTACTACCAGCGCCTGGGCGTGACCATCCAGCGCTTGCTCACCGACAATGGCTCGGCCTTTCGCAGCCGCGCCTTCGCCGCGCTGTGCCATGAGCTGGGCATCAAGCACCGCTTTACCCGACCTTACCGCCCACAGACCAATGGCAAGGCCGAACGCTTCATCCAGTCGGCCTTGCGTGAGTGGGCTTACGCTCACACCTACCAGAACTCCCAACACCGAGCCGATGCCATGAAATCCTGGCTACACCACTACAACTGGCATCGACCCCACCAAGGCATCGGGCGCGCTGTACCCATCTCCAGACTCAACCTGGACGAATACAACCTATTGACAGTTCACAGCTAGGCCGCGCCCGAAGGCGTGGCCTTGGTGAAGAACAGATCGGTGATCAACGCGTTGTCGATGGTCTCGCCGCTGAGCGTGCGGGCCAGCAGCTCGGCGCCCAGCAGCTGCAGCGAGAACACCATGTCGGGCTGTACCCGGCGGATCTTGGCCAGGTGCATGGCGGTATTGGCCACCGCCACCGTCTTGGTGTCCGGGCCGGCCACTTCCTTGGCGGCCAGCACGATGAAGGCGTTGTCGGCGTCGTCGTCGCGCAGCGCCAGCACATAGCGCGCATGGGCGGCGCCGGCCTCGGCCAGCACGGCGGTGTTGGAGGGATCGCCGGTCACCAGGTCGGCATCCTCCGGATAATTGTGCGCGATGCCCGGGGCGACCACGACGGTGACGTTGTTGCCGCGTTCGCGCATGCCGGCGTAGACGCTTTGCGCCAGCGGCGTGGCGCCGGCGATGATGATGTGATGTTTGCGCATGGCGTGGGATATCCGTCCTCGGACCAGCCGTTTGAGATTGCCGCCGATCACCGGCCCGGCGATGGCGCTGATCGACGTGGCGAACACCGTGATGCCCAGGATGATGATCGAGGCCGCGAACAGCCGCGCGGCGGTCGTCTGCGGAGTGATATCGCCATAGCCCACGGTGGACATCGACACGATGGAGAAATAGAACGCGGTGGCGGGGCTCTCGACCTTGGGCGAGAACTCGGCGCCCAGGTAGAGCGTGCCGAACACGGCGTAGATCAGCAGCGACGTGATGCTGATCACGGCGAACAGGCTGCCGGCCGCCAGGCTGGCGCGATCGAAGCGGCGCCAGAAGCACACCAGCGCCGCGATCAGCACGCCCGTGTAGGCCAGCAGCAGGCCATGCCCGCCGTCCCACCCGGCCACCACGCCGATGGCGCCCAGCAACACCAGCGAGAAAGCCCAGGCGATACGCGCCTTGAGCACCAGCCCGGCCGCCATCAGCAGCAGGCCGGCGCCGAGGATGACGCGCGGGATCTGCAGCAGCCCGACGGCGTCCATCGCATCGCGCCAGCTGTCGAACGACAGCCAGTAGTCCATGGGGTAATCGACCGCGCGCCCGAGCACGGGGCGCACGAACAGATAGCCGTCGATGGCAACCAGCGCCGCCAGCCACCAATTGGGCGGGAAGTAGCGGCCGATGCGGCGCAGGAAATTGCGCAGTCTGATCATGGGGCAAGCGCTCGCGGACGAAACAGCGCGGCCAGTGTAGCGTAGCGCCGCGCCGCCGTGCGCCCCCCTGGCGTGCGTCCGACATGGCCAGGCGGCGCAGGGCGCCGCGCGTGGCCGGACCTCAAGGCAGCGGCACGCCGGGCGAGCCGGCCGAGCGCGTACCGGGCAGCGGGTGGCAGCTGGCCGGATGGTAGGTGTGCACCAGCGACAGTTTGACCGTATCGGTGGCGTTCTGGCGCGCCGCATGCAAGGTGCGGCAATGGAAGAACACCACGTCGCCCGCCTGCAGTTCCGGGCAGACGGCCCGGCCTATCCATTCCTGGTTCTGCGGCAGGTCGTCGCGGAAGAACTTCCGTGCGTCGTACTGTTCGGGCATGAACGACGCCGTGTGCGAACCGGGCACGAAATACAGCCCGCCGTTGTCGGCCCGCTCGTCGCCCAGCGCCAGCCAACAGGACACCAGGTCGTCGTCGCTGAATGACCAGTAACGGATATCCTGGTGCCAGCCGGTCAGGCTGCCGAAGGCCGGATGCTTGGTCATGATGCAGTTGTGGTGCACCGTGGAAAGCACCGGCGTGTCCTGGAAATAGGCGCGCAGGAAGGCGCCGATGGCCGCCTGCGTGGCCCAGTCGCGAAAACGCTGGTCGCGCCCGTAGGCGTCGAGCAGCCGGCGTACCGTCTGGCCGCCGGCGGCCAGGCGCGAGCTGGGCGCGCCCGGGTATTTGAGATCGGCCTCGTACTCGACCGGGTCCACGGTCTGCGCCAGGTGTTGCAAGGCCAATTCCCGCAGCGCCTGGCGCACCGGCGGGGAAGCAAAATTGCGCACGACCGCGAAACCCTGCTCACGCAGCGTAGCGACCTGCTGTGCGACCAATGCGGCGGACATCCCGAACCTCTTGACTGGCAGATTGGATGCGCGCGGCTCAACCCTTGGCCGCGCGCCCTGCAAGCATACTCCTTTGCCGGGCGCCGTCAGGCCGCCGGTTCCTCGCCCTCGGGGTTCAGGATCGACTGGTCGCGCTCGCGCTCGACATTGCGCACCCACTCGCGCCAGATCGCCACCAGCAGCGCCATCAGCACCGGGCCGACGAACAGCCCGACAATGCCCATGGTCTTGACGCCGCCGACCAGCCCGAAGAAGGTCGGCAGGAACGGCAGCTTGACCGGCCCGCCCACCAGGCGGGGCCGCAGAGTCTTGTCGACGATGAACAGTTCGACCGTGCCCCAGACGAACAGGCCGATGCCGGCCACCAGGTGGCCCGAGCCGACCAGGTACAGCGACACCAGCGTGAACGACAGCGGCGCGCCGCCCGGCACCAGCGCCATGAACCCGGTGATGACCCCCAGCAGCACCGGCGAGGGCACGCCGGCCACCCAATAGGCCAGGCCGAGCACGACGCCCTCGCCCAGGGCGATCAGGCACATGCCCGTCACGGTGGAGCTGACCGTGGCCGGCACCACGCGCGAGAAGCGCTGCCAGCGCGCCGGCAGGACGCGCTCGCCCAGGATGTCGAGCTGGCCCACCATGCGGGTGCCGTCCTTGTAGACGAAGAACAGGGTGATCAGCATGAACAGCACGGTCAGCAGCAGCTGGAAGGCATTGCCCGTGGCCGACAGCACCATGCGGTAGATGTTGCCCAGGTGCTCGCCGCTGACGATCTCGACCAGGGCGCCCAGGGCGTGGGGCTCACCCAGGTAGGTGCGCCAGTACTCGGCCAGGCGCTCTCCCACCATGGGCAGCGACATGATCCAGGCCGGCACGTCCACGCCGTGCTTGTTGGCCGCCAGCGCCCAGGCGAAGAAGTTGCCGGCCTCCTTGATGGCGTACGACAGCGCCAGCGACAGCGGCACCACCAGGATCACGATGACGGCCACCAGGGCCAGGGTGGCGGCCAGCGTGGTGCGCCCGCCGAATGCGCGCACCAGGCGCTGGAACAGGGGCCAGGTCGCCAGGCCGATGATCAGCGCCGCCAACGCCGGCACCAGGAAGCCGCTGAGGAAATAGATGCCGGCCAGCAAGACCAGCAACAGCAGCCAGCGGGCGATCAGGAAGGCGGGCAGTACGGGTTGATGCATAGGCGAAAGCGGTCTCTCTGCATGGATTCGGGGCGAACCCTGGGAATATACAGAGTTTTACGGCCCTGACCGCAAGCTGAATTATCCGGGGCGTCCCTGTTACAGATGCGCGGGCGCGCCCGGGTCGCAGGGCGCCTGTCTCCGCAGGGGTCCGGTGCCTGTCCCCGTGGGGACAGATACCGTCTTGGCAGTCAACCGTTCATGGCGTAATTGGGCTGGTAGGGGATGCGGTTTTTGAGGACCCCGAAGCACAGATGCACCAGTTTTCTCATGGCCGCGCCCAGCGCGGCCTTTTTGCTTTTTCCTGCTTTGAGCAGGCGCTGGTAAAGGGCGCGGATGTGGGGGTTGTGGCGGGTCCCAACCAGGGCCGCCATGTATAACGTGGCGCGCACCTGGGAGGGGCCGGCTTTGGACAGGCGTGCGCAGCTGTTCAGACTGCTGCCGGATTGGCGCTGCACAGGGACCACCCCGAGATAGGCGGCCAGGCTCTGGGCGGAGTCGATATGCCGATTGTGCATGACGGCCAGGATGGCGTTGCCGGCCTGAGGCCCGATGGCGGGGATGGAGTTCAGCAGCTCGCAGTCTTGCTTGAGGTCGGGGTGGTTGTCGATGTGCTGATCGATCGCCCGCTCGATTTGTTTGATCTGTTCGCGCAAGAACGCGATGGCCTTGTCGATGGAACCATCGACCAAGGGCGCCGAGGGGCTGAACTGGCTCTTCTCTTTGCGATTGAGCTCACGCAACAGATCCTTGCTCAGCGCCTCGCGTCGCGTCAACAAGGCGCGCAGTTGACGCGCATGCAAGGGCGCCGGGTGCCACAGCGCCGGGCTCAGCGTCTGTCCATAGCGAGCCAGCACGTAGCTGTCGAGCGCATCATTTTTGGAGCGCAGCGCCAAGGCCTTGGCAAAGTCCCGGGCCTGGGCGGGATTGACCAAAGAGACCCGGACCTGGGGCAGCGCCGTGGCCGCTTGCTCGTGATACAGACCCGTAGGCTCCAGGATGGCGTGCAACTGCGCCGGCTGTGCGCCGTGTTTGGCGCACCACGCCAGCAGGGCTTGTACGCCCGCGGCGGTGTTGACCACCACCTTGGTCTTACGCTTGTCAGCCTCAGCCGTCAGCAACGTGCAATCCAGCTTGGCCTTTGATACATCAATACCTATGAAAACATGGACTTGGCCTCCTGCAGATAACAAACTGCTGTCAGCCACTGCGCCCACTTGCCTTGTACATACAGGGTCCTCGCCCTACGATACCGTCCAGTGTCTCGCCGGCCCAGCAGTGCGCTGCCGAGCCGCTATCTGTCCCACAAAGTCCTCGCTTTGGGCACCAACTCGCGGTCATCGGCGCGCGGTGGTGATAGCTAATCACCACCGGAGGAAAGATACAAGGCACCGGAGGAGTTTGCCGGAGCCAGTCCCTCTGCACGGCAGGCACGGAAGTTTGCCGGTGCCAGTCCCCATCCGGGGACAGGCTCCCGTAAAATCGGTTTATGTCTTCTGCCCGTTTCGAATCCAAGATCCTGTCGCGCGCCGAGCTGGTTGCCGCGGTGGCCGCTGGCCGTCTGCCGCGTCCGCTGGTGTTCACCAATGGCGTGTTCGATATCCTGCACCGTGGCCACGTCACTTATCTGGACCAGGCCGCCCAGCTGGGCGCGACCCTGGTGGTGGCGGTCAATACGGATGAGTCCGTGCGGCGCCTGGGCAAGGGCAGCGACAGGCCGCTCAATCAGGTGCAAGACCGCGCCGCGCTGCTGGCGGCCCTGGGCTGCGTCGACGCGGTGACTTCTTTTCACGAGGACACGCCGCAGGAACTCATCGGCGAGCTGCGTCCCGACCTGATCGTCAAGGGCGGCGACTACGATATGGACACCCTGCCGGAGACGGCCCTGGTCAAGAGCTGGGGCGGCCGCGCGGTGGCGATTCCGTTCGATTTCGAGCGCTCCACCACCGCGCTGCTGGGCAAGATCCGCCAGGGCTGAGCGCCTGCGGGCGCGCCGGTTCAGTTGCGCGGCAGCCGCAGCAGGCGATTGACCGCGTCCAGGTCGGCCTCGGAGAGGATGCCGCTTACCGCTTTCAGGCGCAGGCTGTCGAGCAGGGCGCCGTAGCGCGCCTGCGCCAGGTCGCGCTGGGTGGCGTACAGCTGCTGCTGTGCGTTGAGCACGTCCAGGTTGATGCGCACCCCCAGCTCGTAGCCGGTCTGGTTGGCCTGGACGGCGGCCCGGCTGGATTTCTCGCCCGCCTCCAGCGCGCGCACGCGCGCCAATCCGGTCAGGACACCGTTGTAGTACAGGCGCGCCGATTGCACGGCCTGGCGCCGCGCGTCCTCGAAGTCGTGGCGGGCCTTTTGTTCCAGTTGGACTTTTTCTGTTACCTGGGAGGAGATGCCGCCGCCGGCATACAGCGGGATGGACAATGTCACGCCGACGGTGTTCTCGATCGGGCGGCCCGGCCCGGTGCCCTGCAATACGCCGTCGGTCGCGCTGCCGCTGCTGGCGCGCAGGTTGAGGGTGGGCATGTGGCCGCTGCGGGCGATCTGGATCTCGTGGCTGGCGATGCGGGTTTGCAGCTGCGCGCGCAGCACGTCCAGCCCCGAGGCCTCGGCCTGGGTGGACCAGTCGTTCAGGCGCGCTGGCTGCGGCGCCGGCAGCGGTATGCCGGGCGGCAGTTCGGCCAGCGCGCCGGGCGCCTCGCCCATGATGCGCGACAGCGCGTCGCGCTGGGTCTGCAGGTCGTTCTGTTGCCGCAGCTCCTCGGCCACGACCAGGTCGTAGCGCGCCTGGGCTTCGTAGGTGTTGGTGATGGTCGCGTTGCCCAGTTCGAACGTGCGCTTGGCGGCGGCCAGCTGTTCGGCGACGGCGGCTTTCTCGGCCTCGGTGGCCGCCAGCGCGTCCTGGGCGGTGAGGATGCCGAAATAGGCATTGGCCACGCGCAGCATCAGGTCCTGGAAGGCCTGCTGCAACTGCACTTCGACGTCGGCCACGACCAGCTTGGATTGCTCGAAGCGCTGCCAGCGCGACCAGTCGAACAGTGGCTGGGTCAGGACCAGGTCCCAGGTGCCGCGTCCGCCGCTGTGCGAGACGCCCAGGCCGTGGGTGGTGCGGCTTTCGTTATACAGGCCGCCGGCTTCGCCCGACAGGGCCGGCAGCAGCCCGGCGCGGGCTTGCGGCAGTTTTTCCTGGCCCGCCCGGTAGGCGGCGCGCGCCGCGGCGAATTGCGGATCGTTGGACAGGCCGGCCCGCCAGGCCTGCATCAGGTCCTGCGCGCTGGCGTTCGCGGCGCAGGCCAAGGTAAGCAACGCCGCAACCCGCCCGATACGCATGGTTCAGAATTTGAACTGGGATACGGTGGTGCCGCGCAGCGGCTTGATGACGGTCTCGAACAGCGAGACGGTCTCGAAGCTGGCGGCCGTGGTGCGCGTGATGCGGTAGGCGGTCATGATGGGCGCCTGTCCGACGATGACGACCAGCCGGCCGCCCACGCGCAACTGGTATTTCAGCGCGTCGGGCACCACCGGCACCGAACCGGTGACCAGGATCGCGTCGTATTCGGTCGAGCCCCAGCCATTGCGGCCGTCGCCCGTTTCGACCTTGACGTCGGCCACATTGTTCACCTGCAGGTTCTGCTGGGCGAAGGTGGCCAGGCGGCTGTCGATTTCGACCGTGGTCACCTGTTGCGCCAGGTAGGCCAGCAGGGCGGCCTGGTAGCCCGAGCCGGTGCCGATCTCCAGCACACAGTCGGTCGGCTGCAGCAGCAGTTCCTGGGCCAGGCGCGCCTCGATCTTGGGGGCCAGCATGTTCTGGCGCGTGTTGACCGCGTTGATTTCAAGCGGGATTTCGAGGTCGGAGAAGGCCAGGGCGCGTAGCGCCGGCGGCACGAACAATTCCCGGCGTACGGCGAACAGGGCGTCCAGCACCTTGGGGTCCAGCACGTCCCAGGGGCGGATTTGCTGTTCCACCATGTTGAATCGGGCTTGTTCTACGTCGGGCAGGGTCGAAGCATTCATGACGGAAAATCGGAAACCAATATAGAGGAGTCAACAGGCCATTGTACCGATTCGGACGGCACTACCACCAAGCATGGAAATGGTGCACCGGCCCGTGGCCGCTGCCGACCTGCAGGCGGTCGGCCTGCCGGATGGCTTCGGTCAGGTAGGCCTTGGCCCGGCGGGCAGCCTCGGGCACGTCCGGGCACTGCGGCAGCAGGGCCGCCAGGGCGGCCGACAGGGTGCAGCCTGTGCCGTGCGTATTGGGCGTTTCGATGCGATGGCCCGGCAGTTCGATCATGCGGTCGCCGTCGTGCAGCAGGTCTATGGTTTCGTTGCCGGGCAGGTGGCCGCCCTTGACCATGACCCAGCGCTGGCCTGCGTGGGTCATGCGGTTGCGCAGCCGTTCGGCGACGCGGCGCATTTCCTTCAGGGTCTCGACCGGCCGTTCGTCCAGCAGCACGCCGGCCTCGGGCAGGTTGGGCGTGAGCAGCGTGGCCAGCGGCAGCAGCGTCTCGCGCAGCGCGCCTACGGCGCGGCGCTCCAGCAGCAGGTCGCCGCTCTTGGCCACCATGACCGGGTCGAGCACGATGTGCCCCGGCTGCCAGCGAGCCAGCTTTTCGGCCACCACCAGGGTGACGGCTTCCTGGCCCAGCATGCCCAGCTTGACGGCGTCGATGGGCACATCGGCGAACAGCGTGTCGATCTGCAGGCCGACGAACTCGGCCGGCACCGGCGAGATGCCGATCACGCCCTGGGTGTTCTGCGCGGTCATGGCTGCGATGACCGCGCAGCCGTAGGCGCTCAGGGCGCTCATGGCCTTGACGTCGGCCAGCACGCCGGCGCCGCCGGACGGATCGACGCCGGCGATGCTCAGCGCGTTGGGGATCCGGCGCTCGCCACGGGGCGTCGCCGAAGAGGCAGGGTGGTTCATTTGGCTGCGGCGATCAGGCCTTCGGTGGGCGAGCTGGGGGCCGCGCTGTACAGCTTGCGCGGCACGCGGCCGGCCAGGTAGGCCTCGCGGCCGCCCTCGACCGCCTTGCGCATCGCGCTGGCCATCAGGATCGGATCGCGCGCGCCGGCGATGGCGGTGTTCATGAGCACGCCGTCGCAGCCCAGCTCCATGGCGATGGCGGCGTCCGAGGCGGTGCCCACGCCGGCGTCGACCAGCACCGGCACGCTGCTCTGATCGATGATCAGGCGTAGGTTCCAGGGGTTCAGGATGCCCATGCCCGAGCCGATCAGCGAGGCCAGCGGCATCACCGCGACCGCGCCCAGGTCTTCCAACATGCGGCACTGGATCGGGTCGTCGGTGCAATACACCATGACCTTGAAGCCTTCGTCGACCAGCGTCTTGGTGGCTTTCAGGGTTTCCGGCATGTTGGGAAACAGGTTCTGCGGGTCGCCCAGCACCTCCAGCTTGACCAGGTCATGGCCGTCGAGCAGTTCGCGCGCCAGGCGCAGCGTGCGCACCGCATCGTCGGCGCTGTAGCAGCCGGCGGTGTTGGGCAGCAGCGTGAACTGCGACGGCGGCACGAAGTCGAGCAGGCTCGGCTCATCCGGGTTCTGGCCGATATTGGTGCGGCGGATGGCGACGGTGACGATCTGGGTGCCGCTGGCGTCCAGCGCGGCGCGCGTCTGCGCGAAATCCTGGTATTTGCCGGTGCCGACCAGCAGGCGCGATTGGTAGCTGCGGCCGGCGATGGTGAGGGTATCTTCAGTGGTCATGGCGATGCTTCGGTAGGCGCAACGCGCAGGCGCGCGTGCGCAAGAGTGTTTGCGGCGGTAGGGCCAATGATAAAGCACGCCGGGGCTGGCCGGCGGCGCGGGCTCAGCCGCGCGCCTCGTCCAGGCGCGCGCACAGCTGCTCGGCGGCGTCGATCAGGCGGCCGGTGGGGCGGTACAGGCTGTCGGCGTCGATGCCATAGACATGGCCGCGCAGGGCGGCCGGCACGCCGGCGGTCTGCCAGGCCCGCAGGGTGGCGGCCGCGTCGGCGGTCCCGGTCACGCCGGCCACGATGGCGTCCGGGCGCGCGGCCAGCACGCCTTCCAGGGTGACCTGGGGCGCCAGGATGGGGGCCTGGCCGTAGACGTTCACCCCGCCGCACAGGCGCAGCACGTCGCCGACGATGCTGTGGTCGTTGAGCGTGAACAGCGGATCGGTGCCCGCCTGCACGAATACCCGCACCGGCGCCTTGCCGGCATAGCGCGCGGCCAGGGCCGCCAGGCGCGCGCGCAGGGCGGCCGCGCCGGCGTCGGCCTGCGCTTCGGTGCCGAACAGGCGTCCCAGTTGCTCGATGGCGGCCGGGATATCGGCCAGGGTGCGCGGGTCGCTGTAGTACAGCGCCGCGCCCAGCCGGGCCGCGATCGGGGCCAGCGGCGCGCCGGCGGCGGGTTGCCAGCCGATCAGCAGGTCGGGGCGCAGGACGGCGATGCGTTCGGGGTCGGGCTGCATGGCGTCGCCTACGCTGGGCAACTGGCGCGCCGCGGGCGGGTAGTCGGTGCCGCGCACCGCGCCGACCAGCCGGTCGCCGGCGCCGGCCGCGTAGACCAGTTCCGCGGCGTGCGGCGCCAGCGCGATGGCGCGGCGCGCCGGCTGGGCCAGCTCGACAGTGCGCCGCTGGTCGTCGACCACCCGCACGGGCGCCGCGCCGGCCGCGCCCGACGCGGCCAGCGCGGCCACGGTCAGAGCGATCAGGCGCAGGGCGAGGCGGGCGGCGGACATGGCGGGCCTGCCTACATGCGCCACGACGGGTTGACGAAGGCGTTCGAGCCGGCCGTGTTGTAGCCGTCGGCCAAGGTGTAGCGCTGGCCGAGCACGTTGTTCCAGCGCACCTGCACCTGCATGTTGCGGCTCAGGTCGTAGGCCGCGGTCAGGTTGACCAGGCCGTAGCCGCCCAGGCGCTTTTCCTCGGGGAAGCCGTAGTCGTAGCGCTCGTCCGAGGCGTACCACTCGGCGCCCACCAGCAGGCGGTCGAAGCGATGGTCGATGCCGGCGCGCAGCACCGTGCGGGCGCGGCGCAGCAATTGCTTGCCGGTGTCTTCGTTGCGCGGGTTGCTCAGGTCCAGGCTGGCGCGCAGGCGCGTGTTGCCGAAGCGGTGCGCGCCGCTGATGGTGAAGCCTTGCAGGCGGGCGCGCCCGACGTTCTCGACCGTGCTGAAGTCCTCGGTCACCTGGATCAGGTTCTTGATGCGGGTCTGGTAATACACCACGCCCAGTTCGCTGTCCTCGTCCTGGTATTTCAGGCCGATCTCGGCGTTGCGCGACTCTTCCGGCTTGAGGTCGGGGTTGCCGCGATAGCCGAACGCGCTGGTCGGCGTGTACAGATCGTTGAACGACGGCGCCCGAAAGCCCGTGTTGGCGGCCACGGTGGCGCGCAGGTTGGGCGTCAGGTCGAACCCGTAGGCCAGGCCGCCGGTGGTGTGGCTGCCGAACTGCGAGTTGTTGTCGTTGCGCAGGCTGGCCTGCACATGGTGGCGGCCGAAATCGCCCAGGTAGACGCCGGTGTACGAGTTCACGTGGCGGCGCGTCTCGGTGTAGTTGCCGATGCCGGTGGCGGTGCTCATCTGGCCGTCGGCGCGCTGGTCCAGGTGCTCGTAGGCCAGCGTCAGCGTCTGGCCGGCGGCCAGGGTGAAGTCGTTCTGCCACAGGTACTGCATCTGGCGGGTCCGGAAGCGCGTGTTGTTGTCTTCGAACATGCCTTCGGCGCGCGAATCGTTCTTGTCTTCCACATAGCCGGCGCGCAGCGTGCTCTTCCAGTAGCGGGTCAGGCGGTTTTCGCTGGCCAGCGAATAGGCCTGCAGGTCCTGGATGTAGCGGTCGTTGTAGTCGTACGAGGCCGAGGCGTCGTAGCCGCCGTTGATGCGGCTGCGGTAGACCTGCGCCACCACTTTCTGCTCGGGCCGCCATTCGTAGCCCAGCGTGCCGGTGGCGTAGTTCTGGTAGTAGCTGTCCTTGTCCGGGTTGTACGAGAACGAGCGGCGGTTGGTGGCGTTGAAGCCATGGCTCTGGCCATAGCCGGTGGACAGGCTGTAGCTGAAGCCGTCGGCCGCGCCCGAGACGCCGGCGTCGTAGCGGCTGGTGCCGTAGGTGCCGTAACCGGCGTTGGCATAGGCCGACAGCGCCTTGTCGCCCGGCTCGCGGGTAATGATGTTGATCACGCCGCCGATCGCGTCGGCCCCGTACAGGCTGCTGGCCGCGCCACGCATGATCTCGATGCGTTCGATGGCTTCCGGCGGCAGCGCGTTGAGCGCAATGCCGCCGCCGTTGGCGTTGTTGATGCGCTGGCCGTTGAGCAGGACCAGGGTCTGGTTGCTGTTGGCGCCGCGCATGAACAGGCTGGTGACGCTTTGCGGGCCGCCGCTGTCGGCGAATTCGATGCCGTGCTGCTGCGCCAGCACTTCGGCCAGGCTGGACTGGCCGGCGCGCGCCAGCGTATCGCGCTCGATCACGCTGGCGTCGGCCAGCACATTCTTGAGCAGCTGGGGCGATCGCGCGGCGGTGACGACGACCGGATCGAGTTCGGGGATGGGTTGGCCGGCGGCGGCGCCGGCCTGGGCGTGGCCGGCCAACGGAGCGACACAGGCCAGGACACCGGCGCAGCGCCGGAGTGAGCGGGATTTCATAACGGATGGTTCTCAGTGTGACGCGCGACCCCGCACGTCGTTCACGAAAATGAGCATGGCCGCGGGCGGCGCATCCTCGCTGTCGAACCGGCCGGTATCGGGCTGCCACGGCGCGTCGCGCGCCATGGGGACCGTTGCGGGGGCAGCACAGGCTGGGCAGGGCCTTCCTGTTTCCCGTTTACCTTCCGCGCAAGCGTACTTGCCGAAAGCACCGGTTCGGGGCCAGAACTGTATCACCGCGGGGCAGGGAAATGCCCATTTTGTTACCATGTCAGCTTGATTTTTGGGTCGTTTCTTGCCTTTTTGCCACACCGCGCGCCCATCTCAGGACAAACCGTGCCTTATCCCCGTATCCCCTTCCCGCTGTCCGCCTACACGCATGGCGGCGAGTTCGTCCGCCAACTGGACAAGCGCATCCTGATCCTGGATGGTGCCATGGGCACGATGATCCAGCGCTACAAGCTGGGCGAGGCCGATTTCCGTGGCGAGCGCTTCGCCGAGCACCACAAGGATCTCAAGGGCGACAACGAACTGCTGTCGCTGGTGCGCCCGGACGTGATCGCGGAAATCCACCGGCAGTACCTCGAGGCCGGCGCCGACGTGATCGAGACCAACACCTTCGGCGCCACGTCGATCGCCCAGGGCGATTACGACCTGCCGGAGCTGGCCTACGAGATGAACCTGGAGTCGGCCCGCCTGGCGCGCGCCGCCTGCGACGCCTACAGCACGCCCGAGCATCCGCGCTTCGTGGCCGGGGCGCTGGGGCCGCAGCCCAAGACCGCGTCCATCTCGCCCGACGTCAACGACCCGGGGGCGCGCAACGTCACCTTCGACGAGCTGCGCGCGGCCTATGTCGAGCAGCTCAATGGCCTGCTCGACGGCGGCATCGACATCGTCCTGATCGAAACCATCTTCGATACGCTCAACGCCAAGGCGGCCATCTTCGCCGTCGAGGAAGCGTTCGAGGCGCGCGGCGTGCGCCTGCCGGTGATGATTTCGGGCACCGTGACCGATGCGTCGGGCCGCATCCTGTCCGGCCAGACCGTCGAGGCGTTCTGGAACTCGGTGCGCCATGCGCGGCCGGTCACCATCGGCCTGAACTGCGCGCTGGGCGCGGCGCTGATGCGTCCGTATGTGGCCGAGCTGTCCAAGATCTGCGACACCTATGTGTGCGTCTATCCCAACGCCGGCCTGCCCAATCCCATGGCCGAGACGGGCTTTGACGAAACGCCGGCCGATACCTCGGCCCTGCTGGAAGAGTTCGCCCAGGCCGGGCTGGTCAACATGGCCGGCGGCTGTTGCGGCACCACGCCCGAGCACATCCGCGCCATCGCCGGCAAGGTGGCCGCGCTGACGCCGCGCGCGGTGCCCGAGGTGCCGGTCAAGACCCGCCTGTCGGGCCTGGAGGCGCTCAACATCGACGACGAGACTCTGTTCGTCAACGTGGGCGAGCGCACCAACGTGACGGGCAGCAAGATGTTCGCCCGCCTGGTCCGCGAGGAGAAATACGACGAGGCGCTGGCCGTGGCGCGCCAGCAGGTCGAGAACGGGGCCCAGATCATCGACGTCAACATGGACGAGGCGATGCTGGACTCGGTGGCCTGTATGCACCGCTTCCTCAACCTGATCGCGTCCGAGCCCGACATCGCGCGGGTGCCGGTGATGATCGACAGTTCCAAGTGGGAAGTGATCGAGACCGGCCTGAAGTGCGTGCAGGGCAAGGCCGTGGTCAACTCGATCTCCATGAAGGAAGGCGAGGAGCCGTTCCGCCATCATGCGCGCCTGTGCCGCCGCTACGGCGCGGCCATGGTGGTCATGGCCTTCGACGAACAGGGGCAGGCCGACTCGCTGGAGCGCCGCAAGGAAATCTGCGGCCGCGCCTACCGTATCCTGGTCGAGGAAGAGGGCTTCCCGCCCGAGGACATCATCTTCGATCCCAACGTGTTCGCGGTGGCCACCGGCATCGACGAACACAATCACTACGCCGTCGATTTCATCGAAGGCGCGCGCTGGATCCGCGCGAACCTGCCGCATGCCCGCATTTCGGGCGGCATCTCGAACGTCAGCTTCTCGTTCCGCGGCAACGAGCCGATGCGCGAGGCGATCCATACCGTCTTCCTGTACTACGCCATCGAGGCCGGCCTGACGATGGGCATCGTCAACGCGGGCCAGCTGGGCGTATATGCCGACCTGGCGCCGCACCTGCGCGACCTGGTCGAGGACGTCATCCTGGACCGCCCCGAGCCGGTGGGCCGCAGCGACTCGGCCGACGAGCGCTCGCCCACCGAACGGCTGGTGCAGTTTGCCGAGACCGTCAAGGGCTCGGGCGCGAAGAAGGAAGAAGACCTGACCTGGCGCACCGGCTCGGTCGAGCAGCGCCTGGCGCATGCCCTGGTGCACGGCATCACCACCTTCATCGTCGAGGACACCGAGGAAGTGCGCCAGCAGGTCGCCGCGCGCGGCGGGCGCACCATCGAAGTGATCGAAGGTCCGCTGATGGACGGCATGAACGTGGTCGGCGACCTGTTCGGCGCGGGCAAGATGTTCCTGCCGCAAGTGGTGAAGTCGGCGCGCGTGATGAAGCAGGCGGTGGCGCACCTGATTCCCTTCATCGAGGAGGAAAAGCGCCAGATCGCGGCCGCGGGCGGCGATGTGCGCGCCAAGGGCAAGATCGTGATCGCCACCGTCAAGGGCGACGTGCACGACATCGGCAAGAACATCGTGTCGGTGGTCTTGCAGTGCAATAACTTCGAAGTCGTGAACATGGGCGTGATGGTGCCGTGCGCCCAGATCCTGCAGAAGGCCAAGGACGAGAACGCCGACATGATCGGCCTGTCCGGCCTGATCACGCCCAGCCTCGAAGAGATGGCCTACGTGGCTTCAGAAATGCAGCGCGACCCCTATTTCCGCGAGCGCGCCATGCCGCTGATGATAGGCGGGGCGACCACCAGCCGGGTCCATACGGCGGTCAAGATCGCGCCCAACTACGACGGTCCGGTGATCTACGTGCCCGATGCCAGCCGTTCGGTCGGCGTGGCGACCAGCCTCATGTCCGACCAGGCCCCGGCCTATTTGGCGGAGCTGGCGCAGGAGTACGAGGATGTGCGCCGCTGCCATGCCAACCGCAAGGCGGTGCCGCTGGTGTCGCTGGCCGAGGCGCGCGCGGCGCGCCCGCAGATCGACTGGTCCGGCTACCAGCCGCCGCGCCCCAAGTTCCTGGGCCGGCGCGCCTTCAAGAGCTACGACCTGGCCGAGATCGCGCGCTATATCGACTGGGGGCCGTTCTTCCAGACGTGGAGCCTGTTCGGCCCGTTCCCCGCCATCCTGGACGACAAGGTGGTGGGCGAGCAGGCGCGCAAGGTCTACGAGGAAGGCCAGGCCATGCTCAAGCGCATCATCGACGGGCGCTGGCTGACCGCCAGCGGCGTGGTCGGCTTCTATCCGGCCAACCGCGTCAATGACGAAGACATCGAGGTCTACGCGGACGAGACGCGCAGCGAGATGCTGTTCACCTACCGCAACCTGCGCCAGCAGGGCGTCAAGCGCGAAGGCGTCAGCAACAAGTGCCTGGCCGACTACATCGCGCCGCGCGACAGCGGCCTGCTCGACTACATCGGCATGTTCGCCGTGACCGCGGGCCTGGGCATCGAGAAGAAAGAGGCCGAGTTCCAGGCGGCGCTGGACGACTACTCCAGCATCATGCTGAAGTCGCTGGCCGACCGGCTGGCCGAGGCGTTCGCCGAATGCATGCACGCGCGCGTGCGCCGCGACCTGTGGGGCTACGCGGCGGACGAGGCGCTGTCCAACGATGAGCTGATCGCCGAGAAGTACAGCGGCATCCGGCCGGCGCCCGGCTATCCGGCCTGCCCGGAGCACGTGGTCAAGACGGACCTGTTCCGCGTGCTGGACGCCGCCGACGTCGGAATGGAGCTGACCGACAGCTACGCCATGTTCCCGGCCTCCAGCGTCTCGGGGTTCTATTTCAGCCACCCCGAGTCGCAGTATTTCAACGTGGGCAACATCGGCGCCGACCAGCTGGCCGACTACGTGGCGCGCAGCAGCCGCGCCGAAGAGGACGTGCGCCGCACCCTGGCGCCGAACCTGGGCTAGCTGTGAACTGTCAATAGGTTGTATTCGTCCAGGTTGAGTCTGGAGATGGGTACAGCGCACCCGATGCCTTGGTGGGGTCGATGCCAGTTGTAGTGGTGTAGCCAGGATTTCATGGCATCGGCTCGGTGTTGGGAGTTCTGGTAGGTGTGAGCGTAAGCCCACTCACGCAAGGCCGACTGGATGAAGCGTTCGGCCTTGCCATTGGTCTGTGGGCGGTAAGGTCGGGTAAAGCGGTGCTTGATGCCCAGCTCATGGCACAGCGCGGCGAAGGCGCGGCTGCGAAAGGCCGAGCCATTGTCGGTGAGCAAGCGCTGGATGGTCACGCCCAGGCGCTGGTAGTAGGCCACTGCGTCCTTGAGGAACTGGACGGCGCTGGGGAAGCGCTCGTCGGGGTGGATGTCGGTGAAGGCCACGCGGGCGTGGTCATCGATGGCCACGAAGACGAAGTCCCAGCCGGCCCCCTCAACGGTATCGCGTCGGTTGCCCGTGACCCGGTGGCCAGGGCGCTGGATACGTCCCAGCTTCTTGATGTCGATGTGCAGCAGATCGCCGGGGGCCTGATGCTCGTAGCGCACCACCGGCTCGGCCGGCTCCAGGTCGGCCAGGTGCGACAGACCGGCGCGGGCCAGGACGCGGCTGACGGTGCTGGCTGACACGCCCAGCGCCTAGGCGATGCGCGCTTGGGTCAGCCGCTTGCGGCGCAGCTCCACGATAGCCAGCGCCTTGGCCGGCGCAATCGCTCGGGGCGAGACCGTCGGGCGCGAGGACGCATCGGCCAAGCCCGCCTGGCCCTGAGCCAGGAAGCGGCCCAGCCATTTGCGCACAGTCGGCGCGGTGACCCCATAGGCGCGGGCCGCTTCAGGCACACAAACTTGATGGGCGATCAATTGCTGGACCATTTCGAGTCGACGTAGGAAGGTCAATCGGGCATGCTTATGGGTGTTCATCCGGCCGGGCTCCTTGAGTGAACTGGGGGGGTGGCGATTTCCAGTTTCTCAAATCCGGTTCGGATGAACCATGCATACAACCTATTGAATCTTCACAGCTAGGCGAGCCCGCTGGGCTCGCCAGGGCGCGGACAGGTGCTGGCCCGCACCATCAGCTGCGGCGCCAGCCGCTCGGACGCCGGGCGCCCCCCCTTGATACGCTCGAGCAGCAGCTCCATGCTGCGGTAGCCCATGGCGTGCATGGGCGAGCGGATCGTAGTCAGGCTGATCGGTAGTTCCGCGGCCAGCGGCGTGTCGTTGAAGCCCACGATGGCCACATCGTGCCCCGCGCGCAGGCCGCGATCGCGCACCGCGCCCATCAGGCCGATGGCCAGGAAGTCGTTGACCGCGAACACCGCCGAGGGCTTGCGGGCGCTGCGAAACAGTTTCTCGCCGGCCAGCCGGCCGGCGCGGGTATCGAACGGCCCATGCAGTATCCATTTGGCCGGAATATCCACCCCTTGCTCGCGGCAATAGGCAATGAACCCCGCGCTGCGGTCGCAGCCGGTGCTGGCGTACTGCTCGCCGGCCAGCACGGCGATGTCGCGATGGCCCAGCGCCAGCAGATGTTCGGCCGCCATGCGGCCGCCGGCCACGTCGTCGCAGGTCACGGCGCAATGCGTGCCGAGATGGCGGCTGACCAGCACCATGGGCACGCCGCGCCGGGCGATTTCGTCCAGGAACCGGGTATCGTCGCGGCGCGCATCGGCGAAGATCAGCCCCTCGACCCGGCGATCCAGCGCCATCTCGCCCAATTGCCGCTGGCGCGGCGGCGCGTCGCCGGTATTGGCCACGAACGTCAGGTAGCGCGAGTCGGCGGCCGCCGCGTCGATACCCTCGTAGATCGTGGCCACGACCAGGTCGGACAGCTGCGGCACCAGTACGCTGACCGTGCGCGTTTTCTGGGTGCGCAGGCCGATGGCGTGCGGATTGGGTCGGTAATTGAGCTGCTGCGCCAGTTCGCGGATGCGCTCGACCGTCTCGGGCGCGGCGGCGTTGCGCGCGTCGTCGTCGGTGCCATTGAGCACGCGCGAGACGGTCGACACGTGCACCTTCAGCTGCTGCGCCAGCGAGCGCAAAGTGACCGGAGACTGCTTACCTTTCATGTGGCCTTCCTTTTGCGCGCATCATAGCAACATTCCCGTTTTACCCAAACGTTCGGGTAAATACTAAATTGCCAGCGGCCGCGCACGCCCCTACAATTGCTACCCAAACGTTTGGGTAGAGATCCGTATGGACCATTTTCTGCAGCAACTGATCTACGGCCTGTCCGTGGGCAGCACCTATGCCATGATCGCCCTGGCGATCACGCTGGTGTTCCGGGGCATGGACATCATCAACTTCGCGCAAGGCGAAATCTTCATGGTCGGGGCATTCCTGGGCTACGTCTTCCACGTGGACCTGGGGCTGTCGATGTGGCTGGCCTTTCCGCTGGCCATCGCCTCGGCGCTGGTGTTCGGCTCGTTCCTGGAACGGATCTTCATGCGGCGGCTGGAAAACAGCAACCAGCTCTCGCTGTTCATGATGACCGTGGCGCTGTTCATCCTGCTGCGCAGCGCCGCGCAACTGGTCTTCGGCTCGTCCGCGTACCGCTTTCCGCCGCTGAGCGAACATGCGGCCTCGATCGGCTCGGTGCGCATCAGCGACCAGTACCTGATCGTCATCGGCATGACGCTGCTCATCATGCTGCTGCTGTACCTGCTGTTCACCCGCACGCCGCTGGGCCTGTCGGTGCGGGCGGTCGCGCAGGACAAGACCACCGCGCGCATGATGGGCATCAACGTTTCACGCATCAACAACTTCACCGTGGCGCTGTGCTCGGCGCTGGGCGCTGCGGCCGGCATCGTCTACGCGCCGATCGCGGTGCTGTCGTTCGACATGGGCAACCTGATCATGCTCAAGGGCTTCACCGCCGCGCTGCTGGGCGGGCTGGGCCTGCTCTCGGGCGCGGTGCTGGGCGGAATCATGCTGGGCGTCATCGAGCAGTTCGGCACGCTGTTGATCAACTCCGCCTACAAGGATCTGGTCTCGTTCTCGATCCTGCTGCTCATCATCCTGGTCAAGCCCAACGGCATCCTGGGCAAGAAGCAGATCAAGAAAGTCTAAGCAGACCAAGCCAGAAGGACACCGCATCATGTTTCGTCGCAAATATGGAACCGCGCTTTGCGCGCTGGTCCTCATCGCATTGCCGGCCCTGCTCAACGACCCGTTCATCACCCACCTGGGCGTGCGGGCAGCCACCTACGCCATCGTGGTCATGGGCCTGACGCTGTTCGCCGGCTACACCGGCCAGATCTCGCTGGGACACGCCGCCTTCTTCGGTCTGGCCGCCTATCTGTCGGGCATGATGGCCAAGGCCGGCGTGCCCTACCTGGTATCGGTGCCGGTCGCCACGGCCGCGGTCGGCGTGCTGGGCTGCCTGGTCGGCATGCTGGTGCTGCGCACCAGCGGCCACTACCTGGCGCTGGCCAGCATCGCCGTCGCGGTCATCGTGCAGGCCATCATCAAGAACAGCACGATCACCGGCGGACCTTCCGGGCTGACGGCCGTGCCCGCACCGGATTTCTTCGGCTGGTCGCTCACCAGCGACCTGGGCTACTACTACTACGTGCTGCTGTGCATGTTCGCCGGCTTCGTCATCCTGCGCCGGGTCATCGACTCGCGCACCGGCGACGCCCTGCAGGCCATCGCCAACAACGAACTGGCCGCCCAGTCGCTGGGCATCCCGGTGTTCCGCTACAAGGTGCTGTCATTCACCATCAGCACCCTGTTCGCGGCATTCGCCGGCACCCTGTTCGTGCACTACGACGGCTTCATCGACCCGGACAGGCTGGGCATCCACGTCTCCGTGCTGTTCCTGATCATGACCTTCGTGGGCGGCATCGGCAACATCTACGGCTCGGTGATCGGCGCCTTCGCGCTGACCATCATCGAGGAGTGCGCCCAGGAATTCGGCCAATACAACATCCTGGTCTACGGCCTGCTGCTGGCGCTGGTGATCCTGTTCCTGCCCAAGGGACTGGTGGATCTGCCCAACAAGCTCAAATCCCTGCGCGCGAGGTAAGCATGCTTTCCGTCAACAACGTGACCCTTTCGTTCGGCGGCGTCCAGGCGCTCTCCGACGTATCGTTCACCATGCAGGCCAATGTCATCCATGGCCTGATCGGCCCCAACGGCGCGGGCAAGACCTCGCTGTTCAACGTGGTCAGCGGCATCTACACGCCGACCGCGGGCTCGATCCGCTTCGACGGCAAGGAAATCAGCCGCCTGAAGCTGCACCAGATCAACCGCCTGGGCGTGGCGCGCACGTTCCAGAACATCATGGTGTTCCCCGACCTGACGCTGGCCGAGAACGTGATGATCGGCCGCCAGGACCGCACCCGCGCCGGGGTGCTGGCCTCCATCCTGCGCACCCCGGGCGAGCGCGCCGAACGCCGCGCCACCCGCGAACGGGCGATCGAGCTGCTGTCGTACGTCGGGCTGGCGGGCAAGGCCGACGAACTGGCCTCCAACCTGCCCTACGGCGAACAGCGCCAGCTGGACATCGCGCGCGCACTGGCCACCGACCCCAGGATCCTGCTGCTGGACGAACCGGCCGCGGGCCTGAACCTGCAGGAGCGCATCGCCCTTCGCAAGCTGATCCTCAAGCTGCACGAGCTGGGCTACACCATCGTGCTCATCGAACACGACATCAAGCTGGTCATGGGCCTGTGCGAGCACATCGTGGTGCTGGAATACGGGCACAAGATCGCCGACGGCACGCCGCAGGAGGTGCAGCGCGACGAAAAAGTGATAGCAGCCTATCTGGACGCGGGAGCGCAGCATGCTTAAGATCGACCGCATCGACACCTATTACGGCCGCGTGCAGGCGCTCAAGCAGTGCAGCCTGGACGTCGCCGCCGGCGAGTTCGTCACCCTGCTGGGCGCCAACGGCGCGGGCAAGAGCACGCTGCTCAAGTCCATTCTCGGCCTGCAGCCGGTACGCGGCGGCGCCATCGAGTTCATGGGCGAGCGCATCGACCGCCAGGCGCCCGACGCCATCATCCGCAAGGGCATCAGCATCGTCCCGGAGGGACGGCGCGTGTTCCCCGAATTCACGGTGGTCGAGAACCTGGTCATCGGCGCGCGGGCGCGCCGCTCCACCCACCACGAAATCCAGCAGGACATCGAACGCATCCTGACGCAGTTCCCCCGCCTGAAGGAGCGCTACCGGCAGAAGGCCGGCACCATGAGCGGCGGCGAGCAGCAGATGGTGGCGATCGGCCGGGCGCTGATGGGCCGCCCCAAGCTGCTGCTGCTGGACGAACCGTCGCTGGGCCTGGCGCCGCTGGTGGTGGCCGAGCTGATGGACAAGCTGCGCGAGATCCACGCCGCCGGCGCCACCATCCTGCTGGTCGAGCAGAACGTCACGCTGGCGCTGCAGACGGCCCAGCGCGGCTACCTGCTGGAGACCGGCCAGATCGTCGGCTCGGACGATACCCAAGCCCTGCTGCACAGCGACCTCGTGCGCAAGACCTATCTCGGCATGGACGGCTGATACGCGCCACGCCACTTTCGCCGATGCACGGCATCCCCCCCTCCCGACTAGAGAGACATCATGATTGCATTCGCTCCCCGCACCCTGGCCGTCGCGTCGATCGCGGCGACCGTCGCCCTGGCCGGTTGCGGCCAGAAGGAAGAACAGGCCGCGGCCGGCGCCACGCCGCTGCGCATCGGCATCATCGAATCCGTGACCGGCCCGGCCGCCTCGTACGGCGACGCCCACAACAAGGGCACCCGCCTGGCCGTCGAGGAAATCAACAAGGCCGGCGGCTTCAACGGCGTACCGCTCGAAGTGCACGGCGAAGACGACAAGAGCGACCCGGCCACCAGCATCAACGCCGCCAAGAAGCTGATCACCCAGCGCAAGGTCGACGCCATCGTCGGCTCGGCCGCCAGCCTGGTCACCATCGCCTTCTCGAAGGAAAACGAGAAATACAAGGTGCCGCTGGTCAATGGCATGGCCGGCTCGCCCATCATCACCGAGCAGGGCTTCCAGTACACCTGGCGCATCAAGATTACCGACAACCAGCTCGATACCAAGGCGATCGAGCACTATGTGCAGAACAAGAACGCGCGCAAGGTGGCCTTCCTGGCCGAGAATTCCGACTACGGCAAGCCGCCCACCAAGGCGGCCGCCGACCGCGCCCGGGAACTGGGCGCCGAAGTCGTGGCCTACGAGGAATACAACCGCGGCGAGACCGACTTCAAGGCCCAGTTGACCAACATCCGCGACCGCGCGCCCGACGTGCTGTTCGTGCACGGCTACTACACGGAAGGCTCGATCATCGCGCGCCAGATCCGCGAACTGGGGCTGAAGACGCAGCTCATCGTCAACGAGGGCCAGGGCGTGCCCAAGTTCCAGGAGCTGGCTGGCGCCGCGGCCGAGGGCGCCGTGTTCCCCACCACCTGGCTGCCGGGCCTGAGCGACGCGCGCTCCAAGCAGTTCGAGACCGCCTACCAGGCACGCTACAACAGCCTGCCCGGCGCGTTCGACGCCGGTTCATACGAAGCCGTCTACACCGTGGTGGAAGCCGCGCGCAAGGGCGGCGGCACCAAGCCCGAGCAGATCCAGGCCGGGCTGGCCCAGCTGCAGGGCTTCGAGACCCTGCTGGGGCCGGTGCGCTTCGACAAGAAGAACCAGAACGACGGCTCGATCCGCCTGGCCCGCTTCAACAACGGCAAGATCGAACCGCTGCAGTAAACCGCGGCGTCCGCCGGCCTCGCCGGCGGACGCTGTCCGCGCCTTGCCTTGCGCCTTACCCGTCTTTCATCAAAATGCTGACCATTGCTGCCCTCGCGTCTGCCTACCGCACGCGCCAGACCACCCCTTCCGCCACCCTGCGCGACCTGCTGGACCGGATAGCCGCCTCGCCGCTGAACAGTTTCATCAGCGTCGACCCTGAAACCGTCATGCGGCAGGCCGTCGACGCCGACGCCGCCTTCGCCGGCGGCGCCCCGGCGGGCGCGCTGCATGGCATCCCCGTGGCCGTCAAGGACTTGATCGACGTCGCCGGCATGCGCACCACCATGGGCTCGCAGCAGTACGCGAACCAGGCGAGCGCCGAACGCGACGCGCAGGTCGTCGCCCGGCTGCGCGCCGAGGGCGCCATCATCGTGGGCAAGACCAACACCCACGAGTTCGCCTACGGTCCCACCGGCGATCGCTCGTACTTCGGCGCGGCATGCAACCCGCGCGACCCGGCCCGCATGACGGGCGGCTCCAGCAGCGGCTCGGCCGCGGCGCTGGGCGCCGGGCTGTGCGCCGCCGCGCTGGGCACCGACACCAGCGCCTCCATCCGCCTGCCCGCCGCGCTGTGCGGCGTGGTGGGCCTCAAGCCCACCTATGACCTGCTGCCGCGCGCCGGCGCCTTCGACTTGAGCCAGACGCTCGATCACGTCGGCCCGATGAGCGCCACCGTACGCGACAACGCCGTGCTGCTGGACGCGCTCGCCGGCCAGCCGGCGCACAGCTACGCGCGCCTGGCCGGCCAATCCGTGCGTGGCCGCACCGTGGGCCTGGCCACCGGTTTCTACCTCGACTATCTGGATGCGCCGGTGCGCCAGGCGCTGGAACAGGCGCAGGAAGCCTTCCGCCAGGCGGGCGCGCAGGTGGTGCCCATCGAAATCGCCCAGGTGCAGGCCATCTACGAAGCCCAGCAACTGGTGCTCAAGACCGAAGCCTATGCGCGCCACCTGCGGGCGCTGACGACCAATGCGCCGTACCAGGACGAAGTGCGCGCGCGCCTGCTGACCGGCGCCGACGTGCTGGCGGTCGATTACCTGCAGGCCATGGCGATGCGCACCGTGGCGCGCCGGGCCTTCGACGAGGCGCTGGCACAGGTCGATGTGCTGCTATGCCCCACCTGCGGCCTCACCGCCCCGCTGCGCGACCAGCGCACCACCGCGCTCGATGGCCAGGAGTACTCCACCACCTGGCTGTTGACCCGCCTGACCGCGCCGACCAATCTGTCCGGCCACCCCAGCCTGTCGGTGCCGTTCGGCGCCGACAGCCAGGGGCTGCCCATCAGCATGCAGTTGATCGGCCGGCATCTGGACGAGGCCGTGCTGTACCAGTTCGGCCAGGCGCTCGAAGACGCCGCCTGAAGCGCGGCGGCCGCCAGCCCGCGCCGCCGTGCTTCAGCCGGCGTTGGGCGCGGCCCAGAGATTGGGCGTCATGGCGTTCGAATAGCCCGACACGAACGCCTTGCTCGCCCCGGTTTGCGGGTCGTAGACGCTGCGCCGTATGCGGCCGATATTGCCGCCGTACAAGTGGATGCTGATCGACACCCGGTCGTCGTAGGCATTGCTGACCTGGTGGATATCGCCGATCGACGGCGACACACAGGCCACGTCGCCGGGGCGCAGCACCTTGCCCGGGCCCTCCGGCGCCAGCCGGCCGTCGGCGGCGCGCCGGAACGGCTGGTCGGTCTCGGCGCCTCGCAGCATGCCGATGACGCCCCATACCGTGTGGTCGTGCACCGGCGTCTTCTGGCCCGGCCCCCACACGAAACTGACCAGCGAGTAGCGGTCGCGCGGGTCGCCGTACAGCAGATACTGCCGGTAGTACTCGGGATGCGGCTGCGCCATTTCGTCGGGCAGCCAGTCGTCATGGGCCACCAGGCCGGCGATCAGCTGCCGCGCCTGCGCCAGGATGGCGGCCTCCTGCAGGCCGGTGCGTTCGACCAGCTGGCCCAGCGCCACCACGGTATTGAGCAATCTCTCGGACATGATCCCCTCCTGTCGGTCCCTTCATTCGAGCACATCGCCCATGCGGCGTCATCATGCCCGGAAAATATCAAAATATAGGATATGAACTCTATATATGTGGAAAATAATAAAGAACAGCCTGGATGGCCGTCAATCAATATGGCCAATATCAAGCGTATTTCCAGGCCCGAGGGTGGATTCGATAACTTCCTAATACTTGGGATTACCATTTCATTATTTGATTTATGAATCCGCTATCTGTATTCTGTGCGCGACCACCCTGGCATACGCATGAGCGCCAGGCCGGCGCTTGCGCTGCAAAGGCATACGACATATGGACAAAACCCTGCTCAAGGGCCTCACGGTCCTCGAAGCCATCAGCCGGCTCGACGGCGCCACGCCCACGCTGGACCAGATCGCCGAGGAAATCGGCCTCACCCGCAGCAATACGCATCGCACCCTGCAGACGCTGGCCCACGCCGGCTATGTCCGGCGCGACCCCGCCACGGGCTCGTACCAGTGCACGCTGAAGCTGTTCGAGCTGGGCGCGCGCCAGCTGGCCAGCCTGGACGCCCGCAAACTGGCCCCGCCGTTCATGGACGAACTGGCCAGGCTGACCAACGAAACCGTGCACCTGTCCGTGCTCGACGGGCTGGACGTGGTCTATGTCGACAAGCTGGACAGCCCGCAGCCCCTGCTGGCCTATTCGACCGTGGGCGGCCGGGCGCCGGCCTACGCGGTGGCCACCGGCAAGGCCCTGCTGGCTTGCCAGACGGCCGACTACCTCGACCACTATGGCGCCGCCATCAAGCGGCACACCGAAGACACGCACGTGTCGTTGCTCGCCCTCAAGCAGGAGCTGGCCGACGTCAACCGCATCGGCTACGCCATCAACCGCGGCGAGTGGCGCCAGGGCATCGGCGGCATTGCCGCGCCGATTTTCAACGGGCTGGACAAGGCCGTGGCGGCGCTGGGCATCTCCGGCCCGCTCGAACGGCTGACAAACCAGAAAATGCGTGAATACGCGCCGCTGGTGCAACAGGCGGCGCGGCAGTTGTCGGCGCACATGGGTTATCGCGGCGGCTATTTCGGCGGCGCCGCCTGAAGCACCAGGAGAAAAAATGAACCAGGAATCCACCCTCGCAGGCGTACGCGTCATCGAAATCTGCAACGTGGCCGCCGGCCCGTTCTGCGGCATGCTGCTGGCCGACATGGGCGCCGACGTCGTCAAGATCGAGCCGCCCGGCACAGGCGACACCTTGCGCAGCTGGGCGCCCATCACCGATGGCTACAGCGAGAACTTCGCCTCCCTGAACCGCAACAAGCGCTCGGTCACCCTGAACCTGAAGAACGAGGCCGAGCGCGACGCAGCCATCGAGCTGATCGCCGGCGCCGACGTACTGATCGAAAACAACCGCCCCGGCGTCATGGACCGCCTGGGGCTGGGGCAGCAGGCCATGCGCGCGCGCAACCCGCGCCTGGTCTATTGTTCGGTATCGGCGTACGGCCAAAGCGGCCCGCGCAGCCAGGAAGGCGGCTTCGACCTGACGCTGCAGGCCATGAGCGGGCTGATGAGCGTCACCGGCGAAGAAGGCGGCGCCCCCGTGAAATGCGGCGTGCCCGTCTACGACTTCACCGCCGGCCTGTATGCCGCCTTCGCCATCGCCGCCGCCCTGCGCCGCGTGCAGGCCGACGGCCAGGGCACGCACATCGACGTCTCCATGCTCGGAGCCACGCTGGGCATCGCCGCCCTGCAGACCTCCCAGTACTTCGGTACCGGCGTGGACCCGGTCAAGCTGGGCTCGGCGCACCCCCGCAACGCGCCGTACCAGGTATTCCGCTGCAAGAACGGCTACTTCGGCATGGCCGCCGGCAACAACTCGCTATGGAAAGCGGTCTGCAAGGTCGTCGAGCGCGACGACCTCCACGCCGACCCGCGCTTTGCCAATCCCACCGACCGCGCCGAACACCAGGTCGCCCTGCGCGACATCCTGGAGGCCATCTTCGCCGAACACGACTCCCATGCCTGGCTGGAGCGCTTCCGCCAGGCCGGCGTGCCGTGCGCGCCCATCAACGACTACTCCGAAGTGCTGGCCGACCCGCCGGTCGAACACATGGATTGGGTGCAGGACCTCGAATTGCCCAACGGCGTGCGCACCCGGACGTTCGTCTCGCCGGTGCGTTTTGACGCGCGCACGGCCGGCGTCATGCGCCGCCCGCCCGCCCTGGGCGAGCACAACGACGAGATCCTGTCGGCCCTGGCGGCCCGGCCGGCGGGTTGAGCGCCATGTCCGCCTCCCTTCCCCTTACCATCACGCGGCAACCGGCAGCCTGGACCTTCACGCTGTCCCGCCCCGAAAAACGCAACGCGCTGTCGGCCGAACTGGTCGAGGCGCTCATCGACGGCGTGGATGCCGCCCACCGCGAACAGGTGCCGCTGCTGGTGTTCGCCGGCGCTGGCAGGAACTTCAGCGCCGGATTCGACTTCACCGACTACGAGACGCAAAGCGAAGGCGATCTGTTGCTGCGCATGGTGCGCATCGAAATGCTGCTGCAGCGCGTGGCCGGCTCTCCCAGCCTGACGCTGGCGCTGGCGCACGGCCGCAACTTCGGCGCGGGCGTGGATCTGTTCGCGGCCTGCAAGTGGCGTTATTGCACCCCGGAGGCCGGCTTTCGCATGCCCGGGCTGAAGTTCGGCCTGGTGCTGGGCACACGCCGCTTTCGCGATATCGTCGGCGCTGACCAGGCCCTCTCCATCCTGGGCAGCGCCCGTGCATTCGACGCCGACGAAGCGCGGCGCATCGGCTTCGTGCGCGACTGCGCCGCCCAGGCGCAGTGGCCCGCGCTGATCGACGCGGCCGCCGAAGCGGCCACCGCGCTCGATCCGGCCACCCGCGCCACGCTGCACCGGGTACTGCGGGACGACCACGACGACGCCGACCTGGCCGCGCTGGCCCGCTCGGCCGCGCAGCCGGGGTTCAAGGCGCGCATCCGCGACTATCTGGCCCAGTAGGCCCGCCTAGAACCAGATCCGCACGCCCGCCATGATGGCCCGCTCCGAGCGGCTCTCGCCCTCCTCGCTGGCATAGCTGGCGGTCTTGCCGAACTTGCGGCCGAACGAAACGCCGACATAGGGCGCCACTTCGCGCGTGATCTCGTAGCGCAGGCGCAGCGAGAACGACGCGTCGGACAGGCCGGCGCCGATGCCGCGCGCCTTGTCGTCCTTGCCGTACACGCTGGCCTCGATCTCCGGCGTCAGGACGAGCCGCTGGGTCAGCAGCAGGTCGTACTCGGCTTTCAGCGCCAGCGCGGTCCGCCCCGAGCCGCCCACGTAGGCCGTCACCTCGGTCTCGATGTTGTACGGCGCCACGCCCTGCAGGCCGATGGCGCCCCAGTTGCGCTTGGGTCCGGTGCCGAAATCGCGCCGCGCGCCCACCTGCAGATCCCAGAACGGCGAGATCGTGCGATTCCAGAAGGCTTCCACCTTGCCGTCGGAGCGGCCGCCGACGCGCTCGCCCTCGCTCTTGATCCACAGCTTGTCCAGGTCGCGCCCGACCCAGAACTGGCCATCCCATTGCAGGCCCGTGCGACGGTCGCGGTCATAGGTCATGCCCAGCTTGTCGAACAGCAGCTGGCTGGTCACCATGTCGTCCATCATGTGCGAATGGATGCCGTAGGCTGCGTACGACTGATCACCCGCGCCATCGCTGCTCGGCAAGGCGCCGATCGCCGGCGCAGGCGCGGCGCCGTGATCCATGCCCGGCATGGAGCCATGGTCCATCGCCGGCGCCTGCGCCCAAGCGCTCGCGGCCGCGGCCGCGGCGGCCAGGCCCAGGCTGGCCGCCATGCCGGCCAATCGCTTCCTGTCGATACTGAAATTCGGCATGTTCCGTTCACTCCACGACGACGGCGCGGAACATGCCCGCTTCCATGTGATACAGCAGATGGCAGTGGTAGGCCCAGTTCCCCCTGGCGTCCGCGCTCACGCGGTAGCTGATCCGCTGGGCCGGATTCAGGCTGATCGTGTGCTTGCGCACCTGGAAGTTGCCGTCGGGCGACTCGAGATCGCTCCATAACCCATGTAAGTGGATGGGGTAGGTCATCATGGTGTCGTTGACCAGCACGAAGCGCACGCGCTCGCCGTACTTCAGCACGATGGGCTTGGCCTGCGAAAACTTCAGGCCATTGAACGACCACATGTAGCGATCCATATTGCCCGTCAGGTGCAACTCGATCTCGCGGGTCGGCGCGCGGTTGTCCTCGGGTTCGACCATGGAGCGCAGGTCGGCGTAAGTCAGGACCTTGCGTCCGTTGTCGCGCAGACCGACGCCCGGATCGTCCAGCCGCGTGGTCACGATATCGGGCAGCATGGAATTGGCCGGGCCGTGCTCGGCGGGATAGGGGTGCCTGACTTCCACCATGCCCCCGCTCGCCTCGCTCGAGCCATGCCCCATGGCGGCATGGTCCATCCCGCCCATGGCGCCGTGGTCCATGGCCGCGCCCTGCTGCCCCGCCGCGCCGTGGTCCATGCCGGGCATGTCGTGCGCCATGCCCATGTCCATCATCGTGAGCACCTGCACCGGATCGAGCGCCGGCACTTCGGCCTGCATGCCCTCGCGCGGCGCCAGCGTGGCGCGCGCGTAGCCCGAGCGGTCCATCGCCTGCGAGAAGATCGTATAGGCGCGATCCTCGGCCGGCTCGACGATCACGTCGTAGGTCTCGGCCACGGCGATGCGGAACTCGTCGACCTCCACCGGCCTCACCGGCAGCCCGTCCGCCGCCACGACCGTCATCTTCAGGCCGGGAATGCGCACATCGAAGTACGTCATGGCCGAACCGTTGATGAAGCGCAGCCGCACCCGCTCGCCCGGCTTGAACAGCCCGGTCCAGTTGCCGGCCGGCGACTTGCCGTTGGCCAGATAGGTATAGGTCGCGCCCGAGACGTCCGCCAGGTCGGTCTGGTTCATGCGCATCTGCTGCCACATCAGGCGCTCGCCCAACGTGCTTGCCCAGCCCTGCTTGCGCGCATCGTCGATCAGGTTGTCGACGGTGGGCTGGATGTAGTTGTAGTAATCGGGCATGACCTTGAGCTTGCGGAACACGCTCATGGGGTCTTCATCGGTCCAGTCGGACAACAGCACCACGTGGTCGCGCTCGGCTCGCACCGGATCGGCGCGCCTGGGCTCGATGACGATGGCGCCGTACAGGCCCGTCTGTTCCTGGAACCCCGAGTGGCTGTGATACCAGTACGTGCCGCTTTGCCGTACCTGGAAGCGGTAGGTGAAGGTCTCGCCCGGGCGGATGCCCGGAAAGCTCAGGCCGGGCACGCCGTCCATCCCGGTCGGCAGCAGGATGCCATGCCAGTGGATCGACGTGTCTTCGTCCAGCCGATTGGTCACGCGCAGCGTCACCGTATCGCCCTCGCGCCAGCGCAGGATGGGCGCCGGGATGCTGCCGTTGACCGTCGTGGCCATGCGCGCCGCGCCGGTGAAGTTGGCCGGCGTGCGGCCGATCTCCAGGTTGAACTCGGTGCCCGACAACACTTCGGGCTGCGCCGCGCCGGGCTGGGCCCAGGCGGCCTGGCGCCACAGCCCCAGGCCCGCCAGCACGCCTCCGCCCGCCAGGCCCTGGACGAAGCGGCGGCGCTGATTCGAAACTGCTCTGCTCATTCGTGCTTCTCCCCGGGAACGCCGCGGCGCCCCGGCTCGTGGTTACTTGACGGAAACCGCGCCCTTCATGCCGGCCGGATAGTGCCCGGGTTCGAGGCAGCCGAAAGCCACGCGCCCCGCCTTGTCGAACTGCCAGACGATCTCGCCGCTCTTGCCGGCATCGAGCGACACCGAATTGGGCTCCTCGTGGCGCATGCCAGGATCCTTGAGCATCATCTGGTAATGCGCGCCCAGGTCGGCATCGGTACCCAGCACCATCTCGTGGCGGATCTTGCCGGAATTGGTCACCTTGAAGCGCACGGTCTCGCCAGCCTTGACCTCGATCTGGTCGGGCGTGAAACGCATGGCGTCGGTCATGTCGACATTGACCGTCCGGCTGGCCTTGGACGCCACGCCGGGCTTGCCGATCGCGGTGGCGCCGGAGGCGGCCGCGCCGAACGAAATCCCGCACGCGGCCGCGGCCATGCGCACTGCGTACACCCTTGCTCTCATGTTCGATCCTCGCTGGTCAGACTGGGTCAAGCGGCCACTGTAGTGAGCCGCGACCGTCCGCAAGCTGTCGGGAACATTACTTTTCTGTCATGTAGGCGCCGCGCGCATCCAGCGCGGCAACCGGGGAGCAAGGCGCACGCCGGCCGACGCCGCCACGGCGCATGGGCAGTGCGGTCCGGACGAATGGCCGGAAGTGACTCTTCTGGGATTGCGGTGCGGACGCGGCGCGGTGGCGCGACGCTTGCGCGTTGCGCCACGCCGTCCGCCTGCTGCGGACCGTGGCGCCGCGATGGCCGCTAGGGCCTTGGGAAACTGGCGCGCCCGACAGGAATCGAACCTGTATCAAGAGCTTCGGAAACTCTCATTCTATCCATTGAACTACGGGCGCGAAGAGGCGACATTGTACCGAACTTTGCGATTCGCGCACGCCCCGTGCGGGCAGCGACAATTCTCTCATCGCATGAGCGTTATATAATCTAGCGTTTGCATGCGGGGAGCCCGGCTTCGGTGCGCCTTGCTCTGTAGTGATTGGATTGTCTCTTGCCGCCTTCTAGGTGTGAACTGTCAATAGGTTGTATTCGTCCAGGTTGAGTCTGGAGATGGGTACAGCGCGCCCGATGCCTTGGTGGGGTCGATGCCAGTTGTAGTGGTGTAGCCAGGATTTCATGGCATCGGCTCGGTGTTGGGAGTTCTGGTAGGTGTGAGCGTAAGCCCACTCACGCAAGGCCGACTGGATGAAGCGTTCGGCCTTGCCATTGGTCTGTGGGCGGTAAGGTCGGGTAAAGCGGTGCTTGATGCCCAGCTCATGGCACAGCGCGGCGAAGGCGCGGCTGCGAAAGGCCGAGCCATTGTCGGTGAGCAAGCGCTGGATGGTCACGCCCAGGCGCTGGTAGTAGGCCACTGCGTCCTTGAGGAACTGGACGGCGCTGGGGAAGCGCTCGTCGGGGTGGATGTCGGTGAAGGCCACGCGGGCGTGGTCATCGATGGCCACGAAGACGAAGTCCCAGCCGGCCCCCTCAACGGTATCGCGTCGGTTGCCCGTGACCCGGTGGCCAGGGCGCTGGATACGTCCCAGCTTCTTGATGTCGATGTGCAGCAGATCGCCGGGGGCCTGATGCTCGTAGCGCACCACCGGCTCGGCCGGCTCCAGGTCGGCCAGGTGCGACAGACCGGCGCGGGCCAGGACGCGGCTGACGGTGCTGGCTGACACGCCCAGCGCCTGGGCGATGCGCGCTTGGGTCAGCCGCTTGCGGCGCAGCTCCACGATAGCCAGCGCCTTGGCCGGCGCAATCGCTCGGGGCGAGACCGTCGGGCGCGAGGACGCATCGGCCAAGCCCGCCTGGCCCTGAGCCAGGAAGCGGCCCAGCCATTTGCGCACAGTCGGCGCGGTGACCCCATAGGCGCGGGCCGCTTCAGGCACACAAACTTGATGGGCGATCAATTGCTGGACCATTTCGAGTCGACGTAGGAAGGTCAATCGGGCATGCTTATGGGTGTTCATCCGGCCGGGCTCCTTGAGTGAACTGGGGGGGTGGCGATTTCCAGTTTCTCAAATCCGGTTCGGATGAACCATGCATACAACCTATTGAATCTTCACAGCTAGCCGCGCCCGAACTGGTCGAACACGCGCTCCACGGCTTCCTGCGCCGGCCCGTGGCGTCGCGCGTACATACAGATTTCCATCGGAATGGCGCAACGCCGGTCCGCCACCGCGACGATCTCGCCGTGCTCCACGGCCGCGCGGGCGCTGGAATCGGGCAGCCACGCCAGCCCCACGCCGGCGCGCACCAGGTCGCGCGCGCCGTCGACGAAATCGGTCTCGCACACCCGCTGCAGGACGGCGCGCTGCAGCAGCGGCCCGCACGACAGCTCGATCAGGCGCCGGAAATAGGCGCCCTGCGCATACGACACATAGGGATAGCGCGCCTGCGGCGCCTCGCACGCCAGCTCGGCCTCGTCCAGCGCCATGCCCGCCGGGCGATACAGGCGCAAGACATCGGCCTCGACGCCTGCCCGCATATAACTCTGCGCATCGAGCTGGATGTCCTCCACGGCATGGCGAAAGCACACCAGCAGGTCCACCACGCCGGCGGCCAGCCATTCGACCGAGTCATGCACATTGCCCACGTGCAGGCGCAGCGACGCCGCGCCGCCAACCTGCTGCCAGCGCGCGCACCAGGCGGGAAAGCGCGAGGTCGCCAGGCAATGCGGCATGGCCACGCGCAACACCATGCTGTCGTGCCCGGTCGCGCCCGCTTCGCCGCGCGCGTCGATCACCTTGCGTACGATCTCGGCGGCGGCCGAGCGGAACTGCTCGCCCGCCGCCGTCAGGCGTGTCGGGAAGCAGCCCCGGTCGATCAGAGGCGTGCCGACCCAGGTCTCCAGCGACTGGATGCGCCGGCTGAAGGCCGACTGCGACACATGGCGCAGCTCGGCAGCCGTCGTGAACTGGCCGCATTCGGCCAGGGTCAGAAAATCCTGGAACCAACGTAGATCCATCACCATCACCGCGTAATCGGAAGCGCCGAATGCAGGGCAGTATAGGGATGGGTGCCTGGCCGGTTATGCGAAATCTGCATAACGCGGCGATTTGCAGGGTTACTCCTTAGGCGGATCGCCGTCGATCGTCGAACGGCCCAGCTCTCCCGCCGCGGCCAGCAGGGCCAGCGCGCGGGTGCGCAGCTGGGCGGCATACAGCACGTGGCGCTGCCGGGCCGACAGCCAGTCGGATTGCGCGCGCAGCAGCTCCGCGACGCCGCCCACCCCCGCCTCGTAGCGGCGCAGGTCCGACTCGTAAGCGGCTCGCGCGGCCTTCAGCCAGCGCAAGCTGGCCTCATGGCTGGCGCGCGCAGCCCGCAGATCGGCATAGGCGCGCGCCACGGCCGCGCCGGTCGCCAGGCGGGCCTGGTCGAGCAGAGCCTCCTGGCGCTGCACTTCGGCGCGCGCGCCCTGGATCCGATGTCTCCGGGCGAATCCGTCGAACAGCGGAATCCGCAGGTTCAGACTGGCGGACACGCTGCGCGACGAACCGGCGAACACCGAGACGTTCTCGCTACTGTTGCGATAATGGCCCAGCGAAAGATCCACCGTCGGCATATCCGTGGCCCGCGCCACATCGACCTGGGCGGTGGCCGCTGCCAGGCCCGCCTGCGCTGCCTTGATCGCGGGATGACGCTGCCGGGCGTCCCGCAGCCATTGGGCCAGCTCCCGATCTTCGATCCGTTGCGGCGCCAGCGGACCCGGCGCCAGGACGATCGGCGTGGCCGGATCGACGCCCAGGACCTGCGCCAGGCCGGCCAGCGCGCGTGCCTGCGCGCCTTCGGCCTGCGCCTGCGCCAGGCGCGCGCGCTCCAGGGCAGCCTGCGCATGCAGCACATCGCCGTGGCTGTCCAGGCCTGCGCGCGCGCGGCGCGCCGCGATGCTGGCCGAACGCCGGGCGATCTCCGTGTCTTCCACCGCAGTATGCAGCGCCTGCCGCGCCGTGGCCGCCTCGTAATAGGCGCCGACCACTTCGGCCAGCTTGTCCTGCAGCACCGCGCCATAGGCCTGCGCGGCCTCGTCCAGTTGCGCCTGTGCCGCCCGCAGGGCGGCCGAACGGGCGCCCGAGTCGAACAGGCGCCAGGCCAGCGTTACCGCCATCACATTGTTGCGAACCCCGTCCTCGCCCAACCCCGTGCTGCGCCGCTGCGCCGAACGCCCGGCGCTCAACGCGACGCTGGGATAATAGGGCGCACGCGCCAGCCCGACCTCGGCCGACCGCGCCTTGATCCGCGCCCAACCCTGGCGCAAGGCCGGGCTGTGGCACAGCGCCAGGTCGATCGCCTCGAGCAAGGCCAGGTCGTCGAGCCGATCCGCCGGCGGCGGACAAGGCCACGAGACGGCAGGCGCCGCCTGGCCCTCGAACGCGGGCGGCGTTGCCAGGCCATCGCGCGCCCGCACCCCGCCTCCCACGCTCAGCGCGAACCCGGCCCACAGCGCCAACGCCAGGGCCCGGCCGCGTCGCCTGACTTGCACCGCGGCCATGCTAGCGCTCCCCCAGGCTTTCGCCGGCATGCCGCGCCACCGGGCTGAGCAGATACTCGATGAGGCGCCGCGAGCCGGTCCGGATATCGGCCTGCACCGCCATGCCTTCCTTGAGCAGCCGCGGCTTGCCGTCCACCTCCAGGGCAGGGTGCGCCAGCGCGATCGTCACGCGGTACGAGTGCTGTTGGCGGTCGTCGACCACCGTATCCGGAGACACATACAACACCTTGCCTTCGAGCGTTCCGTACTTCGTATAGTCGTAGGCGCCGACCTTGACGGTAGCTGGCGCGCCCGCCCTGACAAAGCCGATGTCCTTGCTGTCGAGCTGAGCCTGGACCTGGATGCCGGCGCCGCTGGGCACCACCATCATCAAGGGCTGGGTCGCGGCCACCGCCGTTCCCTCGGTCAGCGCAACCAGCTGCTGCACGACGCCATCGACAGGCGCGGTCAGCACCAACCGGCTGCGCTGGGCACTCGTGCGCGCGATCTCCTGCTCGGCCTGCGCAGCCAGCTTGCGCGCCAGGACCAGCGTCTCGAACGCCTGGCGTCGCGTCTGGGTCTGCAGCGCGGCGCGCTGCGCCTCGCTCTGGCGCAACCGGCCTTCCAGGGTCATGCGCGCCTGCTCTTTTTCCAGGTAGGCCTGCTGCGATACGTCGCCGTCGCGCCGCAGGCCACGATGAGCATGGGCGATCTGCGTCACCAGCCCAAGCTCGCGCCGATAGGTGGCGATTGCCGCCTCGATGGAGCGCAATTGCGCCTGATAGTCGGCATACTGGCTGTCCAAGTATGACTGGGCCGCCATCATGCCGGGATCGGCCGGCAGCTCGGCCAATACCGGCGCGCGCCCGGTATCCAGCGCCCTGATCATGGCGCGGGAGCGGGCCTCGTCCTGGCGCGCCTGCGCAGCCTGGACACGCCATTTGCGTTCTTCCGCCTCCGTCACGCCCGCGTCGAGCCGCAGCAGCACGTCGCCGGCGGCCACGCGGCTATTGTCGGCGACCAGCACGCGCGCGACGCGACCGGTTTCGGACGCCGCGATGATCTTGCTCTGGCCCACCGGCACCACCTTGCCCGCCGCATGCACGACGATCTCGGTCTTGCCCACTACCGACCAGACCAGCGCGCCCGCCGCCAGCGCCATCAGTATGCGCGCCAGCCAACGGGCCGTGGGCGATATCGGACGCTCCTGCAGCGACAACGCGGAAGGGAGGAACTCGGTCTCCACCGGATCGAACCAGCCCGCCGGGCGTCGATGGCGCTGACGCCAGCTGGCCGCCAGCACCCGGCCGTGGCGGGCCGCGAGTTCGCGCAGTGCGCGTCTCATCCCGCCTCCCCTGCCTGCAGCGCCTGCAAGCGCGCGTACAGGCCGCCGGCGGCCAGCAGCGTTTCGTGGCTGCCGCACTCGGCCACCTCGCCGCCCTCCATCACGACGATGCGATCGGCGCAGCGCACGGCGGAGAGCCGGTGGGCGATGATGATCACAGTGCGGCCGTCGCAGATATCGCGCATGTTGCGCTGGATGATGTGCTCCGACTCGTAGTCCAGCGCGCTGGTGGCCTCGTCCAGGATCAGCACGCGCGGGCGATGGATCAGCGCGCGGGCGATGCCGATGCGCTGGCGCTGACCGCCCGACAATCCCACGCCGTTCTCGCCCAGCATGGTGTCGTAGCCTTCAGGCAACTGGCAGATGAACTCGTGCGCTCCCGCCAGCCGCGCCGCCGCCACCACTTCGTGCATGCTCGCGCCGGGGCGGGTCAGCGCAATGTTGTCGCGTACGCTGCGGTTGAACAGCGTGCTTTCCTGCAGCACAACGCCCAGCTGGCGCCGCAGCGAAGCGCTGTCCACGATGCCGATGTCATGGCCGTCGATCAGCACCCGGCCGCGGTCGGCGACGAACATGCGCTGTATCAGCCGAGTCAGCGTACTCTTGCCCGACCCGGAACGCCCTACCACACCCACCACCTCGCCCGGCGCAATGCGCAGGCTGACATTGCGCAGCGCATCGGCGGCGTCCGGCCGATAGCGAAACGATACCCGGTCCAGCTCGATGGAACCGCGCAGCGCCGGCAATTGTGCCTTGTCGCCGGCCACCTCGGTACGGCAGTTCAGGATGTCGCCCAGACGCTGCATCGAAACGCCGGTCTGCTGGAAATCGTTCCACAGCTGCGCCAACCGGATCACGGGTTGCGTCACATGGCCGGACAGCATGTTGAAGGCCACCAGCTCACCCACGGTCATGCGCTGCGCGACCACCTCGGTGGCGCCCACCCACAGGACTCCCAGCGCAACCAGCCGGCTGATCAGCGTCACCCCGGTGTTGGCCAGCATGGCGACGTTGGCCACCGACAGGCCGGCCGCGACGTAACCGGCCAGCTGCCGGTCCCAGTTGCGCTGCCACTGCGGCTCGACCGCCAGCGACTTGACGGTGTCGATGCCGCTGACGGTCTCCACCAGAAAGGCCTGGTTCTCGGCGCCACGGTTGAACTTGACATCCAGGCGGCGGCGCAGCACCGGCGTCAGCACCAGCGACAGAAGAAAATAGCAAGGCAACGCCGCCAGCACGACCAGCGTCAGCTTCACGCTGTAGAAGAACATGACGGCGATGAACACCACGGAAAACACCACATCGAGCAGCACCGTCACGGCATTGCCGGTAAGAAAGGCGCGGATATGCTCCAGTTCGCGCACGCGGGCCACCGAGTCGCCCACCCGGCGCGCCTGGAAGTACGCCAGCGGCAAGCGCAGCAGATGCGCGTAAAGGCGCGCACCCAGCTCCACATCCAGCTTGCTGCTGGTATGCGCAAACAGGTAAGTACGGATGCCGGTCAACAGGGCCTCGAACAGGATGGCCGCCAGGAACCCCACTGCGATGACATTGAGCGTTTCCATGGCGTTGTTGACCAGCACTTTGTCCATGACCACCTGGAAGAACAAGGGCGTCAACAGGGAAATGAACTGCAGCACCAACGAGATCAGCAGCACCTCACCGATGAGATGGCGATGCTTGACCAGCGCCGGAATGAACCAGCTGAAGTCAAAGCGCGCCAGGGCCTGCGTCGGGCTGGCCGCGCAAGCACAAAGCAGCAGCTCCCCCGCCCACAGCGCCTCGAACTCGGCCTGCCCCAGGCGCGCGGGCGCCTGGCCCGGACGCTGGATGAGTACGGCCTGGTCCGCGCCGGGCTCGAAGCGGGCAAGAACAAAGTAGCCGCCCTGCCGGTCCAGCGCGATGGCCGGCAGCGGCGCGCGTGGCAGCCGCGCCGGCGCGGGTCGGTGCCGCCGCACTTTCAGGCCGACCCGGCGCGCCGCCAGCTGTATCGTTTCGCTACAGAATGCCTGCTCGGCGAACTCATGCCGCAACTGCTCGGGATCGGCTGCCAATCCGTGATAGCGAGCCAGCATGACCAGGCAGAGCAACCCGGAATCGGGCACGCTGGCGCATTGCGCCACGGGCGACGTCATGATGGGAAATACCTCGGAGAAGAACGCAAAGAGACGGCGCCGCCGCGCGAGGCAGGCGGGCCGTGATTCACGGCGCTTCAGCGCCAGTTGACAGCCAGGGACTGCATCAGCGTGTCCGGCACGCGCGCCGCCGGCGGGGCAGCCGCCGCCGCGCCGGGGTCCGGATACTGCGCCATTGCCTCGACCAGCTTTTCGATGCCTGCCTGGTCTACCGCCTGGTTGGCGGCATGGATGATTTCCACCCGGTGATCGGCGTCGCGATACCAGTCGTGCACGGTAAGTGCATCGTCGGTGCCGAGAATGCGGATCTCCAGGTCGTTGCCCTGGCGCGCGAACCACAGCTGGTCCGCCCCCGCGTTGATGCGGATGGTGTCATGGCCGCCGCCCGATTCGTAGATCGTGTCGTGCCCGTACCCGACCCCGAACAGATAAGTATCATCGCCCTGCCCGCCGAACAGATCGTCGTTGCCCGCATCGCCGCTGAGCAGGTCCGAGCCCTCGTCGCCCAGCAGCACATCGTCGCCAGCGCCGCCGGACAGCACGTCGTTGCCCGCCAGGCCATTGAGGACGTTGGCGCCTGCGTCGCCGATCAGCACGTCATCACGCGCGCTGCCCACGGCGTTCTCGATATTGCGCAACACGTTGCTGGTTTCGGGTTCGTCCATCAGGCTGGCGAACCCCTTGCCCAAGCTCAGGAATACGCCCTTTGCGCCGGCGTCGAGGCCCCGGCCCGGGCCGCTGAAATCCACGGTATCGCGGCCGTCGCCGCCGTCGAGCAGATTGCCGGCATTGGCGGCATCCTGGAAGAACCAGTCGTCACCGGCTTCGCCGTACAAGCGATCGCGTCCGGCGTCGCCCGACAGCTGGTCGTCGCCGTCGCCGCCCAGCAGCACATCGTCGCCCTCGCCGCCCGCAAGCACGTCGGCGCCACCCGCGCCGCGCAGCACGTTGGCCTGCGCATCGCCCGTGATGCGGTCGGCCAGTTCCGTGCCCACCACGTTCTCGATACCGGAAACCGTATCGTAGGCGCTGCTGCCGGCCTCGCCCAGCTTGTCGACGCGGCCGGCGCCCAGGTCAGCCAGGATGCCCAGCCCGATGCGACCCGCGGCAATGCCGGCATGCGCGCCGGTCTGGCTGTAATCGACGGTATCCACCCCATCTCCGCCGCGCAGCACGTCATGCTCGCGCGCCTGCGTCTGGCCGAACCAATCGTTGCCCGCGCCGCCTTCAAGGGTATCGTCGCCCAGCCCCCCGTAGAGGGTGTCGTTGCCGGCGTCGCCATACAGCATGTCGTTGCCGTCGCCGCCGAACAGCAGATCATCGCCGTCGCCGCCGCGCACGGTATCGTCGCCGCCCTGGCCCATCAGGGTATTGGCTTGCGCGTCGCCGATGAGCACATCCTTCATGCTCGTACCGATGACGTTTTCGACATTGCGGACATTATCGTAATAGTCCACGCCCAGCGCGGACGCCTTGCGCACCCATTCCCTGGACAGGTCCGCCTCGATCCCGAAGCCGTATTCATGCGGCGCAACGATCCTGCCTGGATGGATCATGGCGGAGTAGTCGACGGTGTCCAGCCCCGCGCCGCCGTCGATGTCATCGCTGACGGTCTCGTCGTCCTGCAGGAAGATGTCGTTGCCGTCCTCGCCATACAGCGTGTCCAGGCCCAGGCCGCCGCGCAGGATGTCGTCGCCGCCCCGGCCGCGTATCGTGTCGTTGCCATCGTGGCCCCAGAGCTCGTTGTCCTGGTCGTCGCCGGCGATGCGGTCGTTTAGGCGGGAGCCGTGCAGATTCTCGATATTCTTGACATGGTCGACGCTGAACAGGTTCAGGGCCGGCCACTTCTCGACCGTGCCCTTTTGAAGATCGGCATGGATGCCCGTGTCGCCCATGCGTTCGAGGCGCTCCTCGGAAGGCTGGTGCACGTTGTACTTCACGGTATCGACGCCCGCGCCGCCATCGAGCTGGTTGCTCCATACCCCCAGGTCCTGCAGGAATACGTCGTCGCCGGCGCCGCCGATGACCGTGTTTTGGCCCTCGCCGCCAACCAGGGTGTCGTTGCCGGCGCCGCCATCCAGCCTGTCGTCGCCCGACCCGCCGGCTAGGAAGTTGTCGTGCGCATTGCCGGTGATCGAATCGTTGCCGGCCCCGCCGATGATGTGCTGCACATGCTCGAGCGTGTCGACCTCCACCAGTTGCCCGACACGGGCCAGCTCGACATGGCGGTATTGGACATTCTCCGTGCGCTTGCCGTAGGCGGTTGTCTGGGTAGCCACGCCTTCGCGATACACGTTGGCGTTGTTCAACTGCTTGCGCACGTTGAAACGTTCCCCGTCGGCGGACACGGTAATGGAATCCTGTCGACCCAGGGCGGCATAGCTGACCGTGTTGGTGCCCGCGCCGCCGTCATAATGGATGCGCGAAGCATTGGCAAGCACGACGTCATCGCCATCTCCGCCGATCACATCCAGTTTGATGCTGTGCTTGAGCACGCCATTGGCGTCGACCAGTTGCGACACCACCTTGGCCAGATCGATGGTGGTGTCGGCCGCGCCGTCCCGGATGCGCCAGCGGTCCTGCTTGCCCACGATCTCGACGAATGTGGTGAATTCGCTCTTGCCCGTTTTCGTGCGCCGGCGCTGCTCTTCTCCTGGCGCGGCCAGCGGCGTGATGAACGTCAGCGCCGGCCGCTCGCCCTTGCGGCTGGCGATATCGATGCCGCCGGCGGCGACGTCGAGGACCACCGGCTGGCCGGCCACCCGCTCGCCCTGGACGAAGCGGTCCACGAACACGTCGACGGATTTCAGGTTGTCCGCGTTGCCGGTAATGGCGGCCAGTTCGAGCGCCGACTTGGAGATCTCTGTCGTCTGCACCCCGATCACGCTGCTGGCGTTCCAACCGGCCTGCAGGTCGGCCAGCATTTTCCGTAGGCCGTCCGAATTGGCCAGTTGTTCGTGACGCGCCTGCAGGTTTTTCTCGAAGTACGCTTGCGGCCCGCCCAGCTCGTCGATCTTGCGAGCGTAATCGTTGGCCAGCTTTTCGATGATGGGCTGCTGCACGCCGCGCAGGATGCCGTTGAGAGCCCCGGTCAGCAAGGAAGTGACCACCGCCACCGGGGCCCCTACCACGCTGGCCGCCGCGGCGATCGACACCGCCGCCCCCACCGTGCTCAGGACGGCGGAGACGCCGGCGACGGCGCCCTCGGCGGCCGTCTTGTCGCGATACAGCTGGGCCAGCAAGGCGTCGCCCTCGTAACCGTATGCGCTCGATTCCTGCGCCAGCTTGTCCAGCTGATCCGCATAGTGCGATTGCTGCACCAGGCCGTAGATCTCCATGGGACTGAGCGCCGCGGCCAATGCGCCGGCAGCCGCCCCGGCCGACGCCCCGGCCACCTGCAAGCCGCTGGTCACGCCGCGCGCCGCGGCCAGCGCCAACGCGATGGAAGAAGCCAGCTCGACCGTTCCACCTGTCAACTGCAGCGCGATCTCGGCGCCGGCGGCGGCCTTCTGTCCGGCCGGCGCGTCATCGGTCAACGACATCCCGGCGCCAACGGCCGCGGCGATGCCGCCTCCCAGCGCCATCGCGCCGCCAGCCACGCCGAAACCGCCGGCCCAGCGCGAAGACCCGCGGAAAAAACCGCTCACGGTTTCGGCCACGGCGCTGCTGGCCTCGCCCAAGCCGAACACGGCCGCCGACAACGAGGCCGCTTCCTGCGGCGTGTTGGTGGAACCGGCCCGGCCGAATTGCGTCATCAGGGCAATGGCATGAACCAGCCGCTGCGCCGCCGCCACCGCCTGGGCGCCCTGCAGCGCCCGCTGCCCCCAGTGCGCCGACGCACCGCTCACGCCCGGCTCGGCATCGTCCTGCCGCGCCCCGGCGTGCAAGACTTGCCGGGTCATTTCCAGTTCCGCCGCTTCCACGGCGGCCATGTCGGACACCTCGCCCAACGAGAACGATCGCGATCCCACCCCATCAAGGCTGTCATAGCCGGAATCCTGGCGTTCCACTGCGCCCAGCGACGGCCGCCGCAATCCGGGTGACGCCGGCACCGTTTCCAGTACATCCGGCGAGAACTTCGAACGTCCGCTCGGCACGCCGGGCGCGGCTCCCAGCCCATCGTCGAACAGGCTTTTCCCCGCCACGCCGTATGCACGGTTCTCGTAGAAGACATAGCCCTCGCCGCGCTGCTGGCCAATGTATTCCTTCAGTTGCCCGCGCGTGAGCATCTGGCTTTCACCGGTGGCCGATACGACGAAAATCTTCTCATCTGCCTCCGGGAAAGGATTGTTCTGCTCAGTGCCATGCTGGACCACGTCCTGCGCGCCGACGGCGTGCGCCCGCCTGTTCAGCGCATTGCGCACTTCCAGCTCGAAATCGGTGATCACGCCGATATTCATGTCGCCGTCGTAGCGGAACTGGCGACGCGCCTCGGTGCCCACTGCGGAACGGGCGCCGGCGCGAGCGATTTTCCACAACAAGTCGATGCGTTCGCGATCCAGGCCGCCCGTGGCCTCGCTGGCGGCCCGCCGCGTGCGCGCCAGGTAATCGGTCACCGAATCGCCGCTGGTCACCGAACTGCGCGCCGAGTCGCGGAAGTTGGACAGATGCGGCATAATGGCGAACATGTCGATATCCGCCGTCAGTGGAATACCGGCGGCATTGCCGATCACCTTGACCGCCTCGAAATCGTCGCCGCCCTTGCGGCGATACTGCACGGCATAGCGCCCGTCCGAGGTTTCCTTCACGCGAAACTCGAACTGCTCGTAGCCTGCGTGGTTGCTCGCGACCACGCCATCGGCCATGCCGGTGACCAGGCCCGCTTGCCGCAGATAGTCAAGCCGCTCTTTCGACAGCGTCAGGTCGACCGCGGTATGGCCATGCGCCAGGCTGCTGTTGACGTCGTTGTCGGCCCGCGCGATCACCTCGGGCGCACGGCCGAACAGTTTGGAAAGATTCGGGTTGACGGGAATGTAGCCCGCCTGCAACCCCCAATCGGACGACTTGGCGTGCACGCCCAATCCTTTGGTGGCCACCCCTTCGGCAATCAGGCTGGTGGAATGGGGGTTGACCAGGCGGAACATCAATGTGGCGTTTTTTTCCTTCGCCACGGCCTTGATGCCATCGAGTACGGCTGCGGGGATGCCAGACTCCCGGTCGGCGGCGTTTGCGTAACCAGCCTGATGCGATTGCTGCATGTGGATCTGTCGATAAGTAGTCGATTGAACGGATTCGCACCGACGCAACCGGTGTGTAGCGCTCAGAACCTCATCCTTCTGCAAGAACCAAACATCCAGCATGTCGTATGACGATGGGCGAAATTATTCCAACATTCGCAATGAAAATGCACAAATTCCCACCAATCCGGAAAATTTGGATCCACCCTACTCGGACAGGAAAATCATCCTAAACACAAAGCGCATATTTCTTTCTAATGAAAAGAAGAACAAGGCTTCAAGGGAGATAAATAAGCGAGCAAGCGCCAACGCGATCGCGACAACAACATTGCACATGTTCGACAAAAGCAGGCGCCGCGACCGAGGCATCGCCCGAAATACGGACATATCCTGGAAACATGTAAGAAAAGCCATTCCGGCGCAACCATGATGCGCCGGCGGCTTGCCATGCGCGCACCCAACACGGAATATGCCCCCCGCTCCACCATGCACCGATGTCATGCTTCCGTCCGCCCAAGCGCCCTCCCTCCTCAATCCCACCGACGACTTCGCGGCACTGGGCAATATTGCCTGGCTGTGGATGAACTCTCCCATGCACCGCGACTGGCCGGTGCATCTGCTCGCACGCAACACGCTCGCGCCGATTCAACTGGGCCAATACATTCTGCTGCGATGCAATGACGTGCCGGTTGCATACTGCAGCTGGGCCCTAATGGACGCCGACACCGAACTCTCCTATGTCATGGCGCCCTCGTCGCTGGGCGGGAATGCCTGGAACTGCGGCGACCGACTGTGGATCATCGACTGGATCGCGCCATTCTCGCGCGACGACAATCGTGCGCTGCGCCGCGCGCTGGCCGAACGGCACCCCGACAGCGTGGGCCGTTCGCTGCGCGTTCGGCGCGGCGGCGACACCGCGCGCGTCAAGGAGTACCGAGGCCGCGCGCTGGACGCGGCCGCCGCTCGCGCGCAGCTGGACCGCTACCATGCCGAACTGATCGCAGGACTGCGCGCGAGCAACGGCGGATACGCGCCGCGAGGCCGGGGCACCGCCTGATCGCGCGACGCGCCCTCAGTCCAGCTGGCCCTGGCAGACGTACTTGATCTGCATGTACTCGGCCAGGCCATGGCGCGATCCTTCGCGGCCGTAACCCGAGTCCTTGACGCCGCCGAACGGGGCCGCCTCGGCGGCCAGCGCGCCCTCGTTGACGCCGACGATGCCGGTCTCCAGCGCGTCGGCCAGGCGCCAGATGCGCCGCACGTCGGTCGAGTAGAAGTAGGCGGCCAGGCCGAACGCGGTCGCATTGGCCGCCGCCACCACCTCGGCCTCGCTGGCGAAGACCGTGATCGGCGCAACCGGCCCGAAGGTTTCCTCGCGAAAGCACGCCATGGTCTCGTCCACCCCCGTCAGCACGGTCGGCGCGTAATAGTGGTCGCCGGCGCAACGGGCCGAGTGGATGCGCTTGCCGCCCACTGCCAGGCGAGCGCCGCGCTCCAGGGCGTCGGCGACGTGATGCTCGATCTTCTCGACGGCGCGCGCGTTGATCATCGGCCCGATCTGCGAAGCCGGGTCGCTGGCCGGCCCGACGACCAGCCCCTCCACCCGCGCCGCCAGCTTGCGGACGAACGCGTCGTGCACGCCGGCCTGCACGAAGATGCGGTTGGGACAGACGCAGGTCTGGCCGCCATTGCGGAACTTGGACACCATCAGGCCCTCGACCGCGGCGTCCAGGTCGGCGTCGTCGAACACAATGAAAGGCGCATTGCCGCCCAGCTCCAGCGAGACCCGCTTCAAGGTGTCGGCGCTGCGCCTGGCCAGATGCTTGCCCACGGGGGTGGAGCCGGTAAAGGTGATCTTGCGCACGCGCGGGTCGTCCAGCCAGGCGTCGGCGACTTCGGCGGCGCGGCCCCGCGAGGCGGTCACGATGTTGAGCACGCCGGGCGGCACCCCCGCCTGCTGCGCCAGGGCCGTCAGCGCCAGCGACGTCAGCGGCGTGTCCTCGGCCGGCTTGCACACGACCGTGCACCCGGCCGCCAGGGCCGGGGCGATCTTGCGGGCGATCATGGCCGCCGGGAAGTTCCACGGCGTGATCGCCGCCACCACGCCGACCGGCTCGCGCAGCGCGAACATGCGCCGCCCTTGCGCCGGGCTGGGGATGAGGTCGCCGTCGGCGCGCGTGGCCTCTTCGGCGAACCACTCGACATAACTGGCCGCATAGCTCACCTCGCCGCGAGCCTCGGCCAGCGGCTTGCCCTGCTCCGAGGAAATCAGACGGGCCAGGTCTTCGGCGTTCTCGTGCAACAGGGCATTCCAGCGCTTGATGATCTGCGCGCGGACCTTGGCGGGGGTCCGGCGCCAGTCCGCGAAGGCCTGGTGCGCCGCCGTGACGGCCGCGCCCGCATCGCGCGCGCCGCTGTCGGGCACATGCGCGATCACCTTGCCGGTGGCGGGATCCGCAACCGCGAAGCGCGCGCCCAGCGCCGCTTCGCGCCATTCCGATCCAATCAGGTTGCGGCCAGGCAGCAGCGCGGCGTTGCCGACGGATAAGGACATGAGGTCTTCCTTTGCAATGTGGAGACGGCGCCGCGGACCGCGGCACCGGTTTGCCTAGATGTGAACTGTCAATAGGTTGTATTCGTCCAGGTTGAGTCTGGAGATGGGTACAGCGCGCCCGATGCCTTGGTGGGGTCGATGCCAGTTGTAGTGGTGTAGCCAGGATTTCATGGCATCGGCTCGGTGTTGGGAGTTCTGGTAGGTGTGAGCGTAAGCCCACTCACGCAAGGCCGACTGGATGAAGCGTTCGGCCTTGCCATTGGTCTGTGGGCGGTAAGGTCGGGTAAAGCGGTGCTTGATGCCCAGCTCATGGCACAGCGCGGCGAAGGCGCGGCTGCGAAAGGCCGAGCCATTGTCGGTGAGCAAGCGCTGGATGGTCACGCCCAGGCGCTGGTAGTAGGCCACTGCGTCCTTGAGGAACTGGACGGCGCTGGGGAAGCGCTCGTCGGGGTGGATGTCGGTGAAGGCCACGCGGGCGTGGTCATCGATGGCCACGAAGACGAAGTCCCAGCCGGCCCCCTCAACGGTATCGCGTCGGTTGCCCGTGACCCGGTGGCCAGGGCGCTGGATACGTCCCAGCTTCTTGATGTCGATGTGCAGCAGATCGCCGGGGGCCTGATGCTCGTAGCGCACCACCGGCTCGGCCGGCTCCAGGTCGGCCAGGTGCGACAGACCGGCGCGGGCCAGGACGCGGCTGACGGTGCTGGCTGACACGCCCAGCGCCTGGGCGATGCGCGCTTGGGTCAGCCGCTTGCGGCGCAGCTCCACGATAGCCAGCGCCTTGGCCGGCGCAATCGCTCGGGGCGAGACCGTCGGGCGCGAGGACGCATCGGCCAAGCCCGCCTGGCCCTGAGCCAGGAAGCGGCCCAGCCATTTGCGCACAGTCGGCGCGGTGACCCCATAGGCGCGGGCCGCTTCAGGCACACAAACTTGATGGGCGATCAATTGCTGGACCATTTCGAGTCGACGTAGGAAGGTCAATCGGGCATGCTTATGGGTGTTCATCCGGCCGGGCTCCTTGAGTGAACTGGGGGGTCGGCGATTTCCAGTTTCTCAAATCCGGTTCGGATGAACCATGCATACAACCTATTGAATCTTCACAGCTAGCGCAAGATTGTGTACGTTTGATGGCGGCCCCAGAGGGGCGCGCGCAGGGCTTAGGGCTTTCCCCGAGAGGACGCGGCGCAGCCCCCGCTTACATGCGGAAATGCTCGCCCAGATAGACGCGGCGCACGGCCGGATCGCCGACGATTTCGTCGGGGTGCCCATCGGTGAGGACCTTGCCTTCGCTGATGATGTAGGCGCGGTCGCAGATGCCCAGGGTTTCGCGCACGTTGTGGTCGGTGATCAGCACGCCGATGCCGCGGCCCTTCAGGAAGCGCACGATGCGCTGGATCTCGATCACGGCGATCGGGTCGACCCCGGCGAAGGGTTCGTCAAGCAGGATGAAGCGCGGGCTGGTGGCCAGGGCGCGCGCGATCTCGACCCGGCGTCGTTCGCCGCCGGACAGCGAAATGGCGGTGTTGGCGCGGATATGGCCGATCTGCAGTTCTTCCAGCAGGGCTTCGAGGTTGTCGCGGATCCTGGCCTCGGGCAGCGGCTTGCCGTTGGGGCCGAGCTGCAGCTCCAGCACGGCGCGGATGTTCTGCTCCACCGTCAGGCGGCGGAACACCGAGGCGTCCTGGGGCAGGTACGACAGGCCCATGCGCGCCCGCTTGTGGATGGGCATGGACGTGATGTTCGAGCCGTCGATCTCGATGCGCCCGGAGTCGGCCGGAACCAGGCCGACGATCATGTAGAAGCTGGTGGTCTTGCCCGCACCGTTGGGCCCGAGCAGGCCCACCACCTCGCCGCTGACCACCGACAGCGAGACATCCTGCACCACGGTGCGGCCGTTGTAGGTCTTGCGCAGCCCGGTGGCGCGCAGGCTGCCGGCGGCGGCGCCGGCAGCGGTGGCGGTGGACAGAGTGGCGTGGGAGTCGGTCATCGTGCAACGTGATAGGAGAGGGAGGCGCGGTTCACTGCGGCTTCTTGGGCGCTTGCTTCTTGGCGCGGCATTCCGCGATCGCGGCGTCGGCCTTGGCGCGCGGCTCGGCCAGCGAGCGTACGCGCCCGCCTGCGGCCGATGAGTTCGGACCGCCCTGCGCCTGGTAGATGCCGGTCTTCTCGTTGTAGCGCACCCGGTCGCCGCGAATCGTGTCGAACGGTTTGCCGCAGATGTAGCGGGTGACGATGGCCTGGCCGATCAGGTCGAACTGGCTCTTGCTGCTTTCGTATTCGGCGCGCAGGCCCTTGCCCTCGATCAGCTCGAAGGTCTCGGGACGGTCCTGGCGGATGGTGACGATCTTGCCCTTGTCGGCCGTGGCGACCCCGAACTGGTTGCCCGCCGCGTCCTCGTTGACTTCCAGCTTGTCCGAGGTCAGCGTCATCAGCCCGCGCGTGAGGATGACGTTGCCCGTGAAGATGCTCTGGCGCTTGATGTCGTCGTAGTGCAGCGTGTCCGAGAGGATCAGCGTGCTCGGCTCTTCGGCCGGCGCGGCCTGGCCGGATTGCGCCTGCGCCTGCGCAGCGCCGGCAGCGGCCAGCAGCAGGATGCTGCACAACCGCAGCGGGGCAAGGGAAAGCCTCAGGTGGGTCATGGTTTGTTCTGGTTGGAGTTGGCGGGCGTCTCGGTGGATTGCCGCTTGCGCCCCTCGGTTCCTGCAATTTCGACGTCGGCGGCCGCCGATACGCGCAATTGCCGGGTCTTGTTGTTGTAATGCATGCCGGTGCCGTTCATGCGGGAATTGCCCTTGTTGACCTGGGCGGGCAAGTCGGTGAACACCACGTCTTCGTCGGGCAGCAGGATCAGCTGCTGGCTGCGTACGTCCAGCGTCTCGTTGCGGGCGTCGGGCTGCCGGTGCACGTGCGTGTCGCCGTTCATGACGATGCGCTGGCCGCCCTGTTCCATGATGGCGGTTTTCGATACCCCGATGGTGATCGGGTTGCCGGCCTGTTGGCCGATGGCGCGCGGCGTGGTCACGTGGTAGGAGTCGTCGTCGGGGAAGTGCTCGACATAGACGCCTTCCAGGCGGTTGATCGGGTGGCCCTGGACGTCGGTGCGCAGCATCACGAAATCGCGCGCCCACGAGTCCATCTCGTGCGTCAGCCGGCGCGGCGGATCGACCTGGACGGCGCGTTGCGCATAGTCGGCCGCCCACCACGTGCCGACGACCAGCGCCAGCAGCAGGAACAAGGCGATCAGCGAGGGAAAGCGTTCTTTCATGCCTGATAACGGTTACTGGATGGCGCCGGGCCCGAGCAGGGCCGGCGTGCCCAGGAAGGTGCCCAGGCGGCCCTGGGCGGCAAGCAGCAGGTCGCAGCATTCGCGCACCGCGCCCTGGCCGCCCGGCTGGCTGGATACCCAGTGGGCGGCTTGCGCCACGTAGCCCGGCGCATTGGCGACGCTGGCGGCGAAGCCGGCGCGCTGCATGGCAGGCAGGTCGATGATGTCGTCGCCCATATAGCCGGTCTGGTTGAGTTGGACGCCCACGCGCTGGGCAAGTTCACTCAGGGCGCCGCCCTTGTCGCGCACGCCTTGCAGCACTTCGGCGATGCCCAGCTCGGCGGCGCGCCGGTCGGCGATGGGGCCGGAGCGGCCGGTGATCAGGGCGACTTTCAGGCCGCCTTCCATCAGCAGCCGCAGGCCATGGCCGTCCAGCGCATGGAAACGCTTGAACATTTCGCCGTGCTCGCCATAGTACAGGCCGCCATCGGTCAGCACGCCGTCGACGTCGAAAACCATCAGGCGCACCGCGGCGGCGCGTTCGCGCACCGAGGCGGGGATGCGGGCGAGCACCAGGGCTTCGGCGGGGTGCGGCACGGAAACAGGAGAGTTCTTGGTCATACTACTTTGGCTGCCATCAAGTCGTGAGTATGCAGGGCGCCGATCAGCACGCCGGCGGTGTCCACCACCAGCATCTGGTTGAGGCGGCGGTCGTCCATTTGCTGGGCGGCCTCGGCGGCCAGCGCGTCAGGCCCGATGGTACGCGGAGCCCGGGTCATGCCGTCGGCTACCGTCAGGCTGCGGATGTCGCCGACGCGCTCGATCAGGCGGCGCAGGTCGCCGTCGGTGAAGATGCCCACGGGCTTGCGCTGTGCGTCGACGACCGCCGTCATGCCCATGCCCTTGGCCGAGATTTCCTCGAGCGCGCGGGGCAGGGGGGCGTCTTCGGCGACGATGGGCAGCGCGGGCCCGTGCCGCATCACGTCGCGCACGTGGGTGAGCAGGCGGCGGCCCAGGGCGCCGCCGGGGTGGGAACGCGCGAAATCCTCGCGGCCGAAGCCGCGCGCCTCCAGGCAGGCGACCGCCAGGGCGTCGCCCAGGGCCAGCGCCGCCGTGGTGCTGGCGGTGGGCGCCAGATTGAGCGGGCAGGCCTCCTGGGACACGCTGGCGTCCAGGTGCACGTCGGCCAGGCGGGCCAGTTCGGATTCGGCGTTGCCGGTAATGGCGATCAGTCCCGCGCCCATGCGGCGCACCACCGGCAGAATGGTCAGCAGCTCCTGGCCGGTGCCGGAATAGGAAATCGCGATCAGGACATCGTCGCGGGTGACCATCCCCAGGTCGCCGTGGATGGCTTCGGCGGCGTGCACGAAAAAGGCCGGCGTGCCGGTGGAGGCCAGGGTGGCGGCCAGCTTGCGGGCAATGTGCCCGGTCTTGCCGATGCCGCTGACCACGACACGGCCGCGGCAGGCCAGCAGCATGCCGACGACCTGCACGAAGCTGTCGTCGAGCCGGGCGGCGAGGTCGGCAATAGCTTGCGCCTCGGTCTGCAGCGTGCGGCGTGCCGAGGCGAGAATGGCCTCGGGCGTGGGGTCGGGATGAGCGCTCATGGAGCGGATTTTAATCGCAGTGCGCCAAGTTGCCGGGTCCGGGCCCCTATGGCATGCTGGCGGCTCCTTTTTGCGCCCTTTTTCTTTTCAGGCAGGCCCGTCGTCATGTCCACCTTTCCCGCGCCGGTTCTCGGCACCCCGCTGTCTCCAACGGCTACCCGCGTCATGTTGCTGGGCGCAGGCGAGCTAGGCAAGGAGGTGGTGATCGCCCTGCAGCGCCTGGGGGTGGAGGTCATCGCGGTCGACCGCTATGCCGACGCGCCGGGCCACCAGGTGGCGCATCGCGCCCACGTGGTCTCCATGACCGATCCGCAGGCGCTGCGGCAGGTCATCGAGCAGGAGCGCCCGCATGTGGTCGTGCCCGAAATCGAGGCCATTGCCACCGACCTGCTGGTCGCGCTGGAGGACGAAGGCGCCGTGCACGTCACGCCCACCGCCCGCGCCGCCCACCTGACCATGAACCGCGAAGGCATCCGCCGGCTGGCCGCCGAGACCCTGGGCCTGCCCACCTCGCCCTACCGCTTCGTCGATACCGAGCAGGCGCTGCGCGAGGCCATCGACGGCGGCATCGGCTATCCGTGCGTGATCAAGCCGGTCATGTCCTCCTCGGGCAAGGGCCAGTCGATCATCCGCTCGGCCGATGACATCGCCGCCGCGTGGCGCTACGCCCAGGAGGGCGGGCGCGTGGGCGCCGGACGCGTGATCGTCGAGGGTTTCATCGAGTTCGACTACGAGATCACCCTGCTGACGGTGCGCGCCCGCGGCGCCGACGGGCAGATCGTGACGCAGTTCTGCGAGCCCATCGGGCATCGCCAGGTCGATGGCGACTATGTCGAGAGCTGGCAGCCCCATCCCATGTCGCCGGTCGCGCTGCAGCGCTCGCGCGAGATCGCCCTGGCCGTGACCGGCGACCTGGGCGGCCTGGGCATATTCGGGGTGGAGCTGTTCGTGGCCGGCGACCAGGTCTGGTTCTCCGAAGTCAGCCCGCGTCCGCACGACACCGGCATGGTCACCCTGATTTCCCAGGTGCAGAACGAATTCGAGCTGCATGCGCGCGCGCTGCTGGGCCTGCCGGTGGACACGCGCCTGCGCCAGCCGGGCGCAAGCAGCGTCATCTACGGCGGGGTCGATGCCCGCGGCGTGGCCTTCGAGGGCGTGGCGCAGGCGCTGGCCGAGCCCGGCACCGACATCCGCCTGTTCGGCAAGCCCGAGTCTTACGCCAAGCGGCGCATGGGCGTGGGGCTGGCCGTGGCCGACGACGTCGACCAGGCCCGGGCCAAGGCGGCGCGCGTGTCGCAGGCCGTGCGCGTGCGCGCCTGAGGCAACCCGCCCTTGCCAGGGCCTGGCACATCGGCCCTGGCAAGGGGGTTCGCGGAAACGTCCTATTCGGGAATGATGCGCATTATCGCTAGGATCGCGAGTGCTTCCAATCCGGAAGTCGCAATAGCTCGCATCCATGATTCCACCTTGCCGCTTATCCCTGATCCCGGCGCTGGCCGCCATGGCGCTGGCAGGCGCCTTTCCCGCGCCGAGCGGGGCCGCGCCGGCTGAATTGGCGCCCATCGCGGTCATCGGCGACGATCCCGACGATCCGCGGGTATTCGAAGGCAGCACCGCCACCCGTACCGCCACACCGCTGCGGGAGGTGCCGCAGACGGTCGACACCGTGAAGGTGCCGGACGCCCTGAACTATGGCGCGCGCACGCTGGGCGAGGCGCTGGCCGGCGTGCCCAATGTCACCGACGCCAGCGATACCCGCTTCGACGGCTTGCGCATACGCGGGTTCGACGCCGGCAGCGACTTCTACCTGGACGGGGTGCGCGATGACAGCCAGTACGTGCGCGACCTGCACAACATCGAGCGCATCGAGGTGCTCAAGGGGCCGGCCGGCGTTCTGTACGGCCGCGGCAGCCAGGGCGGCATCGTCAATCGGGTGAGCAAGGCGCCCGGGCCGGGCCGCGCTTCCACCCTCGAAGTCCGGCTGGGCGGCGAGGACTTTCGCAGCCTGTACGCCGACCTGAGCGCGGACCCTTCCGACACGGTCAGCCTGCGCCTGAACGTGGGCGGCGAGAATGCGGGCAGTTTCAGGCACGGGGTCAGCTCGCGCCGCCGCCTGGCGTCGCCCGCCTTGGCGTGGCGCATTACGCCACGGCTCGATTGGCTGGCGCAGTACGAACACAGCCGCTACGACCGCGTGCCCGACCGCGGCATTCCCTCGGTGGACGGCCGGCCCGCGCCGGTCGGGCGCTCGACCGTCTACGGCGACCCCGGGCGCGACAATATCGACGATCGGGTCCAGGTGCTGCGCTCGCGCCTGCGCTACCGGGCGGCCAATGGATGGGAGCTGCGCCATACCCTGTCGACGTTCCGGCTGCATAGCGATTTCGACAACACCTATCTGTCCGGCTGGCGCGCCGAGACCGGGCTGGTGCAACGCCAGCGCTGGCAGCAGCACCTGCGCGCCCGGCATCTTTACAACGTCTTCGAGGCCGAGGGCACGTTCGCCACCGGCTGGCTCGAACACCGCTTGCTGGCCGGCGTCGAGCTGGGCAGCCAGCATCGTGATCCGACGCTGCACCGCGCGGCCACCAAAGGCCCCGGCGCGCAGCCGGTGCCCGGGCTGGCGCTGCACCACCCCGACTTGAGCCAGCAGCACCACGGCCGCATGGAGCGCGCCAGCGATGCGCGTCACCGCGTGCGTACGCAAGGCTACTACTTGCAGGATCAACTGCGATTGAGCGAGTCCTGGCAGGTGGTGGCGGGCGCGCGCCTGGACCGGTTCGGGGTGCGCACGCGCAATCGCCTGCTGGGCCTGGAAGGCAGCCGTGGCGACCGCAGTGTGAGTCCGCGCCTGGGAGTGGTCTGGACGCCCTGGCCGGCGCACGCGTTCTACGCGTCGTACAGCAAGACTTTCTCGCCCACCGGCGGCGGCACCATAGGCATCACGCCGGACGCGCGGGGCAACGCCAATGATCTGCCGCCCGAACATACGCGCCAGTACGAAGCCGGGGTCAAGAGCGACTGGCTGGACGGGCGCCTGAGCACCATGCTGGCCGTCTACCAGCTCGAACTCTACAACCGCCGCACGCGCGCGCCCCACGATCCCACGCGGATACTCCTGACGGGCCTGCAGCGCTCGCGCGGCCTGGAAATGAGCGGGGCGGGGCGGCTAGCTGTGAAGATTCAATAGGTTGTATGCATGGTTCATCCGAACCGGATTTGAGAAACTGGAAATCGCCAACCCCCCAGTTCACTCAAGGAGCCCGGCCGGATGAACACCCATAAGCATGCCCGATTGACCTTCCTACGTCGACTCGAAATGGTCCAGCAATTGATCGCCCATCAAGTTTGTGTGCCTGAAGCGGCCCGCGCCTATGGGGTCACCGCGCCGACTGTGCGCAAATGGCTGGGCCGCTTCCTGGCTCAGGGCCAGACGGGCTTGGCCGATGCGTCCTCGCGCCCGACGGTCTCGCCCCGAGCGATTGCGCCGGCCAAGGCGCTGGCTATCGTGGAGCTGCGCCGCAAGCGGCTGACCCAAGCGCGCATCGCCCAGGCGCTGGGCGTGTCAGCCAGCACCGTCAGCCGCGTCCTGGCCCGCGCCGGTCTGTCGCACCTGGCCGACCTGGAGCCGGCCGAGCCGGTGGTGCGCTACGAGCATCAGGCCCCCGGCGATCTGCTGCACATCGACATCAAGAAGCTGGGACGTATCCAGCGCCCTGGCCACCGGGTCACGGGCAACCGACGCGATACCGTTGAGGGGGCCGGCTGGGACTTCGTCTTCGTGGCCATCGATGACCACGCCCGCGTGGCCTTCACCGACATCCACCCCGACGAGCGCTTCCCCAGCGCCGTCCAGTTCCTCAAGGACGCAGTGGCCTACTACCAGCGCCTGGGCGTGACCATCCAGCGCTTGCTCACCGACAATGGCTCGGCCTTTCGCAGCCGCGCCTTCGCCGCGCTGTGCCATGAGCTGGGCATCAAGCACCGCTTTACCCGACCTTACCGCCCACAGACCAATGGCAAGGCCGAACGCTTCATCCAGTCGGCCTTGCGTGAGTGGGCTTACGCTCACACCTACCAGAACTCCCAACACCGAGCCGATGCCATGAAATCCTGGCTACACCACTACAACTGGCATCGACCCCACCAAGGCATCGGGCGCGCTGTACCCATCTCCAGACTCAACCTGGACGAATACAACCTATTGACAGTTCACAGCTAGCGCGCCGACTACGACGGCTGGGCGGCGCAGGGCAACCCGGGCTGGGGGTGGGACGACGTGCTGCCGCTGTTCAAGGCCAGCGAGGACCACCATGGCGGCGCCAGCGCCTTCCACGGCGCGGGCGGCGAATGGCGGGTCGAGCGCCAGCGCCTGTCCTGGAAATTGCTCGACGCGTTCCGTGCGGCGGCCGCGCAGGCCGGCATCGCCTCGATCGACGACTTCAACCAGGGCGACAACGAGGGTTGCGACTATTTCGAGGTCAACCAGCGCCGCGGCGTGCGCTGGAACACCGCCAAGGGTTTTCTGCGGCCGGCCATGGACCGCGGCAACCTGAAGGTCCTGACCGGCGCGCGGGTGGCGCGCGTGGTGTTCCAGAACCGCCGCGCGGTAGGGGTGCGCTTCATGGCGGAGGGCGGCGGCGAACAGTATGCCCAGGCGCGCGGCGAGGTGGTGCTGGCCGCCGGCGCCATCGGGTCGGCGCAACTGCTGCAGGTGTCCGGCGTGGGGCCGGCGGCGCTGCTACAGGCGCGCGGGGTGCCCGTGCTGCATGACCTGCCCGGCGTGGGCGCAAACCTGCAGGACCACCTGCAGCTGCGCCTGATCTACCGGGTGCGGGGCGCCCGCACCTTGAACGGGGTGGCGGGCACCCTGTGGGGCAAGGCATGGATGGGCCTGCAATACGCCGTGCAGCGGCGCGGCCCGCTCAGCATGGCGCCGTCGCAGCTGGGTGCGTTCGCCCGCTCGGGCCCCGAGCAGTCGCGCGCCAATCTCGAGTACCACGTCCAGCCGCTGTCGCTGGAGAAGTTCGGCGACCCGCTGCATGATTTTCCCGCCTTCACCGCGTCGGTGTGCAATCTGCGTCCGACCAGCCGGGGCCACGTGCGTATCGTCTCGCCCGATCCGGGCGACCATCCCGAGATCCTCTGCAACTATCTTTCCACCGAGGCCGACCGCAAAGTCGCCGCCGACAGCATCCGCCTGACCCGGCGCATCGTGGCTCAGCCCGCGCTGGCGCGCTACCAGCCGCAGGAATACAGGCCCGGCGAGCAATGGCAGAGCGAGGAAGACCTGCAGCGGCTGGCCGGCGAGATCGGCACGACCATTTTCCATCCGGTGGGAACCTGCAGGATGGGCGACGACGCGCAGGCGGCGGTGGATGCCGCGTTGCGCGTGCATGGCCTGCAGGGCCTGCGGGTGATCGACGCATCCATCATGCCGACCATCACCTCGGGCAATACCAACTCGCCGACCATCATGATCGCGGAAAAAGGCGCCCAACTGCTGCGCGAAGCCCGCCGGCAAACATGAAGGCCGCCGCATCGGGTGTATTCACGGGTTCGCCGCGGCGCGCGGCTGCGTTATATTCCGACACTTGTTTAACACGTGCAGCATGCCGAGGCCTGGCGCCCCGCGCAGCGCCTTCGACAGAGCCCCATGCCCCACGCTATTGAAATCGTGGCCACGCTGTTGTTCAGCGTGGCGGTACTACACACGTTTTCCGTTCCCTTCTTTGCTCGCCTGGCTCACCGCAACGGGCCGCATGCCGGCGTATGGCACCTGCTTTCCGAGGTCGAGGCCGTCTTTGGCGTATGGGCGTTCGTACTGATCGCCTGTATGGCGCTGATGGCCGGCACCGATCGCGCAGTCCAGTACATGGATACGCGCAACTTCACCGAGCCGCTGTTCGTCTTCGCGATCATGGTGGTGGCGTCCAGCCGGCCCATCCTGGAGCTGGTGGGCAGCGTGGTGCGGCTGCTGGCGGCCATGGTGCCGATACGGCGCGAGCTGGCCACCTTCTTCATCGTCATGTCGATCGTGCCGCTGGGCGGCTCGTTCATCACCGAGCCGGCGGCCATGACGCTGGCCGCCATCCTGCTGCGCGACGGCTACTTCCGCTGCAGCGGCCGCGCCGGCTTCAAGTACATGACGCTGGGCGTGCTGTTCGTCAACGTGTCCATCGGCGGCGTGCTGACCTCCTACGCGGCGCCTCCCGTGCTGATGGTGGCCGCGACCTTCGGCTGGGATACCGCCTACATGGCTACCCATTTCGGCTGGCGCGCCGCCGTCGCCGTCTTCCTGAACGCCGGCGTGCTGACCATGCTGTGCCGCCAGGCCCTGCTGGAGGGCGCGGTGGGCACCGGCGCCGGCGTCAATGCGTCCGGCGACGCATCCGAGAAGCGGCCGCCCGTGCCGGCGCCGGTGACGCTGATGCACCTGGCCTTCCTGGTGGGGATCGTCCTTACCGCGCATCATCCCGCTGTGTTCCTGGGCATGCTGATGATGTTCATCGGCTTCGCGCACGCCTACCAGCGCCATCAGAGCCGGCTGATGATCAGGGAAGGCCTGATGGTCGGTTTCTTCCTGGCCGGCCTGGTCGTGCTGGGCGGCTTGCAGAAATGGTGGCTGCAGGATCTGCTGGGCGGGCTGGAACCCACGGTGCTGTTCTGGGGCGCGACTGCGCTGACGGCCATCACCGACAATGCCGCGCTGACTTACCTGGGCTCGTTGGTCGAAGGAACCAGCGAGGCCTGGCGCTACATGCTCGTGGCCGGCGCGGTCACCGGCGGCGGCCTGACGGTGATCGCCAACGCGCCCAATCCGGCCGGTTTCGCCATCCTCGGGAAGTACTTCCCGGACGGCAGCATATCGTCTGGGCGTCTGTTCATCGCGGCGCTGGTACCGACGCTGGTGGCTGCTGCCATGTTCATGTTGCCGGTATAAGACAGGGCAGGGCCGCGCCGCCGCCAGGCGGCCTTTCCTTGAAAAACCGCTAAAATTCAAGACTTTCCCGTATTTCGCCGGCCCAGCCGCCGTGCCGCCCGGACCTTCCCGGCCAGGCACAGAGGTGGAATTCCACGCGCCGGTTCGCCTGGGAGTTTTCGTTAAATGCCCATTTATGCATATAAATGCAGCGCGTGCGGCCATGCCGAGGACGTGCTGCAAAAGATCTCCGATGCGCCGCTGGCGGACTGTCCCGCCTGCGGCCAGAGCACGTATTCCAAGCAGGTGACGGCCGCCGGCTTCCAGCTCAAGGGCTCGGGCTGGTACGTCACCGATTTTCGCAACAACAACGGAGCGGGCAAGCCGGCCGCTGGCCAATCCGCCGCGCCGGCCGCCAGCGGCGGCGACGCCGGCGGTGCGTCCGCCTCGGCCGCCACGCCCGCACCCGCGGCGCCGGCAGCCACCTCCACCTGATTGCGGCACAGCGTCATGCGCGTGTTCAAGAAGTACTTCATCACCGGCTTGTTGATCTGGGTGCCCCTGGCCATCACGGTATGGGTGCTGGGCCTGCTCGTCGCGACGCTGGAGGGGTTCGTTCCCGGCTTCTTGTCATCGCAGTCGTTGTTTGGCGTGGATATCCCCGGGTTCCGCTTCGTCCTCGTCATCACCGTGGTGCTGCTGACGGGCGTGTTTGCCGCCAACCTGCTCGGGCGCAGCCTGCTCGAGCACTGGGAGCGCATCCTGGGGCGCATTCCGCTGGTGCGCTCGATCTACAACTCGGTCAAGCAGGTCAGCGATACCGTGCTGGCGCCCAATGGCCGGGCGTTTCGCCAGGCCGTGCTGATCCAGTACCCGCGCGCCGGCTCGTGGACCATCGCCTTCCTGACCGGCACGCCCAGCGGCGAGGTGGCCTCGTACCTTCCCGGCGAACACCTCAGCGTCTACGTGCCCACCACGCCCAACCCGACGTCCGGCTTTTTCCTGATGATGCCGCGCGACCAGGTCATCGATCTGCAGATGAGCGTCGACGCGGCCCTGAAGTACATCGTTTCCATGGGGGTCGTGGCGCCGGCGGATCGCCGGCCCGTATCCCCGCCCACGACGCCTGGTGCGCCCCTGGCGCCGGGCGCCGAACCGTAACCTTTTACGCTTACACAGCCTATACACGGAGTTATCCCGCATGCGTACCTGCTACACCGGCCAGGTTTGCCGTGACCATCTCGGCCAGACTGTCACCCTGTACGGCTGGGTGAACCGCCGCCGCGACCACGGCGGGGTCATCTTCATCGACCTGCGCGATCGCACGGGCCTGGCGCAAATCGTGTTCGACCCCGACAATGCCGAGGCTTTCGGCACGGCCGAGCGCCTGCGCAACGAGTTCTGCATCAGCATCACCGGCCTGGTGCGCCTGCGCCCCGAAGGCACGGCCAACGCCGAGCTGGCCTCGGGCGAGGTCGAAGTGCTGTGCCAGCAGGTCGAGATCCTCAACGCGTCGGTGACGCCGCCGTTCCAGCTGGATGACGACAACCTGTCGGAAACCACCCGGCTGACCCATCGCGTGCTGGACCTGCGCCGCCCGCAGATGCAGCACAACCTGATGCTGCGCTACCGCGTCTCGATCGAAGTGCGCAAGTACCTCGACCAGCTCGGCTTCATCGACATCGAAACGCCGATGCTGACCAAGAGCACGCCCGAGGGCGCGCGCGACTACCTGGTGCCGTCGCGGGTCAACGCCGGGTATTTCTTTGCCCTGCCGCAATCGCCGCAGCTGTTCAAGCAGATGCTGATGGTCTCGGGTTTCGACCGTTACTACCAGATCACCAAGTGCTTCCGCGACGAAGACCTGCGCGCCGACCGCCAGCCCGAATTCACCCAGATCGATTGCGAGACTTCGTTCCTGAACGAAGTCGAGATCCGTGAAATCTTCGAAGGCATGATCCGCCATGTATTCAAGGTGGTGCAGGACGTGGACCTGCCCACGCCGTTCCCCATCATGAGCTGGACGGAGGCCATGCAGCGCTATGGCTCGGACAAGCCCGACCTGCGCGTCAACCTGGAATTCACCGACATGACCGACGTCATGCGCGACGTGGATTTCAAGGTGTTCGCCTCGGCCGCCACCACCGCGGGCAGCCGCGTCGTGGCGCTGCGCGTGCAGGGCGGCGGCGAGATGTCGCGCAGCGAGATCGACGCCTACACGCAATTCGTCGGCATCTACGGCGCCAAGGGCCTGGCCTACATCAAGGTCAACGACGTGGCCAAGGGCCGCGAGGGCCTGCAGTCGCCCATCGTCAAGAACCTGCACGATGCCGCGCTGGCCGAACTGGTCAAGCGCACCGGCGCGCAGAACGGCGACATCATCTTCTTCGGCGCGGATCGCGCCAAGGTGGTCAACGACGCCATCGGCGCGCTGCGCGTGAAGATCGGCCACAGCGAATTCGGCAAGAAGGCCGGCCTGTTCAGCGGCGGCTGGAAGCCGCTGTGGGTCGTCGACTTCCCCATGTTCGAGTACGACGAGGAGGAAAACCGCTATACCGCCGCGCACCACCCGTTCACCAGCCCGAAGGACGGCCACGAGGACTTCCTCGAAAGCGATCCGGGCAAGGCCGTCGCCAAGGCCTACGACATGGTGCTCAACGGCTGGGAAATCGGCGGCGGCTCGGTGCGTATCCACCGCGAGGAAGTGCAGAGCAAGGTATTCCGCGCGCTCAAGATCGACGCCGAGGAGGCGCGCGAGAAGTTCGGCTTCCTGCTGGACGCGCTGCAGTATGGCGCGCCGCCGCATGGCGGCATCGCGTTCGGCCTGGACCGCATCATCACCATGATGGCCGGCGCCGAATCCATCCGCGACGTGATCGCCTTCCCCAAGACCCAGCGTGCGCAGTGCCTGTTGACCGGCGCGCCGTCGGAAGTCGACGAGAAGCAATTGCGCGAGCTGCACATCCGCTTGCGCAACGTCGAAGTGAAATGAAGTAAGCTGGCGAAGCGCCGACGCCATGGGCGGCGGCGCCGCCAGCGGCCGGAATCGGGCAGGCCGGGCAATGGCGTGGCTTCGCCCGTTTCGATAACGCGCCATACCTCCTATGTCGCTTATTCGCGTAGTCAGCTACAACATCCACAAAGGCCGCTCGGCCCTGGGCCGGCGCGAGTCCCTCAACGATCTGCGCCTGGGCCTGTATGGCCTGCGTCCGGACCTGGTCTTCCTGCAGGAGGTCCAGGGACGCAACGAGGTATCCTCGGTCCTGCACGCCCAGCACGAATCGCTGGCCGCCGCACTGCGCCTGCAGGCGGCCTATGGCCGCAATGCCATCCGTACCGGCACCGATCACGGCAATGCCTTGCTGTCGCGCTTTGACATCCTCGATCACGAGAACCAGGACATCTCCGACCATCGTCTGGAGCAGCGCGGCCTGCTGCACGCGCGCATCGACGTCGGCGGCACCGAGGTGCACTGCTTCGTCGTGCACCTGGGCTTGTTCGCCGGCAGTCGTGGCCGCCAGATCCAGGCCCTGACGGACCGCATCCGGCAATCGGTCCCGGACGGCGCGCCGCTGCTGATCGTGGGCGACTTCAACGATTGGGGTGACCGCCTGGCGCCGATGTTCGTGCAGCAGCTGGGCCTGTACGAAGTGTTTTCGCACGCGCCGCGCTCGCACGGCGGCGACCTGCCGCGCCTGCGCGACTCGGTCAGGCGCTTGGGCAACGTACTGCGCGGCGTGCCCAACAGCGTGGCGGTGCTCGAACGCAACAACCAGCTGGGCATGGGCGGCGCCTATTGTCCCCTGCCGCCGCCGCGGACTTTCCCGGCGGTGTTCCCGTGGTTCCGCCTGGATCGCATCTACCAACGCGGCTTCGCCGTGCGCAGCGCCCGCGTCCTGCGCGGGCGCGAGTGGGCGCGCCTGTCGGATCATTCGCCGCTGCTGGCCGAGCTCGAATTGCCGTGAAGGCCCAGATCGTCAGGTTGCACTGGACCGATGGCAACGCCATCCGCCTGCTGCAAAACGGCGGCGATTTCTTTCCCGCGCTATGCGAGGCCATCGACGCGGCGCGCCTGTCGGTGCATCTGGAGACCTACATCTTCCTGCTCGACCGCACCGGGCGACAGATGCTCGAATGCCTGGAGAGCGCTGCCCGCCGCGGCGTCAAGGTGCGCGTGGTGCTCGACGGTTTCGGCAGCGCCGGCACGGCCGAGACGATACGCCTGCGCATCACCCAGGCCGGCGGCCAGTGCCGCATCTTCCGGCCCGAGCCCCGCTGGCTGGGCCACCTGGCGTTCTCGCGCAGCCGCTTGCGCCGCCTGCATCGCAAGGTGGCCGTGGTCGACGCCGAGCTGGCGTTCGTCGGCGGCATCAATATCGTCGACGACTACGACGACCTCGACCCCGGCGACGACATCCCCGCGCCGCGCTTCGACTTCGCCGTGGCGGTGCAGGGCCCCCTGGTGCCGCACATACTCTATGCCCAGGACCTGTTGTGGGTACGGCTGAACTGGGCCCGCCTGCGCCGCCACCCAAGGGACTGGATGCGCCTGTTCAAGCCGGTGCACGCCGACGCCTCGCCGGCCGGCAAGCTGCGCGCGGCATTGCTGCTGCGCGACAACCTGCGCTTTCGGCAGACCTTCGAGCAGGCCTACCTTTATGGCATCCAGCATGCGCGCCGCGACATCCTGATCGCCAACGCCTATTTCTTCCCCGGGCATCAATTCCGCAAGAGCCTCATGCAGGCCGCCGCGCGCGGCGTGCGCGTGCGGCTGCTGCTGCAGGGCAAGCCCGAATACCGCATGCAGTACTTCGCCACGCGCGCGCTGTACGACCGGCTGCTGCGCGGCGGCATCGAGATCTACGAATACATGCCGGGCTACCTGCACGCCAAGGTCGCCGTCATCGACAACATGGCTACCGTCGGCTCGTCCAATCTCGATCCCTTCAGCCTGCTGCTGGCCCGCGAAGCCAACGTGGTCGTCGACGACCAGCCCTTCGCCTGGGACCTGCAGGAACGCCTAGATGTGAACTGTCAATAGGTTGTATTCGTCCAGGTTGAGTCTGGAGATGGGTACAGCGCGCCCGATGCCTTGGTGGGGTCGATGCCAGTTGTAGTGGTGTAGCCAGGATTTCATGGCATCGGCTCGGTGTTGGGAGTTCTGGTAGGTGTGAGCGTAAGCCCACTCACGCAAGGCCGACTGGATGAAGCGTTCGGCCTTGCCATTGGTCTGTGGGCGGTAAGGTCGGGTAAAGCGGTGCTTGATGCCCAGCTCATGGCACAGCGCGGCGAAGGCGCGGCTGCGAAAGGCCGAGCCATTGTCGGTGAGCAAGCGCTGGATGGTCACGCCCAGGCGCTGGTAGTAGGCCACTGCGTCCTTGAGGAACTGGACGGCGCTGGGGAAGCGCTCGTCGGGGTGGATGTCGGTGAAGGCCACGCGGGCGTGGTCATCGATGGCCACGAAGACGAAGTCCCAGCCGGCCCCCTCAACGGTATCGCGTCGGTTGCCCGTGACCCGGTGGCCAGGGCGCTGGATACGTCCCAGCTTCTTGATGTCGATGTGCAGCAGATCGCCGGGGGCCTGATGCTCGTAGCGCACCACCGGCTCGGCCGGCTCCAGGTCGGCCAGGTGCGACAGACCGGCGCGGGCCAGGACGCGGCTGACGGTGCTGGCTGACACGCCCAGCGCCTGGGCGATGCGCGCTTGGGTCAGCCGCTTGCGGCGCAGCTCCACGATAGCCAGCGCCTTGGCCGGCGCAATCGCTCGGGGCGAGACCGTCGGGCGCGAGGACGCATCGGCCAAGCCCGCCTGGCCCTGAGCCAGGAAGCGGCCCAGCCATTTGCGCACAGTCGGCGCGGTGACCCCATAGGCGCGGGCCGCTTCAGGCACACAAACTTGATGGGCGATCAATTGCTGGACCATTTCGAGTCGACGTAGGAAGGTCAATCGGGCATGCTTATGGGTGTTCATCCGGCCGGGCTCCTTGAGTGAACTGGGGGGTTGGCGATTTCCAGTTTCTCAAATCCGGTTCGGATGAACCATGCATACAACCTATTGAATCTTCACACCTAGAGCGCGCCATTGCCCTGGGCGGCCAGTTCATCCGGCCCCTGGACTACCAGCGGCGCGGCTGGCTGCGGCGATGCGTCGACGTCGCGGCCTACACCATGCTGCGCATCGGCGTGGCGCTGACCGGGCGCGCGGGGCGGTACTAATCGGCTGCCGCGACGCGCCGGGCGCCCACCAGGCCCAGCGCCAGCGCGGTGCCGACCAGGATCACGCCGGCGCCGGCCAGGATGCGCGGCGTCACCGCTTCGTCCAGGAACCACACGCCCCATAGCACGCCGAACACCGGCACCAGGAATGTCACGCTGACCGCGGCGGTCGGGCCGACACGGGCGATCAGGCGGAAGAACACGATATAGGCCGCGCCAGTGCAGACGATTGCCAGCAGCACCGTGGCGCGCCACGCCTCGAACGATACCGCCTGTTCGGGCCAGTGGATGATCGCCAGGGGCGCCAGTACCAGCGAGGCGGCCACCATGCTGCCCGTTGCGTTGGTCAGCGCGTCCACGTGGCCGAGATAGCGCTTGGTCCAGTTGGCCGCCATGCCGTAGAACACCGGCGCGCTGATGGCGGCCAGCACGGCTGGCCCCGTGCCGCCGTCATGGAAATCCAGCTTGTCCCATACCAGTACGATGATGCCCGACAGGCTGATCAGCAGGCCCAGGGCGCGCATGCGCGGCAGGCGGTCCCCCAGCCACAGCCAGCCGATCACCGCGCCCCACACCGGCGTGACCGCATTGGCCACCGACAGAAAGCCCGCGCCCAGCGACTGGGCCGCATAGGCATACAGCAGGAAGGGCAGCGCCGAATTCAGCGTGCCCACCACCAATATCGCCTTCCAGTGCCGTGCGATCAACGCCGGCTTGCCGCGCCACAGGGCCAGCGGCAGCAGGAACAGCGCGGCCAGCCCCACGCGCAGCTCCATCAGGGCGGCGGGCCCGAACTCGGGCACCGCCACGCGCATGAACAGGAACGACCCGCCCCATACGGCGGCCAGCGCCAGCAAGTCCAGCAGATCACGACGCGGCATGGGATCAGTTCCAGGTCAGGCGGCGGGCGTGGCCGCGACGTTCTTCATTTTCACGCGGTGCGCCACCACGGCGCTGAACAGCGACAGCAGCACACAGAGAATCAGGCCGGCACGCACCCCATCGAGCACCGAACTGTGCGAAATCGCGATACCCACCAGAGCCGTGCCGGCGGCGCTGCCCATGGCGCGGGTGGTCTGCACCAGCGCCGAGGCCACCCCCACGTCACGCCGTTCGCTGAGCATCTGCATGAACAGCGTCAGGTTCGGCAGCAGGAATCCCAGCGCCGTGCCGTTGACGAAGAATGCCGCCACGATCCACCAGGCCGACGTCCCGGCGCTCACGGCCAGCATCATGGCGGAACCGGCCGCCAGCAGGCAGCTGCCGAACACCATCAGGCGCTGCGGCTCGGTCTGCTTGGGAAACAGGCGGCCATTGATGATACTGCCGAACGAAATCGCCGCCACCAGCGGCGTCAGCAGCAGTCCCGCCTCGCTCGGGGAGTAATCCAGCTCGGGGAATAATCCAGCTCGTGCTGCAGCAGCAGCGGACTGTAGAAAATCAGGATGAACATCGTCGCGCCCACCGCCACCGCAGCCAGGTTCAGCAGCCGGGGTTCGAGGCCGGCCAGCACGCGCAGGGGGAAAATAGGGGACCGTACGCGACGCTCGATAGGCACCAGCAGCGCCACCGCGGCGATTCCGGCCACCGCCAGCGCCAGCGCCACGCGCGGATGGGCGCCATCGCCAGGCGCGAAAGCCAGTTCGATGGCCGCCAGCGGCGCGCCCACCACCACGATCAGCAACAGGCCGCCCACCCAGTCGATGCGGCGGCTGGCCGTCTGCGCCGGCCGGATGCGGGGGAAATAGCGCGCCAGCAGAAACAACGCCGCCACCGCGGCCAGCGGCGAAATGAAAAACGCCGCGCGCCAGCCCAGCGCCTGCGTGGCCGCGCCGCCCAGCACGGGGCCTATCCCGCTGGCCATCGCGAACGTCGCCGACACCAGCGCCATCCAGCGCACCCGCTGGCCGGCGTCGGGAAACAGGTCCGACGGGGCGGCGAATGCCGTCGCGATCATCATGCCCCCGCCTATGCCCTGCAGGGTCCGGAACGCGATCAGCTGCGGCATGCTCTGCGCCAGGCCGCAGGCGATCGAGCCCAGCGCCACCAGCGACACCGACACCAGCATCAGGGGTTTGCGGCCGTACATATCGCCCAGCCGGCCGAAAATCAGGATCGAGGCGGCGGTCGCCAACAGATAGGCCGTGCCGACCCACGCGTACAACGCCATCCCGTTGAGCGCGGCCGCCACGCGTGGCAGCGTGGTCGTGACAATGGTCGAGTCGAACGCCACCAGCACCACGGTGGCGGACACGCCCGCCATCGCTCGTAACAAATCGCGCCGAGAATGGGGGGATTCTTGAGTTGTCGTCGTAATTTCTGGGTCTTGAGTAGGCGGCGCGCTCATGCTCTCAAGCATAGCACCGCCAACCTAGGGAAAACACCGATTCTTGCTGCCTATTTGAAGAAGGTGTGATATCCCAGAATCACCAGCACCACGCACAGCGCAACCGCCCAGGACCAGCGCGAATTGGTCAGGCCGCGCGGTTCGGGCTCCGGCGGCGGCGGTGACGGCGCCAGGCGGGGCTGGCCGGCCATATGGTCGATGAACGCGGCGAAGAACTTCTCCACGATCTTGTTGCCGGCCTTCATGATGGTCGATTCGCCCAGCTCGGCCAGCTTGCCGCCGGCCATGGCCGCCACCGTATAGCTCAGGCGCGTCCCGTCGTCCTTGGGGCTCAGGTTGACCTGGGCGGTACCGATAGCCAGGCCGCTGGCCAGCCCCTTGCCTTCGAAGGCAACGGTACAGGAATGGGGAGGATCCAGATCAGAAAGCAGGATCTCGCCCTGGTAATCAGTCTCCAGGCCGGCCACCTTGGCGCGCACCACCAGTTCGTACTCGGTAGGTGTGAACTGTCAATAGGTTGTATTCGTCCAGGTTGAGTCTGGAGATGGGTACAGCGCGCCCGATGCCTTGGTGGGGTCGATGCCAGTTGTAGTGGTGTAGCCAGGATTTCATGGCATCGGCTCGGTGTTGGGAGTTCTGGTAGGTGTGAGCGTAAGCCCACTCACGCAAGGCCGACTGGATGAAGCGTTCGGCCTTGCCATTGGTCTGTGGGCGGTAAGGTCGGGTAAAGCGGTGCTTGATGCCCAGCTCATGGCACAGCGCGGCGAAGGCGCGGCTGCGAAAGGCCGAGCCATTGTCGGTGAGCAAGCGCTGGATGGTCACGCCCAGGCGCTGGTAGTAGGCCACTGCGTCCTTGAGGAACTGGACGGCGCTGGGGAAGCGCTCGTCGGGGTGGATGTCGGTGAAGGCCACGCGGGCGTGGTCATCGATGGCCACGAAGACGAAGTCCCAGCCGGCCCCCTCAACGGTATCGCGTCGGTTGCCCGTGACCCGGTGGCCAGGGCGCTGGATACGTCCCAGCTTCTTGATGTCGATGTGCAGCAGATCGCCGGGGGCCTGATGCTCGTAGCGCACCACCGGCTCGGCCGGCTCCAGGTCGGCCAGGTGCGACAGACCGGCGCGGGCCAGGACGCGGCTGACGGTGCTGGCTGACACGCCCAGCGCCTGGGCGATGCGCGCTTGGGTCAGCCGCTTGCGGCGCAGCTCCACGATAGCCAGCGCCTTGGCCGGCGCAATCGCTCGGGGCGAGACCGTCGGGCGCGAGGACGCATCGGCCAAGCCCGCCTGGCCCTGAGCCAGGAAGCGGCCCAGCCATTTGCGCACAGTCGGCGCGGTGACCCCATAGGCGCGGGCCGCTTCAGGCACACAAACTTGATGGGCGATCAATTGCTGGACCATTTCGAGTCGACGTAGGAAGGTCAATCGGGCATGCTTATGGGTGTTCATCCGGCCGGGCTCCTTGAGTGAACTGGGGGGGTGGCGATTTCCAGTTTCTCAAATCCGGTTCGGATGAACCATGCATACAACCTATTGAATCTTCACAGCTAGCCTGGTCGAGCAGCTTGGCGCAAGACGCGCGCCGCACGACCCGTCGCGTCACGTGGACGCGCAGGGCTACACGGTCGAGGACTTCGGCCTGAATCTCAATCTGATGCTGGCGTGCACCGCCCGCGTGGTGGCCGGCGACGCTGTGCAGTGCCTGGCCGCCATGGCGGCGCAGGCACGTGCGTCGACGTCTTGACGGCTCGCGCGCCTCAGGCGGCGACGGCCAGTTCGGCCGGCGCGCCGGTGGCGCCACGCGCTTGCAGATGCGCCGCCAGTTCGTCGATGGCCAGGGCGACCAGGCCTTCTTTGGCGGCGTAGCGCTCGAGCGACGCGCCGCGCATCATCGTGCCGTCGGCATTCATCAGTTCGCACAGCACGCCGGCCGGGCGCAGGCCCGCCAGGGCCGCCAGGTCCACCGAGCCTTCGGTGTGGCCGCGCCGCGTCAGCACACCGCCTGGCTGCGCGCGCAGCGGGAATACGTGTCCGGGGCTGACCACGTCGCCGCTGCGCGCGCCCGGCGCGATGGCGGCACGGATGGTGGTGACGCGATCGACCGCCGACACGCCGGTGGTCACGCCTTCGCGTGCCTCGATGGACACCGTAAAGGCCGTCGAGTACCGGCTGCGGTTGCTGTCGACCATGGGCGGCAGCTCCAGGCGGTCGAGGGTTTCGCCCGGCAGGCACAGGCACACGATGCCGCTGCCGTCGCGGATCAGTTGCGCCATGACGGGCACGGTCAGCTTGTCGGCCGCGACGATCAGGTCGGCTTCGTTCTCGCGATCGAAATCGTCCATCAGGATGACGGGGCGGCCGATGCGCAGGTGCTGCAGGGCGCGCTCCAGGCGCGTGGCGAAAGGCTGGGCGAACAGGGGGAAAACAGGGGTGGGAACGACGTTGGACATTGAAACGCTCTCGCAAAAAAGGAAATGGCGAAAAACGTTTCAGGGCTAAATCGACAGCCAAACGCAATACCGCGCAGGCGCGCGAGCGCCCGTCTGGCGGGAAAGTGCCGGCACATCTTCTCTCATCCGGACTATGACCGTCGGCCCTGGCATCTCACCAGGTCTGCTGACCCCTGCGCTGTTGCCAACGCAGGGCGCTCGCGGGCTCGCCACATTGCGTGGCATACCGCCGGTGGGGAATTGCACCCCGCCCTGAAGACGTACTGCTTGGGGACGGACGGTGCTTTGCGGCGCCGCCGGCCCTGTACCGCATTGCTGCGGCCGGTCCATTGTACGCCGATTGCGATGCGGCGCCCGACAGACCCTGTCGGCCTTAGGCCTTTTCGGCGCTCCTGGCCTTGGTCTTTTTCTTCTCGGGCAGGGCCAGCATGGTGCCGCGGCACGGCGTCGTCCCGCACAGGCAGCGGTAGCCTTCTTTCAGCTTCCTGGTGATCCTGCCGTCGAGCACCAGGCCGTAGTCGTAGAACAGCTCTTCGCCGCGCGCGATATCGCGCAGCGCCACGATATAGACGCGCTTGCCGTGGCGGCCTTCCTGCGCTTCGCAGTTGGGGTCGCACGAGTGGTTGATCCAGCGCGCGTCGTTGCCTTCGTCGCCGCCGTCGATGACGCGGCCGGAACTCAGCGAGAAGAAGAAGGTATGGAACGGATCGTCCGGATTGGTGGGGTGCCGGCGATCGGCTTCTTCGGCGCTGATGCGCTTGCCGCCGTATTCGATGATGCGGGTGCCGGCCGGGATCTTGCGCGTCGCGAAGACGCCGTTGCCGTGCAGCCTGGAGCGGCGCACGGAGTGCCAGGGTTTGATGATCTCGGTCATAGGACGCAAAAGGCGTGGGCGGGCAAGCGGGCCATTATATCGACGGCGCCGCGCGCTTCACAGGCTATAGTTGTGGTTGCCGAAGTTCCGTTGTAGCCAGATTGTCATGATTGTCCGTCCGCGCCCTACCGCCTGGGGCCTGCTGTTCATTTTGCGCGGCTCCGTCATTCCGCACATTGCCGCCAAGGTTGCCGTCATCGTCGCGTTGTCCTGTGTCGTTGCGTGGCTGCACGCGCGCCAGTGGTTCGCGCCCGGCCACCTCAATGCCGTGCCCTTTTCGCTGTTCGGCCTGGCCCTGTCGGTGTTCCTGGGTTTTCGCAACAACGTCTGCTACGACCGCTGGTGGGAGGCCCGCAAGCAATGGGCCGAATTGAGCGCGCAGTGCCGCAGCCTCGCGCGCGAGACTGCGGCCGTGTTGTCCGGCGCGGCCGACGCGCCGCGCCAGGCGCGTATCGTGCGCCGCCTGATCGGCTTCAATCATGCGCTGGTCGCGCGCCTGCGCGGCGGCGATCCCTTGACCGCCGCGCGCCCCTGGCTGCCGGACGCCGAAAGCATGGCGCTGGCCGGCCACCGCAACGTGCCCGATGCCATCCTGCGCGCCGTGACCGGCGACCTGCACGAAGGCGGGCCGCAGCGCCGCTATGGCGAGGTGGTGTACCAGGGGTTGCAGCAACGCGTGCTGGCCTGCGCGCAAGTGCAGGCGGCCTGCGAGCGCATCAAGACCACGCCCACGCCGTTCGCGTATTCGCTGCTGCTGCATCGGACGGCCTGGCTGTTCTGCCTGCTGCTGCCGTTCGGCCTGGTGGGCACGCTGGGGCCGCTGACACCGTTGGCGGTGGCGTTCGTCGCCTACACGTTCTTCGGCCTGGATGCCTTGGGCGATGAGCTGGAGGAGCCGTTCGGCCTGGCCGAGAACGACCTGCCGCTGGCCGCGCTGGCGCGCGATCTCGAAATCGACCTGCTCGAGGGCCTGGGTGCCCATCCCCTGCCCGCGCCCTTGTTGCCGCGCGGCTATGTGCTGACCTGAACGGCCTGGCGCGGCGTCATGCCTGCTCGGGCGGCGGCGTGAGCGGCAGCCGGGTTTCCTTCAGGCTGCGCAGCACGAAGCAGGACTTGCTGTGCCGGATGCCCGGAATGCGATAGAGACGTTCGTGCAGCAGCCGCTCGTAATCGCGCGTATCGCGTACCGCGATGCGTATGTAGTAATCGTAATCGCCCGAGACCAGGAAGGCTTCCAGCACTTCGGGGATCTGCGCCAGCGCGCGCCCGAACTCGTAGAGCGTTTCCTCGCTGTGGCTTTCCAGCGTGACATGCACGATGACGGTATCGGTAAAGCCGATGCTGGCGGGGTCGATGTCGACCGTATAGCCGCGTATGATGCCGGCGCCTTCCATGCGCTTGATGCGATTCCAGCACGGGGTGGACGACAGGCCGACCGCCGCGCCGATATCGTTGAGGCTGGCGCGCGCGTTGTCCTGCAGGGCCTTCAAAATCGCCAGATCGAACTTGTCCAGTTTCATTTTCTAAATCGGATGAAAAACATGGGCTAATTTACTGCGATTTGGGGTATTTGTTGGAAAAGAAGATAAGTATTCTTCCTAAAACCCCATAAGATGGTCAGCATGAACGACCGTCTGCATACCTCCACGCTTTCCGCCCTTCAGCAAGTCGAACACGCGGCCGCCGTCAATGGCGCGAAGATACTCCTGCACACCCTGATCGAGCGTGGCGTCGATACGGTGTTCGGCTATCCGGGCGGCGCCGTGTTGCCGCTATACGACGCTTTGTACGCCGAGCCGCGCTTGCGGCATGTGCTGGTGCGTCATGAACAGGCCGCGGTACACGCGGCGGAAGGCTACGCGCGCACCACCGGCAGGCCGGGCGTGGTGTTCGTCACCTCGGGGCCGGGCATGGCCAACACCACTTCGGGTCTGCTGGACGCCATGTGCGATTCGGTGCCGGTGCTGTGCATCAGCGGCCAGGTCTCGACCGCGGCGATCGGCACCGACGCGTTCCAGGAATGCGACGCCATCGGCATTTCGCGCTCGGTCACCAAGTGGAATACGCAGATTCGCGCGGTCCAGGACGTGGCCGAGGTGGTGGGCCGCGCCTTCGACCTGACGCGCCAGGGACGTCCCGGTCCGGTGCTGGTGGATTTTCCGAAAGACATCCAGCTGGCCAGCCCGGCGGACGCGCCGCAGGGCGAGGCCGATCCGGCGCGCAGGCAGTTGGCGGCGCTGCGCGCACGGCGCCAGGGCGGCAAGGCCGCCACACGGGTGCCGCAGGGTGCGGTGCGGCGCGCCGCGGCGCTGCTGGCGCAGGCGCGCCGGCCGGTTTTCTACGGCGGCGGCGGCCTGGTCAATTCGGGGCCGCAGGCTTGCGCCGCGTTCACCGAGCTGGTGCGCCAGAGCGGCGCGCCCTGCACGCTGACCCTGATGGGACTGGGCGCGTTTCCCGCCTCGGATCCGCAGTTCGTGGGCATGCTGGGCATGCACGGCACTCTGGAGGCCAACCTGGCCATGCACAACGCCGATCTGGTCGTGTGCATCGGCGTGCGCTTCGACGATCGCATTACCGGCAAGCTGTCCGAGTTCTGTCCGCATGCGCGCAAGATCCACATCGACATCGATCCGGCGTCGATCAACAAGGTCGTGCGCGTGGACGTCGCCCTGGTGGGCGACTGCCTGCCGCTGGTGCAGGCGCTGCGCGACGAACTGGCGGCAAGCCCGCTGCCGGCGCAGCGGCTGGGGCCCTGGTGGCAGCGTATCGACACCTGGCGCGCCCGGGACTGCCTGGCGTACACGCCGGCGGCCGACGAGATCCTGCCGCAGCATCTCATGCACCGCCTGGGCGCGGCGCTGGACGGACGCGACGCCATCGTGTCGACCGATGTGGGCCAGCACCAGATGTGGGCCGCGCAGTACCTGCGCTTCGACCGTCCCAATCGCTGGCTGACCTCGGGCGGCGCGGGCACCATGGGCTACGGCGTGCCGGCGGCGATCGGCGCGCAGATCGCGCATCCCGGCAAGACCGTGGTGTGCGTCAGCGGCGACGCGTCGGTGCTGATGAACATCCAGGAGTTGTCCACCGCCATGCAGCACGATGTGCCGGTCAAGATCGTGCTGTGCAACAACGGCTACATGGGCATGGTGCGCCAGTGGCAGGAGTTGATCCATGGCGGGCGCTACAGCCACAGCTACAACGCGTCGCTACCGGATTTCGTGGCGCTGGCGCGCGCCTTCGGCTGGGGCGCGGCGCGCGTGGAGCGGCCGCAGGACCTGGATGCCGCGCTGGCGGCCTGCCTCGAACACCCTGGTCCCTACTTCCTCGACGTGGCGGTGGCCGAGCAGGAGAACTGCTTTCCCATGATGCCGGCCGGCCATGGCCATCATCGCATGATGCTGGCCGACGGCCAGTGGTACGAGGAGCCGCCCTTGCCGGAGTCCCCGAGCCCGCAGGCGTGATCCCGGGTGCCTGTCCCCCCGGCGGGGACAGGCACCCGGGACGGTCGCCGCGCGCCTACACGCAGCGGCCGCCATCCACCTCCAGGCAGGCGCCGGTGATGAAGGCGGCTTCGTCGCTGGCCAGGTACAGGCAGGCGTTGGCGATGTCCTGCGGCGTGGAGAAGCGGCCCAGCGGGATGGTGGCGAGAAAGCGCTTGCGGTTCTCGGGCGTGTCGGGCACGCCCATGAAGTCCGCCAGCAGGCCGGTGGCGCCGATCACGGGGTTGACGCAATTGACGCGGATGTTGTCCGGCCCCAGCTCGGCGGCCATCGATTTGCTGGTGGTGACCACCGCGCCCTTGCTGCCGTTGTACCAGGTGAGCCCCGGACGTGGCCGTATCGCGGCCGTGGAGGCGATATTGATGAACGAGCCGCCGCCATGGGCGCGGAAGTACGGCACCATGTGCTTGGCGGTCAGGTAGATGCTCTTGACGTTGATCGCGTAGATGCGGTCGAACTCGTCTTCTTCGACTTCCAGCATGGGCCGGTTGCGGTGCGTGGTGCCGGCGTTGTTGACGACGATGTCCAGCCCGTCGAACGCCTTCAGCGTGGCGGCCAGCAGGTTGGCCACGGCGGCGTTGTCCGAGACGTCGGCGCGCACGAAGACGGCCTGGCCGCCGGCCGCGTTGATCGCCGCCGCCACGCGCTGGCCGCCGGCTTCGTTGATATCGGCGACCGCCACCTTGGCGCCCTCGCGCGCGAACGCCGCGGCGATGCCTTCGCCAAAGCCCGAGCCCGCGCCGGTGACGATGGCCGTTTTGCCATTCAATCGCATCTTGTGTCTCCTCGTTGTCGGTATGGGTCAGTCGTGCTTGATCGAGATGGTCTTGAGCACCGTGAAGCCGTAGAGCGCCTCGAAGCCTTTCTCGCGCCCATGGCCGCTGGCCTTCACGCCGCCGAAGGGCAGTTCGATGCCGCCGCCCGCGCCGTAGTTGTTGATGAAGACCTGGCCGCTGCGCACTTTGCGCGCGATGCGCAGCTGGCGGCCGCCGTCGCGGGTCCACACACTGGCCGCCAGGCCATACTCGGTGGCATTGGCGATGCGCACCGCGTCGGCCTCGTCGTCGAACGGAATGGCCGCCAGCACGGGACCGAAGACTTCTTCCTGCGCCAGCGGGTGGTCCACCGGCACGTCGCGCAGCAGCGTGGGCGCCTGGTAGTAGCCCTCGGCCGGCGCCTCGGGGACGATGCGGCCTTGCGCCACCGTGGCGATGCCATCGCCGCGCGCCAGGTCCAGGAAGCCGCGCACGCGCTCCTGCTGGGTCTTGCGGATCAGCGGGCCGCAATCCAGGTCGCTTTGCGCGGGGCCGGCGCGCAAGGCCGCGAAGGCCGCGCCCAGGCGCTCCAGCACGCGCTCGTAGGCGCCGCGCTCGACCAGCAGGCGGCTGCCGGCCGAGCAGGTCTGGCCGGCGTTCTGCACGATGGCATTGACGGCCACCGGCACCAGGGCGTCGAGATCGGCGTCGGCGAAGACGATCTGCGGCGATTTGCCGCCCAGTTCCAGCGTGACCGGGACATGCCGCTCGGCCGCCGTCTGCGTGACCAGCACGCCCACGCGCGGCGAACCGGTGAACGAGATGTGGTCGATGCCCGGGTGGCGCGTCAGGGCGTCGCCGGCCTCATGGCCATAGCCGGTCACGATATTGAGCGCCCCGGCGGGAAAGCCGGTTTCTGCGGCCAGTTCGGCCACGCGCAGCAGCGACAGGCAGGCGTCCTCGGCGGGCTTGACCACGCAGGCGTTGCCGGCCGCCAGCGCGGCGCCGACGCTGCGCCCGAAGATCTGCAGGGGGTAGTTCCAGGGCACCACGTGGCCGGTGACGCCGTGCGGCTCGCGCAGCGTCAGCACGGTATAGCCCTGCTGGTAGGGGATGGTCTCGCCGTGCAGCTTGTCGGCCGCGCCGCCGTAGTACTCGAAATAGCGGGCGATGGCGATGACGTCGGCGCGGGCCTGCTTGAGCGGCTTGCCGCAATCGCGCGATTCGAGCGCGGTCAGCTCGTCGCGGTGCTCCAGCACCTTGAGCGAGAGCGCAAGCATGAGCCGGCCGCGTTCGGCGGCGCTGAGGCGGCCCCAGGCGCCCTCGTAGGCGCGTCGCGCAGCCTGCACCGCCAGGTCGATGTCGGCGGCGTTGCCGCGCGCGATGCTGTCGAATTCCTGTCCGGTGGACGGATCGATGACGGGAATGCGTTCACCCGAGGATCCGGGTACCGAGGCGTTGTCGATAAAGTGCTGCTTCATGCTGTACCACCTCTGAAGAATGTTGGGGAAGTCCTGCAGGGAAACGGCGCGCAGCCTCGCGGGTCGGGCAAGCTCAGAACTGGACGGACAGCCCTCCGTCGACCACCAGCACGTGGCCGTTGACATACGAGGCCGCCGGCGAGGCCAGGAAGACGGCCGCGCCGGCGATCTCTTCGGGATCGCCCCAGCGGCCGGTGGGGTTGCGCGCCGCCATGGCCGCGCCGGCCTGCGGGTCGTTGGCGATTGCCGCGTTGGTCTCGGTGGCGAACGCGCCAGGCGCGATGGCGTTGCTGGTGATGCCGTGGCCGCCGAACTCCACGGCCAGGGCGCGCATCATGCCGGTCAGGCCCTGCTTGGCGGCCGGATAGACGGCGTCGTTGGCGCGCGCCAGTTCGCCTGCCACCGAGGTGATGGCGATGAGGCGGCCATAGCGCTGGCGCATCATGCTCTGGGCGGCCAGCCGCGCCAGCAGGATGCCGGCGATCAGGTTGGTGTCCATCATGGCGCGGATTTCGGCGGGGCTGGTCTCGGCCAGCGGCTTGCGGTTGCGAGCCCCGACATTGTTGACCAGGATGTCGAGCCGGCCGTGTTCGGCGTCGATGCGCGCGAAGGCCTGCTCCATGGCTTGCTCGTCGGATACGTCGAACGGCTGCGCGCTGGCGCGCAGGCCCTGCTGGCGCAGGTCCGACACGGCGGCCTCGACGGCGTGCGCGTCGCGGCCGTTGATCAGTACATGCGCGCCGCTGCCGGCCAGTGCCTGCGCGATGCGCAGCCCCAGGCCGCGCGCCGAGCCGGTGACCAAGGCCACCTGGCCGGACAGGGCGAAGCGTTGCAGATACGGTAGGGAGATCATGTCTACGGACGTTCAGTCACGGAATTCCGGGGCCCAGTGCAATAGTCTACGCTCGAGCCACGTTACACAGTACACCAGGACGATACCGACGACGGAGAGCAGCGTTACGGCCGCGAACATGTCGGTGGCGTTCAGCGTGGCCAGCGCGGTGATCATCAGGTAGCCCATGCCGGTGGTCGAGCCGACGAATTCGGCCAGCACCACGCCGATGAGCGCGAAGCTGATGGCGTTGGGCAGCGCCGCGAAGGTCCAGGCCGCGGCGGTCGGGATGCGCACGCGCCACAGGATCTGGCGCGGCGAGCCGCCCAGGGTGCGGCAGAAGTCCACCAGCTCGCGTTCGACGCTGCGGCCGCCCTTGTAGGTATTGAAGAACACCAGGAAAAACACCACGAACCACGAAGTCACGACCTTGGAGGCCATGCCCAGCCCGAAGAACATCGTGATCAGCGGAACGAAGGCGATGCGCGGCATCGAATTGAAGGCCACGATGAACGGGTTGAACACATCGGCCAGCATGCGGCTGCGCGACAGCGCCAGGCCGACCACGAAGCCGCTGCCCACGCCAACCGCCAGGCCGAGCAGCGTGGCCTGCAGCGTCAGCCACAGGTGCGGCCAGACCGATTGCGGTCCGGGTTGCATCCATTGCCACAGGCGCTGCGCCACGCGCGAGGGCTGGCTGATGAAGAAGGGATCGAAGATCGTGTTCTGCACGAACCAGGGAACGCGCGTCAGGCCTTCCCAGGCGCCCAGGATGAGCGCCAGGATGAGCAGCTGCCATGCCGTGACGCGCAGGCGGCGCCGCACGCCATCGCGCAGCGCGTCCGGGAGCGGGGAATCGGAGGACATCGGCGGGCTCAGGCGGCGTTGCGGAACTGCTGGCCCAGGACGGCCAACAGGCTGCGCATATGCGCGGTGAACTGCGGCGTGTCGCGCAGCGTGAAGACGTCGCGCGGGTGGGCGATGGCGATGCGCTCGTCGAGCAGCACGCGGCTGGGCGGGCCCGACAGGACGACGACCCGGTCGGCCAGCGTGATCGCCTCGTCCAGGTCGTGCGTGACCATGACGATGGTCTGGCCCAGCTTGCGCCAGATCTCGCCCAGCTCGCGATGCAGATGGGTCTTGGTGTGGGTGTCGAGCGCGCCGAAGGGTTCGTCCAGCAACAGGATGCGTGGCTCGACGGCCAGGCTCATCAGCAGCGCAACGCGGCGGCGCATGCCGCCGGACAACTGGTGCGGATAGGCGTTGGCAAAACCGCTCAGGTGCCCGAGCTCCAGCAGTTCGTCCACGCGCCGGGCGATGCGCGCGCTGTCCACGCCCTGGAACCGCAGGCCCAGCGCCACGTTCTTGCGCACATTGAACCAGGGCAGCAGGGTGTCTTTCTGGAAGATGTAGCCCAGCGCCGGCGGAACCTGGCCGGCCACCGGCGCGCCGGCGACGCGGACCGTGCCGGTGGTGGGCGGCAGGAAGCCCGCGATCATGTTCAGCAGCGTGCTCTTGCCGCAGCCGGACGGGCCGACGATGGCGACGAACTCGCCATCGTCGATGCGCAGGCTGACCTCGCCTACGGCGTGCACGGTGGCATTGCGGGCCTGGTAGACCTTGCCGACGTGCTCGAGCTCGATCATCACAGGCCCCGGGCCTTGCGCACGAATCGCATGTCCACGCAGGCGCTGTACGGCACCTTCTTCAGCTCCTCGTTGGAGAACTGGCGGCCGTCGCCCATGATGGCGGTCATGCGCGCGTAGGCGTCCTCGGTGATGATGTTGTCGCGCAGGAAAACCGTTTGCTGGTACAGCCCTATGGTCTTCTCGATGACCGGCCGCGCGTAGGCGTTGAGGTAGTCGTCGTAGATCAGATCGGTGACGGCGGCCGCGCTGTTGGCGCTGATGAAATCCTGCGCCTTGACCAGGGCGCCGACGAAGGCCTGCACCACTTCCGGGCGTTTCTGGATGGTGTCCTGCAGCGTCAGCGCGGCGATGCCGGGCACGTCGCCGCCCATGAACTCCTGCCACGAGGCTTCCGTGGTGGCGTCGAAGATGGGCATGCCCCAGCCTTCCTGGACGGCCTGTTCCATCATCGACAGCGTTGCCATCGAGGCGGATACCGAACCGGTCTTCAGCGCGCCCAGCATGGTGGCCAGGTCGCCCAGCGGGCGGATATCGACCTTGTCGGCCACGCCGGCCTTCTGCATCAGGTACAGCGCCATCAGCCAGGTGCTCGATTGCGGCTGCGTCGCGCCCACGCGCTTGCCGGCCAGGTCGGCAAGCGTGCGGATCTTGCCGCTTTCGTAGTCGGCCCGGCGCACGATGATGTTGGCGTAGGTCAGCTTGCGGTCGAACCCGAACACCAGGGCGGCCGGCTTGCCGGCCAGCGTCAGCGCCGGCGCGGCGGTGGCCGCGGTGGCGCCGAACACGATCTGCCCGGCGGCCAGCAATTGGTTGGTGCGCGGACCGCTTTGCGAGTTCAGGTATTCCACCTCCAGCTCGTCCGCGGCGAAATAGCCCTGCTTCAGCGCCACGTATCCCGCGGCGAAGAACGGATCGATGCTGCCCTGGCCGTAGGCAACCCGGCCCAGCGCCGGCTGCGCCCAGGACAGGCGCGAGCCCGCCAGGCCCACGGCCATCAGGGCGCCGCTGCCGGCCAGGAAGCGCCGCCGCGTGGCGCCGCGGGGGGAACGGAGTGCAGTCATGTCATCCTCGAATGGGGGAGGCGGTTTTGCCAGTGGATTGCGGCAACGATAACGCAACTGGCCGCGTCGGTCGCGTGGACCGCGCGGTGCGGGTACGGGCAGGATGCGGCGCGTCATCGCGCGGGGTGCGCGATGACGCGGGGCCGTGCGTTCAGGCAGCCGATTTCTTGGCGGCCTTCTTGGCGGCGGTCTTGGTGGCCGCCTTCTTGGGGGCGGCTTTCTTGACGGCCTTCTTGGCCGCGGTCTTGGCAGGCGCCTTGGCCGCCGTCTTGGTGGCGGTCTTGCCTGCCGCCTTCTTGGCCGCCGCGCCGGGGCGGCCGGGCTTGTCGCCGCGCGGCTCGAATTCGAAGCCTACCTTGCCGTCGGGTTGGCGCACCAGGAAGGCCTTGAACTTGCGGTTGGTCCGGCTGGAGACGAAACCGTCGAGCAAGTCGGTGCGGCCGGCGGTCAACAGCTTTTCCATCTGCTCGCGCGAGATCTCCTGTTGCAGGATCACCTTGCCCGAGCGGAAGTCGCAGCTTTTCTGCAGGCCGACCAATTTCTCGCACACGTAGCTCATGCCGTGCTCGAAGACGCGCGCGCTGCATTTCGGGCAGGCGCCCACGGGCGTGTGGCCGGAGAAGTCGACGGCTTCGTTGTCTTCCTCGTCGTTCTGGCCGAAGTCGAACTCCAGCTTGTACTCGCCGCTGATGCGCAGGATGGCGGCGAACGGGCGGCCCATCTTGCTGATGCACCCCTGCAGCGGGCCGATCTCGCGCTTGGCCAGCAATTCTTCGACCTCGGGCAGTTCGAAGGTGCGTCCGCCCGGATGCTTGCCGATCGAGAAATCGCACTGGGTGCAGGCGAAGCGGCGATAGTTTTCCTTGACCACGCCGCCGCACTTGGGACAAGGCGTTTGCAGCGTGGCGTAATCGCCCGGCACGGTGTCGCGTTCGTACTCCTTGGCGCGCTTGACGATGACCTGGGTCATCTGGGCAATCTCGCGCATGAAGGCGGCGCGGTCCAGCGCGCCCTGCTCGATCTGCTTGAGCTTGTGCTCCCACTCGCCGGTGAGTTCGGGCGAGGTGAGTTCGGAGACGTCCAGCCCCGAAAGCAGCGCCATCAGCTGGCGCGCCTTGGCCGTGGGGACCAGGTCGCGCCCGTCGCGGCGCAGGTACGCCTCGTTGAGCAGGCCTTCGATGATGGCCGCGCGGGTGGCCGGCGTACCCAGGCCGCGCTCGGACATGGCCTCGCGCAGCTCTTCGTCGTCGACCAGCTTGCCGGCGCCTTCCATCGCCGACAGCAGCGTGGCTTCGTTGTAGCGCGCCGGCGGCTTGGTCGCCAGGCCGACCGCTTCGACGTCCTCGGCGCGCACGGTCTCGCCGTCGGCCACCGGCACCAGGTTGGCGTCCTCGCCCTGGGCCTCCTTGCCGTAGACGGCCAGCCAGCCGGGGGTGACCAGCACTTTGCCCTCGGTCTTGAAGCGGTGGCCCTGCACTTCGGTCAGGCGCGTGGTGACGCGGTACTCGGCGGCCGGGAAGAACACCGCCAGGAAGCGCTTGAGCACCAGGTCGTACAGCTTGCCTTCGGCTTCGCTCAGGTCGCGCGGCACCTGCAGCGTGGGGATGATGGCGAAGTGATCGGACACCTTCTTGTTGTCGAAGATGCGCCGGTTGGGCTTGACCCAGTTTTGCGCGAGTACCGTATCGGCATGGCGCGACAGGGCGCCGACGGCGTTGGAATCGCCCTGCGCCAGGACCTGCATGGTCTGGCGCACGGTGTTGATGTAGTCCTCGGGCAGATAGCGCGAATCGGTACGCGGGTAGGTCAGCGCCTTGTGCCGCTCGTACAGCGTCTGCGCCAGCGCCAGGGTGGTCTTGGCCGAGAAGCCGAAGCGGCCGTTGGCCTCGCGCTGCAGCGAGGTGAGGTCGTACAGCGCCGGCGACATCTGCGTCGAGGGCTTGGATTCCTCGGTGACGCTGCCGCTCTGGGCGCGGCAGGCCGCCACCACGCTTTGCGCGGCGGCCAGCGACCACAGGCGCGACTCGCGCTTTTCCGGATCGCGCTCGTCTTTCCTGAATGCGGGGTCGATCCAGCGGCCTTCGTACAGGCCGGCGGCCGCCACGAAGGTGGCGTGCACTTCCCAGTAGTCGCGCGAGACGAACGAACGGATGCGGTTTTCGCGTTCATTGACGATGGCCAGCGTGGGCGTCTGCACCCGGCCGACCGGCGTCTTGAAAAAGCCGCCGTCCTTGCTGTTGAAGGCGGTCATGGCGCGCGTGCCGTTGATCCCCACCAGCCAGTCGGCCTCGGCGCGCGAGCGCGCGGCGGCCTCCAGCGGCTTGAGCTGTTCGTCGTCGCGCAGGTTGGCGAAGGCGTCGCGGATCGCCTGCTGCGTCATCGATTGCAGCCACAGGCGCTGGATCGGCTTTTTCACGCCGGCGAACTGGACGATGTAGCGGAAGATCAGTTCGCCTTCGCGCCCGGCGTCGCAGGCGTTGATGATGGCGTCGACATCCTTGCGCTTGGCCAGCCGTACCAGCAGCTTGAGGCGCTCGGCCGATTTCTTGTCGGTCGGTCCCAGTTCGAAGGCGGGCGGGATCACCGGCAGGTGCGTGAAGCTCCATTTGCCCTTGACCGGGTCGTTGGGCGCCACCAGACTGAGCAAATGTCCGATACTGGAAGCCAGCACGTAACGATCGCTTTCAAAATAGTCGCCCTCGCGCGCAAAGCCTCCCAAGGCGCGTGATATATCCAGGGCCACCGAGGGTTTCTCGGCAATAATCAACGTTTTGTTCATGTGTATCCAGTGGCGGCAGTCCCGCCGCAGTTAGCGCGGATGATAAGAGCGGAGAATCGGGGCATGCAAGTCGATACTCACCAACAGGCGGGTTCGGAGCTGTACGCATGGCGTCAGTTCCTGGGGCGCGCGACCCTGTGGCTGGGGGTCGTGCTGCTGGGCAGCGCGGTGGTTTGCTGGGTGGCGGCCAACTGGCCGGCCATGACCAAAATCCAGCGATTCGCGGGGGCGCAGGGCTTGTTGGCGCTGTCGGCCGTGATCGCCGCCTGGGTGGCCTGGCGCCTGCGCGAGGCCACCGGGGTACGCCGCCATGGCGTCGGCGCATTGCTGGTGCTGGCAGGCCTGTTCCTGGGGGCGTTGCTGGCCTTGCTGGGTCAAACTTACCAGACTGGCGCCGATACCTGGGAACTGTTCGCCTGGTGGGCGCTGTTGCTGCTGCCATGGGCGCTGGCCGGCGCCAGCCAGGCGCTCTGGCTGCTTTGGGCACTGATACTCAATGTAGCCGTGGCGCTCTGGCTAGGTGAGCGCTTACTATCATGGTGGTGGTCGTTGTCCGGGGCGGGATTTCCCGCGCCGGTGCTGGCGGCCCTGAACCTGGCCATGCTGGCCTGCTGGGAATGGGTGGCGCATCACCGCCACGTCAGCACGCGGGTCGGCCCGCGCGTACTGGCGCTGCTGGCGCAAGGCGTGCTGGTGGCGGCCCTGCTGTTCGATTTCGGCGCCCTGGCCGACCTGGCCTCGGCCACCGGAATCGCCTGGATCGCCACGACGCTGGGCATGGGTTTCTACTATCAGCAGGTGCGGCGCGACCTGGTCATCCTGGCCTTGCTGGCGGCGGCCATGATCTGCGTATCGCTGCGGGTGGTCGGCGCCTGGCTGCTGGAACTGGAGCCCGGCGTGTGGGCGGCGCTGCCGCTGGCCGGGCTGCTGATGGCCGAGGCGGTCTGGGCGGTGCGTTGGCTGCGCCGGCTGGGCGAGCAGTCCACCCGGGCCGCGGTCGACGCCGAGCCCGCGGGCGCCTCGGCCGGCAATGGGCTCGACCCGGCCGAAGCCGGCGCTCCAGTGCTGGAGCTGGCGCCGGAGGACGCCCGTGGCGCGGCCGAGACGCCCTGGTACGTGCATGGCCTGCTGGGACTGAGCGCCTGGCTGGCCACCTGGCTGCTGCTGCTGTTCGTGGCCGCGTCGGGCATCGTCGCCAGCAAGGAAGGGGCGCTGGTGGCCGGCCTGGGCCTGTGTATCGTGGCGGTGACGGTGCTGCGCACCGACTCGGGCCCGTTCTGGCGCCAGTGCGCCACGGCGATGGGCTTTGCGGGCCAGATCCTGGTGATGGTGGGGCTATGGGACAGCGCCTCGTTCGCCAGCGCGTGCTTCTTCATTCTGGCCCTGGGCGCGGTGGTCTATGCCCTCACGCCGGATCTCCTGCTGCGCTTTCTGAGCGGCTGGATGATCGCCCTGGCCGGCGCCGGGCTGATCTGGCGCGGGCTCACCCCCGGCATGGGCGACAAGCAACTGCTGGGCCTGCTGCTGGAGTTCGACGCGCTGCGCGCTGCATTCGTATGGCTGCCCGTGGCCGTGGTCGGCGCCTGGGGCGCGGCGGTCGCGTTCAGCCTGGGCCATCGATGGTCGCGCATCCGGCCGCAGCAGCTCGACCCGCTGGGCTGGGCGCTGGCGCTGGCGGTGCAATCGATGGTGTGGCTGGCGGGCGGCGTGACGGCCATGCAGTTGCGGGCCCTCTGGGCGCTGCACCCCTCCACCGCCGTGTTGACGGTCGCCGGCGTCCTGCTGCCCGTGGCGGTTGCGCTGTCGGTGCTGTGGCCGCGCCGCCGCCAGCTGACCGCCGGCATGCTCTGGGGCGTCCCGCTGGCCTTGCTGGTACTGGCGCTGTTCTGGTTGCCCAGCCCGGGCGTGGCCTTCGCGCTGGCGTGGCTGCTGCTGGGTTTCGGCCTGCACAAGCCGCGCCTGACCATGCTGGGCGTGATCAGCCTGCTGGCCTACCTGATGATCTACTACTACCAGTTGCAGATCCCGCTGCTGGACAAGGCGTTGTGGCTGGCCGGCGGCGCCCTGCTGCTGTTCCTGGGCCGGCTGCTGGTGTGGCTGGTGCCGCAATGGATGCGCACCGCTGCCCCGGCGACGCGCGCGCCCATGGGGCCGCCGTCGCGCTCCCTGCGCTGGCGGGTGGCCCTGGTGCTGGCCGGGCTGGCCGTGACCCTGGCCGTCGTCAACGGCAATATCTGGCAGCGCGAAGCCTTGCTGGCCAAGGGCCGGGTGGCGATCCTGGAGCTGGCCCCGGTCGATCCGCGTTCGCTCATGCAGGGCGACTACATGGCGCTGCGATTTGCCGCGGGCGAGGATATCGAACGCTGGCGCAACGACAGGCCGGCCGACGGGCAGGACGCCGCCGCGTTCGCCCACATCGATGGCTACGTCGTACTGGCTCCCGACGAGCGCGGCGTGGCGCGCCCGGTGCGCATCCAGGAGCAGGCCGCGCCGCGCGACGGCAACGAGATCGTGCTGCGTTATCGCCTGCGCGCCAGCGGCGTGCGCCTGGTGACCAACGCCTATTTCTTTCCGGAAGGCGAGCAGCAGCGCTACCAGCGCGCGCGCTACGGCGAGATGCGCGTGGACGACAGGGGGACCGGCCTGCTGGTGCGCATGCTGGGCGAGGATCTCAATCCGCTTTAGGACCGGCCGGCACGGTGGCGTGGCGCATGCCGAAACGTTGCGCCCATTGTGCGGTGGCCGCCTGCAGGAATGCCTCGGGCGTGGCTGCCGCCAGGGGCGCGAAGCCCAGGCCGCTCCAGGCTTGCTGCAGCATGCGCAGCGGCTGGCTGCAATCGAGCGCCGGCGCGCCATTCTGCTTCGATAGTTTCAGGCCCGTGGTCGGGTCGACGATCAGAGGCACATGCATGACGCGCGGCGGGGCCAGGCCCAGCAACCGTCCCAGCACGCGCTGGCGTGCGGTCGAGCCCAGCAGGTCGGCGCCGCGCACCACGTCGGTGACGCCCTGGTCGGCGTCGTCCACCACCACCGCCAATTGGTAGGCCCACAGGCCGTCGGCGCGGCGCAGGGCGAAATCGCCGACCGCGGCCGCCACGTCCTGTTGCTGTGGCCCCAGCCAGCGATCGACGAAGGTCTCGACGCCGGGCGGCACGCGCACCCGCCAGGCACGCGCCTGGCGGCCCGCGGGCAGGCCCTCGCGGCACGTGCCGGGATACGGGCGTTCGCCATCGACGCCAGCCGTGCCGCGCAGCGCCGAGTCGGCGATCTCGCGCCGGGTGCAGCCGCAGCCGTAGATCAGGCCGCGCGCGGCCAGGGCGTCGAATGCCTGCTGGTAAGCCGCGCCGCGCCGCGACTGCCACATGATCTCGCCGTCCCAATGCAAGTGCAGGGCCCGCAGCTGATCCATGATGACGCCGGCCGCGCCGGGCACGGTGCGCGGCGTGTCGACGTCCTCGATGCGCAGGCGCCACAGGCCATGATGGGCGCGGGCGTCCAGCCAGCTGGCCAGCGCCGCGACCAGCGAGCCGGCATGCAGCGGCCCGCTGGGGCTGGGGGCGAAGCGGCCGATGTAATTCACGCGGTTCCGGAAATCAATGCGATGGCGCGCCAGCACGGGCCGGCGCGCCATGTCTGGCGCGGCCGCATCAATGCAGCCGGCGGGAGCCTTCGTCGTCGAGCAATTCTTCGAGGACCAGGTTGTCGATCTCGGCTTCCTGGCTCCAGAGCACCATCAGGGCGATGATCTTGATCTTGGACAGGGAGATCGGCGTTTCGGGCGAAGCCAGCGCGCGGTCGATGACGATTTCGCGCAGCGGCGCCGGCAGTACGCCGGCCGATTCGAGGAAGGTGATGAAGCCGATCGACTCGGTACCCAACTGCTGGTATTCGGCGTCGGTGTAGATGCGGATGCCGGTGGCCGGCGCGTGGGCAAGCTCGACGCAGCGTTCGGTGGTTTCGGCCAGTCCGTACAGCCAGCCCAGCGCGTCGTCGATGTCTTCATGCTCGAAGCCGGCGGCGGCCAGCCGCTTTGCCAGCACGTCGGCGGCAGGACAGGCTTGCGGCGTGTAGTAATTCTCGAACAGATAAACCAGGATATCGAACATATGGCGCTTCAAGGTGCCCGTTGCACAGTCGGCCCGCAAATCGGCAGACCAGCAAACGTGATTTTACTTTACGCTGAATTGTCACCCTGGGCAACTCGCCGCCCGCACGACACCTTAAGGACGAGTTGCGGTGCATTTCGGCGCCGTACGCGCCAGACCGCTGCAAGTTGGCCGCAACTGCGCGCGGCTCTGTAAAAGGGGGCAGTGCGCTGCGCGCGGTCTTCACGTTTTCACTGATGTTGCGCGAGGAGCACGCCGCAAGCCGCGCGCAGGCATTCCTAGAAGCGCTGGGCGATGCTCAGCTTGATGTTGCGGCCCGTGCCCGATACCGCTTCGCCCAGGTAGGGATGATAGGGCCGGTTGAAGAGGTTGTCGGCGGCCAGGCGCACGTCCAGGCCTTTGACATGCCGGGGTTGCCAGCTTGCGAACAGGCCGTGCAGCGCGTAGCCGGCGGTCTTGGGCAAGGCCCAGTAGCCGGCCAGCGGGTCGCCGTCGGTCGGCGAGCGGTCCTGGCGGCGCACGAATTCGCCGCGCCATCCCAGGACCATGTCCAGGCGCGGCAGTTTCACGCCCAGCATCGCGCGCGCCGAGACCGGCGGGATCTCGGCGATCCAGGTGCGCGGCCCCCATGGATCGCGCGGCGAGGTGTCGCGGTGCCCGCGCATGGCCGAAAGCGACAGGCTGGCGAACATCGCCGGGCTGTCGTAGTAGGTCTCCAGTTCCAGCCCTTCGATGGTGTAGCCGGGCAGGTTGCGGTAGTTGGACAAGGGCTTGGGGCAGTCCGAGGCGGCGCCGCCCTCGGCCTGCCCGCGGCATGCCACGCCACGGCGCTGGAAGATCTCGTGCTTGCCGCGATTGCGAAACAGCGTGGTCCGTATCTGCACGCTGTCGCCGCGCGTCGCGATATCGTTGTAATCCAGTACGGCGCCGGCGCGCAGGCCCACGATGCGCTCGGGCCGCAGCGCCCGGCTGCTGCCCGACACATTGGACTTCGCATATTGCACTTCGTACTGTTCGTCGATGACGGGTGCGCGCCAGGTGCGGCCGGCGTCGGCGAACAGCGCCACGCCTCGCGCCGCCTTCCAGACCACGCCCAGGTGCGGGGTCCAGCCCGCGTACGAGACGCGGCGGTAGTCATGCCCGGCCACGGGGGCGGGGTTGTTGTAGCGGGGCGCGTCGTTTGGCCTGCCGGTATTGGCGACATGGTCGTACCGCACGCCGGGCGTGACGGTAAGGCCGCCGACGGTGACGGCGTCCTGCAGGTACAGGCTGCGCACGGTCTGCGTGCCCGAAGGCATGTAGTGCGGCTGGAAGTACCCGTGGTTGTAATCGGGCTCGCCGCGGCCGGGCGGGTAGTACATGAGCGTGTCGCGGCGATGCCGGTGCCAGCGCAGGCCCGCCAGCAGGACATGCTCGGCCGTGCCCAGGGCCACGTGGCTTTCGTTGCTGAGGTCGAACCGGTCGTCGCGGTAGTCGACCCAACTCTTGTTGCCCAGCGTGCCGAGAAAGGCCGACTGCGACGCCCGGGACGAGCGCCGGTCGCGCTGCCGGGTGTCCGAGCGGGCATAGGCCAGCGTGAGGTTCACCCAGGGATGGGCGGATGGGGCGATGTTCCATTTCGCGCTGTAGTTCTGGTCGAGCTGGTCGCGATGGACCAGCTTGCGCCGCCATGCTTCGGTCAGGCCGTAGCGGTCGATATCGGCCTGCGAAGGCGCGGGAAGATCGTCGCGCTTGGCCGCGAAGGGTTGCCAACCCGCCGCATTCGAACGCATGGCCGACAGGGTGATGGTCTGGGCGTCGTCCGGATAGAGGTTGACCTTGGCGAGCAGCGAGCGCTGGTTGTTGCGCGAGTATGCGAAGCGGGTGCCGTCGGGGCGGCGCAGATCGCCGCCGTCGCGGCGGTTGGCATACAGCAGGCCGTCGGCCCCGTCGGCGCGGGTGCGGCCGTACAGCGCCACGCTGTAGATGTCCTGGCCGTCGTTCGAATGGCGGCCGTACTTGGCCAGCGCGCCGAAGCGCGCGCCCGGCGGCAACAGGTCGGCCGCATCCTTGGTATCGATCTTGACGGTGCCGCCGAACCCGCCATTGCCGTCGACCAGGTTGTGCGGCCCCTTGTCGACCTCGATGCGCCGGATCAGTTCGGGTTCGATGAAGACCGAGCCCTGGCGGTACTTCTCGAAACCCTTGGGCGCGCCATCGAGGACGATTTTCACGTCCTCGGTATCGCCCATGCCCCAGATGTTCAGGCTTTGCCCGCCGGGGCGCGGAGAGCCGGCCATCGAGATGCCCGGCAGCTGATCGACCAGGGAGGCGAAGTTGTCGGCCTGCGCGCGCTCGATCTCCGGCAGGCGCAGCACGGACCGGGCCGCCGCGACGCTGTCGCCGATGACCTCTTGCGCGGGCAGGGTGACGACGGTTTGTGCCGGCGCGGGCGCGCCGTATGCGCCGGCAGCGCAACCAAGCGACAGGCCGGCAAGCGCGAGCGGTGCGCGCCAAGGTGCGGGGGGACGCGGGGACGACATGACAGGAATCGCAGGCAGGTGGAAATCCGCTCGATTCTAGGCATGGATAATAATGGTTCTCAGTACACAAGTGCTCGATGCGGCGTTGCGCGGTCCGCATTTGTGGCAGGAAAGCGCGCGACCGCGTCCAGAATGCACAACCCACCTTGCGGTGGGTTGTGCATTGCGTCGGCGCCCGGAGGGACGCGGCCTGGGGTCAGGCTGCCTTGGCGCCGTTCTCCAGCTTGAGCTGCGCGAGCTGGCGCAGGAATACCGGAATGCAGATGGCCAGGCCGACCAGCCCGCTGGTCAGGCCGGGCAGGATGGTCAGCAAGGCGCCCACCACGCACACCCAGCGCTCCCAGCTTTTCATCTCGACCAGCATGTAGCGCGAGAAGGCGGCCGACAGCAGCACCAGGCCGACCATGCAGCCCACCAGGGTGGTGAAGAAGTCGTACCAGGTGAAGCCCTGCACCGAGATCAGCAGCGATGGCGAGAACACGAACACGAAGGGCACGATCAGCTTGGTGATGCCCAGGCGGAATGCCGTGTTGCCGGTCTTGAACGGATCGCTGCCCGCCATGCCCGCCGCCGCGTAGGCCGCCAGCGCCACAGGTGGCGTGATGTCGGCCAGGATGCCGAAATAGAACACGAAGAAGTGCGCCGCGATCGGTTGCACGCCCAGTTGCACCAGCGTGGGGGCGGCCACGGCCACCATGATGATGTAGTTGGCCGTGGTGGGAATGCCGCAGCCCATCAGGATGCACACGATGCCGGTCATGACCAGCGCGGCGATCAGCGTCAGGGTCTGCGTGTTGGCGACCACGTCGGGGATGATCGTGCCGACGCCGCCCGCGATGGCCTGGGCGGCCGAGATCACGATGTACGAGATCTTGAAGCCCACGCCGGTCAGCGTGACCACGCCGATCACCAGGCCCACGGTGCCCGCTGCCGCACCCACCGCCAGCGCGTACTTGGCGCCGGTCTCGAAGGCTTCGTAGAGGTCGCGCAGGCGCAGCCGCTGCATGGGGTTGAGCAGGCCCACCACGATGCAGCCCGTGATGCCGGCAAACGCTGCCAGGTACGGCGTGCGACCGCTGGCCAGCACGCCGATCAGCATGATCAGGGGCAGCAGCGTCGGCCAGCGCTTCTTGAACGAAGCCTTGAGGGTCGGCATTTCTTCCTCGGTCAGGCCGCGCAGGCCCTCGCGCTTGGCCTCGAAATGCACCTGCATGAACATGCCGAAGAAGTACAGGAAGGCCGGGAAGATGCCCGCGATGGCGATCTGCTGGTACGGGATGCCCAGGAATTCGATCATCAGGAAGGCGGCCGCGCCCATGATGGGCGGCGTGATCTGCCCGCCCGTGCTGGAGGCCGCCTCCACGCCGGCGGCGAAATGGCGCGGATAGCCGATGCGGATCATCGCAGGGATGGTGAGCGAGCCGACCGTCACCGCGTTGGCCACCGACGAGCCCGACAGCATGCCGAACATGGCCGAGCCGAACACCGAGACCTTGGCCGGGCCGCCCGCGTAGCGGCCGGCAATGGTGGAGGCCACGTCCAGGAACAGCTGGCCCAGGCCGATGCGGGTGGCCAGCACGCCGAACAGCACGAAGTGGAACACGTAGGTCGCCACCACGCCCACCGCCACGCCATAGATGCCCTGGCTGGTGAGGTACATGTGGTTGACGATCTGCGGCCAGTTGTTGCCGGCGTGCTGCAGCAGGCCCGGGAAGTAAGGGCCGAAGGCCGCATAGGCCAGGAACACCATGGCGATGATGGGCAGGGGCCAGCCCATGGCGCGGCGCGTGCCTTCAAGCAGGCCGACGATCAGGATGGTGCCCATGGCCACGTCCATCGGCAGCGGATTGCCGACGCGGAACGCCAGGTCTTCGAAGATGTACGGGATGTACAGGACGCTGAGCGCCAGCACGATGGCGATGGCCCAGTCGTACAGCGGCACGCCGCCCGGGCACAGCAGCGTCGATTTCGGCTCGCGCTGGTAGTGCGCCTTGCTGAAGCCGAACACCAGGAAGATGAGGCTGAGCACGAAGGCCAGGTGCACGCCGCGGTGCGTGGCTTCGCGCAGCAGGCCGAAACCGGCCGTGTAGTAGTGGAAGATGGACAGCGTGACCAGCAGAATCGATACGATCCAGGTGGCTGTTTTATCCAGCGGCCGGAAACGGATTTCCGAATCGTACTTTTCCGTTAGCTGCTGGGTTTTATCGTGATCTATTTGCATAAGCTGCAACTTCTATAGGGTATTGCGCGACCAGGGCTGCCCTGAGGCAGCCCTGGCGGAAAGGCAGCGCGATTGGCGCATTGGAGTCGGGACGCGCGATGCAGGCACGGCGCGTCCAGTCCATTACTTCAGCAGGCCGACTTCTTTGTAGTACTTCTCGGCGCCCGCGTGGAAGGGGATGCCGGCGCCCTTGACGGCGTTTTCCTTGGTGATCAGTTTGCCCTTGGCATGGCCATTGTCCAGCGTCTTGCGGGTGGCGTCGCTGTAGAGCGCTTTGACGATGTCATAGACGGTCTGCTCGGGCAGCTTGGCCGAGGTGACCAGTTGCGCGTTGATCGAGATGGTCTTGACCTCGCCCACGTTCTGGTAGGTGTTGGCGGCGATGGTGTCAAGCGTGAAGAACTCCTGCTGGCTGCGCAGCTTGTCGATTTCCGGGCCGACGATGGGCACCAGCTCGATGCCGGCGCCGCTGGAGGCCAGTTCGGAAATCGCGCCGGCCGGCGCGCCGCCCACGAAGAAGAACGCATCCAGGCCGCCATCCTTCAGCTTGTCGCCGGCCTGGTTGGGCTTGAGGTATTCGGCCTTGATGTCCTTGTCGGTCATGCCGAAGGCGCCGAGGATCAGGCGCACGTCGACCAGCGTGCCCGAGCCGGGTTCGTCCATCGAGACGCGCTTGCCGCGCAGGTCGGCCACCGTCTTGATGCCGGAGCCCTTGCGCGCCACCAGGTGAATGCTTTCGGGATACAGCGTGGCGATCAGGCGCAGGTCCTGGGCCTTGGGCTTGCCGTCGAAGGTACCGGTGCCGCTGTAAGCCCAATAGGCCACGTCGGATTGCGTGAAGCCCGCTTCGAGCGAGCCGCCCAGGATGCCGTTGATGTTGGCGACCGAGCCGTTGGACGCGACGGCGGTGGCGATCAGCTTGCCGGGCTGGGAGATCGAGTTGGCGATCATGCCGCCGACGGGATAGTACGTGCCGGCGGTGCCGCCGGTGCCGATACGGAAGAACTGTTGCGCGTTGGCCGAGGTAGCGGCGCCGGCGACAGCCAAGGCGAGGGTCAGGGTTTTGATCCAGCTTTTCATAGACATGAGGGCTTCTCCAGTGAAAAAGGGCGAGCCTTGCGGTACAACCCTTTATAGGTTCGGGATTTTGTCATGCACAAAAGCGTTAGCCAATGTCCGGAGGGGTATCGTTTACCTGGGGGTAAACCCGGCCTCGGGTTATGGCTACCCCTGCCCAGGTTATGACTTGCCGTGCGCGGCGCAGCCGTCGAAACGAATACGAACAAGGAAACTCGCTGTGAATGCTTCCGTGGCTCCAATACTGCCGCCGGCCGCCCGCGCCGGGCAGGCCCTGTGCGATGTCGATACGCCCAGTCTGGCGCTGGATCTTGCGGCGTTCGAGCGCAATCTGCGCGTCATGCAGGATTGGGCCGAGCGCCATGGCGTGGCGCTGCGGCCCCACGCCAAGGCGCACAAGTGCCCGGAGGTGGCCTTGCGCCAGCTTGCGCTGGGCGCGCGCGGCATCTGCTGCCAGAAGGTGAGCGAGGCGCTGCCGTTCGTCGCGGCTGGCGTGCGCGATATCCACATCAGCAACGAGGTGGTCGGCCCCGTGAAGCTGGCCTTGCTGGGCGAGCTGGCGCGCCAGGCCGACATCAGCGTATGCGTGGACCATCCCGACAACCTGGAGGCACTGGCGCAGGCCATGGAGCGCGCGGGGGCGCGGGTGACGGTGCTGGTCGAGGTGGACGTAGGCCAGGGACGCTGCGGGGTGACCGACCCGCAGGTGGTGCTGGCGCTGGCGCTGGCGCTGGCGCTGGCGCGGCGCGCCGACGCGGCGGCAGGCTTGCGCTTTGGCGGCCTGCAGGCGTATCACGGCTCGGTGCAGCACATGCGTACGCAGGCCGATCGCGCCGCGGTCTGTGCCGAGGTGGCGCGCGCCGCGGCGGCGCATGCCGACGCCCTGCGTGCGGCCGGCCTCGCGTGTCCGACCATCACGGGCTCGGGCACGGGCAGCGCGCAGTTCGATGCCGCCAGCGGCGTATTCACGGAGTTGCAGGCGGGCTCATACCCGTTCATGGACGCCGACTATGGCGACAACGAATGGGCCGAGACGCTGCGCTTCGAACCAAGCCTGTATGTATTGAGCACGGTGATGAGCACGCCGGCTGCCGGCCGCGTCGTGCTCGATGCGGGGCTGAAGTCCAGCACCGCGGAATGCGGCCCGCCGCGGGTGGCGGGCCGTGCCGGCCTGACTTATCTCGCCGCCAACGACGAGCACGGCGTGGCGCGGGTGGAGCCCGGCGCGCCCGCGCCGGCGCTGGGCAAGATGGTGCGGCTGGTGCCGTCGCACGTGGATCCGACCTTCAATCTGCACGACAGCCTGGTGGTGTTTCGTGACGATGTGGTGGTCGACCTCTGGCCGATCGCCGCACGCGGCCTGAGCCGTTAGGCACAGGCCGCGCCGCTTCCGGTCAGTCGACCTGCGCGCCCGAGCGGCGTACCGCGTCGCCCCATTTCTGGACTTCGGCGGCGATGAACTGGCCGGTCGCCTGCGGGGTGGTGGGCATGGGTTCGGCGCCGCGCTCGCGCAGGAACCTGGCGAGTTCGGCGCTGCCCAGCGCCTGGCCGATATGGCGGCTGAGCAGCTCGGTGACGGCCGGCGGCGTGCCCGCCGGGGCCAGCACGGCGGCCCATCCGATGGCTTCGAAGCCCGGATAGCCCGATTCGGCCACCGTCGGCACGTCGGGCAGCTGCGCCAGCCGGCCGGCGGTGGTGACCGCCAGCGGCACGGCCTTGCCGGTCTTGATGTGCGGCAGGCCGGCGGTGACCGAATCCACCATCAACGGCACCTGGTGGCCCAGGAAATCGGCCTGCGCCGGGCCGCTGCCCTTGTACGGGATATGGCGGATGTCGATGTCCGCGGCGGCCTTGAACATCTCGGCCGACAGGTGCTGGGTGCCGCCGATGCCGGCGCTGGCGTAGGCCAGTTCGCCGGGATGCGCGCGGGCTTGCGTCACCAGTTTCTGCAGGCTGTCGATGCCCGAGGCGGGCGTGGCCAGGAACACCAGCGGCACGGAGAACACGCCCGAGACCGGCGCGAAGTCCTTGGTGAGGCTGTAGTTGATGTTCTTGTACAGCGTCTGGTTGACCGCTGCGGCGCTGCCGGCAACGACCAGGGTGTAGCCATCCGGGGTGGCGCGGGCGGCCTCGCCCATGCCGATATTGCTGCCGGCGCCGGCGCGGTTCTCGACCACGATGGGCTGTTTGAGGTCGGCGCCCAGTTTCTCGGCCAGCGCGCGGGCGAAGATGTCGGTGGCCTGGCCGGGCGGGAACGGCACGAGCATGCGGATCGGACGCTCGGGATAGTCGGCGTGGGCGGCGAAGCTGGCGGCGGCCAGGGCAAGACCGGCGCACAGGCCGGCGAAAACGCGATTCATGTTGACTGCTCGAAAGACGGTTGAACGGGGCGGGCGCAAGGGTCGGAGCCCGCCGGCCGGCATGCGGGGCGAGCCTTTTGGGCAGTCCCGAAGCCGAGGAAGGGGTTGCCGTCACGATAGCATTGTCCGGTCGGTGCTAAATTTCGGGTTTCGCCCTCCCTTCTTCCCTGTTTTTTCTTACCAGCAGGAACCGCCATGGAATTCAGCCAGTTCAAAGTCAACGCCCTCATGGAGATCACCGCCCGCCCGGACCTGGTGTTCGTGCGAGGTCAGGGTTCCTGGCTGGAGGACCATGCCGGCAAGCGATATCTCGACTTCGTGCAAGGCTGGGCCGTCAACACGCTGGGCCACTGCGCGCCCGAGATGAAGCGCGCGATGGCCGAGCAGGCCGACAAGCTGATGAACCCGTCGCCGGCGTTCTACAACCTGCCGTCGATCGAGCTGGCGCAGCGCCTGACCTCGGCATCGTGTTTCGACCGGGTGTTCTTCGCCAACAGCGGCGCGGAGGCCAACGAAGGCGCCATCAAGCTGGCGCGCAAATGGGGGCGCGTGAACCGTAACGGCGCCTACAAGATCATCACCATGAACCACGGCTTCCATGGCCGCACGCTGGCCACCATGTCGGCCTCGGGCAAGCCGGGCTGGGACACGATGTTCGCGCCGCAGGTGGAGGGCTTTCCCAAGGCCGAGATCAATGATCTCGACTCGGTGCGCGCCCTGATCGACGCGCAGACGGTGGCCGTGATGCTCGAGCCCGTGCAGGGCGAAGCCGGCGTGATCCCGGCCACGCGCGAGTTCATGCAGGGCCTGCGCAAGCTGGCCGACGAGCACGGCATCCTGTTCATCGTCGACGAAGTGCAGACCGGCATGGGCCGCACCGGCTCGCTGTTCGCGTACCAGCAATTCGACGTGATCCCGGACATCATGACGCTGGCCAAGGGCATCGGCGGCGGCATTCCGCTGGCCGCCCTGCTGGCGCGCGAGGAGGTCTGCGTGTTCGCGCACGGCGACCAGGGCGGCACCTACAACGGCAACCCCTTGTGCGCGGCGGTCGGCGTGGCGGTGTTCGACACTATCACCGCGCCGGGCTTCATGGAGGCGGCGCAGGCGCGCACGCGCCAGTTGTCCGAAGGCCTGCTGGCGCTGTCGGCCAAGTGGAGCCTGCGCGGCGAGCGCGGCATGGGCCTGCTGCGCGCCCTGGTGCTGGACCGCGACGACGCCCCGGCCATCGTCGAGGCCGCGCGCATGCTGGCGCCGGAGGGCCTGCTGCTGAACGCGCCGCGCGGCAATCTGCTGCGCTTCATGCCGGCGCTGAACGTGACCGAAGCCGACATGGCCCGCATGCTCGAGCAGCTCGACGGCGTGATCGCCGCCGTGCGCAAGTAAGGACGGGGCCGGCATGGCGATGCAGGACTTCCGTCCCGGCGTCTACCGCCACTACAAGGGCGATCATTACCTGGCCCTGGGCCTGGCGCGCGCCGACGAAACGGACGAGGTGGTGGTGGTGTACACCCGGCTGTACGCGCGCGCCGGCCTGCCGATGAGCACGCGCCTGCTGCGCATCTGGAACGAGACCGTGGACACCGGCGCCGGCCCGCAGCCGCGCTTTGCCTACGTGGGCCACGTCACGCCGGAGCAAGGCTGACCCGACGCCGGGCCGCGCCCGGCGTCATTCACTTCACTTCGATCAGCGCGGCGCCTTCGCCGACCTGGTCGCCCACGGCATAGAACAGGCCGGCGACTTCGCCGGCGGCCGGCGCCGTGATGGTGTGCTCCATTTTCATGGCTTCCATCACCAGCAGCGCCTGGCCCTTCTCGACCTTGTCGCCCACGGCGACGGCGATCGAGATGATCTTGCCGGGCATGGGCGCGGTCAGGCCGCCGCCGTGGCCCTCGGCATCGTCCTGGGCATGCGCCAGGGCATCGTACAGGTCCAGGATGTGGGTGGCGCCGTCGTGGAACACATAGGCCTTGCCGGCATGCAGGACCACAGTGCCGGCGCTTTCCGGGCCATCCAGCGTGATGCGCAGGCCATAGCTGAGCTGGGGGTTGGCGCTGGGCTGGGCACGCCAGGAGAAGGCCTGGCCGGCCGCGGGCGCGGCGCCGATGCGCCATTGCCCGCCCTCGCGCGTGATCTCGATGTCGCGCCGTTCGCCGTTGTCGACCCAGCACAGGGTCTGCCGGTAGCGGCCGCCCAGGCGCCAGCCGTCGCGTGCGTCCCAGGGGTCGGCCGTCTTGCCGGCCTCGCCTTGCGGCTGGGCCAGGCCCTGGCGCACCAGCACGGCGGCGCTGGCCAGGGCCAGCACGTCGGCGCCGGCCGGTTGCGGTTCGGGCAGCAGCGTGGCGCGGCGGCGTTCGATCAGGCCGGTATCGAGGTCGGCCGTGGCGAAGGCCTCGTCGCGCATCAGGCGGCCCAGGAACGCGGCGTTTGTCTGCACGCCGACGGCCTGGGTGTGCGCCAGCGCCTGGATCATGCGCGCGCGCGCCTGTTCGCGGTCGGCGCCATGGACGATCAGCTTGGCGATCATGGGGTCGTAATAGGGCGTGATGGTGTCGCCCATGCGCACGCCGCCGTCGACGCGCACCTCGCCGTTGGCGAAGGCCGTGTGCGCGGGCAGGCCCAGGTAGGCCAGCGTGCCGATCGACGGCAGGAAGCCCTTCTCCGGGTTCTCGGCGTAGATGCGCGCCTCGATGGCATGGCCATCCAGGCGCAGTTCGTCCTGGGCGGCCGGCAGCGGCTGGCTGGCGGCCACGCGCAATTGCCATTCGACCAGGTCATGGCCGGTGATCATTTCGGTGACCGGGTGCTCCACCTGCAGCCGGGTATTCATTTCCATGAAGTAGAAGCGGCCGTCGGGTTCGGCGATGAACTCGACGGTGCCCGCGCCTACGTAGCCCACCGCGCGCGCCGCCGCTACCGCCGCCTCGCCCATGGCGCGGCGGCGTTCCGGCGTCATGCCCGGCGCGGGCGCTTCCTCGATGACTTTCTGGTGGCGCCGCTGCACGGAACAGTCGCGTTCGAACAGGTAGACGCAATTGCCGTGGCTGTCGGCGAACACCTGGATTTCGATGTGGCGAGGCTTCTGCAGGTAGCGCTCGATGAGTACGCGGTCATCGCCGAAGCTGGCGCTGGCTTCACGCTGGCACGAGGCCAGCGCGTCGGCGAAGGCGGCGCTCTCCTCGACCACGCGCATGCCTTTGCCGCCGCCGCCGGCGCTGGCCTTGATCAGTACCGGGTAGCCGATGGCGTCGGCCTGCTGCCGGAGGAACTGCGGATCCTGGTCTTCGCCATGGTAGCCGGGCACCAGCGGCACGCCGGCGCGCTCCATCAGCGCCTTGGCGGCCGATTTGCTGCCCATGGCGGCGATCGCGCCGGCCGGCGGGCCGACGAACACCATGCCGGCCTGCGCCACGGCTTCGGCAAAGCCTTCGTTTTCGGACAGGAAGCCGTAGCCGGGGTGGATGGCTTGCGCGCCGGTGTCGCGCGCGGCCTGCAGGATGGCATCGGCGCGCAGGTAGCTGGCGCGCGGCTCGGCGCCGCCGATATGCACGGCGACATCGCAGGCGGCCACATGGCGCGCGTTGGCGTCGGCATCGGAATAGACGGCGACGGTGCGAAGGCCCATGCGGCGGGCGGTGGCGGCGACGCGGCAGGCGATTTCGCCGCGGTTGGCAATCAGCAGGGTGGAGAACACGATGGCTCCTTGGTGGCGCGGCGCCGTGGCGTGGCGCCGTGGCGGATTACATGCGGAAAACGCCGAAGCGCGTGTCTTCGATCGGCGCATTCAGGGCCGCCGACAGCGCCAGGCCCAGCACGCGGCGGGTATCGGCCGGCGCGATGATGCCGTCGTCCCAAAGCCGCGCGGTGGCATAGTAGGGATGGCCCTCGCGCTCGTACTGCTCGCGGATTGGCTGCTTGAAGGCGTCTTCCTCGGCGCCGCTCCATTGCGCGCCGCGCGCCTCGATGCCGTCGCGCTTGACGGTGGCCAGCACGCTGGCGGCCTGTTCGCCGCCCATCACGGAGATGCGCGCGTTGGGCCACATGAACAGCATGCGCGGTGAATAGGCGCGCCCGCACATGCCGTAGTTGCCGGCCCCGAACGAGCCGCCGATGAGTATCGTGAACTTGGGAACGGCGGCGGTGGCCACGGCGGTCACCATCTTGGCGCCGTGGCGCGCGATGCCTTCGTTTTCGTACTTGCGGCCCACCATGAAGCCGGTGATGTTCTGCAGGAAGACCAGGGGGATCTTGCGCTGCGCGCACAGCTCGATGAAGTGCGCGCCCTTTTGCGCCGATTCCGAGAACAGAATGCCGTTGTTGGCGACGATGCCCACCGGCATGCCATGGATATGGGCAAAGCCGGTGACCAGGGTGGTGCCGTAGCGCGCCTTGAATTCGTCGAATTCCGAGCCGTCGACGATGCGCGCGATGACTTCGCGCACGTCGTAGGGCTTGCGCGTGTCGGCCGGAATGATGCCGTTGAGTTCGCTGGCGTCGTAGCGCGGTTCGCGCACCGGCGCCAGAGCCAGCGCAGCCGGCTTGGCGCGGTTCAGGCGGGCCACGGCGTTGCGCGCCAGCTGCAGCGCGTGCATGTCGTTGGCAGCGAGGTGGTCGGCCACGCCGGACAGGCGCGTGTGCACGTCGCCGCCGCCGAGGTCTTCGGCGCTGACCTCCTCGCCCGTGGCCGCTTTCACCAGGGGCGGCCCGCCCAGGAAAATGGTGCCCTGGTCGCGCACGATGATGGATTCGTCGCACATGGCGGGCACGTACGCGCCGCCGGCGGTGCACGATCCCATCACCACCGCGATCTGCGCGATGCCCTGCGACGACATGACCGCCTGGTTGTAGAAGATGCGGCCGAAGTGATCGCGGTCGGGGAACACTTCGTCCTGGCGCGGCAGGTTGGCGCCGCCCGAATCGACCAGGTAGACGCACGGCAGCCGGTTCTGCGCGGCGATCTCCTGGGCGCGCAAATGCTTCTTGACCGTCATCGGGTAGTACGTGCCGCCCTTGACGGTGGCGTCGTTGCACACGATGACGCATTCGGTGCCGGCGATGCGGCCGACGCCCGTGATCATGCCGGCGCCTGGCGCTTCGTCGCCATACATGCCGTGCGCGGCCATGGGCGAGAGCTCCAGGAACGGGCTGCCCGGGTCGACCAGTTGTTCGACGCGTTCGCGCGGCAGCAATTTGCCGCGTCCCACGTGCTTGGCGCGCGCGGTTTCGCTGCCGCCTTGCGCCGTCCGGGCCAGCTTCTGGTTCAGGTCGTCGAGCTGCGCCTGCATGGCGCGCGCATTGTCGGCGTAGTCCTGCGACCGCGTATCGATGCGGGATTCGATGATAGGCATGGGCATACCCGTGGGGCGTTGATGGAGGCGGCGGATTCTTGCCGTGGGCGAGGCCGCGGCCCCGCCGGCCTGCCGGCGAACCGGCAGGCCTGGGGGCGGTTTACAGCATTTCGATGGCCATCGCGACGGCTTCGCCGCCGCCGATGCACAGCGTGGCCACGCCGCGCTTGCCGCCGGTTTTGCGCAGCGCGCCGACCAGCGTGGCCATCAGGCGCGCACCCGAAGCGCCGATGGGGTGGCCCAGCGCGGTCGCGCCGCCATGCACGTTGACCTTGTCGTGCGGCAGGTCGAAGTCCTTCATGGTCGCCATGGTGACCACGGCGAAGGCTTCGTTGATCTCGTACAGATCCACGTCGCTGGCTTGCCAGCCGGTTTTCTTGAACAGGTTCTTCAGCGCGCCGACCGGGGCGGTGGTGAACCAGTTCGGCTCCTGCGCATGCTGGGCATGGGCGACGATGCGGGCCAGCGGCTTGACGCCCAGTTTCTCGGCGGTGGAGGCGCGCATCAGCACCATGGCCGCGGCGCCGTCGGAGATCGACGACGAGTTGGCGGCGGTGACGGTGCCATCCTTCTTGAAAGCCGGCTTGAGCGTCGGGATCTTCTCGGGCATGGCCTTGGTAGGCGCCTCGTCGGTATCGATCACCGTATCGCCCTTGCGGCCGGCCACGGTTACCGGCGTGATCTCCCACTTGAAGCTGCCATCTTCGCTGGCGGCGCGCGCGCGGCGCAGCGATTCGAGCGAGAAGGCGTCCTGCTGCTCGCGCGTGAAGCTGTACTTGGTGGCGCAGTCCTCGGCGAATACGCCCATCGCCTTGCCGCGGTCATAGGCGTCTTCCAGGCCGTCCAGGGCCATGTGGTCGTACACCGTGTTGTGGCCGTAGCGGTAGCCCTGGCGGCCCTTGAGCAGCAGGTAGGGCGCGTTGCTCATGCTTTCCTGGCCGCCGGCGACCACGACGTCGACCGAGTCCGCGGTCAGCAGGTCGTGGCCGAACATGGCGGCCTTCAGGCCCGAGCCGCACACCTTGTGGATCGTGGTGCAGCCCACGCCCAGCGGCAGGCCGGCGCCGAGCGCGGCCTGGCGGGCGGGCGCCTGGCCCTGGCCGGCCTGCAGCACGTTGCCCATGATGACTTCATCGACCTGTTCGGGCTTGATGCCGGCGCGCTCGATGGCCGCCTTGATGGCGGCCGAGCCCAGCTCGTGGGCGGCCAGGCCGGACAGGCATGCCCAGCATGCCGCCCATGGGCGTGCGGGCGACGGAAACGATAACAATGGGATCGGACATGACTTGCTCCTAGAAATCGGGACAGGATGTGGCGCTATGCGGCCGCGCGTGGAGGTGGCGCGGCCTGGGGGTGCAACCGCCTGTCGGTATCGTAAGGGAAAAACTCTTCAATCCGGCCTTGCGCCACGCGCGCGCGGCAGGCCTGCCACCACTGGGGCGCCAGCAGATCGGCGTGATGTCGCAGGAAGGCCTGGCGCACGCGCGGATCGCCCAGCAGGAAGCGGCCGAACTCCTCGGGAAAGACATCATTGGGGCCCACCGCGTACCAAGGTTCGCTGGAAAGCTCGGCTTCTTCGTTGGGCGCCGGCGGAATGGCGCGGAAGTTCATCTCCGTCATGCGCTGGATTTCGTCGTAGTCGTAGAACACGACCCGGCCCAGGCGGGTGACGCCGAAGTTCTTGTACAGCATGTCGCCCGGGAAGATATTGGCCGTGGCGAGCTGGCGGATGGCGTCGCCGTACTCGCGCACGGCGACCTCGAGCAGCGGGTCGCTGGCGTGGCGCAGGTAGAGGTTCAGCGGCATCATGCGCCGCTCGATGTAGACGTGGCGGATCACCACCGTATCGCCGTTTTCCTCGATCAGGCTGGGGACCAGCCGGCGCAGTTCTTCCAGCAACCGGGGGGCGAAGCGGCTGCGCGGCAGTGCGACCTGGGAATATTCCCAGGTGTCGGCCATGCGTCCGACGCGATCGTGCAGCTTGACCATCTGGTACTTGCGCCGCACCGTGGCATGGTCCATGCCGTCCTTGTCGATGCGGTCCTTGATCAGCTTGAAGACGTACGGATAGGACGGCAACGTGAACACGCACATCACCATGCCGCGGATGCCCGGCGCGATGTCGAAGGCGTCGCGCGAATGCGTCAGGTGGTGCAGGAAGTCGCGGTAGAACAGGGTCTTGCCCTGCTTCTGCAGGCCGAGCATGGTGTAGAGCTCGGCCTTGGGCTTGCGCGGCAGCAGGCTGGCCAGGAAATTGACCACGGCTGCCGGCGTTTCCATGTCCACCAGGAAATACGCCCGCGTGAAGCTGAACAGCGTGCTGAGGTCGTCGGCGCCCAGCAGCAGCGCATCCAGGCATACCTGCCCGGCCGGGTTGCGGCGCAGGGCGACGGCGAACGGGTAGACCGTGCCCTGGTTGATGAGGCGGCCGACGATGTAGGCGCCGGTATTGCGGAAGAACAGCGAGCCCAGCACCTGGATCTGGCAGTCCGAGGCCAGCCGCGGGCCGGCGTGGCGCGGCAGCTGGCCGCGCAACTGGCGCACCGCCGCGCGCGCCAGCAGGCGCGCGTCGCGCGGCAGGTCGGCGTACGGCACGGCCAGGCCGAAGTCCGCCACCATGCGGATCAGGCTCTTGTGCAGGCCTTCGGCCACCGGATAGTAGACCCGGTACGACGGGATGCGGCTGTCCAGGTAATCGGTCGCGATGGCTGGCCGCACGAACAGAAAATCGTTGTGGAAGTAGTCGCGGTGCAGGATGCGGCACGATACCGAATTGAAGAACGTCTCGGCGCATTCGGGCTGGCGATGGTCGGCCAGCAGGCCCACGAACTCCTGCTTGACCGCCAGCCAGAACGCCGTCTGCGCCTCGCTCAGCGCCGCGCTGCCGTTGGCGCGCGAGCCATCGGCCGTGCGCGCGTCGGAGCCGCGCAGCGCGCTGTCGAGTTGCGTGGCGCATTCGCGCACGCGCATGTCGTAGTACTCGATGCGTTCGCGCGACAGGCGTTGCATGCCATGCCAGTCGCCCGACTCGAACAGCGACTTGGCGCGCTGCGCGCTGTAGCGAAACAGCGCATAGTGGCGATCGAAGCCGGCCAGGATCAGGTGCGCGACATCCAGCGGAGCGGGTCCCGCGACCGGCGCCGGTTCGATGCGTTGGACATCGCCGCTGTAGATCATGGCTGGCTCGTGCTATTGCTTGCGGGCATGGCGGCCGGTCATGCGGTTTCCGCGTACAGTTCCCGGCCGATCAGCATGCGGCGGATCTCGCTGGTGCCGGCGCCGATCTCGTACAGCTTGGCGTCGCGCCACATGCGTCCGACCGGATATTCATTGATATAGCCGTTGCCGCCCAGGATCTGCACGCCCTCGCCGGCCATCCAGGTGGCCTTCTCGGCCGTGTACAGGATCAGGGCCGCGCAGTCCTTGCGCACCTGGCGCACGTGGCCGGCGCCGAGCTGGTCGAGGTTGCGGCCGACCGCGTAGCAGAAGGCGCGGCTGGCCTGCAGCACGCTGTGCATGTCGGCGATCTTGCCCTGGATGAGCTGGAACTCGCCGATGGCCTGGCCGAATTGCTTGCGGTCGTGGATATAGGGCACCACCACGTCCATCACGCCCTGCATGATGCCCAGCGGCCCGCCCGACAGCACGGCGCGTTCGTAGTCCAGCCCGCTCATCAGCACGCGCACGCCGCCATTGACCTGGCCCAGGACGTTTTCTTCCGGCACCTCGCAGTCTTCGAATACCAGCTCGCCCGTGTGGCTGCCGCGCATGCCCAGCTTGTCCAGCTTCTGCGCCACGGAGAAGCCCTTGAATCCCTTTTCGACCAGGAAGGCGGTAATGCCGCGCTGGTGCGCCTCGGGATCGGTCTTGGCATAGACCACCAGCGTATCGGCGTCGGGGCCGTTGGTGATCCACATCTTGGTGCCGTTGAGCACATAGCGGTCGCCTTTCTTGTCGGCGCGCAGGCGCATGCTGACCACATCGGACCCCGCGCCCGGCTCGCTCATGGCCAGCGCGCCCACGTGTTCGCCGCTGACCAGCTTGGGCAGGTAGCTGTGAAGATTCAATAGGTTGTATGCATGGTTCATCCGAACCGGATTTGAGAAACTGGAAATCGCCACCCCCCCAGTTCACTCAAGGAGCCCGGCCGGATGAACACCCATAAGCATGCCCGATTGACCTTCCTACGTCGACTCGAAATGGTCCAGCAATTGATCGCCCATCAAGTTTGTGTGCCTGAAGCGGCCCGCGCCTATGGGGTCACCGCGCCGACTGTGCGCAAATGGCTGGGCCGCTTCCTGGCTCAGGGCCAGGCGGGCTTGGCCGATGCGTCCTCGCGCCCGACGGTCTCGCCCCGAGCGATTGCGCCGGCCAAGGCGCTGGCTATCGTGGAGCTGCGCCGCAAGCGGCTGACCCAAGCGCGCATCGCCCAGGCGCTGGGCGTGTCAGCCAGCACCGTCAGCCGCGTCCTGGCCCGCGCCGGTCTGTCGCACCTGGCCGACCTGGAGCCGGCCGAGCCGGTGGTGCGCTACGAGCATCAGGCCCCCGGCGATCTGCTGCACATCGACATCAAGAAGCTGGGACGTATCCAGCGCCCTGGCCACCGGGTCACGGGCAACCGACGCGATACCGTTGAGGGGGCCGGCTGGGACTTCGTCTTCGTGGCCATCGATGACCACGCCCGCGTGGCCTTCACCGACATCCACCCCGACGAGCGCTTCCCCAGCGCCGTCCAGTTCCTCAAGGACGCAGTGGCCTACTACCAGCGCCTGGGCGTGACCATCCAGCGCTTGCTCACCGACAATGGCTCGGCCTTTCGCAGCCGCGCCTTCGCCGCGCTGTGCCATGAGCTGGGCATCAAGCACCGCTTTACCCGACCTTACCGCCCACAGACCAATGGCAAGGCCGAACGCTTCATCCAGTCGGCCTTGCGTGAGTGGGCTTACGCTCACACCTACCAGAACTCCCAACACCGAGCCGATGCCATGAAATCCTGGCTACACCACTACAACTGGCATCGACCCCACCAAGGCATCGGGCGCGCTGTACCCATCTCCAGACTCAACCTGGACGAATACAACCTATTGACAGTTCACAGCTACCGGGTACTGGCGCGCACGGCCGCCTAGGCGCGGCCGCGCGCCATGGCACAATCCGCCCACCATCACATCACCTGCGCAGGGACAGCATGCTGATACTGCTGGACCAGGACGGCGTCCTGGCCGATTTCGAACACGCCTTCATCGACGCCTGGCGCAAGCGCCACCCCGATATCGAGCCGGTGGCGTTCGAGGAGCGCAAGTCGTTCCATATCCGCGAAGACTATGCGCCCGAATTGCGGGGCCTGGCCGAGGCCATCTACACCGCGCCCGGCTTCATCCGCGACCTGCCGCCCGTGCCGGGCGCGGTCGAGGCATTCCGCGAGCTGCTGGCGCTGGGCATGGACGTGCGCATCTGCTCGTCGCCGCTGATGCAGTTCGAGAATTGCGTGGCCGAAAAGTATCTCTGGGTCGAACGCCACCTGGGCCGCGACGCCACGCAGCGGCTGATCCTGACGCGCGACAAGACGCTGGTGCAGGGCGACCTGCTGATCGACGACCGGCCGGTCATCACGGGCGCGGCGCGGCCGCGCTGGCGCCACATCATCTACGACGCGCCGTACAACCGCGACCAGACCGACCGGCCCCGCCTGGACTGGCGCAATTGGCGCAATGTGCTGGCGGGCGAACTGTACCGCTCGGACGCCTGAACCGCCCTCCTCCCGCCGGCCGAAAACGACTATTCTGTGTGTCTACGCAGCATGACAGAATAAAAAGACAGGCGCCCGCCGTGCCGCGGCCTTGCGCTTGCCGAACCCGTTCCAGGAGGAGGTAGCGTCGTGAATCTTTATCGTCTGCTCAAGCAACGCGAGGCCGATCAGAAACCCTTGCGGGTGGCGTTGATCGGGGCCGGCAAGTTCGGCTCGATGTTTCTCAGCCAGGTGCAGCGCACCCCCGGCATGCGGCTGGTGGCGATGGCCGACCTGGCGCCCGACCGGGCGCGCGCCGCGCTGACCCGGGTGGGCTGGCCCGCCGCGGCCCTGAACGCCGACACCATCCACCACGCCGTCAAGACCGGCAAGGTGTATTTCAGCGACGACGTACGCTCGGTGATCGTCGACCCGGAAGTCGAGATCGTCATCGACGCCACCGGGCAGGCGGCCGCCGGCATCGAACACGTGCTGACCTGCTGCGAGTACGGCAAGCACATCATCATGGTCAACGTCGAAGCCGACGCGCTGGCCGGCCCGCTGCTGGCACGCCGCGCGCGCGAGGCGGGCATCGTCTATTCGCTGGCCTATGGCGACCAGCCGGCGCTGATCTGCGAAATGGTGGACTGGGCGCGCGCCAGCGGCTTCGAGGTGGTGGCCGCCGGCAAGGGCACCAAGTATCTGCCCGAGTTCCACACCTCCACGCCCGATACGGTGTGGCCGTACTACGGCTTCACCGACGAGATGGTGGCGGCGGGCGATTTCAATGCGCAGATGTTCAACAGCTTCCTGGACGGCACCAAGAGCGCCATCGAAATGGCGGCCGTCTCCAATGCCACCGGACTGCTGCCCTCGCCCACCGGCCTGCATTTCCCGCCATGCGGCGTGGACGACTTGGCGCGCGTGCTGCGGCCGCGCGAGGAAGGCGGCATGCTGCACCATCGGGGCCAGGTGGAAGTGGTGTCGTCGCTGGAGCGCGACGGCCGGCCGGTATTCCGCGACCTGCGCTGGGGCGTCTACGTGACGCTGGCCGGCGACAGCGACTACGTGCGCCGCTGCTTCAAGGAGTACGGGCTGGTCACCGACCCCAGCGGCAATTATTCGGCCATGTACAAGCCCTATCACCTGATCGGGCTGGAGCTGGGCATCAGCGTGGCCAGCGTCGGCCTGCGGCGCGAACCGACCGGCTCGCCGGCCGGCTGGCATGGCGACGTGGTCGCCACCGCCAAGCGCGACATGGCGGCCGGCCAGGAACTCGACGGCGAAGGCGGATACACGGTGTACGGCCGCCTGATGCCGGCGCGCGACTCGGTGGCCGATGGCTGCCTGCCGCTGGGCCTGGCGCACAACGTGCGGCTGAAGCATCCGGTGCGGCAATCGCAGCCGATCCGCTGGAGCGACGTCGAGTACGACGAGCGCTCGCCGGCCGTGCAGTTCCGCCGCCTGATGGAGCAGACCTTCGCGTAGCCCGGCGCCGGTCTGCACGGAGGCCGGCTTGCGCTACATGCGCTCGGCGTAGAAGTCGAGGAAACAGGCGATGCGCCGCGCCAGCTGCGTGTTGCGGTAGTACACCGCGTGCAGCGGCTGGCGATAGCCGTTGTCGGCCGACTCCAGCAGGCGCACCAGGCTGCCGCTGGCCAGGTCCGCGCGCAGCATGAAATCCGACAGGCAGGCAATGCCCGCGCCGGCCAACGCCAGGCCGCGCAGCGTCTCGCCGCTGGAGGCGCCGATATCCGGCTCGACCACGAAGGTGCTGCCCCCGTCATGGCGCAGCGGCCAGCGGTTCAAGGTCTCGGGCTGGGTGAAGCCCAGCAGCCGGTGCCGGCGCAAGGCGGCCACATCGCGCGGCTTGCCGTGGCGGGCCAGGTAGGCGGGGCTGGCGACCACCAGCAAGGTCGAGGGCTTGAACGCCCGCGCGTGCAGCGATGAGTCGGACAGCACGCCGGCACGCAGGGCCACGTCGGAGCGGTGTTCGATGAGATCGACGATGCGGTCGTTGCTGGTGAGCTCCAGCTGGATTTCCGGATAGCGGCGGCTGAATTCCTCGACGTGCGGCACCAGGCAATGCAGCATCACCGGCGCCGACGCATCCACCCGCAGGCGCCCGGCGGGCTGCTGGTGGCGGATGCGCATGCACTCCTGCGCCTCGTCCAGCGCCAGCAGGATGGCGCGCGCCTTCTGCTGGAACTGCCGTCCTTCTTCGGTGAGCTCCATGCGGCGCGTGGTGCGGGTCAGCAGGGTGACGCCCAGTTCGGCCTCCAGGCGCGCCAGCCCGCGGCTCACGCCCGAGGCGGTGTGCCCCAGCAGTTCGGCCGCGGCGCGCATGGAGCCGGCGTCCACCACCGCCAGGAACAGGCGCAGGGCATCCGAGTTGAGCGGCATTCGTGCTCTCCAATCACAAGTCTAGTGATTTTATGCCGCTTTTTCTCATGAATATACAGGCGCAGAATGCACAGCCTCGAGGGGCCCCGCGCCCCGTCACTGGAGCATTCGACATGCCTATCGCATTATGGGCGCTGGCCGCCGGCGCCTTTGGAATCGGCACGACCGAGTTCGTCATCATGGGGCTGCTGCCCGAGGTCGGCGCCGACCTGGGCGTGTCGATCCCGCAGGCCGGGCTGCTGGTGACCGGCTACGCCCTCGGCGTGGTGGTCGGCGCGCCGCCGGTCGCCATCCTGACCGCGCGGCTGCCGCGCAAGACGCTGCTGCTCGGCCTGATGCTGATCTTCACGCTGGGCAACCTGGCCTGCGCGCTGGCGCCAGGCTACGGCGCCCTGATGGCCGCCCGCGTGCTGACGTCGCTGGCCCACGGCGCGTTCTTCGGCGTGGGCTCGGTCGTCGCGACCAGCCTGGTGCGGCCCGACAAGCAGGCCTCGGCCATCGCGCTGATGTTCACCGGACTGACGCTGGCCAACGTGCTGGGCGTGCCCTTCGGCACCTGGCTGGGCCAGGCATGGGGCTGGCGCGCCACGTTCTGGGCCGTGACCGCGGTCGGGATCGCCGCGATGGCGGCCATCATGTACTGGGTGCCGGCCAGCCGCGGCCAGCACCAGGCCGACCTGGCCGGAGAACTGCGCGCGCTGGCCCGCCCTCAGGTGCTGCTGGGCTTTGCCATGACGGTCCTGGGCTTTGGCGGCGTATTCACCACCTTCACCTACATCGCGCCCATCCTCACCGGCGTCAGCGGCATCGCGGCCGCGGCCGTATCGCCCATCCTGCTGCTGTTCGGGGTGGGGCTGGTGGCCGGCAATACGCTGGGCGGCAGGCTGGCCGACCGGCGCCTGATGCCCACGCTGGTGGGCAGCCTGGCGGTGTTGGCGGCGGTGCTGGCCGCTTTCGCATGGACCGCGCACCACTCGATCGCGGCCGTGGCCACGGTGGCGCTGCTGGGCGCGGCGGCCTTCGCCACCGTGCCGCCGCTGCAAATGCGTGTGCTGCAGCAGGCCGGCGGCGCACCCAACCTGGCCTCGGCCTTCAATATCGCGGCCTTCAACCTGGGCAATGCCGCTGGCGCCTGGCTGGGCGGACTGACCATCGACCACGGCCCCGGCCTGGCCGCCACGCCGCTGGTGGCGGCGGCGGTGACCGGCGGCGGCCTGGCCCTGGCGCTGCTGAGCTGGAGCCGCGATCGGCGCAACGACGCGAATCAGCGCGCGCCGGCGCTGGCCGCGCGGGCCTGTGAATCAGGACAGATGTGACCGCGCAGCGGCAAGAGTGCCTGTCCCACGGCAGGGTGCCTGTCCCAGCGGGGACAGGCACACGCACGGGCAAGCGCCAGCCCCCATGCGGGGACAGGCGCCCCCGGGATCAGCGCTTCAGTTGCGACAGGTCGCGCACGGCGCCGCGGTCGGCCGAAGTGGCCAGCGCCGCGTAGGCGCGCAGCGCCTGGGACACCACGCGCTCGCGGTCGACCGGCTGCCAGGCCTGCTCGCCGCGCGCCTGCATGGCGGCGCGGCGCTCGGCCAGCACGGTGTCGCCGACGGCCAGGTGGATGCGGCGGTTGGGGATGTCGATCTCGATGGTGTCACCTTCTTCGACCAGGCCGATGGTGCCGCCCTCGGCCGCTTCCGGCGAGGCGTGGCCGATCACCAGGCCCGACGAGCCGCCCGAGAAACGGCCATCGGTGAACAAGGCGCAAGTCTTGCCCAGCCCCTTGGACTTCAGGTAGGACGTGGGATAGAGCATCTCCTGCATGCCGGGACCGCCCTTGGGGCCTTCGTAGCGGATGATGACCACGTCGCCGGCCTGCACGCGATCGCCCAGGATGCCTTCGACGGCGTCTTCCTGGCTTTCGAACACGCGCGCGCGGCCGGTGAAGACCCATTGCGACTCATCCACGCCCGCCGTCTTGACGATGCAGCCCTTCTCGGCCAGGTTGCCGTACAGCACCGCCAGGCCGCCGTCCTGCGAATAGGCGTGGGCCTTGTCGCGGATGCAGCCGGTCTGGCGGTCCATGTCCAGCGTCAGGAAGGTCGCGTCCTGGCTGAAGGCCACCGTGGTCGGAATGCCGCCGGGCGCGGCGCGGAAGAATTTCTGGGCGGCTTCGCCGGCGCCGCCGTTGATGTCCCACTGGTTGATCGCCTCGCCCAGCGTGCCGCTGTGCACGTTGCCGCACGACAGGTCGAGCAGGTCGGCGCGCCCCAGTTCGCCCAGGATGCCGAGGATGCCGCCGGCGCGGTGCACATCCTCGATGTGGTATTTGTCGGTGGCCGGCGCCGCCTTGCACAGGCAGGGCACGCGGCGCGAGATGCGATCGATGTCGGACATGGTGAAGTCCACGCCGGCTTCCTGGGCGGCGGCCAGCAGGTGCAGCACCGTATTGGTCGAGCCGCCCATCGCCACGTCCAGCGTCATGGCGTTCTCGAACGCGCTCTTGGTGGCGATGCTGCGCGGCAGCACCGAGGCGTCGTCCTGCTCGTAGTAGCGCCGGCACAGCTCGACCACCAGGCGGCCGGCCTGCTCGAACAGGCCCTTGCGCCAGGCGTGCGTGGCGACGATGGTGCCGTTGCCCGGCAGCGCCAGGCCGATGGCCTCGGTCAGGCAGTTCATCGAGTTGGCGGTGAACATGCCGGAACAGGAGCCGCAGGTCGGGCACGCGCTGCGCTCGACCTCTTCGGCCTCGGCGTCGGACACGTTGGGATCGGCCGCCTTGATCATGGCGTCGACCAGGTCCAGCTTGGCGATGACCTTGCCGTCGACGGGCGAGGTGATCTTGCCCGCTTCCATCGGCCCGCCCGAGACGAACACCACCGGGATGTTCAGGCGCATCGCGGCCATCAGCATGCCCGGGGTGATCTTGTCGCAGTTCGAGATGCACACCATGGCGTCGGCGCAGTGCGCGTTGACCATGTACTCGACCGAGTCGGCGATCAGCTCGCGCGAGGGCAGCGAGTACAGCATCCCGCCGTGACCCATGGCGATGCCGTCGTCGACCGCGATGGTGTTGAATTCCTTGGCCACGCCGCCGGCGGCCTCGATCTCGCGGGCCACCAGCGCGCCCAGGTCGCGCAGGTGCACGTGGCCCGGCACGAACTGGGTGAACGAGTTCACCACGGCGATGATGGGCTTGCCGAAATCGCCATCCTTCATGCCGGTGGCGCGCCATAGCGCGCGCGCGCCTGCCATGTTGCGGCCATGGGTGGAAGTACGGGAGCGATAGTGCGGCATGGTCTTTCTCGAACGGTTCGGGTTGCGCGAAACGCTAGATAATACGCCGGATCCGGGCACGACGCCCCGCCGGCGCCTCAGGCCGGCGGCTCGCGCCGCGCCGCGAAGGCGCTGGGCGGCTCGCCGACGGCGCGCCGGAACATCGCCGCGAAGGCGCTGGGGCTGTCATAGCCCAGTTCCAGGGCCACATCCAGCACCCGCACGCCCTCGGCCAGCCGCCGCATGGCCCACAGCAGGCCAGCCTGCTGGCGCCAGCGGCCGAACGTCATGCCGGTGTGGCGCACGAACAGGCGCTGCACGGTCTTGGCCGTCACCCCCAGTTCGGCGGCCCACTCGGCCAGCCCGCGCGCCGCGCCGGGCTCGCGCAGGATGCCGCGGCATACGCGCGCCACGCGCGGCTCGTCCGGTTGCGGCAAGTGCAGGGGCAGCGCCGGCTCCAGCCGGATTTCGTCCAGCAGCAGCGCCATCAGCCGGGCATCGCGCCCGCCCGGCCGCCAGTCCGGCGGCACCCGGGTGGCGGCCACGATCAGCTCGCGCAGCAGCGGCCCCACCGCCAGCACGCAGCAACGATCCGGCAAATGACCGGCCGCCCGCGGCGCCACGAAAACGGTGCGCACGCGCGGCTGGCCATGCATGCGGATGCTGTGCGCCATGCCCGCCGGCAGCCATATTCCCCGGGTGGGCGGCGCCACCCAGATACCGGCCTCTGCCTGCACCGTCATCACCCCCTCGATCGCGTACAGCAGCTGCGCGCGCCGGTGGCGATGGCGCGGCACGTGCTCGCCGTCGCGGTAGTCGACGGCCAGCGCCGTCACCGGCGCGCGGGCGTGCTCGTGCGGCGCCAATTGCGGCTTGGATTCGGCAATGTCCTTTTCAAGCGGATTCATGTCTTGTTGGCGTTAGACGGACATTCCCAGTGTACCTACCATGAGGCTTCCCTGACAGGCCGGAGACATCATGCTCGCCCACCCCGCAACCAAATACCGCCCCTTCGCCCCGTTCGCCGCCGACCATGCCGAGCGCGCCTGGCCCGCCCGCAGGCCGGCCGCCGCCCCGATCTGGATGAGCACCGACCTGCGCGATGGCAACCAGGCCCTGATAGAACCCATGGACGGCGCCCGCAAGCTGCGCCTGTTCGAACAGCTGGTGGCCGTCGGCCTGAAGGAAATCGAAGTCGCGTTCCCGTCGGCCTCGCAGACCGACTTCGACTTCGTGCGCAAGCTGATCGACGAGCGGCGCATCCCCGACGACGTCACCATCGAGGCGCTGACGCAGTCGCGCCCCGACCTGATGGCGCGCACCTTCGAGGCCCTGGCCGGTTCGCCGCGCGCCATCGTGCACCTGTACAACCCCATCGCGCCGCAGTGGCGTCGCATCGTGTTCGGCATGAGCCGCGCCGAGATCAAGGAAATCGCGCTGGCTGGCACGCGCCAGATCCGCGCGCTGGCCGACGCGAACCCGGGCACGCAATGGATCTATGAATATTCGCCGGAGACGTTCAGCCTGGCCGAGCTGGATTTCGCCAGGGAAGTCTGCGATGCCGTCAGCGCCATCTGGGGCCCCACGCCGCAGCGCAAGATGATCATCAACCTGCCGGCGACCGTGGAGTCGAGCACCGCGAACGTCTATGCCGACCAGATCGAATGGATGCATCGCAGCCTGGCGCGGCGCGACTGCATCGTGCTCAGCGTGCACCCGCACAATGACCGCGGCACCGCCGTGGCCGCGGCCGAGCTGGCGGTGCTGGCCGGGGCCGAACGGATCGAGGGGTGCCTGTTCGGCAACGGCGAGCGCACCGGCAACGTGGACCTGGTGGCGCTGGCGCTCAATCTGGAGCGCCAGGGCATTGCCAGCGGCCTGGATTTCCGCGACATGGCCGCCCTGCGGGCCTGCGTGAGCGAGTGCAACCAACTTCCCATCGACGTTTTCCACCCCTACGCCTGGCTCGACCAGGACTGACGCTAAGGAGAATCCGCAGGCGATTCCGGGGTCAATCCGCCCGTTGCGGCGCCTCGGTCCAGCGGAAGTATTCGCGCGGCGACACCCCCAGGGCGCGCCGGAACATGGCGGTGAAGGCGCCCGGGCTGCCGTAGCCCAGGTCCAGCGCCACGGCGGTGATCTGCTCGCCGCGCGACAGCCGCGCCAGCGCCTCCATCAGCAGCACCTTCTGCCGCCAGGCATTGAAGCTGGCGCCGGTCTGGGCGCGGAACAGCCTGGTCAGGTTGCGCCGGCTCAGCCCCCCGTAGGCGGCCCAGGCGTCCAGGCTGCCGGCGTTGGCCGGGTCGCGCAGCAGGGCCTGGCAGATGCGCGCCAGGCGCGCATCGCGCGGCATGGGCACATACAGCGGAGCCGCGCACACATGGCGCATCTCGTCGAGGATCAAGGCCCGGATATGGCCGGCGCGCTCGCTGCCGGCGTCCTGCGGCGGCAGCTTGACCGCCTCCAGGATGAGCGCCTGCAGCAACGGCGATACCTGGATCGTCTGGCATGCCGCCGGCAAGCCGTCGGCATGCGCCGGGTCGATGTACAGCGACCGGATCGCCACGCTTTCGAAGCCGCGTGTCTGGTGCAGCACGCCGGGCGCGATCCACAGCGCCTGGCCGGGCGCGACGACCCAGCTGCCCAGGTCGGTGATCACCGTCACGACCCCGCTCATGGCGTACAGCAGCTGGCCGCGATCGTGCCGGTGCAGGGAGCTGACCGTGCCGGCCGGGTAATCGGTGGCCAGCGCCGCCATTTCGCCGGGCGCGCTTTGCACCTGCCGCGTCAGCAGATCCAGGTACGACAACTGGCGCGGCGCGGGAAACGCGGGCGCGCGGCGGGGCGACGGGTCTTTCGCGATCGCGGGCATGGTCGGACGGCGTACAGGGCTGGACCGGAAAATGATATGACAGCCCGCCCCGGCGGCCATAGCGGGTAAACGACTATAGCGGCCCGCCGCGCGCCCCCGGTTCGGCCTGCGCGCGCCACTACTTGGCCCGACCGCGCCAGTATGGCGCCCGCCGCCGCCCTAGGATGTCGGCATCGCTCACTGCCGACAGGACGCCACGTTGACCACCGCCGCGCTGCCATATCCCCTGGACCCGCAGATCCAGCGTTTCGTCGAACGCATGCAGGCCGATTCCGCCGCCCACCCGCGCCGCGACCTGGTGCCGGTGGAGCAGGCCCACGCCATTTCCGAGGCGGTGCGCCGCCCGTGGGCCGAAGGCGGACCGCAAATGGCCCGCACCCGGGAAATCCACGTGCCCACGCCGCACGGGCCGGTACGCCTGCGGGTGTACACGCCGCGCGCGGCCCGGCCGGGTCCGGCGCTGCTGTATGTACATGGCGGCGGCTGGGTGCTGTTCAGCCTGGATACGCACGACCGCCTGATGCGGGAGTACGCCGAACGCGCCGGCCTGACCGTGATCGGCGTCGACTACACCCGCGCGCCCGAGGCGCGCTACCCGCGGGCCATCGAGGAGATCGTCGGCGTGATCGACTGGCTGGACGCCCACGGCGCCGAACTGGAGGTGGATCGCGCCCGGCTGTGCATCGGCGGCGACTCGGCCGGCGCCAACCTGTCGGTGGCCGCCTGCCTGACGCTGCGCGAGCGCGGCGCCGCGCCGCTGGCCGGCATGGTCCTGAACTACGGCGTGTACGACGCCAATCTGTTTCGCGACTCGACCGTCAAGTACGGCGGCGGCGAATACCTGCTGTCGACCCAGCAGATGGTGTGGTTCTACTGGAACTACCTGCGCGCCGGCGACGATCCGCGGGATCCGCGCATCAGCCCGGTGCACGCGGACCTGCGCGGCCTGCCGCCGGCCTTCATGGCCATCACCGAACTCGACCTGCTGCACGACACCAACCAGGACATGGCCGCGCGCCTGCGCGAAGCCGGCGTGGACGTGCAGGCGAAGGTCTATCCGGGCACGGTGCACAGTTTTCTGGAGGCGGTATCGCTGGCGCAGGTCAGCGTGGCCGCCTTCGACGATACCGCGGCCTGGTTGCGCGCGGTGCTGCGGCCGGATGCGGCGGCGGCGGCGATCCATACGGGGGAACACCAACCATGAACTACCGACACATCCGGGGCACGCTGCGCGCCCTCCTGCTGGCCAGCGCCGCCATCGCCACCCTGGCCGGCGCGCCCGCGCAAGCCCAGACCCGCGGCGGCACGCTGCGCGCCATCGTGCATCCCGAGCCGCCCATCCTGATCACCGCCATCAATTCGCAATCGCCCACCCAGTTCGTCGGCGGCAAGATCTTCCAGGGCCTGTTGACCTACGACGCGGACCTCAAGCCGCAACCCAGTCTGGCGCGCGCCTGGCGCATCTCGCCCGACGGCCTGGTCTATACCTTCGAGCTGCAGCCCGACGTGAAATGGCACGACGGCAAGCCGTTTAGCGCCGACGACGTGGTGTTTTCCATCGACAAGCTGGTGCGCGAGGTGCATCCACGCACCAAGCTGATCCTCAACGCCTATGTGGAAAGCGTGCGCGCGGTAGACCCGGCCACCGTAGAAATCCGCCTGAAGGAACCCTTCGCTCCCTTCATCTCGATGTTCGAGACCGGCACCATGCCCATGATGCCCAAGCATCTCTACGAGGGCACCGATTACCGCAACAACCCCGCCAACCAGCACCCGGTGGGCACCGGCCCGTTCAAGTTCAAGGAATGGGTGCGCGGCTCGCACATCGCGCTGGTGCGCAACGACGAATACTGGAAACCCGGCCTGCCCTACCTGGACGGCATCCGCTTCCAGGTCATTCCCGATTCGGCCTCGCGCGCGGTGGCCTTCGAGCAGGCCAACGTGGACCTGGTCTACGGCGACGACGTCGACAGCGTCGACATCAAGCGCCTGCGCGCCCTGCCCGGCGTGCAATACACCACCAAGGGCTGGGAGATGTTCGGCCCCATGGGGCTGATGGTGCTCAACCAGCGCGAGGCGCCGTTCGACAATGTGCTGGTGCGCCGGGCCGTCATGCATGCCCTGAACCGCGACTTCATCGTCAAGAACATCTTCTTCGGCATGGGGCGCGTCCCCACCGGGCCGTTCAGCTCGGCCACGCTGTTCCATGACAAGGACCTGCCGGTCTACGACTACAACATCAAGAAGGCGCGCGCGCTGATCAAGGAGTCCGGCGTGGACGTCGGGCAGCGCACCTTGCGGCTGCTGGCGTTCCCGTACGGCGCCAACTGGGAGCGCGTGGGCGAATACACGCGGCAGACGCTGGAGCAGCTCGGCTTCAAGGTGGACATCCAGGCTACCGACGCCGGCGGCTGGGCCAGCCGCATGAGCCAGTGGGACTTCGACATCTCCTTCAACCACCCCTACCAGTACGGCGACCCGGTGCTGGGCGTGCAGCGCCTGTACCTGTCGAGCAACCGCGTCAAGGGCACGCCGTTCGGCAACAACCAGGGCTACCACAACCCCAAGGCCGACGCGCTGTGGCAGCAGGCCGCGCGCAGCGTGGACCCGGCCGAACGCCAGAAGCTGTACAGCGAGCTGCAGCGCATCCTGGTGGACGACGCCGCGCTGGGCTGGCTGCTGGAAATCGACTACCCGACGCTGTACCGTGGCAATGTCCACAACCTCGTCACCAGCGCCATCGGCGTCAAAGAGAGTTTCGACACGGTCTACCTCGACGCCCGCTGATTCCGCCCATGACCTTGATTGCCATCGCCAGCCAGGCGCCCGACCTGCTGCGCCTGCCGCCCGCCCTGCGCGCCCTGGACCCGTCGATCGACGTCGTGGTCTGGCCCGACCCGCGCTGCGCCGCCGCCGAAGTGGCGGTGTGCTGGGCGCCGCCGCCCGGCGCGCTGGCGGCGATGCCGGCGCTGCGGCTGCTGCATACCGTGTCGGCCGGGGTGGACAACGTGCTGGCCGCGCCCGGCCTGCCGGACGTGCCGCTGTGCCGGGTGGTCGATGCCGAATTGAACCTCGGCATGGCGCAGTACATCCTGTGGGGCGCGCTGTACTTCTCGCGCGGCTTCGACCAGGCGCGCGCAAGCCAGGCCGCCGGCCAATGGCGCCGTCCTGACCGCTACGGCCAGCCGCCGCTGCGCGTGGGCCTGATGGGCCTGGGCGCGATCGGCATGGCGGCGCTGCCGCTGCTGCGCGCCGCCGGCCTGCCGGTGACGGGCTGGTCGCGCACCGCCAAGCGCATCGACGGCGTCGCCACCCATCATGGACCCGACGGGCTGGCGCCATTCCTGGCCGCCAGCGACATCCTGGTCAACCTGCTGCCGCTGACCGAATCCACCCGCGGCCTGCTGTGCGCGGCCACCTTCGCCGGCCTGCCGCCCGGCGCGGCGCTGATCCACTGCGGCCGCGGCGCCCACCTGGTGGAAGCCGACCTGCAGGCAGCGCTGGCCGACGGCCGCCTGCGCGGCGCCCTGGTCGACGTCTACGCGCAGGAGCCGCTGCCGCCGCAGCACCCGCTGTGGCGCTGCCCCAGCCTCGTCATCACCCCGCACATGGCCTCGGTCGCGCCGTTCGAGCGCGTGGCCGGCCAGATACTGGAAAACCTGCGCCGCCTGAACGCCGGCGAGGCGCTCATGAACCTGATCGACCCGCGACGCGGCTACTGACCCGCCGGCAAGGAGATTCTGGATGTACACCCCGCCCGCCTATGAAGAACGGGACCGCCACAAGCTGCACGCCTGGATGCGCGACTGGAGCTTCGCCACTCTGGTCACCCATGGCGACCAGGGCCTGCAAGCCACGCACCTGCCCTTCCTGCTCGACCCGCTGCGCGGGCCCCACGGCACCCTGATCAGCCACCTGGCGCGGCGCAATCCGCAGGCCGCCGACATCCAGGCCGGCGCCCAGGCGATGGTGGTATTCCAGGGTCCGCACGCCTTCATCTCGCCCAGCTGGTACCGCAACCGGCAGACCTTCCCCACCTGGAACTACGCCGCCATCCACGCCCATGGCCAGGCCGCCGCCATCGAAGACGCGCAGCGCATCCGCGCCATCCTGACCCGCACCGTACAGACCTACGACACGCCGCTGGGCGGCGAGTGGACGTTCGAGGCCATGCCGGAAGACCTGATCGTGCCGCGCCTGTCGGCCATCATCGCGCTGGAGATCCCCATCGCCCGGCTCGAAGGCAAGGTGAAACTGAACCAGGACAAATCCCCGGAAGACCGCGCCGGCGTACTGGCCGCGCTGGAGAACCGCCGCGACCCGGGCAGCCGCGGGGTGGCGCGCATGATGCGCGAGGCGCTGCTGGCCTAGCTGTGAAGATTCAATAGGTTGTATGCATGGTTCATCCGAACCGGATTTGAGAAACTGGAAATCGCCACCCCCCCAGTTCACTCAAGGAGCCCGGCCGGATGAACACCCATAAGCATGCCCGATTGACCTTCCTACGTCGACTCGAAATGGTCCAGCAATTGATCGCCCATCAAGTTTGTGTGCCTGAAGCGGCCCGCGCCTATGGGGTCACCGCGCCGACTGTGCGCAAATGGCTGGGCCGCTTCCTGGCTCAGGGCCAGGCGGGCTTGGCCGATGCGTCCTCGCGCCCGACGGTCTCGCCCCGAGCGATTGCGCCGGCCAAGGCGCTGGCTATCGTGGAGCTGCGCCGCAAGCGGCTGACCCAAGCGCGCATCGCCCAGGCGCTGGGCGTGTCAGCCAGCACCGTCAGCCGCGTCCTGGCCCGCGCCGGTCTGTCGCACCTGGCCGACCTGGAGCCGGCCGAGCCGGTGGTGCGCTACGAGCATCAGGCCCCCGGCGATCTGCTGCACATCGACATCAAGAAGCTGGGACGTATCCAGCGCCCTGGCCACCGGGTCACGGGCAACCGACGCGATACCGTTGAGGGGGCCGGCTGGGACTTCGTCTTCGTGGCCATCGATGACCACGCCCGCGTGGCCTTCACCGACATCCACCCCGACGAGCGCTTCCCCAGCGCCGTCCAGTTCCTCAAGGACGCAGTGGCCTACTACCAGCGCCTGGGCGTGACCATCCAGCGCTTGCTCACCGACAATGGCTCGGCCTTTCGCAGCCGCGCCTTCGCCGCGCTGTGCCATGAGCTGGGCATCAAGCACCGCTTTACCCGACCTTACCGCCCACAGACCAATGGCAAGGCCGAACGCTTCATCCAGTCGGCCTTGCGTGAGTGGGCTTACGCTCACACCTACCAGAACTCCCAACACCGAGCCGATGCCATGAAATCCTGGCTACACCACTACAACTGGCATCGACCCCACCAAGGCATCGGGCGCGCTGTACCCATCTCCAGACTCAACCTGGACGAATACAACCTATTGACAGTTCACAACTAGCGCAACGCAGGCCGGGCGCCAGGCTCAGTCGCGCGGCGATGCCTGGAGGCGGACCAAGCTGCCCGTTTCGAGCGCCGCCCAAACGCACCCATGCGGGTCGATGGCGATACCGTGCGGCTCCGACCCGGGAGCCGCAAGCTCATAGCCCGCCGTATCGCCCGCTTCCGAAATGCGGCCGATACGGTTGGCGCCCCACTCGGTGAACCAGAGGTTGCCGGCGGCATCGGCCGCAAGCGCATGCGGCCTGGCTGCACGGCTGTGCAACGGGAATTCGGTAATGCGCCCGCCCGCGTCGAACCGGGCAATGGCCCCATTGCCAGCCTGCGCGATCCAGAGCGCGCCCTGGGCATCGGATGCGATGCCTACCGGCGCCGCGTCGGCCGCGCCAAGCGGGAAAATCCGCGGCGCCGCCGTCGCCGATATGCTGCCTATGGCGCCCGCCTGATTCAAGGTGAACCACATCAGCCCGTCGCGCCCGGCGGCCATGCAGGACGGATATCCGCCCTTCACGGGCAGATCATATTCCTCGATATCGCCGTCGATCGTGATGCGGCCGATACGATCCCCCGCCATCTCCGCGAACCAAAGGCAGCCATCGTGGCCGGCGGCAATGCCAAAGGGACGAGAAGCCGGGCGGGGCAGCTCGAACATCCGCAAGGCGCCGTCGGGCGACAGGCGGCCGACGGCATTGGCCGACGAGAGCGTGAACCAGGGCCGGCCGTCCGGGCCGCAGGTGATCGTGGTGGGCTGGCCATCGGCGTGCGGCAATGGGAAGCGCGACACTTCTCCGTCCGGCGACAGCCGCCCTATGGCATTGCCCTTTGCCAGCGTAAACCACAGCGCGCCGTCGGGAGTCGAAGCGACGCCATAAAGCGCCTCCTCGGGCTTGCCTACGGGAAACTCCGTCATCTCGACTTGGTTCATGAAGCGGCCTCATCGAACTGCACGCGGCGTGCCTGTCCCAGCGGGGACAGGCGCCCGAGCACCAAATTTTTTCTTGTACGAACCATGAAACCGACCATCTTCCCTTATCGATCGCGGCGGCGCACACTAGGGCGGCCTCTTTCGACCATGCGCCATGACCGCCTCCACGCCCACCGCAATCCTGATCCGTGACAGCCGCGACGCCGACCTGCCGGCCATCGCCGCGATCTACGCCCACCATGTCCTGCACGGCACCGCGTCGTTCGAGCTGGAGCCGCCCGGTCTGGAAGCCTTGCGCGAACGCCGCGCGGCGGTGCTGGCGCATGGCCTGCCCTACCTGGCGGCCGAATGCGGCGGCGAGATCGTCGGCTACGCCTACGCCACGCCATACCGGCCGCGCCCGGCCTACCGCCATACGGTGGAAGACTCGGTTTATGTCCGCGCCGGACACGCCGGCCAGGGCATCGGCGGCAAGCTGCTGGCGGCGCTGATCGACCGCTGCGCCGCCGGCGGCTGGCGCCAGATGCTGGCGGTGGTGGGCGACAGCGCCAACACCGCCTCGGTGGCCCTGCATGCGCGCCATGGCTTCGATACGATCGGCACCTTCCGCTCGGTGGGCTACAAGCACGGCCAATGGCGCGACACCGTCCTGATGCAGCGGGCGCTGGGCGAGGGCGACGCCACCCCGCCCAGCCGCCCGTGACCCCTGCCCGCGCGATCACCAGGGGCGGCGCGCCGTCCTCAATCCGCGTGCGCCGCGCCGGCCACCCAGCGCTCCCAACCGTTCTTGCGCAAGGCGCAGGCCGGGCAATGGCCACAGCCGTAGCCCCAGTCGTGGCGCTGGCCGCGCTCGCCCAGGTAGCAGGTATGGCTGTGCTCGATCACCATGTCGACCAGCGCCTGCCCGCCCAGCCGGTCGGCCAGCTCCCAGGTCTGGGCCTTGTCCAGCCACATCAGCGGCGTCTCGATGGTGACCCGCGTACCCAGCCCCAGGCCCAGCGTTACCTGCTGCGACTTGATGGTGTCGTCGCGGCAGTCCGGGTACCCGGAAAAATCGGTTTCGCACATGCCGCCCACCAGCACGTCGAGCTGGCGGCGATAACCGAGCGCCGCGGCCAGCGTCAGGAACAGCAGGTTGCGGCCAGGCACGAAGGTATTGGGCAGGCCGTTGGCCTGCATCTCGATCTCGCGGTCGCTGGTCATGGCGGTGTCGCCCACCTGCGCCAGGATGCCCAGGTCGAGCAGATGATCGTCGCCCAGGCGCTGGGCCCAGTCGGGAAAGTTGGCGCGCAGTTCGCGCAGCACGACCTGGCGGGCATCCAGCTCGACGCGATGCCGCTGGCCGTAGTCGAAACCCAGCGTCTCGACGTGGGCATAGCGCTCCAGCGCCCAGGCCAGGCAAGTGGTGGAATCCTGTCCGCCCGAGAACAGCACCAGGGCGCGTCGTTGATGGTTTTGCATAAGACACCGGAACAAATAAAGCGCGGCGCGGCCGCCACGGCCTGACTGTACCGCAGCCCGCGCTTGTAAGGATGGCTGCGTACAATGCCCCGGTCTCGAATTGCCAGTTCCGCCTTACCCACATCCTTCCCATTCCCCAGCGCCACGGCGCCCCGACGGATCCCTTTCAGATGAACGCAATCCGCCAGCAGTCCGACTCAGCAGAACCCCTACGTCACGATATCCGGCTGTTGGGCCGGTGCCTGGGCGAAGTCATCCAGGCTTGCGAGGGCAAGCGGGTGTACGACACGATCGAAACCCTGCGCCGCACCGCCGTCCGGTTTCGTCGTGCCGGCGACCCGGCCGACGACAAGCTGCTGCAGGCCCGCGTCAAGCAATTGCGAGGCAACGACCCCAACTCGGTGGCGCGCGCGTTCAGCTACTTCCTGCACCTGTCCAACATCGCCGAGGACCGCGACCAGAACCGGCGCCAGCGCGAGCGCGCCCTGGCCGGCGCCGGTCCGGAGCGCGGCAGCCTGCGCCAGGCCATCGAATCGCTCAAGGCGCAGGGCGTGAACAATGCCCGGATCCGCCGCCTGCTGAGCGAGGCCTGCGTGATGCCGGTGCTGACCGCCCACCCCACCGAAGTGCAGCGCAAGAGCACGCTGGACGTGCATCGCGAAATCTCTTCCCTGCTGGTGCAGCGCGAGCGCGAACTGACCGCCGACGAACTGTCCGAACTGGACCTGGCCCTGATCGGCCAGGTCGCCACGCTGTGGCAGACGCGCATGCTGCGCTACACGCGGCTGACCGTGGCCGACGAGATCGAGAACGCGCTGTCCTATTACCGCAGCACCTTCCTCAATGTCATCCCGCGCGTCTACGGCGACCTGGCCCGGCTGAGCCCGTCAAGCCGTTCACGCCGCCGCCCCCACCGCTCGAACCGTTCCTGCGCATGGGCAGCTGGATCGGCGGCGATCGCGACGGCAATCCCAATGTCGACGCCGCCACGCTGGAACGCGCGCTGCTGCGGCAGGCCACGGTGCTGTTCGAGCACTATCTGCAGGAAGTCCACGCGCTGGGCGCCGAACTGTCGGCCAGCACACTGCTGATCGAGGCCGACCCGGCGCTGCTGGCGCTGGCCGACGCGGGCGGCGACGACTCGCCCCACCGGCGCGACGAACCCTACCGGCGCGCGCTGATCGGCATCTACGCCAGGCTGGCGGCCACCGCCCGCCACCTGACCGGCCAGAAGCTGGCGCGCCGCGCCACCGTGCCCGCCGCGCCCTACGACACGCCCGACGCGCTGGCGGCCGACCTGGCGGTCATCGCCGCGTCGCTATCGGCGCGCCACGGCGCGCCCATCGCCCGCCTGCGCCTGAGCGGCCTGCAGCAGGCAGTGACCGTATTCGGCTTTCACCTGGCTACCGTGGACCTGCGCCAAAGCTCGGATGTGCACGAACGCGTGCTGGCCGAGCTGTTCGCGCGCGCCGGCGACGGCATCGACGGCCAGGCGGTGGACTACCTGGCGCTGGACGAGGCGGCCCGCGTGGCCGGCCGCGAGCTGGCGCATGCGCGGCCGCTGGCCTCGCCGTGGATCGCCTACAGCGAAGAGACCGCGAGCGAACTGGCGGTGCTGCGCGCCGCCGCCGCCGGGCGCGCCCGCTATGGCAGACAGGCCGTGCTGCAGAGCATTGTGTCGCACACCGAAACCCTCAGCGACCTGCTGGAAGTACTGGTCCTGCAGAAAGAGGCCGGGCTGATCGCGCCGCCTGGCGAAACCATCGCGCCCGGCGACGGCCTGATGGTGGTGCCGCTGTTCGAAACCATTCCCGACCTGCAGCGCGGCCCCGAGATCATGGCGGCCTGGCTGGACCTGCCCGAAGTCCGCCAGCGCGTACGGCTGGCGCAGGGCGATACCCAGGAAGTCATGCTGGGCTACTCCGACAGCAACAAGGACGGCGGCTTCCTGACCTCGAACTGGTCCCTCTACCAGGCCGAACGCGCGCTGGTCGACGTATTCAGCGCCCGCTCGGTGCGCCTGCGCATGTTCCACGGACGCGGCGGCTCGGTCGGCCGCGGCGGCGGCTCCAGCTACGACGCCATCCTGGCGCAGCCGCCGGGCACCGTGGCCGGGCAGCTGCGCCTGACCGAACAGGGCGAGGTCATCCAGAGCAAGTACAAGGATGCCGAAGTCGGCCGTTGGCACCTGGAGCTGCTGGTGGCCGCCACGCTGGAGTCCTCGCTCGCGCCGCAGGCCGCCGCCACCTCGGCCGAAGACGCCCACATGCAGCAGCACGCGCCGGCCATGTCGTTCATGTCGGAACTGGCGCAACGCACCTATCGCGGCCTGGTCTACGACACGCCGGGCTTTGCCGATTATTTCTTCGCCGCCACGCCCATCAGCGAAATCGCCGGGCTGAACATCGGCTCGCGCCCGGCCTCGCGCAAGAAGGGCCAGCACATCGAAGACCTGCGCGCCATTCCGTGGGGATTCTCGTGGGCGCAATGCCGCCTCATGCTTACCGGGTGGTACGGCATGGGCTCGGCCATCGAAGCCTATCTGGAAACCGGCGCCCAAGGCGCGCCGCGCTCGCGCCGCGCCCGGCTGGCGCAGCTGCGCGAGATGGCCAGCGACTGGCCGGCTTTCCGCACCCTGCTGTCGAACATGGAGATGGTGCTGGCCAAGTCCGATCTCGCCATCGCCGCCGGCTATGCCCAACTGGTGCCGCGGCGCGGCCTGCGCGAGCGGGTGTTCGGCGCCATCACGGCCGAGCACGGCCGCACGCTGGCCATGCTGCGCCTGCTGACCCGGCGCGACCTGCTGGCCGACAACCCCGGCCTGATGGCCTCGCTGCGCGAACGCTTCGCCTATATCGACCCGCTGAACTACCTGCAGATCGAGCTGATCAAGCGGCACCGCGCCGCGCAGCGGCGCGCCGGCGATGACGCCGACATCCGCGTGCCGCGCGCCATCCACCTGACCATCAACGGCATTGCCGCCGGCCTGCGCAACTCGGGTTGAGCCGTGCGCTCAGCGTAGGAAACAACGCTTCATAGCAGCATATTTCTCCAGAAAAACTCTGAGATGCTGCCCTGAAGCGTTGAAGCTACTGCGATTTTTTATAGGGAATTTTCCTAAACCATCTCAATCGCCCTCGGCGCGCTACGGCACCGTGCATTACGTATCCGCCGACGCCCGGACGATAGCTTCCTACAAGCCCGGAAGCCTCCCAACATTTTGAGGCGCTGCGTCCCAGGATGATTTGTTTTTGATCATCCCCGTTTCGCACCATGCCTGCTCAACGCACTCCTCGCACCGCGGTTTGTGAGGCCACCGTCCGTTCATCGCCACGTTGGATCCATTGCACCGGATTCGTGCTGTGCGCGCTGCTGGCGGCATGCGGAGGCGGTGGCGGCGGAGGTGGCGGCGGAGGCGGTGGCGGCAGCCCGGGCGGCCGTGCGCCATCGGCGCCGCAACCCGCCCCTTCGCCACGCCCCGAACCTGCACCCGAGCCGGCACCCAATCCTGCGCCCAGGCCTGCTCCGCAACCGCCGGCGCCCGCGCCTGGAGCGCCCCGTCCTCCCGCGCCGCCACCGGAGGCTCCCCCGCCCGTGATGCCGCCGCCGGCCGTGCCGCCTCAGCTGCCCGAAGTGCCGGCCGCAGACCTGCCCCGCGTGCGCGCGCCGCTGTCGACATACCGGCGGCCGCAACGCACCGACTTCGTCACGCCCACCGGCGGGCCGTTCTTCGCCAAGCAGGACAAAGCCCTCAACACCATCGACCTGAAGATGGCGCACGACCTGAAGCTGCGGGGCTACCGCGTCAAAGTCGCGGTCGTCGACGAAGGCGTGCGCAGCGACCATCCGCTCCTGAACGTCGAGAAGAAATACGGTGGCGATTACATGGCCGACGGCACCCGCACCTACCCCGACCCCAAGCGCCAGGGCAGGCACGGAACCTCGGTCGCCCTGGTACTGGCCGGACAGGACACCGACACGTATCGCGGCGGCGTTGCGCCCAATGCCGACCTCTATTCGGCCAACATCGGCACGCGGGCCGGCCACGTCTCCGACGAAGCCGCATTCCACGCCTGGAACGACCTGCTCGGGCACGGCATCAAGATCTTCAACAACAGTTTCGCCACCGAAGGTCCGGAAGGCGAGCAGCGCGTCAAGGAGGACCGCAACGAATACCATAGCGCCGCCAACAAGCAGAACACCTACATCGGACGGCTCGATCGCCTGGTGCGCGACGGCGCGCTCCTCATTTTCGCCGCCGGCAACGGCAGGCCATCGGGTCGCGCCTACAGTGAGGTCGGCTCGGTCGGACGCACCCCTCGCGTCGAGCCGCACCTGCAACGCGGCCTGATCGTGGTCACCGCGGTGGACGAAAACGGCAGGCTCGAAACATGGGCCAACCGCTGCGGGCAAGCGCAGCAATGGTGCCTGGCCGCGCCCAGCACCGCCTACCTGCCCGGCCTCGACAAGGACAACCCCGACAGCATCCACGTCGAACAGGGCACGTCGCTATCCGCGCCGCTGGTCACCGGCGCCGCCGTACTGGTGCAGGATCGCTTTCGCTGGATGGACAACGACAACCTGCGCACCACCTTGCTGACCACGGCGCAGGACAAGGGCCCGTACGGCGTCGACCCGCAGTACGGCTGGGGCGTGCTCGACGTGGGCCGCGCCGTGCAGGGCCCGGCGCAGTTCGCCTTCGGCGACTTCGTCGCCCGGGTTACGGATACCTCCACGTTCGGCAACGACATCTCCGGCGCCGGCGGGCTGGTCGTCGACGGCCCCGGCGCGCTGGTCCTGGCCGGCTCCAATACCTATGCCGGCCGCACCACCATCAAGCGCGGCACCCTCGACGTCTTTGGCAGCGTCACGTCCGCCGTCACCGTCGAGCCTGGCGGCACGCTGACCGGCATCGGCACCGTCGGCACGGTGACCAACCAGGGCACGGTGGTCAACAAGGAGGCCGGCCTGCACGTCAAGGGAGATTACTCACAGACCGCGCAGGGCCTGCTGGTCACCGACATCGGCTCGCTGCTCGACGTATCCGGCAGGGCCAGCCTGGCCGGCCGGCTGCATGTGGACGACATCCGCCCCGGCTACGTCGGCGGCGACGGGAAAAGCGTCCCGGTCATCAAGGCCGGCGCGGTGTCCGGCGTCTTCGCCACGCTGACGCGCAGTCCGGGCCTGCTGCTCAACGCCCGGCTGGACTACCGGCCCCAGGCCGTCTACCTGACCATGCGGCGCGCCGAGCGCGTCCATGCCGCGGCGCAGCGGGGCGCGGACGACGGGCGTCGCGCGTCGGTGCTGGCCGTGGCCGAGCGGCTCGACGCCGCGATGCGCGAACTCGATGCCCTGCCCGAGTCGCAGCGCGACGCCGCGGCGCCGGCGGCCGCCATCGGACGCATCCAGCGCGTGCAAAGCCGCAAGGTGCTGCAGGACAACCTGTATTCGCTGGCCGGCGCCACCTACGCCAACGCCGCCGCGGTCAACACGCTGGAGCAGAACCGCTGGATGGACCGCCTCGAGAACCACCTGGCCCAGGCCGGCGGCGAGCGCGTGGCGGCCATCGCCGAGTATCGCCACGGCCAGTTGCGCTGGCGCCCCGATGGCCTGCAAGGCCGCCAGCGCGGCAACGGCATCATGCTGGGCCTGGCGCGCGAAGTCTCGGCCGGCCTGAGCCTGGCCGCGGCGCTGACCCACAGCCGCACGCACTGGGACGAGTCGTCCGGCGCGCCGGCCCGCGACAACGCCGCCATGACCACGCCGGGCGTACTGCTGGGCGCGCGCCGCGCCTGGGAGGACGGCTGGTTCGTGCAGGGCGCACTGGGCTATAGCCGCTACCGCAACCAGGCCACGCGCCACATCTCGCTCGGCGATGCCGGCCACACCGTCGGCGCCACCGCCCGGGGCCACGTCTGGCAGGCCGACGCCGGCCTGGGACGCCAGTGGACGCTCGCCCCCGGACACACGCTGGCGCCTCGGGCGGGCCTGCAACTCACGCATCTGCGCCAGCAAGGTTTCAGCGAGAGCGGCGCGCAAGGACTGGGGCTGCGCGCCCACGCCTTGACGCGCACCGTGCCCACGCTGTGGGCGCAACTGCAAAGCCGCCATGCCTTCATGCTGGGAGCCACGCCCATGACGGCGCAGCTGCAACTGGGCGTCTGGCATGACCTGCGCGCGCGGCGCTACGCCGCCTCCGGCGGTTTCGCCGGCCTGGCGCAGGACCAGGGCGCCAGCGGCTACTGGCCCGTGCCGCGCACACGCGTACAGGGCGCGCTCGGCCTGCGCGCCGAGTTCGCGCCAGGCCTCGCGCTGGGGCTGGGCTACACGGGCCAGCTTGCCACGCACTGGGTCGATCACCAGCTCAGCGCCAGCCTCACTTACCGCTACTGACCCTGCGCCCGCCTCGGCACAGGGGCTGACACCCGCCAACTCTCCGAAGGGCCTGTCCCCGCATGGAGAGCGACACCAGCGGCAAGAGCGCCTGTCCCCACGGGGACAGGCGCTCTGTCATGCGCCATGAACACCCCAGCGCTCCGGGTGCCTGTCCCCGCGGGGACAGGCACGCTGCCGCACGCCATCGACGCTTGACCGCCCGCACCGGTACAGGCTCGCGATCACGTGATGGCGCGCCCACCTGATGGACGCTCCCTTGGCCTGATTTGTCCGCCATCTGGATTCTTAGTACTATCCCGAAATAAATTCTATATGCGCACAAATGTTCGTATGTAAAACACAAAGATTTTTCTGGCTGCGACACAGGAAGGCACCCTACGGAAGAGACGCCCGGCCTGCCGGACGCCGCCGGGCAGCCCGAGACACGCCGCGGCTTCATCCGAGTGAGCATGCAATGGATAACCCCATCCAGAATCTGGCGGTCGTCGGCGCGGGCGCCATGGGCAGCGGCATCGCTGCCCTGTTCGCCTCCAAGGGCTTCGACGTGGTGCTGATCGACCCGATGGAAGGCGCACTGACGCGCGCCGCCCAGGTCATCGAACGGCAACTGGGCGTGTACGCGCCGGACGCCATCGCGCCGGCCATGCAGCGCATCCGCATGGACGCCGGCCTGAAAGCGGCCTGTTCGGCGCAGCTGGTGATCGAGGCGGTGCCGGAAAAACTGGCGCTCAAGCGCGACATCTTCGCCCGGCTCGACACCCTGTGCGATCCGCAGGCCATCTTCGCCACCAACACTTCCGGCCTGTCGATCAACGACATCGCCCAGGCCGTCACGCGCCGCGACCGCTTCGTCGGCACCCACTTCTTCACGCCGGCCGATGTGATCCCGCTGGTGGAGGTGGTGCGCAACGACGATACGTCCGAGCAGACCGTGGCGCGGGTCATGGACATGCTGCGCGCCGGCGGCAAGCGGCCGGTGCTGGTACGCAAGGATATTCCCGGCTTCATCGCCAACCGCATCCAGCACGCCCTGGCGCGCGAAGCCATCTCCCTGCTGGAAAAAGGCGTGGCGAGCGCCGAGGACATCGACGAAGTCGTCAAGTGGAGCCTGGGCATCCGCCTGGCGCTGTCCGGCCCGCTGGAGCAGCGCGACATGAATGGCATCGACGTGCACTACGCGATCGCCAGCTATCTCTACCAGGATCTCGAAAACCGCACCACGCCGTCCGAACTGCTCGAGAACAAGGTGCAGGCAGGCGAACTGGGCGCCAAGAGCGGCCAGGGCTTCTATGCCTGGCCGCCCGAGCGCCGCGAGCGCGTGCTGCGCGACAAGAGCGCCGCGCTGGCCGAACTGGCCGCCTGGCTCGAGAACAGAAAGCCGGTTTGACCGCTGCATCCCCCCAGCCTTGCCGCCCGCATTCCGGGGCCTGTCCCCGCGGGGACAGGCCCCCCATACCACGCAAACGCAACGCCTTACCAAGAATATGTAGGAAGCACCATGAATAAACTCACGTCCTTTTTCACGGAGCTGATGCGCAAGTATCTGCCCGATCCATTCGTTTTCGCGATCGCGCTGACCCTGTTGACCGTGCTGATGGCTTTCGGCATCGAAGGCCAGCCGCTGGACCAGATCACCCGTGAATGGGGCAAGGGATTCTGGAGCCTGCTGGCCTTCACCACCCAGATGGCCGTCATCCTGGCCATGGGCTATGTGCTGGCCACCGCGCCGCTGACCGACCGCCTGCTCGACCGCATCGTCAGCCACGTGCACCAGCCGCGCACCGCCATCATTGTCGCGACCCTGGTCGGCGGCGTCGGCAGCTACCTGAACTGGGGGTTCGGCCTGGTGATCGGCGGCGTGGTCGCCAAGAAACTGGCGCTGAAGGTCAAGGGCGTGCACTACCCGCTGATCATCGCCGCCGCCTACAGCGGCTTCACGATGTACGGCCTGGGCCTGTCGGCCAGCATCCCGGTGCTGGTCACCACGCCCGGCCATCCGACGGCCGACCAGATGGGCGTGATTCCGCTGTCGGAAACCATTTTCTCGCTGCCCATGCTGATCACCAGCCTGGTGATCATCGTCACCTTGCCGCTGCTCAACGCCTGGCTGCACCCCAAGCAGGGCGAACAGGTCGTCGAAGTGGACCCGGCCATCGACCAGAGCAGCGCGCCGGCCAAGACCGCCGACGAGCTGACCGCCGAGGATACGCTGGCCAGCCGCCTGAACAACAGCCGCATCCTCAGCCTGCTGATCGGCCTGCTGGGCATCGCCTATGTGGTGTTCTACTTCATGGACGGCAAGTCGCTGGACCTGAACCTGATCAACTTCATCATCCTGTTCCTGGGCATCATCCTGCTGGGCACCCCCGCGGCCTATGTGGCCAAGCTGAACGAAGGCATCAAGACCATCTCCGGCATCATCCTGCAGTACCCCTTCTATGCGGGCATCATGGCCATCATGGCCATCATGGCCGGCTCCGGGCTGGTGGCCACCATTTCCAAGGTGTTCGTCGACGTCGCCTCGCCGGGCAGCCTGCCGTTCTGGGGCCTGATCAGCTCGTTCGTCATCAACTTCTTCGCGCCCTCGGCCGGCGGCCACTGGGTGATCCAGGGCCCGTTCATGATCGACGCCGCCAAGGAGATCGGCAGCGCGCTCAACCAGACCACCATGGCCGTGATGCTGGGCAACGCCTGGAACGACCTGGTGCAGCCGTTCTGGATCCTGCCCGCCCTGGCGCTGTCGAAGCTGAAACTGCGCGACGTGATGGGCTATACCGTCATCATGATGCTGTGGGTCGGCGTCATCCACATTGCCGCGGTGCTTGCCTGGGGTTACCTGACCCACTGACGCCGCCGCGCCTTCCTTACGGAGCCCAGCCATGAAACCCACCGCCTACCTGGTCACCGGCGCCTCGTCCGGCATCAGCGCGGCCATCGCCCGCGCCCTGCTCGATGCCGGCCACCGTGTCGTCAACATCGATTACCGCCTGCCCGCCGATGCGCCGCAAGGCCTGGCGTCGTACCAGGCCGACCTGACCGATGAAGCGCAGACGCTGGCCGTCGCCAGGGAAGTGACCGAGGCCTACGACATTGTCGGGCTGGTCAACAACGCTGGCGCCACGCGCCCGGGCACCGCCGACACCGCGACCCTGGCCGATCTCGACTACGTCGTTGCGCTGCATCTGCGCACGGCCATGATCCTGGTCCAGGCGGCGCTGCCGGCCATGCGCGCGGCGGGCTACGGCCGCATCGTCAACATGTCCTCGCGCGCGGCGCTGGGCAAGCCCGAACGGGTGGTTTATTCGGCGACCAAAGCCGGGCTGATCGGCCTGACGCGCACCCTGGCCATGGAGCTGGGAGGCGACGGCATCACGGTCAACGCCATCGGCCCGGGCCCCATCGCCACCGAGCTGTTTCGCAACAGCAACCCCGAAGGCGCGCCGCGCACGCAGCGCATCATCGACAGCATCGTGGTCAAGCGGCTGGGCACGCCCGAGGACGTGGCGCGCGCCGCGATGTTCTTCCTGTCGCCGGACAACGGCTTCGTGACCGGCCAGGTGCTCTATGTGTGCGGCGGCACCACGCTGGGCGTGGCGCCCGTCTGAACGCGGCCATGGCTCCTGCCCGCCTGCTCGCGCATCGCGCGCGCGCCGCCTCAGCGGCGCCGCAGCGCCTGGTTGATGTGCTCGGCCGCGCTGCGCAACGGCGGCAGGAAAGCCTGCAGCATCTCTTCGCGCGAGTACCGGTTGGCATGGCCGCTGACGTTCATCGCGCCGATGACGCGCCCGCCCCGGTCGACGATGGGCACCGCCACCGATTGCAGGCCGGGCTCCAGCTCCTGCACCACGCAGGCGTAGCCGTCGGCGCGCACGCCCGCCAGGATCCGCTTGAGTTCGGCGCGGTCGACCACGGTGGCCGGCGTGTAGGGTTGGATCTGGCTTTCGTCCAGCAGGCGATCCTGCTCGGCCTCGGGCAGCCCGGCCAGCAGCACGCGGCCCATCGAGGTGACCCAGGCCGGCAGCCGGCTGCCCACCGCCAGGTTGATGGTCATGACCTTGTGCGTCGACAGCCGCAGGATGTAGACGATGTCCACCCCATCGAGCACCGAGACTGAGCACGATTCGCGCGTGGTCTCGGCCACCTCTTCCATATAGGGCAGGGCCAGGTCCCACAGCGGCGTAGCCGACAGGTAGGCATAGCCCAGCTCCAGGATGCGCGGCGTCAGGGTGAAGCGCCGGTCTTCCTGGGCGACGTAGCCCAGGCTTGCCAGCGTCAGCAGGATGCGGCGCGCCCCGGCGCGCGTCAGCCCCGTGGCGGCGGCCACCTCCGACAGGGTCATCTGCGGGCGCTGCGGACCGAAGGCACGGATCACGGACAGGCCGCGCGCAAACGATTGCACATAGCTGACGCCGGGTTGCTGGGGTACTTGCTCGACCATGGAACCTGTATGCAGAAGGTGGAAATGCAGCCGCTCGGAACGCGCGCCATTGTAGAGGCGCGAGGCCATTTCGCCGGCCGGCCGCGCCGCGGCCAGGCGCCTTGACACCCCCTGACCACCATGAAACGATGTTCTTCAGAAGAACGGTTGTTCTGATATAGAACAAATTATCACACGCCACCTCTACCGACGATACCCATGATTTCCAAGCTCGTTGCTACCGCGGCCGACGCCCTGGCCGACGTCCCGGACGGCGCCACCGTCATGATTGGCGGCTTCGGCACCGCCGGCCAGCCCATGGAACTGATCGACGCCCTGCTCGAGCAGGGCGCCAAGGACCTGGTCATCATCAACAACAACGCCGGCAACGGCACCACCGGCCTGGCCGCGCTGCTGGGCGCCGGGCGGGTGCGCAAGATCATCTGCTCGTTTCCGCGCCAGGTCGATTCGCAGATCTTCGACGGCCTGTACCGCGCCGGCAAGCTGGAGCTCGAACTGGTGCCGCAGGGCAACCTGGCCGAGCGCATCCGCGCCGCGGGCGCCGGCATCGGCGCCTTCTTCACGCCCACCGGCTACGGCACGCCGCTGGCCGACGGCAAGGAAACCCGCGAGATCAACGGCCGCCAGTACGTGCTGGAGTACCCGCTGCACGCCGACTACGCCCTGATCCAGGCCGAACGCGGCGACCGCTGGGGCAACCTGGTGTACCGCAAGACGGCGCGCAACTTCGGCCCCATCATGGCCAGCGCGGCGCGCGTGGCCGTGGCGCAGGTGCGGCAGGTGGTCGAGCTGGGACAGCTCGACCCCGAGGCCGTCGTCACGCCCGGCATTTTCGTCAAACGAGTGGTGCAAATCGACGCCCCGCGCGGCGCCAAGGAGCAGTAATGAGCAGCAAGCTGACCCGCGACGAAATCGCCGCCCGCGTCGCGCAGGACATCCCCGAAGGGGCCTATGTCAACCTGGGCATCGGCCTGCCCACGCTGGTGGCCAACCACCTGCCCGCCGACCGCGAAGTCATCCTGCACACCGAGAACGGCATGCTGGGCATGGGCCCGGCGCCGGCCAAGGGCCAGGAAGACTACGACCTCATCAACGCCGGCAAGCAGCCGGTCACCGAACTGCCCGGCTGCTCGTTCTTCCACCATGCCGATTCGTTCGCCATGATGCGCGGCGGCCACCTCGACATCTGCGTGCTGGGCGCGTTCCAGGTGTCGCAGCAGGGCGACCTGGCCAACTGGCACACCGGCGCGCCCGACGCCATCCCCGCCGTGGGCGGCGCTATGGACCTGGCCATCGGCGCCAAGGATGTCTTCGTCATGATGGAACTGCAGACCCGCGACGGCCAGAGCAAGCTGGTGCAGGCCTGCACCTACCCGCTGACCGGCGTGCGCTGCGTCTCGCGCGTCTATACCGACATGGCGGTGTTCGACCTGCGGGCCGGCCAGATCACCGTGACCGACCTGTTCGGCGACACCACGCGCGAGCAGTTGCTGGCGCTGACCGGCCTGCCGCTGAAGTTCGCCGACTGAACGCCCATTGCGCCCCGGCCGGCGGCCGGGGCTTTTACCGATCGAAGGAGTTCCCCATGCTGTTCATGGTTCAAATGCAAGTCAACCTGCCGCCCGACATGCCCGCCGAGCGCGCCGACAAACTGAAGGCCGACGAAAAAGCCCTGGCCCAGCAGATGCAGCGCGATGGCAAGTGGCGCCACCTGTGGCGCGTGGCCGGCCGCTACGCCAACGTCAGCATCTTCGACGCCGCCGACAACGACGAGCTGCACCAGATGCTGTCGGCGCTGCCGCTGTTCCCGTACATGGACATCCAGGTTACCGCGCTGGCGCGCCACCCGTCCGCGATCTGATCGCCCACTCCCTCAGGAAACCGCCATGCCCTACATCATCGAGACCTTCGACAAGCCCGGCAGCCTGGCCGTGCGCCAGCAGCACCGCAATGCGCACCTGCAGTTCCTCGACCAGCACAAGCACCTGCTGCTGGCCTGCGGCGCCAAGCTGGACGACGACGGCAAGGACCTCGGCGGCGGCCTGTACGTAGTGGATGTCGACACGCGCGCCGCCGCCGAGCAGTTCATCCAGGCCGACCCGTTCCACCTGGCCGGGCTGTTCGAGCGGGTCGCGATCACCCGCTGGCGCAAAGCCTACGTCGACGGCACCTCCTATCTGTAATTGTCTGCCTGCCCAGGGCGGGCAGGCCCCGCTTCAGGAATCACCATGTCTTACGCCGACCTCAGCCAGGCGCGCCTGTATTACGTCATCGACGGCCCCGCCGACGCCCCCGTGCTGGTACTGTCCAACTCGCTGGGTACCTGCGCCGATATGTGGGCGCGCCAGATCCCCGAACTGAGCCGCCGCTTCCGCGTCCTGCGCTACGACACGCGCGGCCACGGCAAATCGTCCGTACCCGATGGCGAGTACAGCTTCGCGCAGCTGGGCGGCGACGTCGCCGAACTGCTGGAACACCTGCGGATCGAACGCGCGCACTTCTGCGGCCTGTCGATGGGCGGCCCCACCGGCATGTGGCTGGCGCTGGAACGCCCCGAGCTGATCGACCGCCTGGTCCTGTGCAATACCGCCGCGCGCATCGGCAGCGCCGAGGGCTGGAGCGCGCGCATCGCCGCAGTGCGCCAGGACGGGCTGGAAACCATGGCGCCCGGGCTGGTCGAACGCTGGCTGACGCCGCAATACCGCGCCGCCGAACCCGGCCTGGTCCAGGTCCTGGTCGACATGCTGCGCCGCATCCCCGACGCCGGCTACATGGCCAATTGCGCGGCGCTGCGTGACGCCGACCTGCGCGAACGCGTCGCCGCCATCCGCGCCCGCACGCTGGTCATCAGCAGCACCCACGACCTGGCCGCCACGCCGCAGGACGGCAAGGCGCTGGCCGCCGCCATCCCCGGCGCGCGCTATGTCGAGCTCGACACCTCGCATATTTCCAACTGGGAGCAACCGGAAGCCTTCACGCGCGCGCTGACCGGCTTCCTCACGGAGTGAACGGCATGCAACGCTGGAAACAACGGCCGCCCGGTTCGAACTGGGGCGACTTCGGCCCGGACGACCAACTGGGCCGCCTGAATCTGATCACGCCGGCCGAAGTGCTCAAGGCGGCGCAGGAAATCCGCGCCGGCCGCAGCTTCTGCCTGTCGCTGCCGCTGGACCTGCCCGGCGGCAACGTGCTCAACCCGCGGCGCCATCCGCCGCAGCTCAGCCCCACGCGCCTGCAGGACACGCCATACGTGAACTTCCCGCTGCGCAATATCAACCCCGACGCGGTCGATGTGCTCAGCGACGACCAGGTGCTGCTATCGATGCAGTACTCCACGCAATGGGATTCGCTGGCCCACGTCGGCGCGCTGTTCGACGCCGACGGCGACGGCCGCGCCGAGCTGTGCTATTACAACGGCTACCGCGCCGGCATCGACATCGTCGGGCCGGCCGACGCCGACCACGCCGGTTGCGGCTGCAATACCGGCGGCCCCTCGTCCGCGCTCAAGCTGGGCATCGAGAACCTGGCCCAGCACAGCGTGCAGGGCCGCGGCGTGCTGCTGGACCTGGCGCGCCACTACGGCGCCGGACGCACCCTGGTGGGCTACAAGGAACTGACGCAGGCGCTGGCGGCAGACGGCATCGAGATCGAGTCCGGCGACATGCTGGTGCTGCGCACCGGCTACGCCAAAGCCGTGGTCGGCATGAACGGCAAGCCCGACGCCGACGTGCTGCATCAATATGGCGCCGCGCTGGACGGCACCGACGCCGAACTGCTGCAGTGGATCACCGACAGCGGCATCGCCGCCATCTGCGCCGACAACTACGCGGTCGAGGCCTACCCCGCGCGCGAACGCCAGGGCCCGCGCGCCATGCTGCCGCTGCACCACCACTGCCTGTTCAAGCTGGGCCTGCCGCTGGCCGAACTGTGGTACCTCAAGGACCTGGCCGAATGGCTGCACGCCAACGGCCGCCACCGCTTCATGCTGACCGCGCCGCCGCTGCGCCTGCCCCATGCCATCGGCTCGCCGGTGACGCCCGTGGCGACAGTGTGACCATCGGGTGCCTGTCCCGGTGGGGACAGGCACCGCAGTCAGCGTCTGTCTGAAGTCGGCGCGTGCCTGTCCCCGTGCGGGGACAGGCACGCGGGGATGAGGCTTCAGCTTTTCCCCGAAAGGCAGGTGCTCATGTAGGCCTTGCGCTTCTTGCCGGTCAGGGCCTGTTCGGAGGCGCGCGAGTTGCAGTCTTTCATGCGCTGCTGCTGCGGGGTCAGTTTGTTGGCGGGCTCTTCGCCCTTGAGGCAACTGCTCATGTAGGCCTTGCGCTCGTCGCCGGTCTTGCCGGTTGCCGACTTGTTGCATTCGGCCATGCGTTTTTGCTGTGGCGTCAGTTCCTTGCTGGCCGAGGCCTGGGCCCAGGCGGCCGTGGAACAAAACAGGGACACAAGAGTACAAGCAGCAAACTTGCTCACGCGGGAAATCATGGATTCCTCCCTGGAGCCGCCCGGCTCGCACAGCCTTGCGCGGCGGCCCTATGCGCCGGCGCCCGTCGGCCGGCTTCCAATGATCTGCCAAACCGATGCGCGTAGCAAGTTCCCTGCTGGCGCATTGCGGCACAAGTGGCCACCAATGTTTACGGCCTAGGTGTGAACTGTCAATAGGTTGTATTCGTCCAGGTTGAGTCTGGAGATGGGTACAGCGCGCCCGATGCCTTGGTGGGGTCGATGCCAGTTGTAGTGGTGTAGCCAGGATTTCATGGCATCGGCTCGGTGTTGGGAGTTCTGGTAGGTGTGAGCGTAAGCCCACTCACGCAAGGCCGACTGGATGAAGCGTTCGGCCTTGCCATTGGTCTGTGGGCGGTAAGGTCGGGTAAAGCGGTGCTTGATGCCCAGCTCATGGCACAGCGCGGCGAAGGCGCGGCTGCGAAAGGCCGAGCCATTGTCGGTGAGCAAGCGCTGGATGGTCACGCCCAGGCGCTGGTAGTAGGCCACTGCGTCCTTGAGGAACTGGACGGCGCTGGGGAAGCGCTCGTCGGGGTGGATGTCGGTGAAGGCCACGCGGGCGTGGTCATCGATGGCCACGAAGACGAAGTCCCAGCCGGCCCCCTCAACGGTATCGCGTCGGTTGCCCGTGACCCGGTGGCCAGGGCGCTGGATACGTCCCAGCTTCTTGATGTCGATGTGCAGCAGATCGCCGGGGGCCTGATGCTCGTAGCGCACCACCGGCTCGGCCGGCTCCAGGTCGGCCAGGTGCGACAGACCGGCGCGGGCCAGGACGCGGCTGACGGTGCTGGCTGACACGCCCAGCGCCTGGGCGATGCGCGCTTGGGTCAGCCGCTTGCGGCGCAGCTCCACGATAGCCAGCGCCTTGGCCGGCGCAATCGCTCGGGGCGAGACCGTCGGGCGCGAGGACGCATCGGCCAAGCCCGCCTGGCCCTGAGCCAGGAAGCGGCCCAGCCATTTGCGCACAGTCGGCGCGGTGACCCCATAGGCGCGGGCCGCTTCAGACACACAAACTTGATGGGCGATCAATTGCTGGACCATTTCGAGTCGACGTAGGAAGGTCAATCGGGCATGCTTATGGGTGTTCATCCGGCCGGGCTCCTTGAGTGAACTGGGGGGGTGGCGATTTCCAGTTTCTCAAATCCGGTTCGGATGAACCATGCATACAACCTATTGAATCTTCACAGCTAGCCGCACGGTCGTGATGGGCGACGGCCGGAAGCGCGGCTCGTCGAAGAACTGCCGGTAGATCGATTCCATCACCGGATGCGAGACATCCAGCGCGGTCAGGTCCAGCAGTTCGAACGGGCCCATGCGGAAACCGGCCTGTTCGCGCATGATGGCGTCGATCTGGTCGAACGGCGCCACGGCCTCCTGCGCCACCCGCAGGCCTTCGGTGTTCATGCCCCGGCCGGCGTGGTTGACGATGAAACCGGGCATGTCCTTGGCCCGCACCGGCGTATGGCCCATGCGCCGCGCCAGCTCGGCCAGCGCATCGCCCACGGCGGGATCGCTGCGCAGGCCGTCGATCACCTCGACCACCTTCATCAGCGGCACCGGGTTGAAGAAGTGATAGCCGACCACGCGCTGCGGGCGCTTGCACGCCGCCGCAATGGCGGTGATCGACAACGACGACGTGTTCGAGGCCAGCACGCAGTCGGCCGCCACGATTTCTTCCAGCGCCGCGAACAGGTCGCGCTTGACGTCCAGCCGCTCGATCACCGCCTCGATGACCAGCTGGCAATCGGCCAGATCGGCCAGCGCCGCCGCCGGCGCGATGCGCGCCAGCGCAGCCTGGGCGTCGGCCTCGCTCAGCTTACCCTTCTGGGCCAGCTTGTCCCAGGTTTGACGCAACGCGTCGCGCGCCGCTTCCACCGCGGCGGCGTTGGTGTCGTACAGCCGCACCAGCACGCCGGCCTGCGCGGCGATCTGGGCAATGCCACGCCCCATGGCGCCGGCGCCCACGATGCCGATAGTCTGGATCTCGCTCATTCTTTGCTCCTGCCTGGTTCAAGTATGGTGGACGCCGCGCCCGCCACGCCTGCGCGCGGCGGCGAACGGCGCCCAGGTATCGGTCAGCCCTGTCCCGCGGCCAGGGCCTGGATTTCGGTCTCGGACAGCCCGAGGCGCTCGCTGAGCACCTGGCGGGTGTGCTCGCCCAGCAGCGGCGGCGCGCGGCGGTACTCGACCGGGCTGTCGGAGAACCGCAGCGGACTGCTGGCGGTCGGCACGGTGCCGGCGCTCGGGTGCGGCAGCTCGCGCCTGATCTGGCGGGCCACCACCTGCGGGTCTTCGAAGACCTGGTCCAGCGTATTGATGGGCCCGGCCGGCACGCCGGCGCTTTCCAGCGCGGCCAGCCAGACATCGCGCTCGCCGGTGGCCATGCGCTCGGCCAGCAGCGGCACCAGCTCGTCGCGGTTCTGCACCCGCTGCGGATTGGTGGCAAAGCGCGGATCGTCGGCCAGTTCGGGCAGGTCGATCACGCGGCAATAATTGCGGAACTGGCTGTCGTTGCCCACCGCCACGATCAGGTGGCCGTCGCTGACCGCGAACACCTGGTAGGGCACCAGGTTCTGGTGTGCGTTGCCGGCGCGGCGCCTTGCCGGAAGTCATGTAATTGAGATTCTGGTTGGCCAGCATGGCCACCTGGCAATCGAGCAGGGCCATGTCGATATGCTGGCCCAGCCCGCTGCGGTTGCGCTCGTGCAGCGCGGCCAGGATGCCGACCGTGGAATACATGCCGGTCATCAGGTCGGTCACCGCCACGCCCGCCTTCTGCGGGCCGCCGCCGGGCAGGTCGTCGCGCTCGCCGGTGATGCTCATCAGGCCGCCCATGCCCTGGATCATGAAATCGTAGCCGGGGCGGCTGGCATACGGGCCGGTCTGGCCGAAGCCCGTGATCGAGCAATAGATCAGGCGCGGGTTGATGGCCTTGACGCTTTCGTAGTCCAGCCCGTACTTGCGCAGGCCGCCGACCTTGAAGTTCTCGACCAGGATGTCGCATTGCTGCGCCAGCTCGCGCACCAGCTCCGCCCCGCGCGGCGTGGCGATGTCCAGCGCCACCGACAGCTTGTTGCGGTTGGCCGAGAGGTAGTAGGCCGCCTCGGTGGTGTCGTTGCCGGCCGCATCCTTCAGATAGGGCGGCCCCCAGGCGCGCGTGTCGTCGCCCGCGCCGGGCCGTTCGATCTTGATGACTTCCGCACCCAGGTCGGCCAGGTTCTGGGTACACCAGGGGCCCGCCAGCACGCGGGTGAGATCCAGCACGCGAATGCCGGTCAGGGGAGCAGGACGTTGCGACATGTCGGTAGAAAGAAAGAGCCAGGAGAAGCAGGCATATTAGCCCCTGGCGCCAGGCGGCAAGTTTTGTTTTCGGCACGTTGTTGTGCGCGGCGCGCACAACAACGCGGCTGCGCTACGCGTACGCCTTGAGGGTTTCGCGCGCGATGACCAATTGCTGGATCTGGCTGGTGCCCTCGAAAATGCGGAACAGGCGGACATCGCGGTAGAAACGCTCGACCGCGTACTCGGAGATATAGCCCGCGCCGCCGTGGATCTGCACCGCCCGGTCGGCCACGCGCCCGACCATCTCGGTGGCGTACAGCTTGCTGCAGGCCGCCTCCATCGTCACGTTCTGGCCCAGGTCGCGCTTGCGCGCGGCGTCCAGCACCATCGAACGCGCCGCGTACAGCTCGGTCTGGCTGTCGGCGATCATCGCCTGCACCAGCTGGAACTCCGCGATCGGCTGGCCGAACTGCTTGCGCTCGAGCGCGTAGCGCACCGCATCGCGCACCAGCCGCTCGGCGATGCCCACGCACAGCGCCGCGATATGCAGCCGCCCCTTGTCCAGCACGCGCATCGAGGTGCGAAAGCCCGTGCCCTCCTTGCCGCCCAGCAGCGCCTCGGCCGGCACCCGGCAATTGTCGAACACCACGTCGCAGGTCAAGGCGCCGGCCTGGCCCATTTTCTTGTCCGGCTTGCCCAGCGTCACGCCCGGCGTGCCGGCCTCGACCAGGAAGCACGAGATCGAATCGGCGCGGCGCTCGGGCGCGGTGCGCGCCATGACCGAGAACAGCCCGGCGACCGGCGCATTGGTGATGAAGCGCTTGGTGCCGTTCAGGACATAGTGGTCGCCGTTGCGGACCGCGCTGGTGCGCAGCGCCATGGCATCCGAGCCGGCGTCCGGCTCGGTCAGGGCGAACGAGCCGATCAGCTCGCCGCTGGCCAGCTTGGGCAGAAAGCGCTGGCGCTGGTCGTCGGTGCCGGCCAGCACGATGGATTGCGAACCGATGCCGATATTGGTGCCGGCCAGCGACCGGAAAGCCGGCGAGGTCTGCCCCAGCTCGAACACCACGCGCACTTCCTCTTCCATGGTCAGGCCCAGCCCGCCATAATCCGCGGCGATCGACAGGCCGAACAGGCCCAGGTCGCGCATTTCCTGGACGATCTCGTCGGGAATGCGGCCGGTTTCGGCCAGCTCGTTCTCGGCCGGGACCAGCCGGTCGTTGACGAAGCGGCGTACCGCGTCCAGCAACAGGTTCAGGGTTTCATTGTCCAGCGCCATGATGCACCTCGAGGGAATATAAAGTGGGATGGGCCCGCGCGGCGTCAGATGCGCAGGCCGTTGAAAAGCAAGTCGTAGTAGCCGTCGGCGATCTGCTCGGCGCTGTCGCCCTGGCCAGGCTTGTACCAGCGCACCATCCAGTTCAGCATCGACAGCACCGCGCGGCCGGTGGCCGCCACGTCCAGCCGGCGCAGCGTCCCCGCGGCCATGCCCTGCTCCAGCAGGTCGCGCAGCAGTTGTTCGTAGCGGTCGCGCAATTGCGCGGCGTCGGCGCGCTCGGGCAGCGCCATGCCGGAATAGCCGATCAGCATGGTCACGAATTGCTCGTGATGGCGCGCGAAATAGCGGGCATGCCCCACCATGAAGGCGCGCAGCCGTTCGCAGGCCTCGTGCTGGCGCTCCACCTCGCGGGTCACGGCCTGCAGCAGGCCGGCCAGCGTTTCCAGGATGATGGCGTCGTAGATGTCCTGCTTGGTCGGGAAATAGTGATAGAGGGCGGCCTTGGACACCCCGATGGCCGCGGCCAGGTCGGCGACTGAGCTGTTTTCGTAGCCGCTGCGGGCGAACAGGCGCGCGGCCTCCTCGAGAATGCGCTCGCGCGGCGCGGCCAGCGTGGGCGGGCGGCCGGCGCGCGCGCGCTTCGGAGCAGGGGCAGGAGCATCGGCCATGGCGTTATCCTGGCGGGCAAGGCGCGCCCCCGCCTGCATTGACAGGGGCTGGCCGCTTGCCGTTAAATGGGTTCATCAATTAATTACCGGACGACTGGTAAGTAATTATAGGCACAGATTACCCCCGCGCTCAACAACTGGAATCGCCCCACATGAACGCACGAGACACCGCCATGCCCCATCCCGTGGTTGCCGAGCTGTACGCCAGCATGACCCTGCCCGTGGTCTGCTCGCCCATGTTTATCGTCTCCAACCCCAAGCTGGCGATCGCGCAATGCGTCAGCGGCGTCATGGGGTCGTTTCCCGCGCTCAATGCGCGCCCCCAATCGCTGCTGGGCGACTGGCTCGACGAAGTCGAGGCCGGCCTGGCCGAACACCGCCGCGCGCATCCGGACGGCATCGTGGCGCCCTACGCGGTCAACCAGATCATCCACCAGTCGAACGACCGGCTCGAACACGACCTGGACGTGTGCGCCCGCCACCGGGTGCCCTACATCATCACCAGCCTGCGCGCGCCCGGCGACCTGGTTGCCGGCGTGCATGCCTGGGGCGGCAAGGTCTTCCACGACGTCACGACCGTGCGCCACGCCGAGAAGGCCCTGGAGGCCGGCGTCGACGGCCTGATCCTGGTGTGCGCCGGCGCGGGCGGCCACGCCGGCACGCTCAGCCCGTTCGCGCTGGTCTCCGAAGTACGGCGCTTCTACGATGGGCCGCTGGTACTGTCCGGCGCAATCACCTCGGGCCAGGGCATCCTGGCGGCGCTCGCCACGGGGGCCGACTTCGCCTATATGGGTACGCGCTTCATCGCGACCGCCGAGGCCAATGCCTCCGAGGCCTACAAGCAGGCCATCGTCGACGCGAGCGCGTCCGACGTGCTGTACACGCCTTTTTTCACCGGCATTCCCGGCAACTACCTGAAAGCCAGCATCGTGGCCGCCGGCCTGGACCCGGCCGACCTGCCGGCTGCCGAGGCGGCCTCGTCCAACTTCGGCACGACGCGGGCCAAGCCCTGGAAGGACATCTGGGGCGCCGGCCAGGGCGTAGGCGGCATTGCCAGCGTGCTGCCGGCGCGCGAGCTGGTCGCGTCGCTGCGCGCCGAGTATGCCCAGGCACAGGCGCGGCTGGGCGCGCGCAACCTGGGATGAACAGCCTGCTGACCGAGCGCGACGCAGCCGTGCTCACCCTGACCATCAACCGCCCCGAACGGCGCAATGCGCTGGATACCGCCACCTACGACGCGCTGGCGGCGCAGCTGCGCGCCGCCGACGCCGGCCTGGCCGCGGTCATCCTGACCGGCGCCGGCGACCATTTCACCGCCGGCAACGACCTGCGCGACTTCCAGGCCGAGCGTGCGGCCGGCGACAGCCCGGCCCTGCGCTTCCTGCGCGCGCTGGTCGATACCGACGTGCCGGTGCTGGCCGCCGTGGAAGGACATGCGGTCGGCGTGGGCGTCACGCTGCTGCAGCACTGCGATTTCGCCTTCGCGGCCGGCACCGCCCGGCTGCGCATGCCGTTCGTGGCGCTGGGGCTGTGCCCGGAAGGGGCTTCCAGCCTGCTGCTGCCCCGGCTGGCCGGCATGCGCAAGGCCGCCGAATGGCTGTTGCAAGGGCGCGCCTTCGACGCGGCCGAGGCGCATGCCGCCGGGCTGCTCACCGGCGTCACCGAGCCGGGCCAGGCCCTGGCAGCCGCGCGGGCCGTCGCCGCCGACCTGGCCGCGCAGCCGCGCCAGGCGCTGCGCGTAAGCAAGCGCATGCTGCGCCAGGCCGACCGCGCCGCGATCCACGCCACGCTCGACCACGAGGCCGAACAGTTTCGCGAGCGCCTGCGCAGCCCCGAAGCCCAGCAGGCTTTCGCCCGCTTTTTCAACAAGTAGCCCGGCCGCACGCCGGGTGCCGGCGCCCGTCCCGATGCGCGGCGGGAAGGCGCCTGTCCCCACGGGGACGGACGCCCCCTTACCGGAAGTCCGGCGCGCGCTTCTCGCGCAGCGACTTGATGCCTTCGTGCACGTCGGGCCCGGCAAAACCCATGAACTCCAGGGCCAGCGACGTATCGAACGACGGGCCCGCCATGCGCAGCCAGTTGTTCAAGGCGTACTTGGTCCAGCGAATGGCGGTTTGCGAGCCGGCCGCCAGGCGGCCGGCCACTTCGAAGGCCTTGGACAGCAGTTCGGCGCGATCCACGCACAGCGACACCAGGCCGATGCGCTCGGCCTCCTCGCCGCTGACCGCGTCGCACAGCAACAGGTAGTACTTGGCCTTGGCCATGCCGCACAGCAGCGGCCAGACGATGGCGGCATGGTCGCCGGCAGCCACCCCCAGCCGGGTATGGCCATCGATGATGCGCGCATCGCGAGCCGCGATCGAGATATCGGCCAGCAGCCCCGCCACCAACCCCGCGCCGACCGCCGCGCCATGCATGGCCGAGACGATGGGCTTGTTGCAGTTGATGATGTTGTAGACCAGGTCGCGCGCCTCGCGCCAGACCCGGGTGCGCACCTCGAAATCCTCGGCCATCTGCTGCACCAGCCCCAGATCGCCGCCGCCCGAGAACCCATTGCCTTCGCCACGGATCACCACCACCCGGGTCTGGTCGTCGGTATCGATATCGCGCCACACATCGGCCAGCTCGCGGTGCAGGCGCTCGTCGGCGGTGGACAACTTGCCGCTGGCGTCCTTGGCGCCCATGACCAGCTCCAGGATGCCCTCCGGATGGCGGCGGATGCGCAAGGCCCGGTAGCGGGCATAGTGCTCGGGATTGGTGTCTGTTTCACTCATGTTTTGTCTCCATCGGGCGTGGCCGGCCGGCCCGGCTTTGGGGCACTATAGTGGAAAGCGGCACCGCCGCCCGCCGGAGTTTCACCGCATGGACACCCCTACCTCCTCCTCCCTGCCGGCCATCGAGCGCCAGCACCTGCCCGCCCTGTTCGCCGCCCGGCCCACCGACGCCCACAAGGGCAGTTGCGGCACCCTGGGCGTGATCGGCGGCGGCCCCGGCATGGTGGGCGCCGCGCTGCTGGCCGCCCGCGCCGGACTGAAAGTGGGGGCCGGCAAGGTATTGGTCGGCCTGGTCGCCGACACCCCGCCGCTGCCCTGCGACCCCATGCAGCCCGAACTGATGCTGCGCGATTTCCGCGGCCTGCTGGAAGCGGGCCTGGGCATCGACGCCTGGACGGCCGGCTGCGGCTGCGGCATGGACGCGCTGGCCGCCAACGCCCTGTCCGAACTGTTCCAGCTGCGCGGCGACGCCGCGCTGGTGCTCGACGCGGACGGCCTGAACCTGCTGGCCGCCGGCGCCGTGCAGGCGCGCTGGGGCGATGCCCCGGTCGTCCTCACGCCCCACCCGGCCGAGGCGGGCCGGTTGCTCGGCCTGTCCACCGAGGCCGTGCAGGCGGACCGGCCCGGCGCCGCCCGGGCGCTGGCCGCGCGCTACGGCGCCTGGATCGTGCTCAAGGGCGCGGGCAGCATCGTCTGCGACCCCGCCGGCGCCTGCCGGATCAACCGCACCGGCAACCCGGGGCTGGCCACGGCGGGTACCGGCGACGTGCTGGCGGGCATCCTGGGATCCCTGCTCGCCCAGCGCATCGCGCCCGAGCAGGCCGTGCCTGGCGCGGTGTGGCTGCACGGCGCCGCCGCCGACGCCCTGGTGACGCACGGGGTCGGACCCATCGGCCTGACCGCCGGCGAACTGGCCGACAGCGCCCGGCGCCTGCGCAACAGCCGCGCCTAAGTGATTGAAACGGCTGAAAAAGGCGTTTTTGCAACACCCTAGGGTAAACCCTGAATTTCGCTTGCCAAACACCTAGGGTTTTCCCTATAATGGCTTACACCTAGACGAAACGTACTGGAGTAAGCCATGAGCGACTTGACCCTTAGCCACAACGCCCGCCTGACCGATTCGCTGGAGCGTGAACTGCTGCGCGGCGCTATGGAAGACCAATCGAACACCATCCGCCCGCTGGCCGCCGTGAAGGCTGCCGCCGTCGGCGTCGGCCGCGGTGTGCGCGCCGTGTTCGCCTTCATCGACGAAGTCAACGAATCGATGAACCGCGCCCGCGCCCAAAGCGCCCACTACACCGGCTCGCAGTGGTAATCGGCTGACCGCTGGTTCCGGCCCGCAAGCAGTCACGCGGCCGGAACCGGTCTTGCCTCCCGCCGGGCCTGCCTCGGCCGGCGGATGGCAGGCGACGCCGTTGCCTCCCTCGCGGCGCCGCCGCGTTGCGTCTGGCCTGTCTGGCAGACGCGACGTTTCTTCCGTCCCCCTTCCCCGCAGCTCCCCCTCCCCGCCGACAATATCCCGGGCCCACGCGCCCATTGGCTGTCGCATCGCGTTGACAATGCGCGATCCGGCTACCGATAATCGCGCCGGTATCCACCCGGAGTTGTCACCATGAAGTTGCGCACCACTTTGGCCCTGCTGGCCGCCAGCGCCGGCCTGGCGGCCGTGCCCGGCAGCGCATCGGCACAGTCGCTGAAAATCGCCCTGTCGTCCGAACCCACGTCCGCCGACCCCCACTATCACAAGCAAACGCAGAACGACGCGTTCTCGGTGCACGTCTACAGCTCGCTGATCGGCCGCGATGCCGACATGAAGCTGGTTCCGGCGCTGGCGTCCTCGTGGAAGAACCTGGACGACCTGACCTGGGAATTCAAGCTGCGCGACGACGTCAAGTTCTCCAACGGCAAGCCGTTTACGTCCGAGGACGTGCTGTTCACGATCTGCCGCACGCTGAACAACGAAACCAACGTTTCGCAGTCCTACATGGACACCACCAAGCGCATCGCGGACGTGCAGACGCCCGACGCGCACACCGTCATCATCAAGACGGCCGCGCCGCTGCCGCTGCTGCCGGCCGAGCTGGCGCGCTCGCTGCCCATCGTGTGGAACGGCATCGTCGAACACGGCAAGCTGACGTTCAACCCGAAGGAAGGCTGCGGCGTGACCGGCCCGTAGCCGACCGTCGCCGACTTCAACAACGACAAGGACGCCATCGGCACCGGCCCGTACAAGCTGAAGTCGTACGTCAAGGGCACCGGCATCGAGCTGGAGCGCAATGACAATTACTGGGGACCGAAGCCGTACTGGAAGGACGTGAAAATGGTGCCGGTACCCAACGCGGGCCCGCGCCTGACCGGCCTGCTGTCGGGCGACTTCGATGTGATCGAAAACCCGGCCGCGCGCGACCTGCCGCGCATCAAGAGCAACCCGCAGTTCGGCTTCGTGGCCACGCCCTCGATCCGCCTGATCTTCTTCCAGCCCGATGTGGGCCGCAACCCCAGCCCGCTGGTCAAGAGCGCCGATGGCAAGAACCCGCTGCAGGACCTGCGCGTGCGCCAGGCGATCTCGATGGCCATCGACCGCAAGACCATTGTCACGCGCCTGATGGACGGCATCGCCACGCCGGCCTACCAGTACATGCCCGACGGCATGTTCGGCGGCGTGCCCAACGCCCCCGAGATCAAATACGACCCGGAAGGCGCCAAGAAGCTGCTGGCCGAGGCCGGCTACGCAAACGGCTTCGAGCTGACGATTTCCACGCCCAACGACCGCTACGTCAACGACGGCCAGATCGCCCAGGCCGTGGCGCAGTACCTGTCGCGCGTGGGCATCAAGGCCAATGTCGACGCCATGACGGCCTCGCTGTACTTCCCCAAGCGCGCCAAGCGCGAGTTCAGCTTCTCGATGGGCGGCTGGCCGGCTGAAGTCGGCGAAGCCTCGGCGCTGTTCCAGCTGTGGGTGGCGTCGCTGGACTCGCCCAGGAGCCTGGGCACCAGCAACTATGGCGGTTTCTCCAATGCCAAGTTCGACAAGGTGTTCACCGAGGCCCTGGTGACGGTGGACGTCGCCAAGCGCGAGAAGCTGCTGCAGCAATCGACCCAGATCGCGCTGGACAACGTGCCGCTGATCCCGCTGCACTTCGAAAGCAGCATCTGGGCTTTCCGCAAGGGCCTGACGTACGAAGGCCGCCGCGACCAGTTCACGCTGGCCATGTCGGTCAAGCCCGCCGACCAGAAGTAGGCATGAAGCCGGACGGGTTCGTTCCGTCCGCGCGACAGGGGCGCCGCCATGCGGCGCCCCTACGCATTTCAGCGGGCCGTAGTTGTAACCCCTATACAATTTGAGCCGCTTTCCGGAGTTGCCATGTCCCCGCCCCCCGCCGTCGCCGCCGTCCGCCCGTTCGAACTCGCCTGTCCCAGGCTGGACGCCGAGCGCGTGGGCAACGGCGCCACGCCCGGGGTCTGGCACTTCGATGCGGGCCTGCCGGGCCGCCACGTGCTGCTGACAGCGCTGATCCACGGCAATGAGCTGTGCGGCGCCTGGGCGCTGAAGGACGCGCTGGCAGCCGGCCTGCGGCCGCGCCGCGGCAAGCTGACGCTGGCATTCTGCAACCTGGCGGCGTTCGACCGCTTCGATCCGCTGAACTACGCGCCGGCGCGCTTCGTCGACGAAGACATGAACCGGGTCTGGAGCGCCGACAAGCTGGCGTCGCCCGACACGCAGGAGCGCCGCCGCGCGCGTGCGCTGCTGCCATGGGTGGAGCAGGCCGACTGGCTGCTGGATTTCCACTCGATGAGCAATGCCGACGAGCCGCTGCAGCTGACCGGCACCCAACCGCGCAATATCGAGCTGGCGCTCAAGCTGGGCAACCCGGCCCATCTGGTCGCCGATGCGGGACACGCGGCCGGCGTGCGCCTGCGCGACTACGGCCGCTTCGGCGCCGAAGGCGAGAACGGCACGCGCTCGCTGCTGATCGAATGCGGCTTTCACGGCGCGCCGGCCAGCCGCACGGTTGCGCGGGACATCCTGGCGCGCTTCCTGCTGGAGGCCGGCACCCTGGCAGCCGACGATATCCCCCCCGGCTGGCTGGCCGACGCGGCGCCGCGCCAGCGCGCGCTGCGCGTCACGCATGCGGTGGCCGCGCGCAGCGCGGATTTCCGCTTTGCCCAGCCGTGGCAGGGACTGGAACGGATTGCGCGCGCCGGCACGGTGATCGGCTGGTCCGATGGCGAGCCGGTCGCCACGCCTTACGATGATTGCGTACTGATCATGCCCTCGCTGGCGAACCTGCGCCCGGGCGTGACCGTGGTGCGCCTGGCCCAACCTATCTGACCGGCCGGGCCGGCGACGGCCGGACCGGTCTTTCGAAGACCACCAAGGAATCCATAACGTGGCCTTGTTCATCCTGCGCAGGCTCATACAAAGCCTGTTCGTCCTGCTGGCCGTCTCGGTCGTGGTGTTCTTCGCGGTGTACGCCGTGGGCGACCCGATCGAATTGCTGGTCAGTCCCGAGGCCAGCGCGGAGGCGCGCCAGGCCATGATCGCGCGCCTGGGCCTGGACCTGCCGGTATGGCAGCAGTACGGCAACTTCCTCTGGCGCGCCCTGCATGGCGACCTGGGCAACTCGTTCGTCCACGGCATCCCCGCCATCTCGCTGATCCTGCAGCGCATCCCGGCCACGTTCGAGCTGGTGCTGGTCGCCATCGTCCTGACCTGTACCATCGGCATTCCGCTCGGCCTGGTGGCCGGCCTGCATCGCGACCGGCCGCTGGGCCGCGGCATCATGGCCACCTCGGTGCTGGGATTCTCGCTGCCCAATTTCTGGCAGGGCATGATGCTGATCCTGCTGTTCTCGGTCTGGCTGGGCTGGCTGCCCGCCTCGGGGCGCGGCGACACCGCCAACCTGTTCGGCGTGCCGCTGTCCATCCTGACGCTGGACGGCTGGTCGCACGTCATCATGCCGGCCATCAACCTGGCGGTCGCCAACGTGGCGCTGGTGCTGCGCCTGACCGCCTCGAGCGTGGTCGAGGCGCAATCGCAGGAGTACGTGAAGTTCGCCCGCGCCAAGGGCATCAAGCCCGGCCGCATCGTGCGCCGCCACATCCTGCGCAACATCCTCATCCCGGTCGTTACCGTCATCGGCATGGAATTCGGCCACCTGATCGCGTATTCGACGATCACCGAAACCGTCTTCGCCTGGCCCGGCATGGGCAAGCTGCTGATCGACAGCGTCTACCAGCTCGACCGCCCCGTGGTGGTGGCCTATGTCATGCTGGTCACGCTGATCTTCGTCGTCATCAACCTGGTGGTCGACATACTCTACGCCGCGCTCGATCCGCGCGTGCAACTGGTCGCCCCCGCACAGTAGGTCAGACATGGCAAATCCCCCGAGCAACGGCCGCACGCGCACCGTCCATCCCCTGTCGGAGACGCCGCGCCGCGCCCAGATCCTGAAGAAGCTGCACAGCCGCCCCACCGTGCGCGGTTCGGTCATCGCGCTGCTGGCGCTGGTGGCGCTGATCCTGCTGGCGCCGTACTTCGCGCCGCAGAATCCCTACGACCTCGCCAGCCTGAACCTGCTCGACGGCCGCCTGCCGCCGCGCTCGCCCACCATGGACGGCGGCTTCTACTGGCTGGGCACCGACGACCAGGGGCGCGATATGTTCAGCGCCATTCTGTACGGGTTGCGCATCAGCCTGCTGGTGGGCCTGACCGCGGTGGTGCTGGCCACCGCCATCGGCAGCCTGGTGGGCCTGCTGGCCGCCTATGCCGGCGGCGTGATCGACGCCGTCCTGATGCGCATCGTCGATTTCATCCTCGGTTTTCCCACCATCCTGGTGGCGCTGGTGCTGCTGGCCATGATGGGCCGCGGCGTGGACAAGGTGATCCTGGCGCTGGTGGTGGTGCAATGGGCGCACTATGCGCGCATCATGCGCGGCCGCGCCTTGCAGGAGCGCCGCAAGGAATATGTCGAGGCGGCCGCCAACCTGGGCTTTCCCGCCTGGCGCATCATGCTGTTCCACTTGCTGCCCAATTGCATGGCGCCGGTCATGGTGTTTGCCACCATCCAGATCGCCAACGCCATCGTGCTGGAAGCCACGCTGTCGTTCCTGGGCGTGGGCGTGCCGGTCACCGAGCCTTCGCTGGGCCTGCTCATCGCCAATGGCTTCCAGTACCTGCTGTCGGGCGACTACTGGATCAACCTGTTCCCCGGCCTGGCGCTGCTGCTGCTTATCCTCTCCATCAACATCATGGGCGATCGCCTCCGAGAAAGCCTGGACCCGCGACGAGCATGAAAGACATCCTCCTGGACGTGCGCGGCCTGCGCACCGCATTCCATACCGAAGCCGGCGCCTGGCCCGCCGTCGACGGCGTCGACCTGGTCGTGCGCCGCGGCGAAATCGTGGGGCTGGTCGGCGAATCCGGCTCGGGCAAATCGGTCACCGGGTTTTCGCTGCTGGGGCTGATCGACCCGCCCGGCGAAGTGGTCGAAGGCGAGATCCGCTTCAAGGGCAAGGACCTGCGCAAGCTGGGCGAAGAGCAGATGCGGCAGCTGCGCGGCAACCGCATCGCCATGATCTTCCAGGATCCGCTGATGACGCTGAACCCGGTGCTGCGCATCGGCGAACAGATGGCCGAAGCCATTCTCACGCATGAGAACGTCCCGCGCGCCCAGGCCATGGAACGTTGCCGCGAGGCGCTGGAGACGGTGGGCATTCCGTCGCCCGATAAGCGCCTGCGCAGCTTCCCGCACGAGTTCTCCGGCGGCATGCGCCAGCGCGTGGCGATCGCCATCGCCATGCTCAACAAGCCTGACCTGATCATCTGCGACGAACCCACCACGGCGCTGGATGTGACCATCCAGGGGCAGATCCTCTATCGCATGCAGGAAATCTGCCGCCAGCACGACACGGCGCTGATCTGGATCACGCACGACCTGGGCGTGGTGGCCGAGCTGGCCGACCGCGTCGCGGTCATGTATGCGGGCCGCATCGTCGAATCGGGGCCGGTGGACGCCGTGCTCGACGCGCCGCGCCACCCCTACACGCGCGGCCTGCTCGAATCGATGCCGGCGCAGACGCAGCCCGGCGCGCGCCTGCGCCAGATCGACGGCATGGCGCCGACGCTGTCGGCGCGCCGCGGCGAAGTGCTGGGCCTGGTGGGCGAATCCGGCTGCGGCAAATCGACCCTGGGACGGGTGGTCGCCGGCCTGCACCGCGAGAGCGCCGGCGAGCTGCTGTACCAGGGCCGCCCGGCGGCGCAACTGCGCGGCGCCGACCGGCTTGCCTATGTCCTGGGCGTGCAAATGATCTTCCAGGATCCGCAGGCCTCGCTCAACCCGCGCCAGCGCCTGCGCCAGATCCTGGCCGAAGCGCTCAAGGTGCACAAGCTGGCGCCGCCGGCCGAGATCCCGGCGCGGGTGGACCGCGCGCTGGCGGAGGTGGGCCTGGACCGCGAATACCGCGAGCGCTACTCGCACCAGATCTCGGGCGGCCAGCGCCAGCGCATCGGCATCGCCCGCGCCCTGATGGTCGAACCCCGGTTCCTCGTATGCGACGAACCGGTGGCGGCGCTGGATGTCTCCATCCAGGCGCAGGTCATCAATCTGTTCATGGACCTGCGCGAACAGCGCGGCCTGACGTACCTGTTCATCAGCCACGACCTGGGCGTGGTGCGCCATATTTCGGACCGGGTCGCTATCATGTACCTGGGCAAGATCGTCGAACAGGCCAGCTCGGCCGAGATCTTCGCCCTTCCGAACCACCCCTATACGCAGGCGCTGATGGCCGAAGTGCCCGACGTAGGCCGGCGCGGCCGGGTCTTCACGCCGATCCGCGGGGAGATCCCGTCGCCGCTGGACCCGCCGCCGGGCTGTACGTTCCACCCGCGCTGCCCGCATGCCATGCCGCGCTGCCGCGAACAGGCGCCGGTGCTGCGTGAAATCGCGCCAGGCCATGTTTCGGCCTGCCACCTGAACGACACCGCAAGCTGAAAATGAAACCCGCCGACCTGACCAACGCCGACCGCATTGCCCTGGAACTGGGGCATGCGGGCCGCAACGCCATTCCTTACCTCGACGACGACCGCAACGCCGACCGTCCCTTCACGCTGAATACGTACCGCCCGTATGGCTACACCCCGGACCGGCCGGTCGTGGTGGTGCAGCACGGCGTGCTGCGCAACGGCGCCGACTACCGCGATTTCTGGATTCCCGCGGCCGACCGCCACAAGCTGCTGATCGTCGCGCCGACCTTCTCGGACGAAATCTGGCCGGGCGTCGAAAGCTACAACAATGGCCGCGCCTTCACCGCGGCCGGCAATCCGCGCCACGTCGACGGCTGGACCTACGCCCTGGTGGCGCGCGTGCTGGCCAACATCCGCGCCGCCGAGATCGCGGACTGCGAGCAGGTCTACCTATTCGGCCATTCGGCCGGCGGCCAGTTCGTGCACCGCCTGATGAGCAGCCAGCCGCATGCGCCGTTTCATGCCGTGACGGCCGCCAACCCGGGCTGGTACACCCTGCCCACCTTCGAGCACCGTTTCCCCGAAGGGCTGGACGGCGTGGGCCTGACCGAGGACCACCTGGCCCGGCTGCTGGCCTACCCCATGACCATCCTGGCCGGCGACCAGGACATCGCCACCGACGACCCCAACCTGCCGTCCGAACCGGCGGCGCTGCGCCAGGGGCCGCACCGCTATGCACGCGCCCGGCACTACTACGAAGCCGGCCGGCGCGCCGCCGCGCAACGCGGCCTGCCGTTCGGCTGGCAGCTGCAGGTCGTGCCGGGCATCGGCCACGACGGCCAGGCCATGTCGCAGGTGTGCGCCAGCCTCTGGTTCGACGGCCGCATGCCCGACGCAGCCGAACTGGCCCGCCTGGCCGGCTCGCAATCGGCCTGACCGCCGTCCCCTCCATCCTCCCTGCTGACTACACGCCCACGCCATGACGACCACGCTTCCCGACACCGACCAGCTCGTAGCTGGCATCCAGTCCTGGATTCAATGCGAATCCCCTTCGAACTCGCCAGCCGGCGTCACCGCCATGGCGCACCTGGCCGCCGAATACGCGCGCGCGGTCGGGCTGGCCGTGGAAATCCGTCCGCTGAACGCGGAGGTCGGCCCGCTGGTCCACGCCACCAATCGCGCTGCCGGCGATACGCGCCCCGGCGTGCTGATCCTCGGCCATATCGATACCGTGCATCCCATCGGCACGCTGCAGGACAACCCTTGCCGCATCGACGGCGACCGCCTGTACGGGCCGGGCAGCTATGACATGAAGGCCGGCATCTACCTGGCGCTGTCGGCCCTGCGCGGCCTGCCCAGCCCGGACGCCACCGCCCTGCCCGTCGATTTCCTGCTGGTGCCCGACGAGGAAACCGGCAGCCACGCCTCGCGCGAACACATCGAGCACTACGCGGCGCGCGCCAAGTACGCGCTGGTGTGCGAGCCGGCGCGCCCCAACGGCGGCAAGTGCGTGACCGCGCGCAAGGGCACCGGAATGCTGCGGCTGAACGTCAAGGGCCGTCCGGCGCATGCCGGCATGCAGCACGAGAAAGGCCGCAGCGCCATCCGCGAAATGGCGCACCAGGTGCTGGAACTCGAAAGCATGACCGACTACGAGCGCGGCATCACCGTCAGCGTGGGAACGATCGCCGGCGGCACGGTCACCAATACCGTGCCGGCCCAATGTCGTTGCGTGGTCGATTTCCGCGTGCCCGACATGGGCGCGACCGAAGACGTGCTGCGCCGCATGCGCAACCTGTGCGCCGTCGGCCCCGACATGGAACTGGACATCGACGTCGAGCTCAACCGCCCGCCCATGGTCAAGACCGAAGCCGCCAGCGCGCTGCTGCAACTGGCGCAGGATTTCGCCGCCCAGGCCGGCTTCGCGCTCGAAGACGCCCCCATGACCGGCGGCGGCAGCGACGCCAACTTCACCTCGGCCATGGGCGTGCCGACCCTGGACGGCCTGGGCGCCGACGGCGACGGCGCGCACACCCTCAACGAATACATCCTGGTGTCCACCCTGGCCGCGCGCATGCGGTTCTGGGAATTGCTGTTGAAAGAACTCCATTGACGGCGCGCCTGTCCCTGCACCAAGGGCGTGGGTGCCTGTCCCCGTGGGGACAGGCACCTTGTTCCCCCTCCGCAACGCCCGGGTGCCTGTCCCCGCGGGGACAGGCACCCCGCCAGCTCCCGCAGCGCTAGTTGTGAACTGTCAATAGGTTGTATTCGTCCAGGTTGAGTCTGGAGATGGGTACAGCGCGCCCGATGCCTTGGTGGGGTCGATGCCAGTTGTAGTGGTGTAGCCAGGATTTCATGGCATCGGCTCGGTGTTGGGAGTTCTGGTAGGTGTGAGCGTAAGCCCACTCACGCAAGGCCGACTGGATGAAGCGTTCGGCCTTGCCATTGGTCTGTGGGCGGTAAGGTCGGGTAAAGCGGTGCTTGATGCCCAGCTCATGGCACAGCGCGGCGAAGGCGCGGCTGCGAAAGGCCGAGCCATTGTCGGTGAGCAAGCGCTGGATGGTCACGCCCAGGCGCTGGTAGTAGGCCACTGCGTCCTTGAGGAACTGGACGGCGCTGGGGAAGCGCTCGTCGGGGTGGATGTCGGTGAAGGCCAAGCGGGCGTGGTCATCGATGGCCACGAAGACGAAGTCCCAGCCGGCCCCCTCAACGGTATCGCGTCGGTTGCCCGTGACCCGGTGGCCAGGGCGCTGGATACGTCCCAGCTTCTTGATGTCGATGTGCAGCAGATCGCCGGGGGCCTGATGCTCGTAGCGCACCACCGGCTCGGCCGGCTCCAGGTCGGCCAGGTGCGACAGACCGGCGCGGGCCAGGACGCGGCTGACGGTGCTGGCTGACACGCCCAGCGCCTGGGCGATGCGCGCTTGGGTCAGCCGCTTGCGGCGCAGCTCCACGATAGCCAGCGCCTTGGCCGGCGCAATCGCTCGGGGCGAGACCGTCGGGCGCGAGGACGCATCGGCCAAGCCCGCCTGGCCCTGAGCCAGGAAGCGGCCCAGCCATTTGCGCACAGTCGGCGCGGTGACCCCATAGGCGCGGGCCGCTTCAGGCACACAAACTTGATGGGCGATCAATTGCTGGACCATTTCGAGTCGACGTAGGAAGGTCAATCGGGCATGCTTATGGGTGTTCATCCGGCCGGGCTCCTTGAGTGAACTGGGGGGGTGGCGATTTCCAGTTTCTCAAATCCGGTTCGGATGAACCATGCATACAACCTATTGAATCTTCACAGCTAGTCCTTCTTCAGCAGCGCCTTCAGCATGCCCAGGCGCTCCTTGGGGCTCATGGCGCGCGTGGCTTCGTCTTCCTGCACTTTGGCGTCGCCCAGGCCCATCTCCTCGATGAAGCGCGAAGGCTCGCGCACCACGTCTTCGCGCGCGCGGCGGCGCTTCTTGCACCAGCTCAGGTTCAGGCTGCGCTGCGCTCGCGTGATGCCGACGTACATCAGCCGGCGTTCTTCCTGGATGCGCGTGGCCAGGGTCTCGGCGGCGCGCGCGGGGTCGCCGCTGTCCTCGTCGTCCTTGCCCAGGTGCGGCAGCAGGCCTTCCTCGACGCCAGCCAGGTAGACGTGCGGGTACTCCAGCCCCTTGGACGCGTGCAGGGTGGACAGCTTAACCGCGTCCGGCTCTTCCTCCTCGCCGCGCTCGAGCATGGTCACCAGCGCGACGTGCTGCACCAGGTCGAACAGCGTCATGCCGTCCTCCTCGGCCTTGCGCTTGAGCCAGCCCGTCAGCTCCAGCACGTTCTGCCAGCGCGTCTGCGCCGGCCGCTCTTCCAGCATGTCGTACAGGTAGCGTTCGTACTGGATGGCCGAGAGCAGGTCATCGAGGATCTGGCCGGCCGGCTCCGGCGCGCGCGCGGGCTGGCCTTCGACGCCCCGTCCGGCGCGCCACTGGATGCGCCGCACGAACTCGGCGAAGGTGCGCAACGGCTCCAGCTGGCGCGGCGCCAGCAGGCTCTCGAGCCCGGCCTCGTCCACCGCGGCCAGCAGCGAGCATTGGCGTTGCGCGGCGTATTGGCCCAGCGTCTGCAGGGTGCCCTGGCCGATGCCGCGCTTGGGCGTGGTCGCGGCACGGATGAAGGCAGGGTCGTCCTCGTCATTGGCGACCAGGCGCAGGTAGGCCAGGATGTCGCGCACCTCGGCCTTGTCGAAGAAGCTCTGGCCGCCCGAGATGGTGTACGGAATCTTGAGGTTGCGCAGCGCCTGCTCCAGCACGCGCGATTGATGATTGCTGCGATACAGAATGGCGAAGTCTTTCCATTGCGCCTGGCGCTCGAAGCGCGCCGCCGACACTTTCATCGCGATGGACTCGGCCTCGTGCTCGTCGCCGTTCATCGGCGAGACGATGATGGGCTCGCCATGGCCCAGGTCCGACCACAGCTTCTTCTCGAGCAGCTTGGGGTTGCGTTCGATCACGTTGTTGGCGGCGGCCAGGATGCGCTGCACCGAGCGGTAATTCTGCTCCAGCTTGATCAGCTTGAGATTGGGATAGTCGGTGGTCAGCTTGGCCAGGTTCTCGATGGTGGCGCCGCGCCACGCGTAGATGGCCTGGTCGTCGTCGCCCACTGCCGTGAACATGGCCCGTACGCCGGTAAGCAGCTGCACCAGGCGGTACTGGCAAACGTTGGTGTCCTGGTATTCGTCCACCAGCAGATAGCGCACGCGGTTCTGCCAGCGCGTGCGCACCTCTTTGTTGCGCTCGAGCAGTTCGGCGGGAATGCGGATCAGGTCGTCGAAATCCACCGCCTGGTATGCCGCCAGCGTCGCCGCGTAGCCGCGGTAGACGGTCACGGCCTCGACTTCGGTGGGCGTGATGGCGGCGGCGGCCGCCTGGTCCGGCGTAAGCAGGGCGTTCTTCCACAGCGAGATGATGGACTGCACCTCGCGCAGCCGGCCGCGGTCGGTGGTCGCCAGCAACTCCTGGATGATGCTCATGGCATCATCGGCGTCCAGGATGGAGAACTGGGGCTTGAGGCCGGCATGCGCGGCCTCTTCGCGCAGCAGCCGCACGCCCAGCGCATGGAAGGTGCTGATGGTCAGCCCCTTGGCCAGCTTCGGATCGACCAGGGTCTTGACGCGCTCGGCCATTTCGCGCGCGGCCTTGTTGGTGAAGGTCAGCGCCACGATGTTGCGGCCCATGTAGCCGCACTCGCGCAACAGATAGGCCATCTTCTGCGTGATGACGCGCGTCTTGCCGCTGCCCGCGCCGGCCAGCACCAGGCACGGCCCGTCCAGGTACAGCACGGCTTCTTTCTGGGAGGGATTCAGGCCACTGCCTATCGAGGTATCGCTTGCGGACATGTTCGGTCAGAGTACGGGTTCGAGCGCCGGCGCCGGCCCCGCTCAGATCTCCAGCGGATCGACTTCCAGTTGCCAGCGTACGCGCGCCTCGACGGCCAGTTGCGGCAGGCAGGCCGCCCAGGCCGTCAGGAAACCCTGCAGGGCGGGGCGGCTGGTGCTTTCTATCAGCAGCTGGGCACGCTCGACGTGGGCCACGCGCACAACGCGCAGCGGCACGGGATCGTAGAGTGTAATCGCGTCCACGCCGGGCCATGGCTCGCCCGTGGCCAGGTCGCGCGCGCGCTGCAGAAAGCCCTGCGCCACCGTCAGTTCGCGCGCCTCGGCGGTCAACAAAGCCTGATAGGCAAACGGGGGCAGCCCGGTGTCTTCGCGCTCCTGCAGGGCGTGGCGCGCAAAGCCGGCGTAATCGTGGCGCAACAGGGCCTGATAGACCGGTTGCTCGGGATAGCCGGTCTGGATCAGGACCTGCGCGCCGGCGGCATGGCGGCCCGCCCGCCCGGCCACCTGCATCAATTGGGCGAACAGGCGCTCGGGCGCGCGGAAGTCGTGCGCGAACAGCATGGAGTCGGCGTTGAGCACGCCCACCAGGCCGAGCCGCGCGAAGTCGTGTCCCTTGGCCACCATCTGCGTGCCGACCATGATGTCCACTTCGCCGGCATGCACGGCCGCGAACAGCGCCTGCGCACTGCCCTTGCGGCGCGTGCTGTCGGCGTCGATGCGCGCGATGCGCGCCTGCGGAAACCACTCGGCCAATTGCTCCTCGATGCGCTGCGTGCCGCGTCCCATGGGCTCGAGGTCCTGGTCGCCGCACTCCGGGCAGGCGCGCGGCACCGGCGCCTGGTAACCGCAGTGGTGGCACTGCAGGCGATAGCCGCCGGCGCCCGGGCCGCGGTGCAGCACCGTGAACGTCGAGCAGCGCGGGCAGTGGCTGACCCATGCGCACGACGCGCAATGCAGCACGGGCGCGTAGCCGCGCCGGTTGAGGAACACCAGCGACTGCTCGCCGCGTTCGAGCCGCTGGCCGATCGCCTCGATGAACTGCGGCGACAGACCCTGCTTGAGTTGCAGCCGGCGCGTGTCGATCAGGCGGATCTCCGGCAGGCTGCTGGCGCGCGCCCGGCCGGGCAGCGTCAGGCGCAGGTAGCGGCCGCGCTCGGCATGCTGCCAGCTTTCCAGCGACGGCGTGGCCGAACCCAGCACCACCGGGATATCCAGGTCGCGGGCGCGCCAGATGGCCAGGTCGCGCGCGGAATAGCGCAGGCCTTCCTGCTGCTTATAGGAAGGATCGTGCTCTTCGTCGACCACGATCAGGCCCAGTTCCGGCAGGGGCGCAAAAATCGACATGCGGGTGCCCAGCAGCAGGCGGGCCTGGCCGCGCTGCGCGCGCGCCCACGCCTGCACGCGCTCGCCATCGGCCAGCCCGCTGTGCAGGATGGCCACGCCCTGCGGCCCGACCAGCGCCTCCAGGCGTGCACGCAAGGCGCCTTCGAGCTGCGGCGTCAGGTTGATCTCGGGCACCATCAGCAGGACCTGCCGCCCGGCCTGCAAGACGCGCGCCGCCGCATGCAGGTACACCTCGGTCTTGCCGCTGCCGGTCACGCCGTGCAGCAGGACCGGCTGAAACGCCGACAGCGCGCCGATGGTGTCGACCGCCTCGCGTTGCGCTTCATTCAGTTCGGGCGCCTGGTCCGGCTCGGCCGCCACCGCTGCCGCGGCGCGCGGCTTGCGCGCGTCCAGGCGCGCCACGGGTCCCAGGCCGGAGCGCTTGCCCTGGTAAGCCGACGGTTTGCGCAGCGGCGGCGGCAGCACCGGCAGCATGACCTCGCCCAGCGGCCGCTGGTAGTAATCGGCCGCAAAGCGCGCCAGCCGCATCCAGTCGGCCGGCATCGGCGGCAGGTCTTCGAGCGGCTGCTCGACCTCGCGCACCTGCGCCGGGTCGATGGACGGCTGGCCGGGATGTTCGACCACCACCCCGACCAGCTTGCGCCGCCCGAACGGCACGATCACGCGCGCGCCCAGCGGCAATGGCGCTGCGCTGCGGTAATCGAACGGCCCCGGCAACGGGACGTCCAGCGCAACGCGCACCCAGACGCCCGCCGCGTCGGCGGCAGGCAAGGCGGGATCGGCGGAAGACGCGTCGCTCATACTTAAAGTGAATTCTGGATTCTGGCGCTAACCCTGCGGCGCCTCATAGTGATATCCACACAAGTTTCCAACCTGTGGATAACTTTGGGGAAAAAACGCTAACAAGGGTGTGAGCTTTCAGGGTCGTGCCTGCCTGGCTTGGTTTCGCGTCTGCAATAAGCTCATATTTTTCTTTTGTATTCATGAGCTTATATATATTTTCCAGACTACGAGGCAGGTTTTGGGGGTTTTCCCGAAACTTTGCGCTGCTGTGCACAACTCGGCACGGCAGCGCCTTCCCAGGCCGTTTGGAAGCGGAGCGCCCACTTACCCCGCATGCAGCGCGCGGCTGTAGGTGTGCACCTCGTCGACCAGCTCGCTGACCACCTCGGGCGGAGAGTATTGCGAGATGCCGTGCCCCAGGTTGAACACGTGGCCGCCCTTGCCGACCGGACCGAACGCGTCCAGCGTGCGCCGCGCCTCGGCGCGCACCGCCTGGGCGCCGCCGAACAAGGTCATGGGATCGAGGTTGCCCTGCAGCGCCACCGCGTCGGCCACCCGGCGGCGCGCCGCGCCCAGGTTGACCGTCCAGTCCAGGCCCACGGCATCGCAACCGCATGCGGCGATTTCCTCGAGCCACTGCCCGCCGCCCTTGGTGAACACGATGACCGGCACGCGGCGGCCTTCGCGCTCGCGCGTCAGGCCTTCCACCACGCGGCGCGTATAGGCCAGCGAAAACTGCTGGAACAGGCCGTCGGCCAGTACGCCGCCCCAGCTGTCGAACAGCATCACGGCCTGCGCGCCGGCATCGATCTGCGCATTGAGATAGTGGCGCGTGGCCTCGGCGTTGATCTCCAGGATGCGGTGCAGCAAATCGGGCCGGCCATACAGCATCGATTTGATCAGGCGATAGTCGTCGCTGCCGCGCCCTTCGGCCATGTAACAGGCGATCGTCCAGGGGCTGCCCGCAAAGCCGATCAGCGGCACGCGGCCGTCGAGTTCGCGGCGGATCGTGCGCACGGCGTCGAACACATAGCGCAAGCTGTCCATGTCGGGCACCGCCAGCTTCGCCACATCGGACTCATCGCGCACCGGATGCGCGAAACGCGGCCCTTCGCCAGGCGCGAAATCCAGGCCCAGGCCCATGGCGTGCGGCACGGTCAGGATATCGGAGAACAGGATGGCGGCATCCAGGGGGTAGCGCGCCAGCGGCTGCAGCGTGACTTCGCAGGCGTAGTCGGGATTTTGCGCGAGCCCCATGAACGAGCCCGCACGGGCCCGTGTGGCGTTGTATTCCGGCAGGTAACGGCCGGCCTGACGCATCAGCCAGATCGGCGTGTATGGTACGGGCTCGCGCAGCAGGGCGCGCAGGAACACATCGTTCTTCAAAGGGGCAACAGACACGACTATCCTTGGTGATCGGAAGCCGTGATTTTACTGCCCTGGCAATTTCCTGCCCGCGGGACGGGAAAGACTCGTTCAAGCCTCGTCGGCGGGGTCCCGCGGCGGAGCCGTTTCGTAGGGCCACGCGCCGGCCACGCCCTCGCGATAGGGCCGGGCATCGATGCCATGCTTACGCATCAGGGCCCAGAACGCGCGCCGGTGCTTGCAGGCGGCACGCGCCGCCTGGGCCACGTTGCCGCCGTGACGCGCCAGGGCCCCGCGCAAATAGGCGCGCTCGAACCGCCCCACCACCTGCGCCTTGGCCTGGCGGAAAGGCAGCTCTCGCTGTACCGCCATCCGGACGTCGCCCAGCGTCGCGGCATAGGGCGCGCGCGTCTGTGCAAGCATGCACGGCGCCGCTGCCGACGCATCGGCGGTTTCCGGCATGCCGGGCAGGCGATAGCCGCCGCCTTCGCCCGGATCTGCGGGCGCGTCGGGCCCGGGGCCGCCGCCAGGCTCGGCGCCCGGCACCGGCACGGCGGCCCGGGCGCCTGCCGCCGGCGGCGGGATGGCGCGCCAGGCGCGCGACGCCCTGACGCGCAGCTCCTCCAGGCAGGCCGGCACACGCAGGAAATCCCGCGCGCCCAGGTGCAGCAGGTCGGCGATGGCCGGCGCGGTCAGGTCGCGCACCAGTACCAGCACCGGGGTGCTTAGCGCCGGGCTGGCTTGCGCCAGCACGAGACGCGCCCACCCCAGCGTGGAGGCCTGCACGGGCAGCAGCAAGGCGTCGAAGCGGCGCAGGCTCATGGCGGCTTGCCCCAGGGCGAGCCCATCGCGCCCGCCCGACAGCAGCGGGTATTCGTGCAGGCGCAGGCGGTCGGCCAGGCGGGCCTCGGGGCCTCGCACGGCGGCCAGCCACGCGCCTACCCACGACGGCTGGTCGGGCATGACGAGTACGGCGCATTCCAGAAGTGCACGCATGGCATGGGCCTCATTCACGATGAACGAAGCCATAGCCTAACGCGTCGCGATGCGGCCCGGCCATTCGCAATCGCCACACTGTGGAGATTGCGCAGGCATGGGTCCGGGGATGCGCCAGAAACGACAAAGGCGACCGAAGTCGCCTTTGTCTGCCTGACGCGGCGGGCAATGCCCGCCGGCAATCAGTGCGTACGGCCTTGGCGCAGCTTGCGCGCGGCCACGGCCTGGGCGGCCAGCATGGCCAGCTCGGCTTCGACCACGGCGATGTCGGCCTTGTCCTTGGCGTTGCGCAAGGCCTCTTCGGCCTTCTCGCGCGCCGCCACGGCGCGGGCTTCATCCAGGTCGGCGGCCCGGATGGCCGTATCGGCCAACACGGTCACGCTGCCCGGCTGCACCTCGAGGATGCCCCCGGCGACGAAGATGTTTTCCTCGCCTTCGTCGGCACGGACGATCTTGACCGTCCCGGGGCGTATGCGCGAAATCAGCGGGGTGTGGCCGGGCAGAATGCCCAGCTCACCCGCCTCGCCAGGCAGCACCACGAACTTCGCCTCGCCGGTGAAGATCGCTTCCTCTGCGCTGACGACATCCACATGCAGGGTAGCCATATCGGATCCTTATTGGAGTTTCTTGGCCTTCTCGAAGGCCTCGTCGATCGTGCCGACCATGTAGAACGCCTGCTCGGGCAGCGCGTCGCACTCGCCGTCGACGATCATCTTGAAGCCACGGATCGTTTCGGCCAGCGACACGTACTTGCCCGGCGAGCCGGTGAACACTTCGGCCACGTAGAAGGGCTGCGACAGGAAGCGCTGGATCTTGCGCGCGCGGGCCACGGCCTGCTTGTCTTCCGGCGACAGTTCGTCCATGCCCAGAATCGCGATGATGTCGCGCAGTTCCTTGTAGCGCTGCAGCGTCTGCTGCACGCCACGGGCCACCTGGTAGTGCTCTTCGCCCACGACTTGCGGGTCGAGCTGGCGGCTGGAGGAATCCAGCGGGTCCACGGCGGGATAGATGCCCAGCGCAGCGATGTCACGCGACAGCACGACGGTCGAGTCCAAGTGCTGGAAGGTCGTGGCGGGCGACGGGTCGGTCAAGTCGTCGGCAGGCACGTACACGGCCTGGATCGAGGTGATCGAACCGGTCTTGGTCGAGGTGATGCGCTCTTGCAGCACGCCCATTTCCTCGGCCAGCGTAGGCTGGTAGCCCACCGCCGACGGCATACGGCCCAGCAGCGCCGACACTTCGGTACCGGCCAGGGTGTAGCGGTAGATGTTGTCGACGAAGAACAGGATGTCACGGCCTTCGTCGCGGAACTTCTCGGCCATGGTCAGGCCGGTCAGCGCCACGCGCAGGCGGTTGCCCGGGGGCTCGTTCATCTGGCCGAACACCATGGCCACCTTGTCCAGAACGTTCGACTCTTCCATTTCGTGGTAGAAGTCGTTGCCTTCGCGGGTACGCTCGCCCACGCCGGCGAACACCGACAAGCCGCTGTGCTGCTTGGCGATGTTGTTGATCAGTTCCATCATGTTGACGGTCTTGCCCACGCCGGCGCCGCCGAACAGGCCGACCTTGCCGCCCTTGGCGAACGGGCACACCAGGTCGATAACCTTGATGCCGGTTTCCAGCAGCTCGACCGACGGCGACAGCTCGTCGAAACGGGGCGCGGGCTGGTGGATGGCGCGCTTCTCGTCGGAGGCGATGGGACCGGCTTCGTCGATGGGACGGCCCAGCACGTCCATGATGCGGCCCAGGGTGCCGTGGCCCACGGGCACCGAGATCGGTGCGCCGGTGCCGGCCACTTGCATGCCGCGGCGCAGCCCGTCGCTGGAACCCAGCGCGATGGTACGCACCACGCCGTCGCCCAGCTGTTGTTGCACTTCCAGCGTCAAGCCCTTCTCGGCGAACGAGGAACCCTCGTCGACCAGGGTGAGCGCTTCGTAGATCTTGGGCATGTTATCGCGGGGGAACTGAATATCCACCACGGCGCCGATGCACTGAACGATGGTTCCGTTGCTCATGTCGATTCCTTGCTTGATAGCTTTTGTCGGAGTACTGCCGGGTTACACCGCGGCAGCGCCCCCTACGATTTCCGAAATTTCTTTGGTGATCGCGGCTTGACGGGTCTTGTTGTAGACCAGTTGCAAGTCACCGATGACCTTCTTCGCGTTGTCCGACGCGGACTTCATCGCCACCATTCGGGCCGACTGTTCCGACGCCATGTTCTCAGCCACGGCCTGGTACAACAGCCCTTCGACGTAACGCTGCAGCAGATCGTCGATCACGCTCTTGGCATCCGGCTCGTAGATGTAGTCCCAGCTGTAGTCCGACTTGATCTCGGCGGTCTTGGCCAGGGTCTCAACGCCCGATTGGAACGGATCGTCCAAACCATTGGACAACGGCAGCAAGCGCAGAAACACCGGCTCTTGCTTCATCGTGTTGACGAAGCGCGTGGTCGCCACGTACAGCGCGTCGATACGGCCTTCCAGGTAGTCGTCCAGCTGCACCTTGATGGCGCCCAGCAGGCGGTCGAGGTCGGGCTTGTCGCCCAGCTGCACTTCCTGGGACACCAGCTTGGCGCCAATACGCGTCAGCAGGCCCAGCCCCTTATTGCCGAAGGCCGTCGCCTGCACCTTGATGCTGCGCTGCTCGAATTCCTTCAGCTTGGACAGCGTCACGCGGCTGATGTTGGTGTTCAGGCCGCCGCACAAACCCTTGTCGGTCGTCACCAGCACCACGCCGACCGCCTTGACTTCGCGTTCGACCAGGTACGGGTGGCTGTACTCGGGATTGGCCTGCATCAGGTGCGCAGCAATCTCGCGCACCTTGGTGGCGTACGGACGACCCGCGCGCATCCGCTCCTGCGCCTTGCGCATCTTGGATGCGGCGACCATTTCCATCGCCTTGGTGATCTTGCGCGTGTTTTGCACGCTCTTGATCTTGGTTCGGATTTCCTTGATTCCGGGCATTGCGCTTTCCTGTTGAAACGGCTTGGCGGGTTCAGCCGGGCTGTCCCCGCCCTACCGTAGGATGGGCGGCACGCCCATCGCTACGCCAGACAGTTGCCTTAAAAAGCACCGTGCTTCTTGAAATCCTGGACCGCGGCAGCCAGTTCGGCTTCGTCGTCCTTGGACAGTTCCTTGGTGTCTTCGATGCGCTGGATCAAGGCGGCGTGCTTGGCCTTGAGGTGATCCTTCAGCGACTTTTCGAAGGCCAGGATCTGCGCCACGTCGACGTCGTCCAGGTAACCGTTGTTGACCGCGTACAGCGAGACGGCCAGCTCCCACACTTGCAGCGGCTGGTATTGCGGCTGCTTGAGCAGTTCCACCACGCGCTTGCCGCGCTCGAGCTGGCGACGGGTGGCGTCGTCCAGGTCGGAGGCAAACTGCGCGAAGGCAGCCAGTTCACGGTACTGGGCCAGGTCGGTACGGATACCGCCGGACAGCTTCTTGATGACCTTGGTCTGGGCGGCGCCACCGACGCGCGACACGGAAATACCGGCGTTGATGGCGGGACGCACGCCCGCGTTGAACAGGTCGGTTTCCAGGAAGATCTGGCCGTCGGTGATCGAGATCACGTTGGTCGGAACGAAGGCCGACACGTCGCCCGCCTGGGTTTCGATGATCGGCAGCGCGGTCAGCGAGCCGGTCTTGCCCTTGACGGCGCCGTTGGTGAACTTCTCGACGTATTCCTCGTTGACGCGCGCGGCGCGTTCGAGCAGGCGCGAGTGCAGGTAGAACACGTCGCCCGGATAGGCTTCGCGGCCCGGCGGGCGGCGCAGCAGCAGCGACACCTGGCGGTAGGCCCAGGCCTGCTTGGTCAGGTCGTCATAGACGATCAGGGCGTCTTCGCCGCGATCGCGGAAGTACTCGCCCATGGTGCAGCCGGCGTAGGCGGCCATGTACTGCATGGCGGCCGAGTCCGAAGCGGCGGCGGCGACCACGATGGTGTATTCCATCGCGCCGTGCTCTTCCAGCTTGCGCACCACGTTGTTGATCGTCGAAGCCTTCTGGCCGATGGCGACGTACACGCAGGTGACGCCCTTGCCCTTCTGGCTGATGATGGTGTCGACGGCCACGGCGGTCTTGCCGGTCTGGCGGTCGCCAATGATCAGTTCGCGCTGGCCACGGCCGATCGGCACCATCGAGTCGATGGCCTTGATACCGGTCTGCAGCGGTTGCGACACCGAGCGGCGGGCGATAACGCCAGGCGCCACTTTCTCGATGATGTCGGTCTGGGTGGTGTTGATCGGGCCTTTGCCGTCGATCGCGTCGCCCAGGGTATTGACCACACGGCCCTTCAGTTCGGGGCCGACCGGCACTTCGAGAATGCGGCCGGTCGTCTTGACCTGGTCGCCTTCGGACACGCCGGTGTAGTCGCCCAGAACAACGGCGCCAACGGAATCGCGCTCGAGGTTGAGCGCCACGCCGAACACGTTGTTCGGGAATTCGAGCATTTCGCCCTGCATCACGTCGGACAGGCCGTGGATGCGGGTGATACCGTCGGTCACGGAGACGACGGTACCCTGAGTACGAACATCAGTCGAAGCGCCCAGGCCCTCGATGCGGCTTTTGAGCAGTTCGCTGATCTCGGAGGGATTGAGTTGCATATTGACTCCTGGAATCCTGTTAGTCTCGCCTGCCTTATGCGGCCAGCGTATCGCGCAAGCGGGCCAGTTGGGCTTTTACGGAAGTATCGAGCACCTGGTCCCCGACAGCCACGCGCACACCGCCGATCAGTTCCTGATCGACCGACACGTGCGGCTTGAGCTTGAGACCGAATTTGAGTTCGAGCGCGGCAATCAGCTCTTTTACCTGAGCGTCGCTGAGTTCGAATGCGCTGGTGATTTCCGCCTGCGCCGTGCCTTCGTGACGATTCTTCAGCGCGACGAACTGCGTGGCGATGACGGGCAGCAGCAGCAAGCGGTCGTTCTTGACCAGCAGCTCGATGAAATTGCGGGCGGCCTGAGGCAGCTGCGACTTGATGAGGCCGGTGAAGACCTCGCTGCGCTGCTTGTCGTCCAGACGCGGATCGGCCATCGCCTCGCGCACGTCGGGATTGGCGGCGACCTGCGCCATCTCGCTGACCAGGTCGGCCCACACCGCCAGACCGGCCTTGTCGTCGCGCGCTGCGCCGAAGAGGGCTTCGGCGTAGGGACGGGCAACAGTGGAAAGTTCAGCCATGACGTTCCCGGATTAAAGCTGCGCCTTGAGCTGGTTGAGCAGCTCGGCATGGGCGCGGGCGTCAACCTCGCGCTTGAGGATCTGTTCGGCACCCTTGACGGCCAGCGCGGCGACGTCGTCGCGCAATGCTTCACGGGCGCGTTGAACTTCCTGCGCGGCGTCCTGGGCAGCCTGGGCCACGATACGGGCGCGTTCGGCTTCCGCTTCACGGCGGGCCTGCTCAATCATCGAAGCAGCCTGTTTCTCGGCTTCGATGATGCGGGCGTGAGTTTCGGATTTGGCAGAAGCCTCGATCAGACTGACGCGCGCTTGGGCTTGAGCCAGATCGGCTTTCCCCTTCTCGGCGGCGGCCAGGCCGTCGGCGATTTTTTGGCGGCGCTCATCGATCGCCTTCGTCAGAGGCGGCCACACGAATTTCATCGTGAACCAGCCCAGAACGAAGAACACGAGCATCTGGAAGAAGATCGTCGCGTTCAGATTCACGGTCGTTCCTTTAACACCTTGCAGCCCCGGCCATCAGAATGACAACCCAGGGCACTCGATACTTTGCCAGTCGGCAACGCGCGCTTGCGCGCCGCCGCCAGCGTCAGGCCCGCCTGTTTCGCCGGCGGGCAATGCCATTAGCCGACGAACGGATTGGCGAAGGCGAACAGCATGGCGATACCCACACCGATCAGGAACGCCGCATCGATCAGGCCCGCCAGCAGGAACATCTTGGTTTGCAGGGCGTTCATCAGTTCGGGCTGACGAGCCGAAGCTTCCAGGTACTTGCCGCCCATCAGTGCGATACCGATGCAAGCGCCGATGGCGCCCAGGCCGATGATGAGACCGCAAGCGAGAGCAACGAAAGCGACGTTGGTCATGACAACTCCTTGGTTAGAAATCTGAAGTCAGAATTATTGGAAAACAGGTACTGCTCAATGCAAGAAGATCTTGCTAACGGACGCCCGCCACCATGGCGGACGCCGAAAATTTGGGATCAATGCCCTTCGTGCGCCTGGCCGATGTAAACCAGCGTCAGCATCATGAAGATGAAAGCCTGCAGCAGCACGATCAGGATGTGGAAAATTGCCCACACCGAACCGGCCAACACATGCCCAATGCCCAAACCGATGCTGGCGCCGTTAAAGCCCGTCCAGGCGCCGCCCAGCAGCGCGATCAGCATGAAGATCAGTTCACCGGCGAACATGTTGCCGAACAACCGCATGCCCAGCGACACCGACTTGGCGGCATATTCGATCAGGTTGAGCAGCAGGTTGAACGGGGCCAGCACGAGCGAGGCCAGGCCGTGCGCGTGGAACGGCGCGGTGAACAACTCCTTGACGAAGCCACCCGGGTGCTTGATCTTGATGCCGTAATAGAACATCAGCAGCAGCACGCCCAGCGACATGCCCATGGGCACGTTCAGGTCGGCGGTGGGGAGAATGCGGTGGTAGTACAGCGGGTCGCCGTGCTCGGCGCCCAGGCCGGTCATGCGCCAGATCGAGGGCAGCAGGTCGACCGGCAGCAGGTCCAGCGCGTTCATGAGGATGATCCACAGGAACACGGTCAGGGCCAGCGGCGCGACGAACAGACGGCTCTTGGCGTTGGTGACGATGGACTTGGCCTGGTCGTCGACCATGTCGACGATCATTTCGATGAAACCCTGGAAGCGGCCCGGAACTCCCGCCGTGGCGCGGCGCGCGGCCAGCCACAGGCAGAATACGACCAGCAGGCCCATCAGGATCGACCAGAACAGCGAGTCATAGTTGATGACGTTGAACTGGGCGATGACGCTTTGCTTTTCGCCAATATTGTTCAAATGCACCAGGTGGTGCTGAATGTACTCGGACTGAGGCGACGCGCCGCTGGGAGCAGCCATGTGGAACCCTACCCTGTTTGCTGTGTGCCCGTGCCCCTGTGGAGCCGGACTTTTTCACGATGGTTAATATCGCTACGAGCGCTTGCGCAGCATCAATAGCAGGAGATATCCCTTCAGTGTGAAGACCAGGCCCAGCAGGACAGCCGGCCACACCAGCCAGCCCTGCGCCAGCCACGACAGCAGCCACAGCAGTAGCGCCGTCATGAGCAGCTTGAGCAACTCACCGTAGAGAAAAGCAAATGGGTTTGGCCGGGCCGCCCTGACGACGTTGACCAGCAAGCGCAATGCAAACAATGCATTGGGCAAGAAATACGCCCCCGCTCCCGCCAACGCCGACAAACCTGCCGCCGTTCCCGCAACAACCCCCGCGATTGCCGCCGCCACGAGCCCCATGACACCCTGCGCCGCAATGGCCAGGCAGAGCTCCCGGCAAGCTCGCGCATCGAGTGCCGCACGATCAGCGGCGGTAAGAACCAGACTCTTTTGCATGAACTTCCCTGCCCTTGCCAGCAATCCACGACGCAGCTTTTGCCACGCTTTTAGCCCGCAAGCGTCAAATCCGTAAAGTATAGCGTGATTTTTTGGGGGTCGCCAAATGAAAACGGCCCCCGCCGCCAAGTCGGAAACGGGGGCCGATCGGCGCCGCGGCGCCGGCGCCACAAACTCAGTCTTCGCGCACGGCCGGCGGCGCCCAGTTGCCATCGAGCGCGATGTCGCGCGGCCAGTACAGGCGCAGGTTCAGCATGAAGTCGCCCTGTTGGGGCGCCGGCAGCCAGTTCGCCTGCCGCGCCTTGCGCGGCGGGTCGCGCTGGATGTAGATGTCCAGCGAGCCGTCGGCGTTGTAGACCAGCGGGTCGGTGCTGCGCAGTGCATAGCGGTCGATCGGGTTGTCCGCCAGCCCCTGGCGTGCGTCGTACAGGATCAGCGACCAGAAGGCATTGGCCGGCGGCAGCTGGTCCTTGTCGAAGTGCAGCACGTAGTCTTCGTCGCTGCGCAACGCCTTGCCGCGCGCATCGACGGCCGTCACCGGGTAGAGCACGTCCTCGGGCGGGTTGGCGCCCAGCCCCACGTAGGCCACCGCGGCGCGGCGCAGGTAGTCCGTGCCATAGGTGCCGATGCCGTGCAGCGCCGTGTTCCAGCCATTAGCCGGGGTACCCAGGCGGCCGGCCGCGTCGGCGATGCGGCGCCCCGCCAGCGACTGCGCCTCGATCAGCGCCTGCTGCACCGTGGGGTTGAGCCGCGCGTACGCATTGGGCTGGTCGCCCAGTCCAAGCCTGCGCAGGCGGTCGAGCATGGGATAGTCGTTGGCGTGCGGCGGGTTGCTGCGCAACAGATCCGCGAACAGGTTGAAGTAGCTGGCCGCGTCCATCGCCGCCACCTGTTCGGCCGGCGATTGCCCGGCGCTCCAGGCCGGGTTGACCGCGGCGCTGCCCGTCATGCGAAACGGCTTGCCCCATTGGGCCAGCGGCGTGACCGTCAGGGCGGCCTGGAATTGGTTGACGTTCTGATAGTCATCCGGCCCGCCCGTCTGCACGCGCGCGATCATCCAGCCCGAACCGGTCGGGCTGCGCACCATGTCCACGCCGGGCGGCAGCGTGCCCTGCCAGTACGGTCCGACAATCGCGAAGGTCTGCGCACCGCCGCCTGTCGTGCGGGTTCCGCGCGAGGCGTAGGCATCGGTCCACATGTCCAGCAGCGACAGCAGGTAATAGCGTTCCCCGGCGGCCGGCACCTGCACGATCAACGGCTCGCGCGACACGTCGTACCAGAGGCTGGACGACAGGGTGTCGGTGCTGGGCCAGGCCACATCCGTGGCGCGCGGGTCGGGAAAGGCGGTGCGGTGGCCGAACTGGTTCATCGGCGCGCGTCCGGCGATGGGCGTCTGCACGTTGGTCGAGGCGCGCCGCGTCATTTCCATCAGCACCATCGGATAGGCATAGACATAGGCGTCGATGGCGGTGTCGCGCAATTGCTCGGCGCTCATCGCCGGCGCCTGGACCGCGGCGCCCTGGGCCGCATACGGCGTTTCGGAAACCAGCCTGAGCGTGGACGTGGGCGCGCGGGCCGGCGACTGGGCCTGAGCCTGGGCCGCGCCCGCCAGCCCGACGCCGACTACGCCGGCCGCCAGCGCGAGTTGCCAACGCCGCCGTGGAAATCTTGCACATGTACGCATGAAGGGCTCCTTGCTTGTTGTTGGACAATGAGCCGCCGTCCCCGGCCGTGGCACGTCGCGCATGACGCGAGGCGCCTGACGTTGCCGGACACGGCACTCCGGACCTGCCGTCACTCCAGGATAGGCCCGCACAATGCAACAAAGTGCAATACAAGCGTTTCAACGGGCAACCCGCGTAACGCCGGCGGTGCGCGCAAGCCCGCCGCGCGCGCCAATGGAAACGCCGCGCATGCGCGCGGCGTCGGCAATCGGGCGGGTGACGCGAGGTAACCGGATACGACCGGCCCGGCGCGGGCCTACCTGTGCTTGAAGTCAGGCTTGCGCTTCTCGGTGAACGCCGCCATGCCCTCTTTCTGGTCTTCGGTGGCGAACAGCGAGTGGAACACGCGGCGCTCGAACAGCAACCCATCGTTGAGCGGCACTTCGTACGCGCGGTTGATGCACTCCTTGGCCATCATGACCGACGGCAGCGACATCGAGGCGATGACGGTGGCGGCCTCGAGCGCCTCATCCGCCAGCCTGTCGGCCGGCACCACGCGCGATACCAGGCCGGCCCGCTCGGCCTCCGCGGCATCCATCATGCGCGCCGTCAGCGCCAGGTCCATGGCCTTGGCCTTGCCCACCGCGCGCGGCAGGCGCTGCGTGCCGCCGGCGCCGGGAATCACGCCCAGCTTGATCTCGGGCTGGCCGAAGCGGGCCGAGTCGGCGGCGATGACGATGTCGCACATCATGGCCAGTTCGCAGCCGCCGCCCAGCGCATAGCCGGCCACCGCGGCGATCACGGGCTTGCGTACGCGCTTTATGGTTTCCCAGTTGCGGGTGATGTAGTCGCTGCGGTAGACGTCCATGTAGGACCAGTCTTTCATGGCGCCGATATCCGCGCCCGCGGCGAAGGCTTTCTCGCTGCCGGTGATCACGATCGCGCCGATGCCGTCGTCGGCGTCGAGCGCCAGCAACGCCGCGCCCAGTTCCTCCATCAACTGGTCGTTCAGCGCATTCAATGCCTTGGGCCGGTTCAGCGTCAGCCATCCCACGCGGCCCCGGGTTTCGACCAGCACAAACGACTCGCTCATTGATTGCCTCCTGTCAGAGTATGAAATGTAAGATATGCGCATGAACGACACACCCGTAATTTACCGCCTGGAACCCCACGACCCGGCCGGTCACCGCTACCGGATAACCCTGACCGTGGCCGAGCCTGCGCCCGAGGGACAGCGCCTGGCCTTGCCCGCGTGGATTCCCGGCAGCTACCTGATACGCGATTTCTCCCGCCAGATCGAGACGCTGGCCGCGCGCGCCGGCGGCAGGCCGGTGGCGGTGAACAAGGTCGACAACCACACCTGGCAGGTGGCGCCGTGCAGCGGCCCGCTGCAGGTCGACTATACGGTGTATGCGTGGGATCTCTCGGTGCGCGGCGCGCACCTGGACGAAAGCCACGGCTTTTTCAACGGCACCAGCGTTTTCCTGCGCGTGGACGGGCAGGAAAACGCGCCCTGCATTCTCGACCTGGCGCCGCCGCGCGGCATCGAAGGCTGGAAGGTCTACACCAGCCTGCCCGAGGCGCAGGGGCTGCCGGGCGCGGCCCGCCGCCATGGCTTCGGCCGCTACCGCGCGCCCGACTACGACGCGCTGATCGACCACCCGGTCGAGATGGGCACGCCGCAGGTCATCGGTTTCCAGGCGCATGGCGCCGAACACGAACTGGTGTTCACCGGCGTGGCGCCGCGGCTGGACCTGGCGCGCATCGCCGCCGACGTGCAGCGCATCTGCGAGACGCAGATCGCCTTCTTCGAGCCGCGCAGCAAGCAGGCGCCCTTCCTGGACAGCGCCAGCCGCTACGTGTTCATGACCATGGTCACGGGCGACGGCTACGGCGGCCTGGAGCATCGCGCGAGCACCGCCCTGATGGCCTCGCGCAAGGACCTGCCGGTACTGGGCCAGCAGGGCCAGGGCGAAGGCTATCGCGGCTTTCTCGGCCTGGTCAGCCACGAGTACTTCCATACCTGGAACGTCAAGCGCATCAAGCCGGCCGCCTTCGCGCCCTACGATCTGGAGCGGCCCGACCTGACGCGGCTGCTATGGGTGTTCGAGGGCTTCACCTCGTACTACGACGATCTGCTGCTGCTGCGCTCGCAGACCATCACCCGCAACGACTACCTGCGCCTGCTGGGCAAGACCATTTCGGGCGTGGCGCGCGCGCCGGGCCGCCACAAGCAATCGGTCGCGGAAAGTTCGTTCGACGCCTGGACCCGCTATTACAAGCAGGACGAGAACTCCCCCAATGCGCTGGTCAGCTACTACACCAAGGGCTCGCTGGTCGCGCTGGGCCTGGACCTGCTGATCCGCCGCGACAGCGGCGGCGTCCATTCGCTCGATGATGTGATGCGCCTGCTGTGGCGGCGCTACGGACGCGATTTCTACCGCGGCCGCCCGCAGGGCCTGGCCGAGGATGCCCTGCCGGCGCTGATCCGCGAGGCCACCGGCGTGGACGCGCGGCGCTTCATCGCGCGCCATGCCCATGGCACGGCCGACGTGCCGCTGGCCGAGATGCTGGCGCCGCACGGCATCAGCCTGACCTGGCAGGCCGGCGCCAATATCCCGACGCTGGACGTGCGCACGCGCAAACAGGGCGAGGCCCTGGCGCTGGCCACCGTGTACGAGGGCGGCGCGGCCCACAAGGGCGGCCTGTCGGCGGGCGACGTGCTGGTGGCCATCGACGGCCTGCGCGTCGATGCGCCGGCCGGCCTGGACGTGCTGCTGTCGCAGTACCACCCCGGCGACCGGGTGACGGTGCACGTGTTCCGGCGCGATGAACTGCGCAGCTTCCAGGTGCGCCTGGCCGCGCCGGCGCCGCTGGACTGCGTGCTGGCGGCGGCCTGACTCAGCGCGGCGGCGCCGGACGCTCCCAGCGGCGCTGGATCGCCTTGGCCGCCGTCACGCCGTCGGCCAGCGAGGTGACCACGCAGGGATGCATGCGGTCGGCCACCTCGCCAATCGCGTAGACGTCGGGCAGGCTGGTCTGGGCCGTGGCGAAATCGGTGCGCAGGTAACCGCGCGAATCGCGTTCCAGGCCCAGGCTGTCGGCAAAATCGGCCTGCGGCTCCCAGCCATAGAACACCAGGATGAGGTCATAGGCCCGCCCGTCGACGGTGCGCGCGGCCGGATCGACGCGGTACGGACCCACTCGCACGCCTTCGGTGCCGGCCCGCGCCACCCACTGCTGCTGGGCGCGCACGGTGCGCGCGTACAGGTCGACCTGGCGCGCCCCGCGGTTGCGCACGTAGACGAAATTCTCGAAGGCATTGTCGCCCCCGCCCAGCACGGCGACCGTCAGGCCGGCATAGTCCTGGGCGACGATGGGCGAGCCCGGCCCGATCAGCACGCCCGGCCAGCGGGCCTGTTGCGGATGGCCGGGCAGCCCGCGCGCGCGCACGCCGGAAGCGATCACCAGCGATTTGCCGTAGACGGTGTCCTGTCCGGCGCCGCCCAGCTGCACTTCCACCCCGCCCTTGCAGGGGCGCACGGCCGTTGCCGGCGCGCGCAGCCACACCGGCACGCCGGCGGCCGCGACGCTGGCGGCGATATTGGCCGCCACCTGCTGCCCGGTCACATCGGGCAGCACGGCGATCCAGTCGTCGGTGAACGGATTGTCGTTGCCCAGGCCGCCCAGGCGCTCGCCGGCCTCGACCAGCAAGGGCGCCAATCCGAGACGGGCCAGCCAGATCGCGCAGGACGCGCCGGCCGGCCCACCGCCTACAATTACCGCATCGTAGAACTGCCGCATTCCGTGTTTTTCCTCCGGCGCCCCGCCTGGCGGGCGCCTGTCGCCATGGCCGGATTGTAGTCAGGCCCGGCCGCCCACCCGCGCGCCGCCTTACAATCCCGCATCCGTCTTCCCCACTGCCATCATGCCTACACGCCGCATATTCATCTCCGGGCTGGCCCTGGACGCCCGCATCGGCATTCTCGAACACGAACGCCGCGCCACCCAGCCGCTGCATATCGACGCCGAGTTCGACATCGACATCATGCGCAACGTGGACGACCACGACATCCACAGCGTGCTCGACTACCGGCGGCTGCGCGAGGCCATCGTCGAGGAGTGCACGCAGGCCCACGTCAACCTGATCGAGACGCTGACCGAACAGGTCGCCGCGCGCCTGCTGGCCGATTTCGACGAGATCCGCTCGCTGCGCCTGCGCATCAGCAAGCCCATGGCCTTCTCGGATTGCGCGGCGGTCGGCGTGGAGATACAGATCAGCCGCTAAGGCCAGGCAGGCCACCGGACATCGCTACGCTATGACTCTCACCGCATCCCCCACCGCCGCGCGCACGCCCGCCGAGGAAAAGGCGCGCTTCGAAGGCAACAAGCTGGCCAAGCGCCTGGCCCGCGAGACCACCCGCGCCATCGCCGACTACAACATGATCGAGGCCGGCGACAAGGTCATGGTCTGTCTGTCCGGCGGCAAGGACTCTTACGCGCTGCTGGACATCCTGCTCAGCCTGCAGAAGCGCGCGCCCTTCGCCTTCGAGATCATCGCGGTCAACCTGGACCAGAAACAACCGGGCTTTCCGCCCGAGATCCTGCCCGATTACCTGCGCGCGCTGGGCGTGCCGTTCCATATCGAGACGCAGGACACGTATTCGATCGTCACGCGGGTCATCCCGGAAGGCAAGACCATGTGCTCGCTGTGCTCGCGCCTGCGCCGCGGCATCCTGTACCGGGTAGCCAGCGAACTGGGCGCGACCAAGATTGCGCTGGGCCATCACCGCGACGACATCCTGGGCACCTTCTTCCTGAACCTGTTCTACGGCGGCAAGGCCAAGGGCATGCCGCCCAAGCTGGTCTCCGACGACGGACGCCACACGGTGATCCGGCCGCTGGTCTACGTGCCCGAAAGCGACCTGATCGCCTATGCGCAATTCAAGCAATTTCCCATCATCCCCTGCAACCTGTGCGGCTCGCAGGAAAACCTCAAGCGCAAGGAAGTCGGGCGGATGATCCAGGAATGGGACCGCAAGCATCCCGGCCGCTCGTGGAATGTCTTCAACGCGCTCTCGCGCGTGGTTCCCTCGCACCTGATGGACCGCGACCTGTTCGACTTCGTCGGCCTCAAGCCCACCGGGGTGGCCGACGCCGGCGGCGACACCGCTTTCGACCAGATCGATCCCGAGCCCGATACGGCGGGCCCGGGCTGCGCCAGCGACGCGCCGGCCGGCCAGGCCGACGGCATGGCCGAGCAGCGCGTGGTCTTCCGCTAGGTGTGAAGATTCAATAGGTTGTATGCATGGTTCATCCGAACCGGATTTGAGAAACTGGAAATCGCCAACCCCCCAGTTCACTCAAGGAGCCCGGCCGGATGAACACCCATAAGCATGCCCGATTGACCTTCCTACGTCGACTCGAAATGGTCCAGCAATTGATCGCCCATCAAGTTTGTGTGCCTGAAGCGGCCCGCGCCTATGGGGTCACCGCGCCGACTGTGCGCAAATGGCTGGGCCGCTTCCTGGCTCAGGGCCAGGCGGGCTTGGCCGATGCGTCCTCGCGCCCGACGGTCTCGCCCCGAGCGATTGCGCCGGCCAAGGCGCTGGCTATCGTGGAGCTGCGCCGCAAGCGGCTGACCCAAGCGCGCATCGCCCAGGCGCTGGGCGTGTCAGCCAGCACCGTCAGCCGCGTCCTGGCCCGCGCCGGTCTGTCGCACCTGGCCGACCTGGAGCCGGCCGAGCCGGTGGTGCGCTACGAGCATCAGGCCCCCGGCGATCTGCTGCACATCGACATCAAGAAGCTGGGACGTATCCAGCGCCCTGGCCACCGGGTCACGGGCAACCGACGCGATACCGTTGAGGGGGCCGGCTGGGACTTCGTCTTCGTGGCCATCGATGACCACGCCCGCGTGGCCTTCACCGACATCCACCCCGACGAGCGCTTCCCCAGCGCCGTCCAGTTCCTCAAGGACGCAGTGGCCTACTACCAGCGCCTGGGCGTGACCATCCAGCGCTTGCTCACCGACAATGGCTCGGCCTTTCGCAGCCGCGCCTTCGCCGCGCTGTGCCATGAGCTGGGCATCAAGCACCGCTTTACCCGACCTTACCGCCCACAGACCAATGGCAAGGCCGAACGCTTCATCCAGTCGGCCTTGCGTGAGTGGGCTTACGCTCACACCTACCAGAACTCCCAACACCGAGCCGATGCCATGAAATCCTGGCTACACCACTACAACTGGCATCGACCCCACCAAGGCATCGGGCGCGCTGTACCCATCTCCAGACTCAACCTGGACGAATACAACCTATTGACAGTTCACAGCTAGGGGGCCATGCGCACGGCGGCGAAATCCAGCACGCCGGCGTCGCGGTTGGCCAGCACCGCGCGCACCGTGCCGTCGGGCGCCTGCAGCACCGACTTGCCGGCCACGATCTCGGTGCCCGCGCCGCGCCGGGCGGCCCGCCCGCGCGAGGGGCTGAACAGCAGGTCGCCCGCCTGGGCCTGCGCCAGGCCGGCCGGCGCGCTGGCCACCCGGGTGCCGGTGGGGTAGGTCATCTCGCCCAGGGTCAGCTCGCGCGCCAGCAGACCCTCGAAACCGGCGACCTGGCGCCGGTCGTCGAGCGTCATGTCCACCTTGAGCAGCGGCAGCCGGCCCACGTCCAGCGGGTCGCTGCCTTCGGTGCGCAGCAGCCACGGGCCGGGCTGGCGCGCCGCCACCCAGGCGCCGGGCGGCACGGCCGCGCCGCCGATCTCGTTGCCGGCGGCCAGGTGGCAGCCGGCGAAAGCGGGCGTGCCATCCCGCACGGCCAATTCGACCTGGTGGCCGCGCGAGCACAGCCAGCCGTCGATGCGCTGGTTGCCGTCAAGCGTGACCGACCAGCCTTGCCGGCCGCCCGGCGCGGCGCCGTGGCGGACCAGGCGCGTGACGCGCAGCCCGGCCACGTGCGCGGGCACCGGGAAGTCCGCGCCCTGGAAACTGTCCAGCCGGCCAGGTTCGGCCAGCCGCAGTTCGGTGCCGGCCGGCATGTCGATGCCGTCGACGCGGCGGGCGGCCTCCAGCACGGCGCGCCGGGCGGTCTGTTCGCGCGCCTCGCGCTGCGCCTGGCGCCACTGGCTGAAATGCTGGTAGGGGAAGATGGCGCCGGCCACCGCCAGCAGCACCATCAGCGCCGGGCCCAGGCGGCGGTGCGCCGCCAGCCAGCGGCGCGCCCCGCGGTTGGCGGCCAGCGTGACCGCCCAGGTCAGCAGGGTGCTCAGGCAGAACAGCGACAGCGCCATTGCCAGGTAGAAATTGCCGCCAGGAACGGACAGGGAAATCATGGTGGAATTATGCGCCGGGCCGGCGCCGGCGTGGCCGGCCTGTCACGAGGCGCCGTCGCGCTGGGCCAGCGCGCGATGGGCCACCACCTGCAGCTTCAGCTCGCCCAGCGCCTTGTACATGGCGTGGCGGCTGGCCTCGGGCAGGTCGTCGAGCATGCCGGTGACCCAGCTTTCGTGCGCGCGCGCCATGCGGGCGAAGGTGCGCTTGCCCTGCGGCGTCAGTTTCAGCACCGAGCTGCGCCGGTCGCTCTCCACCTTGGTGCGCACCACCAGCCCTTCCTTTTCGAGCTGGTCGGTGATGCCGGTGATATTGCCGTTGGTGACCATCATGTGGCGCGACAGCTCGCCCATCTTCATGCCCTTGGGCGCGCGCTGCAGCTGCGCCATCAGGTCGAAGCGCGGCAGCGTGGTGTCGAACTCGGTGCGCAGCCGGCTGCGGATCTCCGATTCGATCAGGTTGCAGCAGGTCAGCATGCGCAGCCACAGGCGCAGCGCGTGATGGTCCTCGGGCGCGGCGCGCGTTTCCAGGTCGGGAGTGTCGATCATGGCTCAGCGGATAGAGGGAGTGGGCGGGGGCGCAAGGCCCATCAGCGCGAAGATCGCCTGCGTCAGCGCGCTGGCGGGCTCGTTCAGGGTCAGCACGATGTCGTAATGATTGGTGCCGGGCATGGGGATGTAGCGGCCCGGGTAGCCGAGCGCCAGCCAGTCGCGCAGGAAGTCGTCGCTCTGGCGCTTGAATTCGTCGGTTTCGGTTTCGCCGTAGCTGACCACGATGGGGCAGCCGCGCCGCGGCATGTGCAGGGCGGGGCTGTTGCGCTCGGCGTCGGCCGGGCTCATGCGCATCCATTCGTTGATGTGGGTGTGCACCAGCGGGCGCAGGTCGAACAGCCCCGACAGCGGGGCGGCGCTGTGCACGATGTCCTCGGGCGCGCCGTACTGCCCGTGCCAGCCGCCGGCCAGCAGCGCGCCCACCAGGTGCCCGCCGGCCGAACTGCCGCAGATCGTGATGCGGGCCGGGTCGCCGCCGTACTCGGCGATATGGCGGTGTATCCAGGCCAGCGCGCGGCGGTTCTGGTCGACGATGCGGTCCAGCGTGACCGCCGGCGCCAGCGAGTAGTTGACCGCCACCACCAGCGCGCCGGCGCGGGTGAAGGCCGGCGCCATGTTGCACGAATCGTTCTTGTTGAGCGCGCGCCAGTAGCCGCCATGGATGTAGACCAGCACCGGGGCGGCGCGCACGCCGTCGGCCGGGAAGATGTCGAGCAATTCGTCGGGGTGATCGCCATAGGGGACGTCCAGCGTGCACGGCAGCGCGTCGCGCGCCTGCTGGCTGGCCTCGGCATAGCGCTTGAGAATCGGCTGGATGTCGGGTACTGTCGCGCGTGCGTTGTATTGCACATCGAGCGCAGCGCGATCGTAATGACGGTAGATAGCGGCCATGGCGTGGTTTATTGGGAAAAACCCTAGACTTGTTTTGCGGAATACTTTAAATCTAAACTATGACGCACGCCAGTTCCTTGCCGCAAATTCTTGCGGCGGCCTCGGGCGCGCGGGGCTGTGGGTCCGCGCGCCGCGCCGGCGGCGGGCTGCGCACTGAAGCATCCGAATCGAACGTCTCATAAGAACACACCTGCCGCGCGCCAAGCGCAAGGAGCTTCCACCATGCGTCTCATCCCTTCCCTGCTGGCCGCCCTGGCGCTTGCGCCCGGCCTGGCCAACGCCGATCCGATCAAGGTCGGCATCGCCAACGACATTTCCGGACCGTTCGCGGCGCTGGGCGCCGAGGCGCGTGATGGATTCAACCTGGCCATCAAGGAACTGGGCGGCAAGCTGGGCGGCCAGCAGGCCGAATTCCTGCAGACCGACATGGGCGGCAATCCGGACCAGGCGCGCCAGCTGGTGACGCGCTACATCCAGCGCGAGAAGGTCGATTTCTTCACCGGTCCGATCGGCTCGAACGTGGCGCTGGCCGTGGGGCCCGCGCTGTTCGCCGCCAAGATCCCCTACCTGTCTAACAACCCCGGCCCCAGCCAGTACGCGGGCGCGCAGTGCAACAAGTTCTGGTTCGGCAACTCGTACCAGAACGACGCTTTCCACGAGGCCGCCGGCAAGGTGGCCGCGGACCGCGGCTACAAGAAGGTGTTCATCATGGCGCCGGACTATCCGGCCGGCAAGGACGCCCTGACCGGCTTCAAGCGCGGCTACAAGACCGCCGTGGCCGAGGAGCTCTACACCAAGCTGGGCCAGATCGACTACGCGGCCGAGCTGGCGCAGATCCGCGCCGCCAAGCCCGATGCGGTGTACATCTTCCTGCCGGGCGGCATGGGCATCAATTTCGTCAAGCAGTTCGTCTCGACCGGCCTGGCGCAGGGCACCGCGCTGGTGGGCCCGGGCTTCTCGGCCGACGAGGACGTGATCCAGGCCGTGGGCGAGCCGATGCTGGGCATGGTCAACACGGCGCAGTGGGCGCATGACCTGGACGTGCCGCAGAACAAGAAGTTCGTCGAGGCCTTCCGCAAGGAATACAACGGCCGCTATCCGTCGGTGTACGCCGCCCAGGCGTACGACGTGATCATGTCGATCGACGCGGCGGTCAAGCAGGCCGGCGGCAAGGCCTCCGACCGCGACGCCATCGTCAAGGCGCTCGAGCAGGCCGACTATCCGTCGGTGCGCGGCAGCTTCACCTACGGCAAGAACCACTACCCGATCCAGGCCTACTACGCACGCGTGGTCGAGAAGGACGGCAGCGGCCGCATCACCAACAAGCTGACCGGCAAGGTGTTCGACAAGTACCAGGACGTCTACGTCGGCGACTGCAAACTCTAGGACAGGTCCCGGCGGCGGCCGCGCGGGCGGCGGCCGCCGGCCAAACAGGCTCGCGGGCGGCCCGTCCGGGCGTAAGCGACGCGGGGGTAGTGTTTCATGACGTTTACGTTGATCGTCGAGCAGTTGCTGAACGGTCTGCAGTTCGGGTTGATGCTGTTTCTGATTGCCGCCGGCCTGACCCTGGTGTTCGGCATCATGGACATCATGAATCTGGCGCACGGCTCGCTTTACATGGCCGGCGCCTATGTCGCGGCCGAAACCATGCAGCGCACCGGGTCCTTCACGGCGGCGGTGCTGGTGGCCGCGCTGGCCACCGGCCTGGTGGGCGCGGTGCTCGAGCTCACGCTGATCCGCAAGCTGGCGGTGCGCGACCACCTGGCCCAGGTGCTGGGCACCTACGCCGTCATCCTGATCGCCAATGACCTGGTCAAGATGATCTGGGGGCCGGCGCCCGTCATGCTCAACATGCCGGCCGCCCTGTCCGGCCCGGTGCGCCTGCTGCCCGATCTGCTGTATCCGGCCTACCGGCTGATGATCATCGTGTTCGGGCTGGCGGCCGCCGCCGGCCTGTACTGGTTCGTGACGCGCACGCGCGCCGGCGTGCTGGTGCGCGCCGGCGCCTCCAATCGCCAGATGGCGACCCTGATGGGCGTGCGCGTGCCCTTGCTGTTCCTGGGCGTGTTCGTGCTGGGCGCGATGCTGGCCGCGGTGGCCGGCGCGTTGCTGGGGCCGGTGACCGCCGTGCAGATCGGCATGGGCGAGGGAATCCTGATCCTGGTGCTGGTGTGCATCGTCATCGGCGGCATCGGCTCGATTCGCGGGGCCTTCGTGGGCGCGCTGCTGGTCGGCATGGTCGACACCGCCGGCCGGGCCTTCCTGCCCATGCTGCTGCGCCAGGTGTTTCCGCCCGCCGTGGCTTCCAGCGTCGGGCCGACGCTGGCGGCCATCGCGATCTATGTCCTGATGGCGGGGGTGCTGGTGTTCCGGCCGGCCGGCCTGTTTCCGGCGCGCGGGTGAGCCATGCATAGATCGACTCTGTGGACGCTGGCCCTGCTGGCCGCGCTGGCGCTTTTCCCCCTGGTTGCGCCGGCGCTGGGCCTGGACTTCTATATCTCGTTCGTGCGGCGCGTACTGATCTACGCGCTGGCGGCCACCAGCCTCAACCTGATCCTGGGCTACGGCGGCATGGTGGCGCTGGGGCATGCCGCCTTCTTCGGCGCCGGCGCCTACGCCGTCGGCATCCTGGGGGCGGCCGGCATCACCTCGGCGCTGCTGGCCTGGCCGGCGGCGATCGCGCTGGCCGGCGCGCTGGCCTGGATCACCGGCGCGATCTCGCTGCGCACGCGCGGCGTGTACTTCATCATGATTACCCTGGCGTTCGCCCAGATGGTCTATTACGTGTTCATTTCGCTGCGCCAGTATGGCGGCGAGGACGGCCTGAACCTGTCGGGCTATTCCACGCTTCCCGGGCTGGACCTGGCCAATGACCTGACTTTCTATTATCTGGTGCTGGTCCTGTTCGCCGTGCTCATGGGCGTGTTCGGCCGCGTGGTCGATTCGCGCTTCGGCGCCGCCCTGCAGGGCATACGCGAGAACGAGTCGCGCATGGAGTCGCTGGGCTATCCGGTGTACCGGCTGAAGCTGACGGCTTTCGTCATCAGCGGCGCCGCGGCCGGGCTGGCCGGCGCCCTGCTGGCCAACCACAACCTGTTCATCTCGCCCAGCCTCATGCACTGGACGCAATCGGCCAACCTGCTGATCATGGTGCTGGTCGGCGGCATCGGCCTGCGCTATGGCGGAGTGGCCGGCGCCGTGGTCATGCTGGTGCTGGAAGAAGTGCTGCGGCAATGGACCGAGTATTGGCACCTGCCGCTGGGCGTGCTGCTGCTGTGCGTGGTGCTGGGCGCGCCGCGCGGGCTGGTGGGCCTGGTGGGCCCCTGGTTCGCCGGCCGCGCCGGCGCCGATTCGACGAGGGCCGGAACATGAACGCGCCTGCTGCTTCCCCCGCGCTGCGGGCCGACGGACTGGTGCGGCGCTTTGGCGCGCTGGTGGCCACCGACCGGGTCTCGCTCACGCTGGCGCCGGGCGAGATCCACGCCCTGATCGGCCCCAACGGCGCGGGCAAGTCCACGCTGATCCACCTGCTGTCGGGCACGCTGCCGGCCGATGCCGGCAGCCTGAAGATGGGCGAGCGCGACATCACCGCGCTCAATGCGCACCAGCGCGTGGCCGCCGGGCTGTCGCGCTCGTACCAGATCACCAATATCTTCAAATCGTTCAGCGTGCTGGACAACCTGCTGCTGGCCGTGCAGGCACGCGCCGGCAGCAGCTTCCGTTTCTGGCGCCGGCGCGCCGCCGAACGCGAACTCTACGATGCCGCCCACGAGCTGGCGCGCCAGTGCGCCATCGATGCCGGCATGCTGCAACGTCCGGCCGGCACGCTGCCGCACGGCGAGCAGCGCAAGGTCGAGTTCGCCCTGGCGCTGGCGGCCCGTCCCAGCGTGCTGCTGCTGGACGAGCCCATGGCGGGCATGGGGCCGGACGAAACCCTGCGGCTGACCGAACTGATCGAAACGCTGCGCGGCCGGGCCGCCATGCTGCTGGTCGAGCATGACATGCAGGCCGTGTTCCGGCTGGCCGACCGCATCTCGGTGCTGGTGTACGGCCGGGTGATCGCCACCGGCACGCCCGAGCAGATCCGCGCCAATCCGGAGGTGCGCCAGGCCTACCTGGGCGACGAGGAACAGACCGCCGCGCTGGAGGGCGCCCGATGCTGAATGTGAACGCCGTGGAAAGCGGGTATGGCGCCAGCCAGGTGCTGTTCGGCGTGGACCTGGAGATCGGCGCCGGCCAGGTGGTGACGCTGCTGGGCCGCAACGGCATGGGCAAGACCACGCTGCTGCGCACCTTGTTCGGGCAGCTGCCGCTGCGCGCCGGCTCGGTGCGGTTCGCCGGCCAGGAGATCGGCGGCTGGAGCCCGGACCGCATCGCGCGCGCCGGCCTGGCCATCGTGCCGGAAGGGCACCAGTGTTTTCCCAACCTGACGGTGCGCGAGCACCTGACGGCCTTCGTGGCGGCGCGCAATCCGTCCATCGGCCAACCCTGGACGCCGCAGCGCGTGTTCGAACTGTTCCCGCGCCTGGGCGAGCGCGCCGGCAACATGGGCAACCAGCTCTCCGGCGGCGAGCAGCAGATGCTGGCCATCGGCCGCGCCCTGGTGACCAATCCGCGCCTGCTGATCCTGGACGAGGCGACCGAGGGGCTGGCCCCCAAGATCCGTGAGGAAATCTGGACCTGCCTGGCGCGGCTGCGCGAAGCCGGCCAGACCATCCTGGTCATCGACAAATACGTCGAACGCCTGCTCGGCCTGGCCGACCGCCATGTCATCCTGGAGCGCGGCAAGGTGGTCTGGAAGGGCGATTCCGCGGCGCTGGACGCCGATCGCGGCCTGTGGGAGCGCTATCTGGGGGTGTGAGCGCGGCGCGCCCGCCTTCCCGAAGTCTTCCTTCCTGCGCCGGCCTGTCCGGCGCAGCGCTTTTGGGGACGGCACGTTCCTGCGGGAAACCCGTCTTGCGAAGCCCGTCCCTAGGGTATATATTTCAAGCCTAAACTATCAAGGGTTGAACATATCAGGCGCGTCCGCGCGGGACAGGGCGGCGCCTGCCACGGAGCGTGTAACGCGATGAAGATAGTCTGCCTGGGCGGTGGCCCCGCCGGCCTGTATTTCGGCCTGCTGATGAAGTTGCAGGATCCGGCCAACGAAGTGACCGTCATCGAGCGCAACCGCCCTTACGACACCTTCGGCTGGGGCGTGGTGTTCTCCGACGCCACCATGGACAACCTGCGCCAGGCCGACCCCGTATCGGCCAAGACCATCGGCGACGCGTTCAACCACTGGGACGACATCGAGATCCACTACAGGGACCGCAGCATCCGCACCAGTGGCCACGGCTTCATCGGCATCGGCCGCAAGCACCTGCTCAACATCCTGCAGGCCCGCTGCGAGGAGGTCGGCGTCAAGCTGGTGTTCGAGACCTTCGTGCAGGACGACCAGGCCCTGGCGCGCGACTACGACGCCGACCTGGTCATCGCCGCCGACGGCATCAACAGCGTGGTGCGCACCCGCTAACACCTTCACCCCCGATATCGACCAGCGCCGCTGCCGCTTCGTCTGGCTGGACACGACCAAGGTATTCGACGCCTTCACGTTCGCCTTCGTGCAGAATGAACACGGCTGGTTCCAGGCCCATGCCTATCGCTTCGAGGACGGGCTGTCCACGTTCATCGTCGAGACGCCCGAGGAAACCTGGCAATCCGCCGGCATCGAGGGCATGAGCCAGGAAGACGGCATTGCCTATTGCGAGCGGCTGTTCGCGCCCTGGCTGGACGGCCACCGCCTGATCAGCAACGCCAAGCACATACGCGGCGCGGCCATCTGGATCCGCTTCCCGCGCGTGATCTGTCCGCATTGGGTGCGCTGGAACCGCCTGCAGACGCCGCGCGGCGAGCGCGACGTGCCGGTGGTGCTGATGGGCGACGCGGCCCACACGGCGCACTTTTCCATCGGCTCGGGCACCAAGCTGGCCCTGGAAGACGCCATCGAGCTGGCGCGCTGCCTGGACGGCCGGCGCGGCGACCTGCGCGGCGCGCTGCAGCACTACGAAGACGTGCGCAGCGTGGAAGTGCTGAAGATACAGAACGCGGCGCGCAACTCGACGGAATGGTTCGAGAACGTGCGGCGCTACGCCAACCTGGAGCCCGAGCAATTCGCCTATTCGCTGCTGACCCGTTCGCAGCGCATCTCGCACGAGAACCTGCGGCTGCGCGATGCTGCATGGCTGCAAGGATACGAGGCCTGGATCGCCGAGCGCGCCGGGGCCGGGCCCGCGCCGGGCGCGCAGGCGCCGCTGCCCATGCTCACGCCGTTCCAGGCGCGCAGCGTGCGGCTGGCCAACCGTATCGTGGTCTCGCCCATGGCCATGTACTCCTGCGTCGACGGCGTGCCCGGCGAATTCCATCTGGTGCACCTGGGGGCGCGCGCTGGGCGGCGCGGGGCTGGTCATGGTGGAGATGACCTGCACCTCGCCCGACGCGCGCATCACCCCGGGCTGCCCCGGCCTGTGGAACGACGAGCAGGCCGGCGCCTTCGGCCGCATCGTCGACTTCGTGCACGGCAACAGCGCCGCGCGCATCGGCATCCAGCTCGGCCATGCCGGCCGCAAGGGCTCGACCCAGCTGGGCTGGCAGCAGATGGATCATCCGCTGCCCGAGGGCAACTGGCCGCTGCTGTCGGCCTCGGCGCTGCCGTACCTGCCGGGCGTGTCGCAGACGCCGCGGGCCATGACGCGCGCCGACATGGACCGCGTGCGCGAGGACTTCGCCGCCGCCGCCCGGCGCGCCGCCCGGGCCGGCTTCGACTGGCTGGAACTGCATTGCGCCCACGGCTATCTGCTGTCGTCGTTCATCTCGCCGCTGACCAACCAGCGCGACGACGAGTATGGCGGCAGCCTGGAGAACCGCCTGCGCTATCCGCTCGAAGTGTTCCGCGCGGTGCGCCAGGCCTGGCCGGCCGAGCTGCCCATGTCGGTGCGGATTTCGGCGCACGACTGGGTCGAGGGCGGCATCACCGCCGACGACGCGGTCGAGATCGCCCGCCATTTCAAGGCGGCGGGCGCGGACATGATCGATTGCTCGTCGGGACAGGTCAGCCCCGACCAGCAGCCGGTATATGGCCGCATGTACCAGACGCCGTTCGCCGACCGGGTGCGCAACGAGGCCGGCATCGCCACCATCGCGGTGGGCGCGATCTTCGAGGCCGACCACGCCAACGGCATCATCGCCTCGGGCCGCGCCGACCTGTGCGCGCTGGCGCGCCCGCACCTGGCCGATGCGGCCTGGACGTTGCGCGAGGCGGCCCGCGTGGGCTATCGCGATGTGCACTGGCCCGACCAGTACGTGGCCGGCAAGCGGCAGCTGGAAACCAATTTCGAACGCGCCGCCATGCTGGCGCAACTGGACATCAAATGAGCACATCCACACAGGCCTTGGCCGGGCGCCACGCCCTGGTTACGGGCGGTGCGCGCGGCATCGGGCTGGCGTGCGCGCGCGCGCTGCTGGCGCGCGGCGCCAGCGTCACCTTGCTGGGCCGTGACGGCGGCGCCCTGGATGCCGCCGCCGACCAGCTGGCGCGCGCCGGCCGGGTGCAGACCGCCAGCGCCGACGTGGCCGACGCCGCCTCGGTGCGCGCGGCATTCGAGCAGGCCGCGCGCGCGCTCGGGCCGGTCGCGATCCTGGTCAACAACGCCGGCCAGGCGGTCAGCCAGCGCTTCGACCGCACCGACGAGGCGCTGTGGCAGCGCATGCTGGCGGTCAACCTGACCGGCACGTTCCACTGCATCCAGGCGGCCCTGCCGGGGATGCTGGATGGCGGCTGGGGCAGGGTGGTCAACGTCGCCAGCACCGCCGGCCTGATCGGCTACGCCTACGTCAGCGCCTACTGCGCCGCCAAGCATGGCGTGGTGGGCCTGACCCGCGCGCTGGCGCTGGAGACGGCGCGCAAGGGCGTCACGGTCAACGCCGTGTGCCCGGGCTACACCGAAACCGACATCGTGCGTGGCGCGGTGGCCAACATCGTGGAGAAGACCGGCCTGAGCGAGGCCGAGGCGCGCGCCACGCTGGCCGAACGCAATCCGCAAGGACGCCTGATCAACCCCGAGGAAGTCGCGGAAACCGTGGCCTGGCTGGCCCTGCCCGCCTCGGCAGCCATCAACGGCCAGGCCATCGCCGTCGACGGCGGCGAAGTCATGACTGGCTGAGAACCCGAAAACGGAGAGGAAATGACGCAATCCGAGCAAGTCCACACCATGAAGCACCACAAGCGGCCGTATGCTGGCCATGCCGCGCGCACGTTCCAGTGGCAGGTGTCCGACGACGGCAAGATCGCCACCATCACGCTGAACCGGCCGGAACGCAAGAACCCGCTGACGTTCGACTCGTACGCCGAGCTGCGCGATCTGTTCCGCGGCCTGGTCTACGCCACCGACATCAAGGTCGTGGTGCTCACCGGCGCGGGCGGCAACTTCTGCTCGGGCGGGGATGTGCACGAGATCATCGGGCCGCTGACGCGCATGAGCATGCCCGAGCTGCTGGACTTCACCCGCATGACCGGCGACCTGGTCAAGGCCATGCGGGCGTGTCCGCAGCCCATCGTGGCGGCGGTGGACGGCGTGTGCGCCGGCGCCGGGGCGATGATGGCGCTGGCCTCGGACATGCGGCTGGGCACGCCGGCGGCGCGCACGGCCTTCCTGTTCACGCGCGTGGGGCTGGCCGGCGCCGACATGGGCGCCTGCACGCTGTTGCCGCGCATGATCGGCCAGGGCCGCGCCAGCGAGCTGCTGTACACCGGCCGCGCCATGAATGCCGACGAGGGCCTGCAATGGGGGTTCTTCAATGCGCTGCATGATCCGGCCGAGCTGTCCGGCGCGGCGCTGGCGCTGGCCGAGCAGCTGGCCGCCGGTCCGACCTTCGCGCACGGCGTGACCAAGAAGCTGCTGCACCAGGAATGGAACATGGGCGTGGACGAGGCCATCGAGGCCGAGGCGCAGGCGCAGGCGCAGGCCATCTGCATGCAGACGCAGGATTTCCGCCGCGCCTACGATGCCTTCGTGGCCAGGCGCAAGCCGGTGTTCGAGGGGGACTGAGCATGCCGGATCTTTCCTGGCAGGACTGGCCCTTCTTCGACCCCCTCCATCGCGAACTGGCGCGCGAACTGGAGGCCTGGTGCGGCCCGGCGCTGGCGGCCATCGACCATCGCGACACCGACGCCGCCTGCTGCGCCCTGGTGCGCAGCCTCGGCCAGGCCGGCTGGCTGCGATATGCGGTGCCGGCCGGGCCGGGCGGTGGCTGGGGCGGGCGCCTGCCCAAGATCGACTCGCGCGCCGTGTGCATCCTGCGCGAAACCCTGGCGCGTCACGACGGGCTGGCCGATTTCGCGTTCGCCATGCAGGGGCTGGGCAGCGGCGCCATTTCGCTGATGGGTAGCGATGCGCTGCGTCAACAGTACCTGCCGCCGGTGGCGCGCGGCGAGGCGATCGCCGCTTTCGCGCTGTCCGAACCCGAGGCGGGTTCGGACGTGGCGGCGCTTGCCTGCGAGGCGCGCGCCGACGGCGACGGCTATGTGCTCAATGGCGAGAAGACCTGGATCTCCAACGGCGGCATCGCCGATTTCTATTGCGTGTTCGCGCGCACCGGCGAGGCGCCCGGCGCGCGCGGCATCAGCGCGTTCGTGGTCGATGCCGGCACGCCGGGGCTGGAGATCGCCGAGCGCATCGACCTGATCGCGCCGCATCCGCTGGCCCGGCTGCGCTTTGCCGACTGCCGCATCCCGGCGTCCCGGCGCCTGGGCGAGGCGGGGCAGGGCTTCAAGCTGGCCATGATGACGCTGGACATCTTCCGCGCCTCGGTGGTGGCCGCCGCGCTGGGCTTTGCGCGCAGGGCGCTGGACGAGGGCCTGGCGCGGGCGCGCGGGCGCCGCATGTTCGGCCAGACCCTGGCCGACCTGCAGCTGACGCAGGCCGCGCTGGGCGACATGGCGACCGCCGTCGATGCGTCGGCGCTGCTGACCTACCGCGCCGCGTGGATGCGCGACGTGCAGGAGGTGCGCACCACGCGGGAGGCGGCGATGGCCAAGATGACGGCCACCGAATCGGCCCAGGCGGTCATCGACCGGGCCTTGCAGATGTTCGGCGGCGCGGGCGTGGTGGCGGGCACCACGGTCGAGCGCCTCTACCGCGAGATCCGGGCATTGCACATCTACGAGGGCGCCACGGAAGTGCAGAAACTGATCATCGCCCGGGAACTGCTCAAGTCCTGAGCGCGGCGAGATCCACATCATCGACACAGGGGAAACAACCATGGAACCCTCCGCACACCTGGACAGCTTCGCGCGCGACAACCTGCCGCCCGCGAGCGAGTGGCCCGAATTCCTGCTCGACGGTCCCGACGTGGCCTATCCGAAGCGCTTCAATTGCGCCGCCGAGCTGGTCGACGCCATGGTGCGCCAAGGCCATGGCGAACGCGTGGCGCTGCGCTGGCGCCAGGACGAGCGGATCGAGACCATGACCTACGGCCAGCTGCAGGCGCTGACCAACCGCATCGCCCGCGTGCTGGTCGAGGACATGGGCCTGGTGCCGGGCAACCGCCTGTTGCTGCGCGGCCCCAACAATCCGATGATGGCCGCCGCCTGGCTGGGCGCGATCAAGGCCGGGCTGGTCACGGTGCCCACCATGCCGCTGCTGCGCGCCAAGGAGCTCAGGCAGATCATCGAGAAGGCGCAGGTGCAGGCCGTGCTGTGCGATGCCCGGCTCAAGGACGAGGCGCTGCACTGCGCCGCGCCCGCCCACGAGCACTATTGCCCCGGACTGGGCCAGGTCATGCTGTTCAACGACGGCGCGCCCGATGCGCTGGACGCGCGCGCCGCGGCCAAGCCGGAGGATTTCCCGGCCTGCGACACCGCCGCCGACGACGTGTGCCTGATCGCCTTTACCAGCGGTACCACCGGCGCGCCCAAGGGCTGCATGCATTTCCACCGCGATGTGCTGGCCATGTGCGACCTGTTCCCGCGCCACGTCATCAGGCCGGGGCCCGACGACATCTTCTGCGGCACGCCGCCGCTGGCCTTCACCTTCGGGCTGGGCGGGCTGCTGTGCTTTCCGCTGCGCGTGGGCGCCAGCGCCGTGCTGGCCGAGAAACTGAGCCCCGACACGTTGCTGGCGCTGATCCACGATTTCCGCGCCACCATCTCGTTCACCGCGCCGACCTTCTATCGCCAGATGGCCGCGCTCGCGCCCAAGTACGACATCTCGTCGCTGCGCAAGAGCGTGTCGGCCGGCGAGGCGCTGCCCGACGCCACCCGCCAGCTGTGGCGGCAGGCCACCGGCATCGAGATGATCGACGGCATCGGCGGCACCGAGATGATCCACGTGTTCGTCTCCAGCCCACCCGAAGAGGTCCGCCAGGGCGCCATCGGCAAGGCGGTGCCGGGCTACGTGGCCGAGGTGGTCGACGAGCAGATGCGCCCGGTGCCCAACGGCACGGTGGGGCGGCTGGCCATCAAGGGCCCCACCGGTTGCCGCTATCTGGCCGACGAGCGCCAGCAGCGCTTCGTCCAGCAAGGCTGGAACCTGCCGGGCGATACCTTCTTGCGCGACGACGATGGCTATTTCTTCTACCAGGCGCGCAACGACGACATGATCATCTCGGCGGGCTACAACATCGCCGGCCCGGAGGTCGAGGACGCGCTGCTGCGCCACGAGGCGGTGGCCGAGTGCGGGGTGGTGGGCGCGCCGGATGACGACCGGGGGCAGCTGGTCAAGGCCTATGTGGTGCTCAAGCCCGGCTACGAGCCGGACGACGCGCTGGCCGCGGCGCTGCAGGCCTTCGTCAAGGCCGGCATCGCGCCGTACAAGTATCCGCGCGCCATCGAGTTCGTCGATGCGCTGCCGCGCACCGAGACGGGCAAGCTGCAGCGTTTCGCGCTGCGCCGCATGGCGGCGGAGGGTTGAGGTGGCCGAGCCGTTCGTCAGCGAGGTGGAGGTGCGGTTCCGGCATTGCGACCCGGCCGGCATCGTGTTCTACCCGCGCTATTTCGAGATGATCAATGACTTTGTCGAAGAGTGGTTCGACAAGGGCATGGGCCTGCCGTTTCATGCATTGCACGTGGACCGCCATATCGGTACGCCGCTGGCGTCGGTGCAGTGCGACTTCAGCGCGCCCAGCCGCTGGCACGAACGCCTGCGGCAGGAGCTGAGCGTGCGACGCATCGGGGGAGCGTCGTTTCGCGCGGATGTGCGGTTTCTGGGGCCGGACGACCGTCTGCGGCTGTCGGCCGACCTGACCATCGTCACGGTGGACCTGCGCAGCATGTGCTCGACGCCGCTACCCGATGACCTGCGCGCCCGCATGCAGGCGTTCCTGTCGCCGCAGGCGCGGGACGCATAACGTTTTTACAAGAGGATCCATGACATGAAAATTCTGCAACCGCCGGACTGGCTCGCGCCGCGAGGCTATTCGAACGGCACGCTGACCGAGATGGCGGTCGGCTCCAAGCTGGTGTTCGTCGGCGGGCAGGTGGGCTGGAACGGCCAACAGCAGTTCGAGACTGACGATTTCGCCGAGCAGGTGCGCCAGACCCTGGTCAATGTCCTGGCCATCATGGCCGAAGGCGGCGCCGGGCCGCAGCACATCGTGCGCATGACCTGGTACGTCAAGAACAAGGCGGAGTACGTGGCGTCCTATCCGGAAATCGGCAAGCACTATCGCGAGCTGATCGGCCGCCATTTCCCGGCCATGACCGCGGTCGAAGTCGCCGACCTGATCGAGGACCGGGCCAAGGTCGAAATCGAAGTCACCGCCGTGATTCCCTGACGCGGCGATCCGGGCGCCTGTCCCGCAGGGGGAGCGACACCCGCGGCCAGGGTGCCTGTCCCCGCCGGGACAGGCACCCTACTGCCCGGCCCGTCAGCGGATCGCCAGCTCGCCCTGCTCCAGCACGGCCTTGCCGCCGACCTGGTCCTCCAGGAATTCGGTCACCTTCACGCCCAGGTGCAGCGTCACGCCGCCGAAGAAGCGCCGCGAGGCCACGATCATGGCGGTCTCCAGGGGCTGCAGCTCCTTGGCCAGGCGTGCGTCCTCGGCCTGCAGCTCCACCAGGTCGGCGCTGATCTTGGCGTGCGTCTGGCGGGCGCGCTCGCTCATGTTGTTGACGTTCTTGGCCGGGTTGTTGTGCAGGAACAGGATCAGCTTTTCCAGCTTGGCCTTTTCCTCTTCCAGCTCGCGCGCGCGCGTCTCCAGCGCGGCGCGCTTGGCGTTGGCGTGCGGGTTCAGGCCGGCGCGCACCACGGTGGGAATGCCGGCCATCGAGCCCAGCGTTCCGGCGTGCACCGATTTGTACGCATGCGCCGTGCCGCCGGTGATCACGCCCTGCTGCGAGCCCGGCGGGCCGACGGTGATGGTTTCGCCGGCGGTCACCGTGCTCTGGCGGATCTCGCGTTCGGCCGCCACGTTCTTCTCGGCGCGCACCTGCGCGTTGTCGATGAAGCGCGCCTTGACCGACCCGCCGCTGACGATGCGGGCCATGCGGCTGCCGCCGCGGCTGTCCGCGACCCCTTCGGCGCTGCCGATGATGCCGCCGTTGACGGTGACGTTGCCGCCGGCCTCGACGTGGGCCGCCTCGATCGTGCCGTTGACCACGACATCGCCCGATACCCGCACGTGCATGCCGGCGGTGATGTCGCCCTTGACGCGCAGGGTACCCTCGAAGTCGATGTTGCCCGAGCTCAGGTCCACCGCGGGCACTTCCACCAGCGAATTGACCGTGGCGCCGTGCTGCACCAGCATGGGCGAGCCGGCGATGGCCGCGCGCAGCAGGCCGGGGTCTTCCGGATCGACCTCCACGCCATTGAGCTTGGGGGCGAAGGGCGGGTCGGCCACGGCCGGCGGCGCGACCGGGCCGCCCAGCACGTTGGTGCCCGGCTGGCCCGGGGTCGCCGGGATACGGCGCATCAGCGGCGTGCCGGCCGACACCAGGGTCAGGTCGCCCAGGTTGCGGTAATCGATGATGGCGTTCTCGTCATCCTCGCTCAGGCGCGTCTTCAGCGCGTCCAGCAGGCTTTCGAAGCGCGCCGGCTCGCCCGCCTCGGGCAGGGTGCCGCGCGCGATCTCCAGGGCCTCGCAGGCGCCGCGCTCCAGGGCCTGGCGCAGCGCTTCGGGGATGAGGCCGTGCACGATGCCGTGCGCCTGCAGGCCGGCCAGCAGGTCGGATTCGCCGACCGGCTGGCCGCCCTTGGGGGCACGCAGGGTCAGCTGCGCGCTCATGCGGTCTTCGGCCACCTCCAGCTCGAATGTGCCGTTACGCACCTCGCCGATGCAGGCCTCGACCGGGCCGGCCGTATCGCGGCATTGTTCGATGAACACGATGGCGCTGATCTGGTCGAGCACCGTGGCCGGCCATCCGCGCGCCTGCACGGCCGCCACCAGCGTGTCCCAGGTGGGCAGCGTGTCGTTCTCGCCGGTCGGGGCATAGGCGGCCGATAGGACGCACGTCGCCTCGTCCAGCTCGAGCTGGAGCGCATTTGCGATGGTCATGTCTGTTCCTGCGGGTCCGGCCCGCTGCCGCGCGTCGGGGCAGGGCCGGTCGGCGATGTCATAGGTGGGTAATATGTGGAAATATCGAGTTATATTAAGCCATAGATCGTGAAATCAATCGAGCCGGGGTTTCCCTGGATTTCGCGCTATGTCACTGATTTTTTTGATCCAAAACAAAAAAGTGAAGCCCATCGGATCGTAACAATCCGATGGGCCGGGCCCTGCCCGTCGCGGCGGGATCAGGCGCGCAGCGTGGCGAACACCTGTTCGGCCGCCTCCAGGGTGGCGTCGATGACGGCGTCGTCGTGCGTGGCCGAGACGAAACCAGCCTCGAAGGCGGACGGCGCGAAGTGGATGCCGCGCTCCAGCATGGCATGGAAGAAGCGCTTGAAGGCCTCGGTGTCGCAGGCCGACACTTCGGCGAACGAGGCGGGGACGCGGTCACCGAAGTACAGGCCGAACATGCCGCCGATGGCGTCGGCCGAGAACGGCACGCCAGCTGCGCGCGCGCGCTCCTGCAGGCCCTGGGCCAGCCGCGCGGTCTGGGCCGACAGGCGCTCGTAGAATCCGGGCTCGCCGATCAGGCGCATGGTCGCCAGGCCGGCGGCCACCGCCACCGGGTTGCCCGACAGCGTGCCGGCCTGGTAGACGCCGCCCAGCGGGGCGATATGGGCCATCAGGTCGGCGCGGCCGCCGAAGGCGCCCACCGGCATGCCGCCGCCGATGACCTTGGCCAGCGTGGTCAGGTCCGGACGCACGCCGGTCAGGCCCTGCACGCCTTGCGGTCCGATGCGGAAACCCGTCATGACCTCGTCGAAGATCAGCACCGCGCCGTGGCGGGTGCACAGTTCGCGCAGGCCGGCCAGGAAGCCTTCGGCCGGCTTGATCAGGTTCATGTTGCCGGCCACCGGCTCGACGATCACGCAGGCGATCTCGGCGCCGTGCTGGCTGAACGCGGCGTCGACCACGGCCAGGTTGTTGAATTCCAGGGTCAGGGTGTGCGCGACGAATTCCGGCGGCACGCCGGCCGAGCTGGGGTTGCCGAAAGTCAGCAGGCCCGAGCCAGCCTTGACCAGCAGGCTGTCGGAGTGGCCGTGGTAGCAGCCCTCGAACTTGATGATCTTGTGGCGGCCGGTGGCGCCGCGCGCCAGGCGGATGGCCGTCATGGTGGCTTCGGTGCCCGAGCTGACCAGGCGCACCTGCTCCAGCGACGGCAGGCGGGCGATCAGCATTTCGGCCAGCTCCACCTCGGCTTCGGTGGGCGCGCCGAACGACAGGCCGTGGACGGCCGCTTCCTGCACGGCGCGCACGACTTCGGGATGGGCATGGCCCAGGATGGCCGGGCCCCAGGAACCGACATAGTCGATGTACTGCTTGCCCTCGGCGTCCCAGACGTAGGGGCCTTGCGCGCGCTGGATGAAGCGCGGGGTCCCGCCTACGGAGCGGAAGGCGCGCACGGGCGAATTGACGCCGCCGGGAATGCTGCGGCAGGCGCGATCGAAGAGTTCGGCGTTGGTGGACATGGCGGATACGGCAGGGTTAGGGGTTGACGGAGAAAGCCGCGGCGCATGCGCGCGCGGCCGCCTGAATGTCGGGCGCCTCGAACAGGCCGCTGATGACCGCGGCTGAATCGGCGCCGGCCTGGGCCACCTGCGACACGTTGGCCGGCGTGATGCCGCCGATGGCGACGACCGCCGGACGCGGCGCGGGGCAGGCCAGCACCCGGGCGCGGGCCTCGGTCAGGGTTTGCAGCGGCGCATGCACGGCCTCGGGCTTGGTGGGCGAGGCAAACACCGTACCGAAGGCGACGTAGTCGGCTCCGGCGGCCAGCAGGGCGTCCGCGCGCCGCAGGTCGTTGTAACAGGACACGCCCAGCAGCAGGCCGGCGCCGGCCTGCGCCCGCACGGTGGCCGGGTCGGCGTCGTCGCGCCCCAGGTGCGCGCCGTCGGCGCCCACATCCAGGGCCAGTTTCCAGTGATCGTTGACCAGGAACACCACGCCCAGCTCGCGGCACAGCGGCGCCAGGGCGCGCGCCTGCGCCGCGCGCAGGCGTTCGTCGGCCAGCTTGCGCCGCAATTGCAGCGCCGTCATGCCGCCGGCCGCCGCGGCGCGCACGGCCGCCAGCAGGCGGTCGGTATCGTCCCATTCGGGGGTGATGCCGTAGAGCCCGGCGGGAAATCGCAGCGTCTTCATGACTGGGCCACGCGGTTGGGCAGGCGGCGGCCCATGCCGGGCAGGAAGCTGGCGGCGATGGTGCGTTCGGCATGCGCCAGGGCCTGTTCCACCGCGCGCGGCATTTCCATCCCCTGCGCCAGCATGGCGGCGGCCGCGATGGCGGCGACGCCGCCCGTGTCGCCGTTGCGGTCGGGGGGGGCCTGCCACGGCCAGGTGCTGGTCTGGCCCTCCGGCCCCACCAGCATGTTGACCTGGTGGCCGGGACGCGCCGGCGAACCCAGCACCAGCGCCCATTGCGCGCCGCCCGCCAGCAAGGCGTGGGCGGGCGAGGGCGCGCCGCTGGTGTCGATGCTGCCGTCGGCCTGCCATTGCGCCAGGCGAACGTGCTCGACCACGACCAGGTCGGTCTGCGGCAGCACCAGTTCCAGCGTGGCGGCCAGCAGGTCGTCGGCGTCGTCCTGGTCGGCGGCATCCTGCGGCAGCGGCGTGCGCTGGCCCAGGTGCAGCACCAGCGGCACGTGGCTGTAGTCGGCGGCGATCTGCGCGGCCACGCTGGCTGCCTCGGCCGACAGCAGCGCGCCGACCTTGATGGCCTGCACCGACATGTCTTCCAGCAGGCAGCGTGCCTGGTCGTCGAGCAATTCGGGGGCCACCGGGTGGACTTCTTCGATGCCGGCCGTGTCCTGCACGGTCAGCGCGGTGACCGCGGCCAGGGCGTGGCAGCCCAGCCGGGCGCAACTGACTGCGTCGGCGGGCAGGCCATCGGCGCCGGACGGATCCACGGGGCCGATAATGAGAACGAGGGGAGGCGTAACGGAGTCCAAGACAGGAACGACGGCGAAAAAGGGGTAATCGGGCCGCATCTTGAGCTAGCTCAGACGCTCCCGGTTGTGTTTCGGTAAGATGTGCCCATTCTAATGGATGCTTGACGGACTTGCCCCGGAGGTCGGAGCAAGCGACAGCAGTGCAAGAGAGAACTATGCGTACTTGGATGTGTCTTATCTGTGGCTGGGTCTATGACGAAGAGGCTGGCCTGCCCGATGAAGGAATTGCCCCCGGCACCCGCTGGGAAGACGTTCCGCCGAACTGGGTCTGCCCGGAATGCGGAGCGCGCAAGGAAGATTTCGAACTGATGGAAATCTGAGCACGCCAGGCCGTGATGGCCGCGCCCGTGGCCGCCTTCGCCGGCTTGCCGCGACTGTCCCGACTACCCGCTACCAAGGGGGCTGCCATGACCGACTCACATCGCCCAGACGCCGACGACATCCCGGACGACGACGAGCTGTCGACCGATTTCTCCAACCAGTTCCTGCTGGCCATGCCTGGCGTGGTCGAGGGAAGCCTGGCCGGCACGGTCATCTACATCTGCGAGCACACCCGGCGCGGCGCGCTGGGCCTGGTGATCAACCGGCCGACCGACCTGACCCTGGCAACGCTGTTCGAGCGCATCGATCTCAAGCTGGAAATCGGCCCGGTCAAGGATGAAATGGTGTTCTTCGGCGGACCGGTGCAGACCGACCGCGGCTTCGTGCTGCACGCGCCGGCCGGCGACTACACCTCCAGCATCAACCTCGGCGAGCTGGCCCTGACCACCTCGCGCGATGTGCTGCAGGCCGTGGCCGACGGCAACGGCCCGGCCCGCATGCTGGTGACGCTGGGCTATGCCGGCTGGGGCGCCGGGCAGCTGGAAAGCGAAATGGCGCAGAACTCCTGGCTGAGCGTGGGCGCCGACTCGCACATCATTTTCGATGTCGCGCCCGAAGACCGCTACCCGGCCGCGCTCAAGCTGCTGGGCGTCGACCCGGTGATGCTGGCGGGCGGCGCCGGCCATGCCTGAGGAAACCCTGCTGGCGTTCGACTTCGGCGAAAAGAAGATCGGCATTGCCATCGGCAATACCCTGACCCGCCAGGCGCGCCCGCTGGAAATCATTTTCTCGGAGACGCGCGCGGCGCGCTTCGGCCGCATCGGCCAGCTGCTGCAGGAATGGCAGCCGCAGCGCGCCGTGGTGGGCCTGCCGCTGACCCTGGACGGACAGGAGCAGCCCGCCAGCGCGCGGGCGCGCCGCTTCGCCAACCAGTTGCACGGCCACTTCGGCCTGGCGGTCGAGCTGGTCGACGAGCGCAGCTCCAGCATGGAGGCCCAGCAACTGCTGGGCACGCATGCCGCCGACGACGCGGTCGCCGCGGCCGTCATATTGCAACGTTACCTGGATACCCTGTCGCAGCCCTGACCTGCCGCTGCCCATGCTCAATCCCCAACTCAATCGCCACGGCGAGCTGATCCACCTGCTGTCCACCGAAGGCCTGCCGCGCCGCATCATCGAGCAGATCCTCGACCTGGCCGCCACCTTCGTGCCGGCGCCCGGACAGGAATTCCCCAAGCTGCCCCTGCTGCACGGCAAAAGCGTGTTCAACCTGTTCTTCGAGAACTCCACCCGCACGCGCACCACCTTCGAGATCGCCGCCAAGCGCCTGTCGGCCGACGTGGTCAACCTGAACATCGCCGCCTCGTCCACGTCCAAGGGCGAATCCCTGCTCGATACCATCGCCAACCTGTCGGCCATGCAGGCCGACCTGTTCGTGGTGCGCCACGGCGCCAGCGGCGCGCCGTATCTGATCGCGCAGCACGTGGCGCCCCATGTCCATGTCATCAACGCCGGCGACGGCCGCCATGCGCATCCCACGCAGGCCTTGCTGGACATGTACACCATCCGTCACCACAAGGGCGATTTCAACCAGCTGACGGTGGCCATCGTCGGCGACGTACTGCATTCGCGCGTGGCGCGCTCCGACATCCACGCCCTGACCACGCTGGGCGTGCCCGAAGTGCGCGTGGTGGCGCCGGCCACGCTGCTGCCCGAGGGGCTGGCGCAGATGGGCGTGCGCGTCTGTACCGACATGGAAGAAGGGCTGCGCGACGCCGACGTCGTCATCATGCTGCGCCTGCAGAACGAACGCATGCGCGGCGCGCTGCTGCCGTCGGCGCACGAATACTTCAAGCACTATGGCCTGACGCAGGCCCGCCTGGCGCTGGCCCGGCCTGACGCCATCGTGATGCACCCGGGGCCGATGAACCGCGGCGTCGAGATCGCCTCCGAGGTGGCCGACAGCGGCCAGGCCGTGATACTGGACCAGGTGACATTCGGCATCGCGGTGCGCATGGCCGCCATGAGCCTGGTCGCGGGAGTACGGCCATGACGGTGCGCACGGTACGCATCGCCGGCGGCCGGCTGATCGATCCTGCCAGCGGCGCCGACGCCCGCGCCGACCTTTACCTGGCGGACGGCCGCATCGCCGCCATCGGCCAGGCGCCGGCGGGCTTCCAGGCGCAGCAGCACATCGACGCGCGCGGGCTGGCCGTGCTGCCGGGCCTGGTGGACCTGTCGGCGCGCGTGCACGGCGCCGGGCTCGCGCCGCTGGCCTGCGAAATGCAGGCTGCGCTGGCCGGCGGCGTGACCCGGCTGGTCGTGCCGCCGGATACCGACCCGCCGCTGGACGAGCCGGGCCGGGTGGAAATGCTGCGCCACCGCGCGCACCAGGCCGGCCAGGCACAGCTGCACCCGCTGGGCGCCCTGACCGAGGGCCTGCGCGGCGAACGGCTCAGCGAGATGGCCGCCCTGGCCGAGGCCGGCTGCGTGGCCTTTTCCCAGGCCGGCTTGCCGGTGGCCGATACCCGGGTGCTGTGGCGCGCCATGCAATACGCGCGCACCTTCGGGCTGGCATTGTGGCTGCGGCCCCTGGACCCCTGGATGGGCCGCGACGGCGTGGCCGCGGCCGGCGCCTATGCGTCGCGGCTGGGCCTGGCCGAGGTGCCGGTGCAGGCCGAGACGCTGGCGCTGCACACGATTTTCGAACTGCAGCGCGCCACCGGCGCGCGCGTGCACCTGATGCGCCTGTCCAGCGCAGCCGGCGTGGCGCTGGTGCGCGCCGCGCGCCGCGAGGGCCTGCCGCTCACCTGCGACGTGGCCGCCCACCAGATCCACCTGACCGATGTGGACATCGGCTTTTTCGACAGCCGCTTTCGCCTCGACCCGCCGCTGCGCGGCCAGCGCGACCGCGATGCGATCGTCGCCGGGCTGGCGGATGACACCATCGATGCCATCTGCTCCGACCACAGGCCGGTCGGCGATACCGGCAAGCTGCTGCCCTTCGCCGAGGCCGAGGCGGGCGCCAGCGGCCTGGAGCTGCTGTTGTCGCTGACGCTGAAATGGGCGCAGCGCGAACGCGTGCCCCTGGCGCGGGCGCTGGCCCTGGTCACCAGCGCGCCGGCGGCCATCCTGCGCGCCGCCACGGCGGCGCCGCCGCCCTGCGGCGAACTGGCGGCGGGCGCGCCGGCCGACCTGTGCCTGGTCGACCTGGACGCCGACTGAACCGCCGCGCCGGCCGCCATGCGCAGCCGCAGCGTGCACACGCCGTTCGCGGGTATGATGCTGCCCGGCCGTGTACGGGCGACCCTGATGGCGGGGCGTACGGTCTGGGAGACCCCTGCTTGAAACTGCTGCGCTTCGTTTTCCGCGTGTTCCTGGTGGTGCCCTGGGTGCTGTTCGGCCTGCTGTGCGTGACCCTGGTGTACCGGGGGCTGCGCCAGGACCAGCGGGCCCGGCTGAACCGGTGCTGGTCGGCGTGCCTGATGCGGCTGTGCGGCATTGCCGTGCATGTGCGCGGCGCGCCGCGCCTGCGAGGCGGCGTGCTGTGGGTCGCCAACCATGTCTCGTGGATCGACATCTTCGTGGTCAACTCGGTGCGCGCGACGTCGTTCGTGGCCAAGAGCGAGATCCGCGCCTGGCCGGTCATCGGCTACCTTGCCGCCGGCGCGGGTACCTTGTTCATCGACCGGACGCAGCGCCACGCGGTGCATGCCATGGGGCAGTCGATCCATGACTGCTTCGCCCGCGGCGATGCCGTGGGCCTGTTTCCCGAGGGCACGACGACCGAAGGCTTCACGACCCGCCCGTTCCATGCCAGCCTGTTCGAGCCGGCGCGCGCCGAAGGCGTGGATATCCAGCCGGTGGCGCTGCGGTTCATGCATCGCGGCCAGCGCAGCGGCTTTGCCGCTTTCGTCGGCGAGGAAACCCTGGTGGCCAATCTGTGGCGGGTATTGGGGACGACCGGGCTGGCGGTGGAGGTGGTGTTCCTGGAGCCCCTGCCTACGCAGCATGCCGAAGGGCATCAGCCGACCCGGCTGGAGCTCTCGCACATGGTGCGCAACGCCATCGCCGGCGAGCTGTAGCCGGCCCGGGCGGCGCGTGGCCGCCCGCGGCGGCGTTCAGTCGCCGTTGGGATCCTGAAAACGTTTGCATTTCACCTGCACGAGTTTGCGGTCATGCAGGCGCAGGGCGCTCAGCGCGCCGCCCCATACGCAACCGGTATCCAGGCAGATGACGTCGGGGCGCATCAGCAGGCCCAGCGTCGACCAGTGGCCGAACACGACCGTGACGTCGCGGGTGGCGCGGTTGGGCACGTCGAACCAGGGCACCAGGCCGGCCGGCCAGGCGCCCGGCGCCACCTTGGTGGCGAACTCCATGTGGCCGGACGGGGTGCACAGGCGGATGCGGGTCAGGGCATTGATGATGACGCGCATGCGCTTGCCGCCCGTGTGGTCGTCCTTCCAGGTGGCGGGCTCGTTGCCGTACATCTTCTGCAGCGCCTTGCGCCAGTTCGGGCCGCGCAAGGCCTGCTCGACCTCGCCGGCCAGCGCCAGGGTCTTGGCGACGTCCCATTTGGCCAGCACGCCCGCGTGCACCATCAGGTGGCCCGCTTCGTAGTGGGCCAGCGGCCGGAACCGCAGCCAGTCGATCAGGTCGACGGCATCGGGCGCCTGCAGCACCTCGTCCAGCGTGTCGGACTTGGAGGGTTTGCGCACGCCCGCGTAGGCCGCCAGCAAATGCAGGTCGTGATTGCCCAGCACGGCCGTGCAGCGCTCGCCCATGGCCATGATGCGCCGCAGCACGGCCAGCGATTGCGGGCCGCGGTTGACCAGGTCGCCGGCAAACCAGAAACGACTGTCGGTATCGCCGGCGATCTCGGGGTGCGCCAGCAATTCTGCGAGCGGCGCGCAGCAGCCCTGCACGTCGCCTATGGTCCAGATATTGCCTTTCATGCAGGAACTTTTCTCCAAGGCCAGCGGTGTTGCATGAAACGCGCTATGGCGTGACGGTATTCCATCATCGACAGCGCGCCGAAAGCCAGCAGCAGGGCGCCGAGGTTCGGTCCCAGCGCCGTGATCCAGGGCGGCCAGCGGCTGAGCATGCCGACGTTCAGCGCGAGCTGGTTCAGCATGAAGAAGCCCACGCCCAGCAGGATGCCGATGAAGACCTTGGCGCCCACGCCGCCGCGGCGGGTCTGCATGAAGCCGATGGGCGCCGCGATGGTGATCATTACCAACAGGGTAAACGGATAGACCAGCTTGCGCCACAGCGCCACGACCTGGCGGTCGTATTGCAGCTGGTTGTGGCGCAGGTATTCGATGTAGTCGACCAGGGTCAGCGCCGACATGCGTTCGGGCGTGAGCACCCGCGCCAGCAGGCGCTCGGGGCTGAGCGTCGTGTCCAGCTTGAGTTCGGGCACCTTGGTGACCCGCGCCGGCGGCTCCTTGGGCTGCTTGGCGTCGGCCAGGGCCGACGGGGCGTGCTCGTCGATGCGGGTTTCGCTGACGTCGGTGAGCACCAGGTCGCCGCGGCTGAACCGGCCGTTGGGCGCGGTCCACAGCGCGGTCATTTCCAGGTCGGAGCGGAACTCGTACAGCGTGACGTCCTTGACCTGGCCGTCGGCCAGCAGGGTCTTGATATTGATAATGCGGGTGCCGTTCTGCGGGGTGGGTTCCTTGAACCAGTAGCCGCTGTTGAGGCGCCCGCCGCCGGTCTTGCCGCGGAACGTCAGGTCGGCCTCGCCGCTCTTGATCTCGGCCGCCGGCGTGACGAATTCGGACAGCAGCGTCGCGCCTATCATCAGCGGAATGGTAATGACCCACAGCATGCCCAGCAGCCGCATGCCGCTGACCCCCGAGACGCGCAGGATGACCAGCTCGTTGCGCTGCGCCAGGCCGGCCAGCGCCAGGATCGCGCCGATCAGCAGGCCGATGGGCAGCAGATCGTACAGCCGGGTGGGCAGGGCCAGCGCCTGCATGTAGAACAGCGCCAGCATGCTGAACTTGTCGCCCACGTTGTCCAGGTCGTCGACCAGCGCGAAAAACGTGAACAGCCCCAGCAGGGCCAGCAGGACCACTGCACAGGAGCGGTAAATTTCACGAGCCAGATAGCGGCGTGCGGTACGCATGGTGGGTGATGCGGCAGATAAAGCGCGGAAACGTGACAGGTTAACAAAAACGCGGCGGTTGGCGCAGCCCCGGGTAACCGGGGCCCGCACTCCTGGTCAGGGAATCTCGACCATGCGCATGCGGCGTGTCAGCGTGGCGGTGCGCGAGTTCAGGTAACCGGTGTTGCGGTGGCGGTCATAGTAGCGGGGATTGGGCAGCATGGCAGCCAGCCTGGCCGCCTGGCCTGCGCCCAGCCGCGCCGCGCTGGTATTGTAATAATGCCGGGCCGCCGCCTCGGCGCCGAACACCCCCACGCCCCATTCCGCGACATTCAGGTACAGCTCCAGGATGCGCTCCTTGGGCATGACATGCTCGATCATGTAGGCAAGCACCAGTTCCTGGCCCTTGCGCAGGTAGCTGCGCGACCCGGACAGGAACAGGTTCTTGGCCAGTTGCTGGGTGATGGTCGAGCCGCCGCGCATCTTGGTGCGGCCGCGTTCGGCCTGCCGCTGGTTGTATTCCCAGGCCTTGCGGATGGCATCCCACTCGACGCCGTCGTGCTCGGTGAAGTTGGCGTCCTCGGACGCCACGACCGCCTGCTTGAGCGTATTGCTGATGCGGTCGTAGGGCACCCACTGGTACTTCAGCTCGGCCTCGGGGTCGCGTTCGCGCAGGCGCGCCAGCTCCTGCCGCATGATGGCGCTGCTGCCCGGGTCGCGGTAGGCGTACCAGACCACCAGGGAGAACATCCACAATTGGTACAGGATGGCGATGCACAGCACCGCCATGATGACGGCGGTGATGACCCGGAACCAGTTCAGGCGGCGCGCGGTGGGCTTGGGCATGGGCGGGCGGCGGATTGCGGCTAGGTGTGAAGATTCAATAGGTTGTATGCATGGTTCATCCGAACCGGATTTGAGAAACTGGAAATCGCCACCCCCCCAGTTCACTCAAGGAGCCCGGCCGGATGAACACCCATAAGCATGCCCGATTGACCTTCCTACGTCGACTCGAAATGGTCCAGCAATTGATCGCCCATCAAGTTTGTGTGCCTGAAGCGGCCCGCGCCTATGGGGTCACCGCGCCGACTGTGCGCAAATGGCTGGGCCGCTTCCTGGCTCAGGGCCAGGCGGGCTTGGCCGATGCGTCCTCGCGCCCGACGGTCTCGCCCCGAGCGATTGCGCCGGCCAAGGCGCTGGCTATCGTGGAGCTGCGCCGCAAGCGGCTGACCCAAGCGCGCATCGCCCAGGCGCTGGGCGTGTCAGCCAGCACCGTCAGCCGCGTCCTGGCCCGCGCCGGTCTGTCGCACCTGGCCGACCTGGAGCCGGCCGAGCCGGTGGTGCGCTACGAGCATCAGGCCCCCGGCGATCTGCTGCACATCGACATCAAGAAGCTGGGACGTATCCAGCGCCCTGGCCACCGGGTCACGGGCAACCGACGCGATACCGTTGAGGGGGCCGGCTGGGACTTCGTCTTCGTGGCCATCGATGACCACGCCCGCGTGGCCTTCACCGACATCCACCCCGACGAGCGCTTCCCCAGCGCCGTCCAGTTCCTCAAGGACGCAGTGGCCTACTACCAGCGCCTGGGCGTGACCATCCAGCGCTTGCTCACCGACAATGGCTCGGCCTTTCGCAGCCGCGCCTTCGCCGCGCTGTGCCATGAGCTGGGCATCAAGCACCGCTTTACCCGACCTTACCGCCCACAGACCAATGGCAAGGCCGAACGCTTCATCCAGTCGGCCTTGCGTGAGTGGGCTTACGCTCACACCTACCAGAACTCCCAACACCGAGCCGATGCCATGAAATCCTGGCTACACCACTACAACTGGCATCGACCCCACCAAGGCATCGGGCGCGCTGTACCCATCTCCAGACTCAACCTGGACGAATACAACCTATTGACAGTTCACAGCTAGCGCCTGATCGCCGGCGCGGCCGGCATCGCAGTCCATAACAACAGCCCTTATAGGAGACACCACCATGAAACGCCTTCTCAATGCGCTGACGGCAGCGCTGGCCATCGGCGCGGCGGCCGCCGGCCAGGCCCATGCGGCCGACCTCGACGGAACCCTGAAGAAAATCTCCGATACCGGCGTCATCACCATCGGGCACCGCGAGACTTCGATCCCGTTCTCGTACTATGACGCCAACCAGAAGCCGGTGGGCTATTCGATCGACATCTGCACGCGCATCGTCGACGCGGTGAAGACGCGCATCAAGCGCGACGATATCCAGGTCAAGTACCTGCCGGTGACCTCGGCCACGCGCATTCCGCTGATGGGCAACGGCACCATCGACCTGGAGTGCGCCTCGACGTCCAATACGCTGGACTGCCAGAAGCAGGTGGCTTTCTCGGTGACGACCTTCGTGACCGGCAACCGCTTCATCAGCCTGAAATCCGCCAACCTGAAGACCATCGACGACCTCAAGGGCAAGACGGTGGCCTCGACCTCGGGCACGGCCAACATCCGCCAGGCCAATGAGATCAACGAGGCGCGCAGCCTGGGCATGAAGGTGGTGCCGGTCAAGGAGCACGCCGAAGGCTTCCTGATGGTCGAGACCGGCCGCGCCGCCGCATTCATCATGGACGACATCCTGCTCTACGGCCTGGCCGCCAACGCCAAGGAGCCGGACCGCTATCAGGTGTCCGGCGACTCGCTGTCGATCGAGCCCTACGCCATCATGCTGCGCCGCGACGATCCCCAGTTCAAGGCCCTGGTCGACGACACCATCAAGTCGTTGTATGCCAGCGGCGATTTCGAGGCCTTGTACAAGCGCTGGTACCAGAGTCCGTTGCCGCCCAAGGGCATCAACCTGAACGTGACCATGAGCGAGGTGCTCAAGCGCGTGGTCGCCACGCCGACCGACTCGGGCGATCCGGTCGCCTACAAGTAAGAAGAAGCAAGGCCGCCATGCAGGCGCGGCGCCGGCCCCGCGAGGGCCGGCGGCCGCATGCGGCCTGAATACAGAGAATCACCACGGGATATCAATGGAACTGGGGCGTGCTGTTCGCCCTTTCCCCGGATGGCGGGCAGACCTATCTGCAGACGCTGCTCGCTGGCCTGGCGGTCACGGTGCAGACCGCCGCGCTGGCCTGGGCGCTGGCGCTGGGCCTGGGCATCGCCGTCGGCGTGGCGCGCACCCTGCCGTACCCGCTCGTCAAGCGGCTGGCGGCCGTCTACGTGGAGGTGTTTCGCAACATCCCGCTGATTGTCCAGATGTTCCTCTGGTATTTCGTGTTGCCCGAGCTGTTGCCCAAGGCGTTGGGCGACTGGATCAAGCAGCTGCCTGAGGGGTCGTTCTATACGGCGGCGCTGTCCATCGGGGTGTACATGTCGGCGCGTATCGGCGAGCAGTTGCGTGCCGGCATCGAGGCGTTGCCGCCGGGCCAGCGCCAGGCCGGCCTGGCGCTGGGCCTGACCCTGCCGCAGCTGTACCGCCATGTGCTGCTGCCCAATGCCTTGCGCATGGTGCTGCCGACCATGACGTCCGATTGCCTGAACACCATCAAGAATACCTCGGTGGCGCTGACCATCGGCCTGGCCGACCTGACCGCGCAGGCGCATGCCATGCAGGAGTACTCGTTCCAGGTTTTCGAGGCCTTCCTGACCGCGACCGTGGCCTACCTGGCGCTGAACCTGATCGTGATCGTGGCGATGCGCGCGCTGGAGCGCTGGGTGAGCATCCCCGGGCAGTCGCCGCGCCGCGCGCAGGCGGCCAAGGGGGAAGGGCATGAGCAGCTTCGACTATCAGGCCATCATCGACGCGTTGCCGTACCTGTTTCTCACCGGCTTGCGCTTCAGCCTGCTGCTGACCCTGTCTTCGGCGGCCGGCGGGGTGGTGCTGGGCGCGCTGCTGGCCATCGCGCGCCTGTACGGCCGGCGCTGGGTGGCGTGGCCGGCCGCCATCTACGTGAACCTGTTCCGTTCGCTGCCGCTGGTGCTGGTGATTTTCCTGATCTATTTCATCCTGCCCTATCTGCTGCAGTGGATCACCCAGGCCGAGCGGCCCATCGTGCTGGGCGCCACCGGTTCGGCCTTCGTGACCTTCATCCTGTTCGAGGCCGCGTACTTCTCGGAGATCATCCGCGCCGGCATCGGCAGCGTGGGGCCGGGCCAGTATGCCGCCGGCAGCGCCCTGGGCCTGACGCACGGCCAGGTGCTGCGCAAGGTGATCCTGCCGCAGGCCGTGCGCAACATGCTGCCGGTGCTGCTGACCCAGGTGATCGTCATTTTCCAGGAAACGGCGCTGGTGTACGTGCTGTCGCTGCCCGACTTCCTGGGCGCGGCCACCAAGATCGCGCAGCGCGACAACCGCCTGGTCGAGATGTACGTGCTGGTGGCGGTGGTGTTCTTCGTGCTTTCCTTTACCGCCTCGCGCGGGGTGCGCGCCCTGCGCGCGCGCCTGGGCGCCTGAGGACGGGCGTATCCCGATGGAGTTGTTGTCCATGATAGAAATCGAACGGCTCGGCAAGTGCTACGGCGATCTGCCGGTGCTCAAGGATTGCTCGCTCGCCGTGGCGCGCGGCGAGGTGGTGGTGGTGTGCGGCCCGTCCGGCTCGGGCAAGTCGACGCTGATCAAGTGCGTCAATCGGCTCGAACCGTTCGAGTCCGGCCGCATCGTGGTCGATGGCACCGATGTGGGCGCGCCGGGCACCGACCTGCCGGCGCTGCGCGCGCGCGTGGGCATGGTGTTCCAGCATTTCGAGCTGTTTCCGCACCTGAGCGTATTGGAGAACGTCTGCCTGGGCCAGATGAGCGTGCTGGGACGCAGCCGCGCCCAGGCGCGGGCCAAGGCGGATGCGCTGCTCGAGCGCGTGGGGGTGGCCGCGCACCGCGACAAGCATCCCGGGCAATTGTCCGGCGGCCAGCAGCAGCGCGTGGCGATCGCGCGCGCCCTGGCGATGGACCCGGTGGTCATGCTGTTCGACGAGCCGACCTCCGCGCTCGACCCGGAAATGATCGGTGAAGTGCTCGACGTCATGACTGGCCTGGCGCGCGACGGCATGACCATGATGGTGGTCACCCACGAAATGGGATTCGCGCGCCGGGTGGCCGACCGCATCGTCTTCATGGAAGCCGGCGAGATCATCGACGACGTCGCGTCGGCCGAGTTCTTCGGCAGCGCCGCGTCGCCGCGTTCGCGCGAATTCCTCTCGCGCATCATCAGCCATTAACCGTTATCCAATACTCAGGCGGTAGCCGCATGTCTTCCCTTTTCTACATCAACGGCAGTTTCGTGCCTGCCGAGCAGGCGCGCGTCCCGGCCATGGACCGGGGGTTCCTGTTCGGCGACGGCGTCTATGAGGTCATGGCGGTCATCGATGGCATGCTGCTCGAGTTCGAGCGGCATGCCGCCCGCCTGGCGCGCAGCCTGGGCGAGATCGGGATCGCCAACCCGCTGCCGCGCGAGCGCCTGCTGGCCGTATGCCGCGAGCTGGTCAGCCGCGCCGGACTGCGCGAAGGGTCGGTCTACGTGCAGGTGACGCGCGGCGCCGACGCCAGGCGCGATTTCGCGTTTCCGTCCGGCGTCGAACCGACCGTCATGCTGTTCACCAGCGAGAAAGACCTGCGGGTCAATCCGCTGGCGCAAAGCGGCGTGCAGGTGGCCACCGTGCCCGACCTGCGCTGGCAGCGCCGCGACATCAAGAGCGTGTCGCTGCTGGCCCAGGTGCTGGCCAAGCAGGCCGCGCAGGCGCGCGGCGCCTTCGAGGCGGTGATGGTGGACGCGCAGGGCGTGGTGACCGAAGGCTCGTCGTCGAGCGTGCTGCTGGTCAACGCGGCCGGCGAGATCGTGGTGCGTCCGCTGTCGCAGGACATCCTGCCCGGCTGCACGCGCGCGGCCGTGCTGGAGCTGGCGCGCGAGCGCGACATGGCGATGGTCGAGCGCCCGTTCACGCTGGACGAATGCCGCCAGGCGCGCGAAGTCATCCTGACTTCGGCGCTGCAGTTCGTGCTGCCGGTCATCGCCGTCGACGGCGAGCCGGTGGCCGATGGACGGCCGGGGCCGGTGTGCGCCGCGCTGCGCGAGCTGTACCTGCGCCACACCCTGGCCACGGCGCTCTGAGCGCGCGTTACGGTTCGCGCTGCGGCGGCTTGAGCGGATCGAAGTCCTGCCAGCGGTTGTCGCGCCACACGCCTTCGGCGTGCTCCACGTCATGGCCGTTGGCCGCGCGCAGCACCTGGCAGGCCAGGGTCTCGCGCGTGGGGTCGGTGTGCAGCGCCAGCAGCAGGCCGGCCGGCCGCACTTCGGGGTGATCCACGGGGGCAGCTTCGCCGCGCTTGCGCGCCAGGTGTCCGGTGACCCACAGCGCGCCGAACAGCGAGCCGATATAGGCGCCCACGCCGGCGGCCGCCAGCATGGCGATGGTCGATTCGTTCAGGCCGGCGACGATGAAGCCGCCGGCAATCGCGAAGGCCAGGCCGAACAGGGCGGCGCCGAGAATGGCGCCCATGTCGGCCCTGCCGGAGTCGGGATCGGAGCGTCGGTCTCCGCCGTAGGCATAGCGGCTGTGCTCGCCGGCGCTGTTGACGTAGAAGACGTGGACGTCCTGTTTGGTGAAGCCCTCGGAGAACAGCCGCTGGGCGGCGTTTTCGACGTCGGGAAACGTGTCGAAGCGGGCGGCGACGATCAGTGACATGGCAATCTCCTTGCGCCCGCGCGCGCGGGCAGATTGACATGCCTTGATCGTAGCGCCGGCGCCCGGCGGGCGCCAGCGCCGTGGCCGGTCAGTTGATGCGCGGCAGATTGGCGTCGCGGATCATGCGGCCCATTTCTTCGTGGCCCTGCTTCAGCAGCTCGGCGTACTCGGAGCCCTTGAGCGAGGCGGGATCCACCCCCAGTTTCTCGAACGAATCGCGCGTGACGGGATCGGCCACCGCCGCCAGGGCCGCCTGCTGCAGCTTGGCCAGCACGTCGGCCGGCGCGCCGCGCGGCGTGGCCAGGCCGATCCAGGAGTCGATCTGCACCGGCCAGCCGCTTTCCTGGATGGTCGGTACCTCGGGCAGCTCGGGCCAGCGCATCGGACTGGCCGAGGCGATCATGCGCAGCTTGCCGTCGCGGATGTGCGGCAGCACGTCGGAGGGGTTCTGCACGATCACGTCGACCTGCCCGCCCAGCAGCGCGGTCACGGTTTCGCTGCCGGACTTGTACGACACCTGCTCGAACTTGCCGCCGGTCAGGCGGCCCAGTTCCAGCAGCGCCAGGTTGTTGGGCGAGGACGGCGCGCCGAAGAACATGCCGTTGGGTTTCTTGGCGGCCTCGACCAGGTCCTGCAGCGTCTTGTACGGGGAGTCGGCGCGTACCGTGATGCCGTAGCGGTAGCGGCCCACGCCGGCGACGAAATCGAAGTCGTCCATGGTGTAGGGCAGTTTCATCAGGTGCGGCATGATGGCCTGCGTGGAGTACGTGACCACGCCGACCGTGTAGCCGTCGGGAGCCTGGCGGGCGACATAGCCGGGGCCGATGGTGCCCAGCGCGCCGGGCTTGTTCTCGACGATCACCGGCTTGCCCAGCGGCTTTTCCATGCCCTTGGCCAGGGCGCGCGAGGCCACGTCGGTGTTGCCGCCCGCGCCGTAGTTCACCACCAGGCGCACTTCGTTCTTCGGGAAATCGGTCGCGGCCGCGCCGGCGGCCAGGCCCAGGCTGGCCAGGGTGGCGGCCAGGTACTTGTTTATGCTTTTCATTGCTCCTCCTAGGGAAGTCCGTGTCGTGTTGGCTTGAACATGCCTCAGGGCATGTAGAAGCCGCCGTTGATGTCGATGATGGCGCCGTTGACGAAGCCGGCGTCCGGGCCGCACAGGAAGGCGATCGAGGTGCCGACCTCCTCGGGCGTGCCCAGGCGGCGCACCGGGATCTGCTCCGCGTAGCGCTGGTTCACCTCGGGGCCGGCCTGCTGCGCCATTTCGGTCAGGATGCGGCCGGGCGCCACGCAGTTGGCGGTGATGCCGTAGGGGCCCATCTCCGAGGCGATGGCGCGGGTCAGGCCGATGACCCCCGCCTTTGAGGCCATGTAGCTGGGGCCCGCCACGATGGATCGGGCGCGCCCGGCCAGCGAGGCGACGTTGACGATGCGGCCGTAGCCCTGGTCGCGCATGGCCGGCAGGAACAGCTGGCACAGGCGCATCACGCAGGTCAGGTTGATGCCCAGTACCTGCGCCCATTCCTCCTCGCTGACTTCGAGGATGCCCGACGAGCGGCCGTCGGGACGCTTGGGCGAGACGCCGGCGTTGTTGACCAGGATGGACACCGGACCCAGCTCGGCCTCGACGCGCGCCTTCAGCGCCTGCAGGGCGGGCAGGTCCTGCACGTCGGCGCTGGCGGCGGTGACGCGGTCGTGCTGCGCGCCGAACAGCGCCTGCGTATCGATGGCGCCGCGATCGATGGTCACGACATGGTTGCCCGCGGCGAGCAGGGCGCGCGCGCTGGCCAGGCCGATGCCGCGGCCGGCGCCGGTGACGACGGCGATGCGGGGCTCGCTCATGCCTGCACCCCGGCGTCGGGCGTGAAGAAGGTGATGGGCGGGAAGGCGTTTTCGTCGCAGATGACTTCGATCAGCGCCGAGCCCGAGGCGGCGCGGGCCTGCGCCAGCGCGTCGGCCAGCTGGGCCGGGTCCTCGACGCGGATGCCGGTGCAGCCGCAGGCGCGCGCGATGGCGGTGTGGTTCACCGGCGCGAAGGCCACGGCCGAGGTATGGGCGCCGAATTTGACGTTCTCGGCGTGCTTCTGGAAGCCCAGGATGCCGTTGTTGATGACGATGAGCGTGACTTTCACGCCCATGCGCGCGGCGGTCTCCAGTTCGGACCAGACGTGGCCGAAGCCGCCGTCGCCCACCAGGGCGTAGACCTCGGCCGCCGGATTGGCCAGCTTGGCGCCCATGGCCATGGGAAAGCCCCAGCCCAGCCCGGCCAGGCCGCGCGGGGTCAGAAAGCGCATGCCCGGGCGCAGCGCCGTCAGGAAGTGCGTGATCCAGATCGACGAATAGCTGGCGTCGGCCACGACGATGGACTGCTCGTCGAGCTGTTGCTGCAGTTCGTGCATGATGCGTTCGGGCCGGATCGGCGAGGCGTCCGACAGGCGCACTGCCGCCGAGTCTTCCAGGTGCTTTTCGTGGCCCAGCGCGATGGCCTGCTCGACGCCGGCGCGGGCCTGGCGGCGCGCGGCCAGGTCCTGGCCGGCCAGGGCGGCGGTCAGGGCTTCCAGCGTCAGGCGCGCGTCGCCGACCAGGCGCAGCGCTTCGTAGTTGCGGCCCACTTCCAGGCCATCCACGTCGATGTGGATGTACTGGGCATTTTTCGGATAGAGCTGCCAGGAGTCGGTGCCGTTCTGGTTGGTGCGGTTGCCCACCAGCAGCACCACGTCGGCCTCGGCGATCAGGCGGCGCTGGAAGCGCGTGGGGCCGTTGGGGCCCATGTTGCTGCCGACCACGCCGATCGACAGCGGGTGGCGCTCGTCGACCGCGCCCTTGCCCATGACCGTGGTGGCGACCGGCAGGTGGGCGGTTTCCTGCAGCGCCGCCATGGCGGCGCTGGCGTCGGAGATGTGCACCCCGCCGCCGGCGACGACGACCGGGCGCTGCGCCTGCGCCAGCAGGCTGGCGGCGCGGGCGATGGCCTGCGGCGCGGCGACGCTGCGGTCCAGCGGGAAGTGGCCCAGCGAATTGTTGCGCGGCAGGGCCGGCGCGGGGGCGGCGGCGGCCAGCAGGTCGGCCGGCAGCAGCAGGGCGACCGGACCGGGGCGGCCGCTGCAGGCGGCGGCGAAGGCCTGGTCGACGTAGTCCTCGATGCGCGAGGCTTCGGTGACGCGGCGCACCCATTTGGTGACCGGCTGGAACAGCGCGATGTGGTCGAGTTCCTGGAAGGCGTTGCGGTCGGTCTGGTCGCGGTTGACGTCCTGCACCAGCGCGATCACCGGCACCGAGACTTTCATGGCCTCGGCCAGCGGGGCCACCAGCAGGGTGGCGGCCGGGCCGTTCTGGGCGGTCACGATGGCCGGCTTGCCGCTGACGCGGGCGTAGGCGTCGGCCATGTAGCCCCCGGCGTTTTCGGTGCGGTAGGCGACCTGGCGCATGCCGGCCTGTTCGGCGGCCAGATGCAGCAGGCTGGGCAGGCTTTGCCCGAACAGGGTGTCCACGCCGTGGCGCGCCAGCGCACGCACGATTGCGTGGGCCACGGTGCCGTCCAGCGTGAACCCCGGGGCGGAAAGGGGCTTGGGTAGGGTGCTCATGAGGCCTCGTCCTGAATGATGGCCGCGCCGTCGCGGCTATTTAGTAATTTATATTTTATAAAGTATAGCGGGTTGCCGAGGAATATGGCAACATTGGCCAACCGCCCCCTTTTTGCGCCGATTCCACCTTCCATGAACATGCCGCTCGCGCCCATGGCGCGCGAAAACATTGCCGCCGTCATCTATCGCCAGCTCAAGCAGCTGCTGATGATGGGCGAGCTCAAGCCCGGCGAGATCCTCACGCTGCGCATGCTGACCGAACGCCTGGGCGTGAGCCAGACGCCGGTGCGCGAGGCCTTGCTGCAACTGGTGTCCGAGCGCGCGCTGGCCATGTCGCGCGGCAAGTCCGTCAGCGTGCCGGCGCCCACGCGCGAGAAGCTGCAGGAGCTGCGCGATATCCGCCTGACGCTGGAAGTGCTGGCTACCGAACGGGCCACGCCGCGCATTTCGGATGCCGAGATCAAGACGCTGGAGCGCCTGCACCGCGAAATGGTCCGCTACAAGAACAGCGAGCAGCGCGAGGGCGTGCTCAAGACCAACTACGAGTTCCACTTCACGCTGTACAACGCCTCCGGCATGCCGGACCTGGTGGCCATCATCGAGGGGCTGTGGGCGCAGACCGGCCCCTCGCTGACCTACCTGTACCAGAAGCCGTTTGCCCATCTGTACGACGCGCATCCGCATCTGCCGCTGATCGAGGCGCTGCGCCGGCACGATGTGGAGGCGGCTGTCGCGGCGATCCGCCGCGATGTGGCGGGCTACGGCGCCGCCCTGATGGAGCGCCTGCCCGCCGAAGCCGGCCAGCCGGCCGGCGGCTAGGTGTGAACTGTCAATAGGTTGTATTCGTCCAGGTTGAGTCTGGAGATGGGTACAGCGCGCCCGATGCCTTGGTGGGGTCGATGCCAGTTGTAGTGGTGTAGCCAGGATTTCATGGCATCGGCTCGGTGTTGGGAGTTCTGGTAGGTGTGAGCGTAAGCCCACTCACGCAAGGCCGACTGGATGAAGCGTTCGGCCTTGCCATTGGTCTGTGGGCGGTAAGGTCGGGTAAAGCGGTGCTTGATGCCCAGCTCATGGCACAGCGCGGCGAAGGCGCGGCTGCGAAAGGCCGAGCCATTGTCGGTGAGCAAGCGCTGGATGGTCACGCCCAGGCGCTGGTAGTAGGCCACTGCGTCCTTGAGGAACTGGACGGCGCTGGGGAAGCGCTCGTCGGGGTGGATGTCGGTGAAGGCCACGCGGGCGTGGTCATCGATGGCCACGAAGACGAAGTCCCAGCCGGCCCCCTCAACGGTATCGCGTCGGTTGCCCGTGACCCGGTGGCCAGGGCGCTGGATACGTCCCAGCTTCTTGATGTCGATGTGCAGCAGATCGCCGGGGGCCTGATGCTCGTAGCGCACCACCGGCTCGGCCGGCTCCAGGTCGGCCAGGTGCGACAGACCGGCGCGGGCCAGGACGCGGCTGACGGTGCTGGCTGACACGCCCAGCGCCTGGGCGATGCGCGCTTGGGTCAGCCGCTTGCGGCGCAGCTCCACGATAGCCAGCGCCTTGGCCGGCGCAATCGCTCGGGGCGAGACCGTCGGGCGCGAGGACGCATCGGCCAAGCCCGCCTGGCCCTGAGCCAGGAAGCGGCCCAGCCATTTGCGCACAGTCGGCGCGGTGACCCCATAGGCGCGGGCCGCTTCAGGCACACAAACTTGATGGGCGATCAATTGCTGGACCATTTCGAGTCGACGTAGGAAGGTCAATCGGGCATGCTTATGGGTGTTCATCCGGCCGGGCTCCTTGAGTGAACTGGGGGGGTGGCGATTTCCAGTTTCTCAAATCCGGTTCGGATGAACCATGCATACAACCTATTGAATCTTCACAGCTAGTCGTCCGCCGCCTCGACGCGGCGCGCCGCGGGCGGCACCCAGCGGCCGGCGAGCACGCTGGCTTGCGGCAGGTAGATGCGCAGGATCACGCCGGGCGCGCCTTCGCCGGTGGGCAGCCAGTTGGCCTGGTCATCGGGGCCAGGCGGATCGCGCTGCAGGTACAGCTCCAGCGATCCGTCCGGGTTGTAGCGCACCGGGTCGCGGTCGCCCAGCGCGTAGCGGTTGAAACCGTTGCCGACCGGGTAGCCCTGGGCGTCGTACGCGTTCAGCGACCACAGCGCGCCGGCGGGCGGCAACTGGTCGGCCTCGAAACGCAGCACGTAGCGCTGCCCGCCCTCGAGCGGGCGGCCGGCGGCGTCGGCCAGCAGCAGCATGGCGGTCACGTCCTCCGGCAGGCTGGCGCCCAGGCGGGCCTGCGCCGTCATGGCGCGGCGCAGGTAGGCGTTGCCGTAGACGCCGGCGCCGTCGGCATCGGCCTGCCAGCCATTGGCCAGCGATCCCGTCGCCGGCAGGCTGTCGCGCAACGCCTGGGGGCCGTTGCGCACGGCATGGCGCAGCGCCTGCTGGACGGTGGTGGGCAGTCGGGCGAAAGCCAGTTGCTGGCCGGGCGCGATCCCCAGGCGGCGCAGCCGCGCCAGCATGGGCTGGTCGGTGGCGTGCGGCGCATGCTTGCGCAGCAGTTCGGCGGCGTAGCCAAAGTAGTCTTCGGCGTTCATGCCTTCCACTTGCCGCTGCGCCGGCGTGAGCGCGTCGAGGTCCGGGTCGGAGCGCAGCCGCACCGACTGGGCCTGCTGGTTCCATTCGGCCAGCGGGGTCAGGATGAAACCGTCCTGCACGGCGTGCACGCCTGGGTACTCGGACGAGCCTCCGGTCTGCACGTACAGCCGGGCCTGGACCTGCGCGGTGGGGGCGTCGATGCGGTGCATGCCGCGCGGCAGGGCGCCCGTCCAGCCCGGCGGCACGATGGCGTGATTGCCGCGCGCCGTGCCGGTGGTGCGCTTGCCCAGCACCGCGAATATGTCGGTCCACATGTCCAGCACGGACAGTGTGTACAGGCGGCCATGGGTATCGGGCGTCGAGATCACCACGGGGCCGGTCGACAGGTCCAGCCAGGCCGACGAACGCAGCATGTCGAAGTTGGGCCGCGGCAGGCGGCGGAAGTCGGCCTACGGCAGGCGGCGCTCGTGCGCGAAGGTGTTGGCGGGGGCGTGGCCGGGGCCCTTGCCGCCGGTGTCCTGGCGCCGGCTCAGGTCCATCACGACCAGGGGGTAGAAGTACACGTAGGCATCGAGCGCGATGCGCTGCGCTTCATCGCTGGCCAGGACGGCGGCGGGCGCGGGCTGGCCGTGCGCCGGCGCGGTGGCCAGCAGGCTGGCGGCCACCAGCAGGGGGGCCAGGAATCGGTTGCGGCGCATGGGGCGCTCCACGAGGGCGGCGCGGCGCCGTACGGTGAGGGCGCGCCGCGCGGACGATGGACAAGGCGGCCATCGTAGCAGCGGCGCGCCGCGGCCCAAGCGCCGAACAGGCGAAGTTCCGGCCGCCTAATCCGCCGCTAGGGCAGGCCTCAGGGCCGCGGCGGCGTGCGCAGGGGACCGTACTCGGCCGGCACCCACGCATAACCCTGGCCATCCACGTTGACGTGGCCCAGGCCCGGAAACGGCATGTGCGCGCCGGCCACCCACAGGCGGTCGCGCGCCGCGTCGGCGAAGATCTTCTTGCGCGTGGTCACGGCCTGCGCGCCATCGACGTCGAACTCGATGGCGATTTCCGGACGGGCCAGCTGCACCGCATGGTTGTGCACGATATCGCTCCAGACCAGCAGGCTGTGCTGCGACGATTCGAACAGGTACGAGGTGTGGCCGGGCGTGTGGCCAGGGCTGGGCACGACCTGGATGCCGGCCGGCAGCGCGTCGCCGTTGGCGTAGGTCAGGAAGCGGCCTTCGACCTGGTAGGGCGCCACCGCATCGCGCGCCATCTTGAAGAAAGGCTGCGCATCGGCGGGGGCCTGCGCGGCGGCTGCCGCGCTCAGCCAGAAATCGGCTTCGGCGCGGGCCGCGTACACGTCGGCATTGGGAAACAGCTTGCCGCCCTGGGCGTCGAGCAGGCCGCAGGCATGGTCCGGATGCAGGTGGGTCAGCAGCACCAGGTCGACCTGGTCCGCGCGGTAGCCGGCCGCGCGCAGGTTGGCGTCCAGGCGTCCCAGCGTGGGCCCGAAGCAGGCGCCCGCGCCGGTGTCCACCAGCACCAGCTGCTTGCCGGTATGGACCAGATAGCCGTTGACGGCCGTCTGCATGCCGCTGGCGCGGTACGCGAACATGCTGGCCAGCAGCGTCTGGATATCCTGGGCGCTGGCGCCCTTGAGTATTTTGGGGTCCAGGTCGACATAGCCGTCGTACAGGGCGGTGACGACATAGTCGCCGACCTGCATGCGGTGGAAGCCGGGGGCCTGCTCGGTCAGCACCGGGGCGGTGGCGAGGGCGGGCTGTGCGCCGGCGGCGGTCAGCGCGGCGGCCAGGGCGAGGCGGCGGAGGAGGCGGACCGGGGTCGACATGGAAATCTCCGGAGAAAGTAGGGCGCGGGCGCCGGGGGGGGTCAGGATAGCGCGGATACGGGCAGGTCGCGCGCCGTCTGGCCGGCCTGCTCCCGCAGCCAGTGCGCCACGGTCCCGACATCGGACGAAGGGCGCCGCGCATTGACGACCAGCCAATAGCCCAGCTGGGACGCGCTGGCCTGCTGGGCGCCCAGCGGCACCAGCCTGCCGTCGGCCAGCATGGGCGCGATCAGCGCCAGCCGGCCCAGCGCGACGCCGTGGCCGGCCAGCGCGGCCTGCACGATCTGGTCGTACTGGTTGAAGCGCAGCATGCCCTTGGGACGCGCCCGCCCCAGGCCCTGCGCGCCCAGCCAATCGGCCCATTGCAGCCATGGCCGGGTGGGATCGTCGAACTCCAGCAGCACCTGGCCGGCCAGCGCCGCGGCATCCAGGCGGGCCACGCCCAGCGCGGGATGGGCAACCGGAACGACGGTCTCGCCGAACATCCAGGCCGCGCCTTCGGGCGCGGCGTCGCGCGGACAGTAGCGGATGGCGATATCGACCTGCTCGCGGTCCAGGTCCAGCACGCGGTTGTCGGCCGCCACCCGCACGTCGATGCTGGGGTGCGCCTCCTGGAACCGGCCCAGCCGCGGCAACAGCCACAGCGACGCCACGCCGATGGTGGACGTCACCGTGACGGGCGTGCGCCATTGCGCGGCCAGCTCGCCCAGTTCGATCAGCCAGCGGTCGGCCATGCGGAACAGCTGCGCGCCTTCGGCGGTGAACGAGACCGAGCGGAACCCGCGCGACAGCAGCGCCACGCCCAGGTGCGCCTCGAGGGCGCGGATTTGGCGGCTGACGGCCGATTGGGTGAGGTGCAGGTCCTGCGCGGCCAGGGTGATGCTCATGCGTCGGCCGACCGCCACGAAGCCGCGCACCAGGTCCAGCGGGGGAAGTTTCGCCAAGGGTAATGACATGACTGTAGCTCATGCGAAAACCGCGTAGAAGTCGCTTGAACAATATACCGCGATGGGCGTCCAATAGCATGACGACGGCTGTGTATCCTGTTTTTTCCAGGCACGCCCGTAGCGATGGCGTATCGGACATGGTTTGCCCCAGCATCGAACTCTCTTGCACCGAAGGAATGTCATTTGCGCTGGGCGCCGGCTCGACTATGCTGTTGAGGCGCGCCGCCGGCCTGCGCATTGCCTGCCTGTCGGGCACGGTGTGGCTGTCGGAGTACCGTTGCGCGCAGGACAGCATCCTGGCGCCGGGCGCTTCGGTGGTGGTACAGAGCGATCACGACGTCGTACTCAGCGGCCTGCCGTACGGGCAGGTCGCGCTAATTCCTTCCACGGAGTCAGACCGATGAATGCCCCGCCGCCCAACGCATCCCCCGTCGAGATGTGGTTCGACTTCGCCAGCCCCTACAGCTACCTGGCCATGGCCAGGGTAGGCGGGCTGGCGCGCGAGGCGGGCGTGCGCCTGGCGCTACGGCCTTTCCTGCTGGGGCCCATCTTCCAGGCGCAGGGATGGAACGATTCGCCGTTCCGGCTGTTTCCGGGCAAGGGCGCGTACATGATGCGCGATATCGCCCGCCTGGCCGACAAGTACGGCGTGCCGTACAGCCGCCCGGCGGTATTTCCGCGCATGGGTGTGCTGCCGGCGCGCGTCGCGCTGCTGGGCCAGGGCCAGCATTGGGGCGTCGATTTCTGCCTGAATGTGTTTCGCGCCAATTTCGCCGAGGATCGCGAGATCCAGTCCGAGGACGTGGTGCGCGATCTGCTGCGGGCCCAGGACCTGGACGCCGATGCGCTGATCGCGCAGGCGCGCCAGGAGTCCACCAAGGAGGCGTTGCGCAAGCAGGTCGATCGGGCCCGCGCGCTGGGCATTTTCGGCGCGCCGACCTTCATGGTCGATGGCGAGATGTTCTGGGGCAACGACCGGCTCGAAGACGCATTGGCCTGGGCCGCCCGCCCGCAGCCGGCCGGCGCCTGATCCCATCCGCTTTTCCTGCCGACGGAGAACCCTCGCATGATCGACCACTTGTCTCCCAACAAAGTCATGATCGTCACGGGCGCGGCGCGCGGCATCGGCGCCGCCGTGGCGCTGCTGGCGGCGCGCCGCGGCTACGCCGTCTGCGTCAACTACCGGTCGCGCGGCGACGCCGCCGAGCAGGTGGTGCAGGCCATCCGCGACGAAGGCGGACGAGCCCTGGCCGTGGCCGCCGACGTGGCCGACGAGGCCCAGGTCGTGCGGATGTTCGAAACCGTCGACCGCGAGCTGGGCCGGGTCGACGCGCTGGTCAACAATGCCGGCGTCCTCGAGGCGCAGATGCGCGTCGAGGAGATGGACGCGGCCCGCATCACCCGCATACTCGCCACCAACGTGGTGGGCGCCTTCGTCTGCTGCCGCGAAGCCGTGCGCCGCATGGCGCCGCGCCATGGCGGGCGCGGCGGCGCCATCGTCAACGTGTCTTCGGTGGCCGCGCGGCTGGGTTCGCCAGGCGAGTATGTCGATTACGCCGCCTCCAAGGGCGCGCTGGATACGCTGACCATCGGCCTGTCGCGCGAGGTGGCCGCCGACGAGATCCGCGTCAACGCGGTGCGTCCGGGCACCATCTACACCGATATGCACGCCAGCGGCGGCGAGCCGGGGCGCGTCGACCGGCTCAAGGGCGGCATTCCGTTGCGGCGCGGCGGCACCGTGCAGGAAGTAGCCGGCGCGGTGATGTGGTTTTTTTCCGATGAGGCCGGCTACATGTGAAGATTCAATAGGTTGTATGCATGGTTCATCCGAACCGGATTTGAGAAACTGGAAATCGCCGATCCCCCAGTTCACTCAAGGAGCCCGGCCGGATGAACACCCATAAGCATGCCCGATTGACCTTCCTACGTCGACTCGAAATGGTCCAGCAATTGATCGCCCATCAAGTTTGTGTGCCTGAAGCGGCCCGCGCCTATGGGGTCACCGCGCCGACTGTGCGCAAATGGCTGGGCCGCTTCCTGGCTCAGGGCCAGGCGGGCTTGGCCGATGCGTCCTCGCGCCCGACGGTCTCGCCCCGAGCGATTGCGCCGGCCAAGGCGCTGGCTATCGTGGAGCTGCGCCGCAAGCGGCTGACCCAAGCGCGCATCGCCCAGGCGCTGGGCGTGTCAGCCAGCACCGTCAGCCGCGTCCTGGCCCGCGCCGGTCTGTCGCACCTGGCCGACCTGGAGCCGGCCGAGCCGGTGGTGCGCTACGAGCATCAGGCCCCCGGCGATCTGCTGCACATCGACATCAAGAAGCTGGGACGTATCCAGCGCCCTGGCCACCGGGTCACGGGCAACCGACGCGATACCGTTGAGGGGGCCGGCTGGGACTTCGTCTTCGTGGCCATCGATGACCACGCCCGCGTGGCCTTCACCGACATCCACCCCGACGAGCGCTTCCCCAGCGCCGTCCAGTTCCTCAAGGACGCAGTGGCCTACTACCAGCGCCTGGGCGTGACCATCCAGCGCTTGCTCACCGACAATGGCTCGGCCTTTCGCAGCCGCGCCTTCGCCGCGCTGTGCCATGAGCTGGGCATCAAGCACCGCTTTACCCGACCTTACCGCCCACAGACCAATGGCAAGGCCGAACGCTTCATCCAGTCGGCCTTGCGTGAGTGGGCTTACGCTCACACCTACCAGAACTCCCAACACCGAGCCGATGCCATGAAATCCTGGCTACACCACTACAACTGGCATCGACCCCACCAAGGCATCGGGCGCGCTGTACCCATCTCCAGACTCAACCTGGACGAATACAACCTATTGACAGTTCACAGCTACACGACCGGGTCGTTCATCGAGGTTTCAGGCGGCAAATGAAAAACAGCAGCAGCGCCCAGCGCGGCACGCCCATGCCGGGCGGCCGTTCGCAAGTGCAGTTTCGCGCCACGCGCATCCGGCGCGTCGCGTTTCACTGGCATCGCAAGGAAGAAGCGGGCGGCGCGCCGGCGCCGGCGCGCGGCAGCGGCCGCTGAGGCCGGGTTGGCGCGGCGGCTCAGGCCACCAGCCGCGCCAGTTCGACGCCCGGGTCGTTGGCGCGCATGAAGGCCTCGCCGACGAGGAAGGCCTGTACGTCGTGCTCGCGCATCAGCCTGACATCCTCGGGCTTGAGGATGCCGCTTTCGGTGACCACGCGCTTGCCGGCCGGAATCATCGGCAGCAGGTCCAGCGTCGTCTGCAGCGTGGTCTCGAAGGTGCGCAGGTTGCGGTTGTTGATGCCGATGAGCGGGGTGCGCAGCGCCAGCGCGGCGTCCAGTTCCTTGGCGTCGTGTACTTCCACCAGCACGTCCATGCCCAGGTCGATGGCCAGGGTTTCCAGGTCGCGCAACTGCGCCGGCGCCAGCGTCGCGACGATGAGCAGGACGCAGTCCGCGCCCATGGCGCGCGCCGAAATGATCTGGTAGGGATCGATGATGAAGTCCTTGCGCAGCACGGGCAGCGAGCAGGCCGCGCGCGCACGGCGCAGGTTGTCGTGCGAGCCCTGGAAGAACTGCACGTCGGTCAGCACCGACAGGCAGGCCGCGCCATGCATGGCATAGGACGCCGCGATCTCGGCCGGGTCGAAGTTTTCGCGCAGCACGCCCTTGGAAGGCGAGGCTTTCTTGATTTCCGCGATGACGCCCGCCTTGCCCTGGCTGATCTTGTCCTCGATGGCCTGGGCGAAGCCGCGTACATCCTGGCGCGCCTGGGCTTCGCGCAGCAATTCGGCCTCGCTGCGCATCTGCCGTGCGGTAGCCACTTCCTCGGCCTTGACGGCGAGGATTTTCGCAAGAATATCGTTCATTTCTGGAATTTCCGGGTATATGCGCAGAATTCTTCCAGCTTGGCACGGGCCGAGCCGTTAGAAATCGTTTCAAATGCCAGGGCCAACGCTTCGGGGATGGAATCCGCCTTGTTGCCGGCGTAGATGGCCAGGCCCGCATTCAGGGCCACGATGTCGCGGGCCACGCCATCGACATTATCCAACGCTTCGATGACAAGTGCGCGAGACTCCTCGCGATTGGACACCTTGATGCCGCGGTTGGACATCATGGATAGCCCGTAATCCTCTGGATGGATCTCATACTCGCGTACGACCCCATCTTTGAGTTCGCCCACCATGGTCGCCGCGCCGAGCGAGGCTTCGTCCATGCCGTCCTTGCCGTGCACCACCAGCACGTGGCGCGAGCCCAGGCGCTCCAGCACGCGCACCTGGATGCCCACCAGGTCCGGGTGGAACACGCCCATCAGCTGGTTGGCGGCGCCGGCGGGGTTGGTCAGCGGCCCCAGGATGTTGAAGATGGTGCGCACCCCCAACTCCTTGCGCACCGCGGCAACGTTCTTCATGGCCCCATGGTGGGCCGGCGCGAACATGAAGCCGATGCCGGTGGCGGCCACGCACTCGGCCACTTCCTCGGGCGTGAGCTGCAGGTTCGCGCCCAGGGCTTCCAGCACGTCGGCGCTGCCCGACGACGAGGATGCGCTGCGGTTGCCATGCTTGGCGATCGGCACGCCGGCCGCGGCGGCCACGAACATGGCGGTGGTGGAGATGTTGAAGGTATGGCTGCCGTCGCCGCCCGTGCCGCACATGTCCAGCAGGTCCTGCGGGTTGGGCGTGACGACGGGGGTGGCGAATTCGCGCATCACTTGCGCGGCGGCGGTGATCTCGCCCACGGTTTCCTTCTTGACGCGCAGTCCCATCAGCAGCGCGCTGGCGATCTGCGGCGACAGCTCGCCGCGCATCAGCAGGCGCATTAGATGCAGCATTTCGTCGTGGAAGATCTCGCGGTGTTCGATGCAGCGGGTCAGTGCTTCGGTGGCGGCAATGGTCATGGCGATGCTCCTAGGGGTTCAGCGGGTCAGGAAGTTGCGCATCAGCGCATGGCCGTGCTCGCTCAGCACGGACTCGGGATGGAACTGTACTCCGTACAGCGGCAGGGTCTTGTGGCGCACGCCCATGATGTCGCCGTCGGGCGCGGTCGCGGTCACTTCCAGGCAGTCCGGCAGGGTGGCCGGGTCTATGGTCAGCGAGTTGTAGCGGATGACGGTGCAGGGCGAGGGCAGTCCGGTGAAGATGTCCGTGCCCGTATGCGTGATGGCGATGGTCTTGCCGTGCATGATCTGCTGCGCCCGCACGATGTCGCCGCCATAGGCCGCGCCGATGGCCTGGTGGCCCAGGCACACGCCCAGGATGGGCAGCTTGCCGGCGAAGGCCTGGATCACCGGCACCGAGATGCCCGCCTCGGCCGGCGAGCAGGGGCCGGGCGAGACGCAGATGCGGTCCGGCCGCATCGCGGCGATTTCGTCCAGCGTGATCTGGTCGTTGCGCGCCACGCGCACTTCTTCGCCCAGCTCGCCGAAATATTGCACCAGGTTGTAGGTGAAGGAATCGTAGTTGTCGATCATCAATAGCATGTTCGGTTCTCCGGCCGGGCGCGCGGCCCGGCGTAGGTCTGCGCAATGGGGGGGCTCAGATGGGTTCGTCCAGGCCGTGCTGGACCTGCTCGGCCGCGCGCAGCACGGCGCGCGCCTTGGCCTCGGTCTCGGCCCATTCGGCTTCGGGGCTGGAGTCGGCCACGATGCCCGCGGCCGCCTGCACGTACAGCGTGCCGTTCTTGATCACCCCGGTGCGGATCGCGATGGCCACGTCCATCTCGCCGCCGTAGCTCAGGTAGCCGGCGGCGCCGCCGTAGATGCCGCGGCGCACCGGCTCGAGTTCGTCGATGATTTCCATGGCCCGTACCTTGGGGGCGCCGGTCAGCGTGCCGGCCGGGAAGGCGGCGCGCAGCACGTCCATGCTGCTCATGCCGGGCAGCAGCTTGCCCGCCACGTTGGAGACCAGGTGCATGACATGCGAGTAGCGCTCGATGACCATGGTGTCGCTGACGCGCACCGAGCCGATTTCCGCCACCCGGCCCACGTCGTTGCGCGCCAGGTCGATCAGCATCACGTGTTCGGCGCGCTCCTTGGGGTCGGCCTGCAGTTCGGCGGCCAGCGCCAGGTCTTCTTCGGGCGTGCCGCCGCGCTTGCGGGTGCCGGCCAGCGGCCGGATGGTGATCTGCGAGCGGGTTTCGCCCTGGTCGTCGATCTGCTCCTGGCGCACCAGGATTTCCGGCGAGGCGCCGACCACCTGGAAATCGCCGAAGTTCCAGAAATACATATAGGGCGAGGGGTTCAGCGAACGCAGCGCGCGGTACAGCGACAGCGGCGCGTCGCGAAACGGCTTGGCGATGACCTGGCCGACCTGCACCTGCATGACGTCGCCGGCGGCGATGTATTCCTTGGCGCGCGCCACCGCGGCCAGGTAGTCGGCCTTCTGGAAGTCGCGCCGCTCTTCGGTCTGCATGCTGGCGTAGCTGTACGGGATCTCGACCGGGCGGCGCAGCCGCGCGCGCAACTCCAGCAGGCGCTGCTGGGCGCGGCTGTAGGCTTCGGGCTGGGCCGGGTCGGCATACACCATCAGGTAGGTGCGGCCGGCCAGGTTGTCGACGATGACCAGTTCGTCGACGTGCAGCAGCATGATGTCGGGCGTGCCTTCTTCCATGCCGTCGGGAAACGGCTTGACCGCCGGGCCCAGGCGCTGTTCGATGTGGCGCACGGTGTCGTAGCCGAAGTACCCGGCCAGGCCGCCGCAAAAGCGCGGCATGCCGGGGCGCAGCGCCACCTTGAAGCGGGCCTGGTACGACTCGATGAACGCCAGCGGGTCGCCTTCGTGGGTTTCGGCGACGTGGCCGTCCTGCAGCACTTCGGTGGTCGAGCCGCTGGCGCGGATGACGGTGCGCGCCGGCAGGCCGATGAACGAGTAGCGGCCAAAGCGCTCGCCGCCCACCACCGACTCCATCAGGCAGCTCATGCGGCCGCCTTGCGGGCCGCTGTGGGCCAGCTTGAGGTAGATCGCCAGCGGCGTGTCGAGGTCGGCGTAGGTTTCCGCGACCAGGGGAATGCGGTTGTAGCCTTGGGCGGCCAGCGCTTTGAATTCAAGTTCAGTCATGTCGGGTCTCGTACGGCGTTTTTCTGGTACGGACCGGGCATGCAGCAAAAAGCCCGGTCCAGTTACGGGTTCCGGGCTTGGCGCTGCACTTCACAGCTCCGGCTCTAGGCGACAGATACGTCCAGGGCCGGGAAGGGAATCATCGCCACCCGGAAGACAAACGCCACCAACGCCACGAGGCGTTGCGCATTTGGTTCGAGGGGCGAGCGTTCATGTAGCTGGCAGTGTCTGGTTGGGTGACGACGGGCGTACCGGGCGGGCTTTCAGGCCGCGGTGGTGCGCTGCGGCTTGGCGTTGCGCTGGGAAATCCAGTGGGCCGCATCGACAAGCGTGTCAACTATACCATCGACATCCAGGGAACGCACGTCCATTCCTTCGTTGTAGCCATAAGGCACCGCCAGCACCGCGGTGCCGGCCCTGCGGCCGGCCAGGGCGTCGTTGACCGAATCGCCGATGGTGACCGCCTGGGCCGGCGCGACACCGAGCCGGTCGCAGGCATGCAGCACCTGGTCGGGATCGGGCTTGCGCCGCGCGCAGGTGTCGCCGCACACCACCAGGCGGAAAAACCCCGCCAGGCCGGTGCGCTCGAGCAGCGGCAGGGTGAACTCGGTCGGTTTGTTGGTGACCACCGCCAGCGGCAGGCCCTGTTCGCGCATCGCCGCCAGGCCGGCCTTCACCCCGTCGAACACGGTGGCGTGCGCGCCATTGACCGCGTGGTAGTGCTTGAAGAACGACAGGCGTCCGCGTGCGAACAGCGCTTCGTCGGGCGCTGCGCCATCCAGGCTGCCGGCCAGGGCGCGGCGCACCAGATTGTCCACGCCCTTGCCGACGAACGTCGCGACCAGCGCTTCGGGCAACTGGGCCATGCCCAGGTCGCGGCGTATGGCATTGGCGGCGATGGCCAGGTCGGGCACCGAATCGAGCAGGGTGCCGTCGAGGTCGAGCAGTACGGCGTTGATGGTATGCATGGCGGCCTCACACGGCGATGGTTTCGCCGCGCGCGATCTCGGCGCGCAGCTGGCCGATGACCTGGGCGTAGTCGGGCTTGCCGAAAATGGCCGAGCCCGCCACGAAGGTGTCGGCGCCGGCGGCGCGGATCTCGGCGATGTTGTCGACCTTGACCCCGCCGTCCACCTCCAGCAGGATGGGCTGGCCGCCGGCCGCGCGCCAGCGGTCGATGCGGGCGCGCGCATCGCGCAGCTTGGCCAGCGTGGCCGGGATGAACGCCTGCCCGCCGAAGCCGGGGTTCACCGACATCAGCAGCACCACGTCCAGCTTGTCCATCACATAGTCCATGTAGTGCAGCGGCGTGGCCGGGTTGAACACCAGGCCGGCCTTGCAGCCGTGGTCGCGGATCAGCGCCAGCGTGCGGTCGACGTGGCGCGAGGCTTCCGGATGGAAAGTGATGACGTTGGCGCCGGCCTTGGCGAATTGCGGCACGATTTCGTCGACCGGCTCGACCATCAGGTGCACGTCGATCGGCACCTGCACATGGGGACGGATCGCGGCACAGACCATCGGTCCGATGGTCAGGTTGGGCACGTAATGGTTGTCCATCACGTCGAAGTGAATCCAGTCGGCGCCCGCGGCGACGACGTTGCGCACCTCTTCGCCCAGGCGGGCGAAGTCGGCGGATAGAATGCTGGGGGCGATGCGGGTGGAGGCCGGCTGGGTGGACATGGTGTTCGCGATTTCCGGGGGCATAATGTGCAATTATTGCAGCTTGGCGCGGCGAACCGGTTTTTTCGGCGCCGGCCAGCCGCGTCAACCTCGTGCGCGCCTGCGGGCGCCTTCCATGTGTCGAACCGGGAAAGGCCTGTGAAACCCTATGATCTGACCGTATCCGTGACCCCGCGTTATGTGCCGGAGCAGTCCGATCCCAGTCAGCAGCAATACGTGTTTGCCTACACGGTGCGCATCACCAATACCGGTTCGCACCCGGCCCAGGTCATCAGTCGCCACTGGATCATCACCGACGGCGAGGAGCGCGTGCAGGAAGTGCGCGGCCTTGGCGTGGTGGGCCAGCAACCGCTGCTGGCGCCGGGCGAAACCTTCGAATACACCAGCGGCTGTCCGCTTCCGACTCCCATCGGCACGATGCGGGGCACCTACCATTGCGTGGGCGAAAACGGCATTCCGTTCGAGGTGCCGATTGCGGAGTTCCTGCTGGCCATGCCGCGTACACTGCACTGAGCCGGGCTCCTCCCGGCACGGTGATTTTCCGATCCGCATTCCATGAAGCGACTTCTCTGTCTGTCCCTGCTGTCCGTATTGCTGGCGGCGTGCACGACCCCATCGCAGATTCCGCCCGAGACGGCGCCCGGCGGCGTGCCGCCGGCGGCCGAAGGTCCGCTGGTCGTGCCGCCGCTGTCGGCGCTGTCCGACACCCCGCCGCGCGCGCTGGCCGGGCGCTACCAGCGCGTTGCCTGGACCGAGCTGCCCAACTGGGAGAGCGACGACCTGTCGCGCTGGTGGCCGCTGTTCCTGCGCAATTGCAAAGGCCTGATGCGGCCGACCAGCGGTAACCTGGCGGCGCCGGCACGCGCCACGCCGCGCGCCTGGCAGCCCGTGTGCGCGGCGGCGGTCGACCCGTCCAAGGCGCCGGCCGCCGGCGACAGCGCGGCGGTGCGGCGCTTCCTGCAGACCTGGCTGCAGCCCTGGCGCATCGCCGGCGCCGACGGCCGTCCCGCCACCAATACCGTCACCGGCTACTACGAGCCGCTGGTGCGCGGCTCGCGCCGCCAGGGCGGCCGCTACCAGTGGCCGCTGTATGCCGTGCCGGCCGACCTGCTCGTCGTCGACCTGGGCTCGGTCTATCCCGACCTGACCGGCAAGCGCGTGCGCGGCCGGCTCGACGGCCGCCGGGTCGTGCCCTACGACACGCGCGCCGCGATCGAGGCGGGCGACCGCAAGCCGCCGGCCATCGTCTGGGTGGACGATCCGGTCGACAATTTCTTCCTGCAGGTCCAGGGGTCGGGCCGGGTGCAGCTGACCGATGGCCCCGACCGCGGCACCACGATCCGCGTCGCGTACGCCGACCATAACGGCCAGCCCTATGCCTCCATCGGCCGCTGGCTCATCGACAAGGGCGAGCTGCGCGCCGACCAGGCATCGATGCAGAACATCCGTGCCTGGGCCCAACGCAATCCCTCGCGCGTGCAGGAAATGCTCAACGCCAACCCGGCGGTGGTCTTCTTCCGCGAAGAGGCGGTGGTCGATCCGGAGCAAGGGCCCAAGGGGGCCTATGGCATCCCGTTGGCGCCGCAGCGCTCGATCGCGGTCGACGCCGGTTTCGTGCCGCTGGGCACGCCGGTCTACCTGTCGACCACGCTGCCGGCCTCCGACCGGCCCCTGCAGCGCACCGTGTTCGCGCAGGACACCGGCACGGCCATTCGCGGCGCGGCGCGCGCCGACTTCTATTGGGGCTACGGCGAGGAAGCCGGCCAGCAGGCCGGGCGCATGAAGCAGCGCGGCCAGATGTGGCTGCTGTGGCCCAAGCAGGCCGGGGAGCCGTCGGCGCGATGAAACCCCAGATCGTGATTTGCGGCGCCGGCATCGTCGGCCTGGCCAGCGCCCTGGCGCTGGCGCGCCGCGGGCAACGGGTGGCGGTGCTGGCGCCGCGCGCGCCGGTGCCGGCGGCCGAGCCCGATCGCTATCATCCGCGCGTCTACGCGATTTCGCCCGCCAGCCAGCAATTCCTGGCCGGGCTGGGCGTGTGGGACGCCATGCCGGCGGCCCGCCTGACGCCGGTGCAGGCCATGGAAATCCATGGCGACGGCGACGGCCTGGTACGCCTGAACGCCTGGCAGGCGGCGCAGCCGCAATTGGCCTGGATCGTCGAATCCGGCGAGATCGAACGGGTGCTGATGCAGGCGGTGCAGATGTTCGGCATCCCCTGGATCGCCGAGCGCTGCGTCGGCTGGCGTGCCGGCGAGGTCGAGACCGATGGCGGCCAGCGCCTGCGCGCCGAGCTGTTCGTCGGCGCCGACGGCGCCGCCTCGCCGCTGCGAAAGGCCGCCGGCCTGCGCCACGACGCCACCCCGTATGACGACACCGGCCTGGTGACGCACCTGGACGCCGAGCGCGCCCACCACGGCACGGCGTTCCAATGGTTTCGCGACGACGGCGTGCTGGCCTTGCTGCCCATGCCGGATACCGCCGACGGGCCGCAGGTTTTCATGGTGTGGTCGATGCGCACCCCGCAGGCGCAGGCCTTGCAGGCCATGGAGCCGGCCGTCCGCGCGGCCGAGCTGGAGCGCCTGCTGGCTTGCGCCTCGCAGGGGCGGCTGGGGCGGCTGCGCGTACGCAGCCCGGTGCTGGGTTTCCCGCTTACGCTGGAGCGCGCCCAGATGGTGGCGCCGGGCATCGCGCTGGCCGGCGACGCCGCGCACCGGCTGCACCCGCTGGCCGGCCAGGGGCTGAACCTGGGCCTGGGCGACGTCGAGGCGCTGGCCTGCGCGGTCGGCGACCGGGAACCCTTTCGCGGTCCCGGCGATCTACGGGTATTGCGGCGCTACCAGCGCGCCCGCGCCGAGCCCGTGCTGGCCATGCGCATGGCCACCGACGGCCTGCATCGCCTGTTCGGGGCGCGCGGCGCGCCGCTGGCCTGGCTGCGCAACGCGGGCATGCAATGGGTGGATGCCGTGCCGTTCATCAAGCGGCAACTCATCGAAGGGGCCTCGCGCAATTGAGCGGGCCGTCGTTTTCAGGAGCAGGTATGAATTTCCGGATCACAGTCTGGTGCGCCGCCGCCGCGGTGTGGAGCTCGGGCGCCCTGGCGCAGGATGGTGCCGGCCAGGCCGCCCCGGGCACGCCGGACAAGGTCTACTCGACCACCGGGAGCGCGCCCGCCAAGCCGGGCGACAAGGTGTATTCCACCCGTTCGGCGCAGGCGCCCGATCCGCAGGCCGATGCCGTCAAGGAGCGGTTCGCGCAGCGTTTCGAGGGGTTCGACGTGACGGCGGTGCGACGCACCCCGTACGGGCTGTTCGAGGTGCAGATCGGAACGGATTTGCTGTACACCGATGAAAAGGTCACCTGGGTCATGGAGGGGCCGCTCATCGACGCCCTGACCCGGCGCGATGTCACCCGCGAACGCCAGGAAAAACTGTCCAGCGTCCCGTTCGAGGAGCTGCCGCTGGACCTGGCGGTCAAGCAGGTCAAGGGCGACGGTTCGCGCGTCATGGCCGTATTCGAGGATCCGAACTGCGGCTATTGCAAGCAACTGCACCGCACGCTGGAGGACATGGACAACATCACGGTCTACACCTTCCTGTATCCGATCCTCTCGCCGGACTCGACGACCAAGGTGCGCGACATCTGGTGCGCTTCGGATCCTGCCAAGGTCTGGAAAGACTGGATGGTGCGCGGCCAGCGTCCGCCCACCGCCGAGTGCGATGCGCCGGTCGACCAATGGCTGGCGCTGGGCCGCCAGCTGATGGTGCGCGGCACGCCCGCGATTTTCTTCAAGAGCGGCGGCCGCGTCAGCGGCGCGCTGCCGCGCGACGAACTCGAAGCGCGTCTGTAGCCCGCCGGCGGCCCCAAGGAGGCTGGGATGCATATTGCGATACTGGTGACTACCACGGCGTGGCCGAGCGCTATGCCGACTGGACCACGCTGGGCGCGCAGGCGCGCGTGCAGGTATTTCGCGACGCGCTGCCTTCGGGGCCCGCGCGCGCCGTGGCCTTGCAGCCTTTCGATGTCATCGTGGCGATGCGCGAGCGCACGCCGTTTCCGGCCGAACTGATCCAGGCGCTGCCCGCGCTGCGGCTGCTGGTGACGACCGGCATGCGCAACAACGCCATCGACATGCAGGCCTGCGCCGCGGGCGGCATCCTGGTGTGCGGCGCGCCCGGCAGCGCCGAGGCCGGCGCCGCCACGGCCGAGCTGGCCTGGGCCCACATCCTGGCGCTGTTCAAGCGCCTGCCGCAGGAAGATGCCGCCATGCGCCGCGGCCTGTGGCAGACCGGCATGCCGCAGCCGCTGGCACGCAGGCGGCTGGGCGTGCTGGGCCTGGGCAAGCTGGGCAGCGCGGTGGCGCAGGTGGGGCGCGCGTTCGGCATGGAGGTGGTGGCCTGGAGTCCCAACCTCACCGACGAGCGCGCCGCCCAGGCCGGCGTGACGCGGGTGGACAAGCACACCCTGTTTTCCACCGCCGACGTGGTCAGCCTGCATCTGATCCTCGGCGAGAGCACCCGCCACATCGTCGACGCGGCCGCGCTGTCGGCCATGAAGCCCAGCGCCTACCTGGTCAACACCTCGCGCGCCGGCCTGGTCGACCAGGACGCGCTGCTGGACGCGCTGCGCAAGGGCCGGCTGGCCGGCGCCGGGCTGGACGTCTACGAGAGCGAGCCGCTGCCCCCCACCGATGTCTGGCGCACGCTGGACAACGTGCTGCTTACGCCGCACCTGGGTTATGTGAACGCGGAGAACTTCCAGGCGTTCTATGCCAATGCGCTCGAGGCCGTGCGCGCCTGGGCCGCGGGCGCGCCGGTACACGTGCTGGGCGGCGCCCGGGGCTGAGCCCCTGGCGCCCTAGCTGTGAACTGTCAATAGGTTGTATTCGTCCAGGTTGAGTCTGGAGATGGGTACAGCGCGCCCGATGCCTTGGTGGGGTCGATGCCAGTTGTAGTGGTGTAGCCAGGATTTCATGGCATCGGCTCGGTGTTGGGAGTTCTGGTAGGTGTGAGCGTAAGCCCACTCACGCAAGGCCGACTGGATGAAGCGTTCGGCCTTACCATTGGTCTGTGGGCGGTAAGGTCGGGTAAAGCGGTGCTTGATGCCCAGCTCATGGCACAGCGCGGCGAAGGCGCGGCTGCGAAAGGCCGAGCCATTGTCGGTGAGCAAGCGCTGGATGGTCACGCCCAGGCGCTGGTAGTAGGCCACTGCGTCCTTGAGGAACTGGACGGCGCTGGGGAAGCGCTCGTCGGGGTGGATGTCGGTGAAGGCCACGCGGGCGTGGTCATCGATGGCCACGAAGACGAAGTCCCAGCCGGCCCCCTCAACGGTATCGCGTCGGTTGCCCGTGACCCGGTGGCCAGGGCGCTGGATACGTCCCAGCTTCTTGATGTCGATGTGCAGCAGATCGCCGGGGGCCTGATGCTCGTAGCGCACCACCGGCTCGGCCGGCTCCAGGTCGGCCAGGTGCGACAGACCGGCGCGGGCCAGGACGCGGCTGACGGTGCTGGCTGACACGCCCAGCGCCTGGGCGATGCGCGCTTGGGTCAGCCGCTTGCGGCGCAGCTCCACGATAGCCAGCGCCTTGGCCGGCGCAATCGCTCGGGGCGAGACCGTCGGGCGCGAGGACGCATCGGCCAAGCCCGCCTGGCCCTGAGCCAGGAAGCGGCCCAGCCATTTGCGCACAGTCGGCGCGGTGACCCCATAGGCGCGGGCCGCTTCAGGCACACAAACTTGATGGGCGATCAATTGCTGGACCATTTCGAGTCGACGTAGGAAGGTCAATCGGGCATGCTTATGGGTGTTCATCCGGCCGGGCTCCTTGAGTGAACTGGGGGGGTGGCGATTTCCAGTTTCTCAAATCCGGTTCGGATGAACCATGCATACAACCTATTGAATCTTCACAGCTAGCCTGCGAGAGTGACAGCAGATGCAGTCGTTCTACCAGGAGCCAGCAGTGGCAGCAGATCTCAAAGAAGCCCCGCACCCGCCCAAGGCCTTGTCGGGGTTGCGGGTATTGGATATCGCAACCTTTCTCGCCGCGCCGTTTTGCGGAACCATCATGGCCGACTTCGGCGCCGACGTCATCAAGATCGAGCAGCCCAGGGGCGGCGATTCGCTGCGCAAGTTCGGCACGCCCTCGCCGTGCGGCGATACGTATATGTGGATGAGCGAGGCGCGCAACAAGCGCTTCGTCACGCTGGACCTGCGCACCCCGGAGGGCGCGGCGCTGTTCAAGGAGCTGGTGCGCGAGTCCGATGTGGTGCTGGAGAACTTCCGGCCCGGCACCCTGGAGAAATGGGGGCTGGGCTACGACGTCCTGTCCGAACTGAACCCCGGCCTGATCCTGCTGCGCGTAAGCGCCTATGGGCAGGATGGGCCCAAGCGCGAAGAGCCGGGGTTCGCCCGCATCGCGCATGCCTTCGGCGGCCTGGCGCACCTGGCCGGCGAGCCGGACGGCCCGCCAGTCGTGCCGGGCTCGACCTCGCTGGCGGACTATATCTCGGGGCTGTGGGGCGCCATCGGCGTGCTGATGGCGCTGCAGGCGCGCAACCACACCGGCCTGGGCCAGGTCGTCGATATCGGCCTGTACGAGTCCGTGTTCCGCCTGCTGGACGAACTCGCGCCCGTGTACGCGGCCACCGGCTTCGTGCGGCGCCGGTTGGGCGCGGACGTTCCGAACGTCGCGCCGCACAGCCATTACCAGACCCGCTGCGGCCAATGGGTGGCGATTGCGTGCAGCAACGACCGGATGTTCGAGCGCCTGGCCAGCGCGATGGGCGCGCCCGGGCTGGCCGGCGACGCCAGATTCGCCACCGCCGCGGCCCGGGCGGAAAACCGGCAGGCCATCAATGCGCTGGTGGCGGCGTGGAGCGCGCGCTTCGATCTGCAAGCCTTGCTCGATCTTTGCCGCAACGAGGGCGTGCCGTGTTCGAAGGTGTACTCGATCGAGGACATCTTCCAGGACGAGCAATACCGGGCGCGCGGGAACCTGATGGAAGTCGATGATCCGCGCATCGGCAAGACGGTGCTGCCGGCGTCCGTCCCCAGGCTGTCCGGCACGCCGGCCCGGTTCCTGCGGGCCGGCGGCGCGCTGGGGCAGGACAACGCCGGGGTGTACGAAGAGCTGCTGGGCGTGTGCGGCGAGCGGCTCGCGGCGCTCAGGCAGACGGGCGTCGTGTAGTCGCCCGGGCGGTTCGCCGCCCGAGCGGCCCGTGGATCAGGTCGCGCACCAGCTGCGCCAGCCTGGCGGCCGCGGGCGTCAGCTTTCTATGCCGCAACCGGACGATCGCCACGTCCCGGGTCATCCGGGGGCTCGCGATGGGCAGCACCTGCACGTCCTTGTGCGGCTTCGCGGGCAGGACCATGGCCGGCAGCACTGCCGCGCCGAGTCCGGCGGTGGCCATCGATATCAGCGTCTGCGCCTGCGAAAACTGGAACTTGGCGTTGATCGTCAAGCCGCGGCTGCGCGCCGTATTGTCGATCAGGGCGCGCAGCGCCGTACCGGGGTTGAGCAGCAGCAGCGGCATCGAAGCCAGCCGCGCCAGGGTGATCTGCTCGGCGGTGTCGGGGAAAAGATTCCTGGGCACCACCGCGTACAGGTTCTCGGTCAGGATGGGTTCGAAATCGAATTCCGGCAGCTCCATGATGGGGCCTATGCCGAAGTCCGCCTGTTCGCGGCGCACCGTCTCGAACATATCGCCCGAGGTCAGCTCCCGCACGAACACTTCCACGCCGGGATAGTCGCGCTCGAACGCCGCCAGGATGGGCGCGAGCCGCGTCGATGACACGGTGGTCGAGCACGAGAGGAAAATACGGCCGCGCTTGAGGTCCACCGTTTCCTGGATCTGCCGCAGCCCGTTTTCCATTTCGTGGACCGCCCGGCGCGCGCTCTCCAGCAATTGCGCGCCTTCGGCGGTCAACCTGACCTGCCGCGTGGTCCGATGGAAAAGGTCCACGCCCAGCTGCGCTTCGAGCTGCTTGATCTGCCCCGTCACCGCGGCCTGGGACCGGTGCGACAGCTCGGCGGCCTGCCGGAAGCTGCAATGCTCGGCCACCAGCATGAACGTATGCAGCAGCTTCAGATTGATGTTCGGTAACGGTCGACTCTTTTCTTTGCCCATGCGGCCAGCTCCGGTCGCGGCGCGCCGGCTGGCGCGGCCGCGGACTTCGATAGATGAATAATCGATAAGATTAATCACATAATAACTTTGCGCAAGCCTCCTATGATGCTTTCCGTGCATCACAGGAGAGCATGAGCATGGACGCCAAGAGTATGCTGCTGGCCCGGGGCCGGTTGCTGGAGGATTTCAAGACCGGTGATCAGTACGCGCACTGGCCCGGCCGGACGATCACCGAGGCGGACAATATCCAGTTCAGCCTGCTGACGATGAACCGCCACCCGACCCATTGCGACCATCACTACGCCTCGCAGACGGAATTCGGCAAGCCCCTGGTCAACAGCGGCCTGACCCTGGCGATCGTGCTGGGCATGAGCGTCGACGATATCAGCGCCAACGCCGTCGCCAACCTCGGGTGGCAGGAGATCGAATTGCTGGCGCCCGTGCATCCCGGCGACACCGTGTACGCGCGCTCCGAGGTGCTGTCGGTCCGCGAGAGCAAGTCCCGTCCCGGCCAGGGTGTGGTGACCGTGCGCACCGAAGGCGTGCGCGCCGACGGGGTCGTCTTCATGCGCTTTGTCCGCAGCTGCCTGGTTCCGTCGCGGGCCTCGCTCGCAGGGGCGCGGTAGTGAACCTGGATTTCCTCAAAGGGGTGCGGGTCATCGAAAGCTCCGCCTTCATCGCCGCCCCCCTGGCCGGCCTGACCCTGGCGCAGTTCGGCGCCGAGGTGATCCGGCTGGACATGACAGGCGGAGGCATCGACTACGAGCGCATGCCCCGCATGCCCGGCGGAACAAGCCTGTACTGGACGGGCCTGAACAAGCAGAAGCGTTCCGTGGCGCTGGACCTGCGCAAGCCCGAAGGCCGCGACCTGGCCAGAAAGCTGGTGTGCGCGCCGGGGCCGGACGCCGGCATCCTGCTTACCAACATCGGCGTGTCCTGGCTGTCCCACGCCGCGCTGGCCGAGGGCCGCCCGGACGTCATCACCTGCACCATCGAAGGCAACGCGGACGGCTCGAGCGCGGTCGACTATACGGTCAATTGCGCCACCGGCTATCCGCATGCCACCGGCGACGGACGCGAGCCGGTCAACAGCCCGCTGCCGGCCTGGGACGCGTGCTGCGGCTATCAGGCCGCGATGGCGGTGGTGTCGGTGGTGCTCAGGCGGCGCCAGACAGGCCAGGGCGCGGAGCTGCGGCTGGCGCTGTCGGACGTGGCGTTTGCGCTGATGTCGCACCTTGGCACGCTGGCGCAGGCCGAGCTGCTGGGCGAGGACCGCGAGCCCTTGGGCAATCATCTCTACGGCGCCTTCGGCAGGGACTTCGTCACCCGCGACGGAAACCGGGTCATGGTCGCGGCCATTTCGAAAGGGCAGTGGCAAAGCCTGGTGCGGACATGCGGCCTGGCCGAGGCGGTGGCCGCCATCGAAGCGCGCACCGGCGCCAAGCTGGCCGAGGAGGCGCAGCGCTTCGCGCACCGGGACGCCATCGCCGCCGCCTGCGAGCCCTGGTTTCGGGCCCGCATGCTGGCGCAGGTCAGAACCGCGCTCGACGCGGGCGGCGTCTGCTGGGGCCTCTACCAGACAGCCACCCAGATGCTGGCCCGGGATGGCCGGGCGGGCAGCGCCAACCCGCTTTTCGAGCGGATCGCGACGGCCGGCGCCGGCGAACACTGGGCGCTCGGCACGTCGGTGCGCGAGCCGCGCGCCATGCGCCGGCCTACCCAGGGCGCCAGCCGGCTGGGCCAGCACACCGACCAGGTGCTGGGCGAGCTGCTTGGCCTGAGCGCCCGGCAACTATCGGACCTGCATGCCGCCGGCGTGGTGGCGGGACCATCCGGCGACCCACGGGGCGCCCATTAGGCAGCTGGGCGGGCGCTTGCCCGGATCAGCTAGCAAAAAGGCTTTTACAACAAGGAGACTGTCATGACATTGCGCTTTGCTTCGCTGGCCGCGGCACTTTGCATACTGGCGCCCCAGGCGCACGCGACCCAGTCCTACCCTGACAAGCCGGTGCGCATCATCGTGCCGTGGACGCCCGGCCAGGCCACCGACGTGGCCGCCCGCGCCGCGGGCGAAAAGCTGGCCGCGGCGCTGGGCCAGCCGTTTATCGTGGAAAACAGGGCAGGGGCCGGCGGCACCATCGGCGCGACGGCGGTGGCCAAATCGGAGGCGGACGGATACACCTTGCTGGCCGGCTCGTCCGGTTCGGTGACGGTCAACCCGCTGCTCATGAAAAGCGGCTTCTCGCCGTCCGATCTCGAACCGGCCGGACTGGTCGCGAAGGTGCCCTATGTGCTGGTGACCTCGTCCAGCTTCCCGGCCAAGAGCGCGCAGGAATTGATCGACCTGCTGCGCAAGAGTCCGGAAAAGTACACGTTCGCCTCGTCGGGCAACGGATCCATCGGACACCTCACCGCGGAAGTCTTCATGGACAGCGCGGGCATCAAGGCCCAGCACATTCCGTACAAGGGCAGCGCCGCGGCGCTTACCGATGTCCTGAGCGGGCAGGTCTCGTTCATGTGGGACTCGGTCGCGTCGGTGGCCCCGCACGTGAAATCCGGACGCGCGCGCCTACGCCGTCTCTTCCGCCCAGCGCTCGGCCAGCATGCCGGATGCGCCGGTGCTGGCCGAAGTCAGCGAGATCAAGGGCTTCGACATGGTTGCCTGGGTCGGGCTGATGGCGCCCAAGGGCACTCCCGAGGACCGCCTGGAGCGGATCAACCAGGCCTTGCTCGAGTCCTTGCGCGCCAGCGATGTCGCCAGCCAGTTCGTCACCCTGGGCATCGACCCCTATCCCGCATCGCGCCAGGAAGCCAGGAAAGTACTGGCCGTCGAAAACCAGCGCGTCAGCGAGATGATCCAGCGCCTCGGCATCACGCCCCAGTGATATCGGGCGGCGCAGCGTCCGGTCCGCCTGGCAGCCTGGCGGACCGGCGTGGCGGCGGCGCGTCCGTCACGGGCGCATGCCGCGCCATCAGCTCCACGATCCAGTCGATGAACGCCCGCAGCTTCGCGCTGACATGCCGGTTCTGCGGATACGCGATATACAGGGGCATGGGGTCGAGCCGCCAGTCGCCGAACAGCCGTATCAACGCGCCGCGCTCGACGTGCGCCTCGGCCATGTAAGTCGGCACCCCGATCACCCCCATGCCGGCCAGGCCCGCGGCAAGATAGGCATTGCCTTCGTCCAGCAGCAGGGCATGGCGGCCCGCCACCTCGATGCGCTCGTCCGCCCGCTGCATGGCGCAGGGAAACAGACGGCGCGCGCGCGACCACGAGAAGCCGACGATGCGGTGCCGGGCGTCTTGCAGCTCGCCCGGATGGGCGGGCACGCCGGCGCGCGCCAGATAGCCGGGCGCGGCGTAGACGCCCAGCTGCAGGTCGCCCACGTGGCGTGCCGCCAGCGACAGGTTGCTGATCTGGCCGCCCCGGATGACGCAATCCACGTTCTCGTCGATCAGGTCCACCTCCCGGTCGCTGACGCCCAGATGCAGCAGGATGTCCGGATACCGCGCCTGGAAGGCCGGCAGCGCCGGGACCAGGATCGTGCTGGCGAACGGGCTGGGCACATCGACCCGCAGCCTGCCCCTTGGCGTGGCCGACGCGCCGGACAGGCTGGTCTCGGCGTCCTCCAGGTCGGCCAGCAGCTGCTGCACCCGCTCGTAGTAGGCGGCGCCGTCGGCGGTGGCGTTGACCTTGCGCGTGGTGCGATTGAGCAGCCGCACGCGCAGGCGCGCCTCCAGTTGCTGCACCAGTTGCGTCACGCTGGTCTTGCTCATGTGCAGGGTGTCCGCCGCCTTGGTAAAGCTGCCGGTCTCCACTACACGGGCGAATGCCCGCATTGCATCGAAACGATCCATCGTTGTTCCAGGCTGTCCGATTGTTTGGATTCTACAAACAATGTTGGGTGCGATCGCTTGTTTATCGGTCCGGCCGCGCTCATTAAAGTGGATCGCACTGCCCAGACGGGCACGTTTCAATCACCCATGATGGAGAGGCTTCAATGTCCGCACGCAACGTGGTTTTCCCGGCCGGCCGCCAGGCCTTGTACGACCGCAACCGCTATTCGCCGGCCATCCGGTCCAACGGCTTTCTGTTCGTTTCCGGCCAGGTCGGCAGCCAGGAAGACGGCTCGCCGAAACAGGGGCTGCAGGAACAGGTCCGCCAGGCATTCGACAACCTCAATGCCATCCTGGCCGCCGCCGGGTGCAGCTTCGAAGACGTCGTCGACGTCACCGTGTTCATGGTCGACCCCCAATCCCGGTTCGAGCAGATCTGGGAAGTGGTGCCCGAGTACTGGGGCCAGGCGCCGCATCCCACCCTGACCGCCGTGGGCGTGACCTGGCTGTATGGCTTCGATTTCGAGATCAAGGTGATCGCGAAACTGCCGCGGGCCGGCGAGGGCTGAGGCGGCCGTTGGAGGCAGCGCCTTTCTGGACCGGCCGCGCTGCCTCTGGCGGCCCTTACCCATATCCGTGTTTCCCCTCATTCTTATGTAATGCGTCACGCGCTACTATTCGCCCAAGTTAAGTAGCGCGTCACGCATTACATGGGCAAGGGCAACATGAAGCAAGTCACGGGGTACTGCACGCTGTGCCGGTCGCGCTGCGGATCCGTCAACCACGTTGAGAACGGCCGGCTGGTCGCCGTGACGCCGCTTGCCGGCCATCCGACGGGCGGCGCCCTGTGCGCCAAGGGTCGCGCGGCGCCGGAAATGATGGCCGAAAGCCATCGCCTGCTGCGCCCGCTCAGGCGGACCAATCCGCGCGGCGCGGCCGACCCCGGCTGGCGGGAAATCGAGTGGTCCGAAGCCCTGGACGAAGTGGCCGCGCGGCTGGCGGTCGCGCGCCGGCGCGATGGCGCCGAAAGCGTTGCGTTCGCCGTCACCACGCCCAGCGGCACGCCCATGGTGGACAGCTTCGAGTGGGTCGAGCGATTCGTGCGGGTGTTCGGCAGCCCCAACCTGATCTACGCGGTCGAGGTCTGTGGCTGGCACAAGGACTATGCCCATGCGCTGACCTTCGGGCGCGGCATCGGCGTGCCGGACCTGGAGCACACCGACACCATGCTGCTGTGGGGCCACAACCCCGCGCGGACCTGGCTGGCGCAGGCCGCGCGGATCGCGGCGGCGCGCCAGCGCGGGGCAAGGGTGGTGGTGGTGGATCCGAATCGGGAGGGATCCAGCCAGCAGGCGGACTTGTGGCTGCGGGTGCGCCCCGGCGCCGATGGCGCGCTCGCGCTGGGCGCCATACGCCACCTGCTGCATACCGGCCGCTTCGACCACGACTTCGTGGCGCGCTGGAGCAACGGGCCGTACCTGGTGGACGGCGCAAGCGGCGCCTTGCTGCGCGCCGTGGATTTGTGGCCCGACGCCGACCCGGCCGCGCGGGTGGTGATGCAGGACGGCAGCCCGGCCGCCAGCGGCCGCGGCGCGGATACCGCGCGGGCCGAGCTGTTCGGATCCTGGACCTTGCGCCTGCACGACGGCCGCGCGTGCGAGGCCGTGACGGTCATGCACGCCTTGCGGGTAGCGGTGGAGCGCTACACGCCGGACGAGGTCGCCAGGCTGGCCTGGCTGGACGAGGCCGAGCTGGCGCAATTCAACGCCATCTTCGAGAACGCGCCCCGGCTGTCCTATCACTCCTGGACCGGCGTCGGCCAGTATACCAACGCCACCCAGACCGACCGCGCCATCGCCACGCTATACGCCTTGACGGGCGCATGCGACAGAAAGGGCGGCAACCTGTGGACCGTGGCGCCGCCGTATCGCGCCGTCAACGGGTATCGGGAGCTGCTGTCGCCGGTGCAACGCGCCAAGGCGCTGGGGCTGGACGAACTGCCCCTCGGGCCGCCCAGCCTGGGATGGATCACGGCGCGCGACTTCTGCCGGGCCGTCCTGCAACAGGACCCCTATCCGGTGCGCACGCTGGTCAGCTTCGGGTCGAACCTGCTGGTCTCGCAGGCCGAGACCGCCCGCAATCTGGAGGCGCTGCAGGCCCTGGACTTCCACGTGCACGTCGACATGAGCATGAACCCGACCGCCATGAACGCGGACATCGTCCTGCCGGCCAACATGCCCTGGGAGCGCGAAGCGCTGAAGCTGGGTTTCGAGATCACGCAGGCGGCCGTGGAGCACGTGCAGCTGCGCCCCAGGATGGTGGAGCCCGCCGGCGAGTCGCGCGCGGACTACGAGATCGTGCTGGAGCTGGCGCGCCGCCTGGGGCTGCGCGATGCGTTCTTTGGCGCGGACATGGATGCGTGCTGGAACCACCAGCTGGCGCCGTTGGGTATCGATGTGCAGGCCTTGCGCAGGCAGCCCGAGGGCATCCGCTTTCCGCAGCCGTTTGTCCATGAGAAGTACAAGGCCGTGCGCGACGGGCAGCCCGTCGGCTTTCCCACGCAGGACGGTAGGGTGCAAATCCACTGCGCGGCCCTGCGCGACATCGGCCAGCCCGCGCTGCCCGTCCATGTCGAGCCGGCCGATACGCCGGCGCGGCACGCCGGCGCATACCCGCTGGTCATGAGCACGGCCAAGAGCGGCTGGTTCGTGCATTCGTCGCACCGGTACGTCGCTTCGTTGCGGCGCAAGTCGCCCGAGCCCCAGGTGTACCTGAGCGTCCAGGCCGCGCGGGCCCGCGGCATAGCCAGCGGGGATTGGGTGCGCGTGCGCACGCCCTACGGCGAAGTCGCCCTGCGCGCGAAAATCAACGCCGATCTGCACGAGAACGTGGCGATCGCCGAATTCGGCTGGTGGCAGGGCTGCGAGGGACTGGGGCGCGTCGACGGCGCCATCGTCGGGCCCGCGTCCAGCAATATCAACGCCATCATGACGGATCGCCACCGCGATCCGGTCAGCGGCTCGGTGCCCCTGCGCGCCACGGTGTGCGACATCGTGCGCGACGACGCGCGCAACCGCGGCAGCTGGAGCGGCGCGCGCGAATTCGTGCTGGCGCAAAAGCGCGGCATCGCGCACGACGTGGCGGAGTTTCGCCTGCTTCCCTGCGACGCGCAGGCGTTGCCCGATTTCCTGCCGGGGCAGCACGTCATCGTGTCCATGCCCGGCGGCGCTGCCCGGCGCGCGTACTCGCTTACCGGCCCCAATCGCGAACCCGCCCACCTGTCGATCGCCGTGCGGCGCGTACGCGACGGCGATGGCCCCGCCGGGGTGATGTCCAATGCGCTGCATGAGCTGGCCGAGGGCGCGCGCGTGCTGCTGTCCGCGCCGGCGGGCGTCTTCACGCCGCCCTTGCGCACGGCGCGGCCCGTGATACTGATGGCCAGCGGCATCGGCATTACCCCTTTTCATGGCTACCTCGAGGCGCTGGCGCAGGATGCCGGGCCTGCCCCGTCGGTGCTGCTGGTGCACGCCTGCCGCGATGGTTCGTCGCACCCGTACGGGGCCGAGCTCAAGCGGCTGGCGCAGCGCATCGGCTCGGTGTGCACGCTGACCGTGTATGCCGAGCCGGCAAGCGACGACGCGCCGGGCCGCGATTACCAGCAGCGCGGCCGGCTGGATTTCGCGTGGCTGCCGCCGGCGACGGTGGCGGCGCGGCCGCTGGTCTACCTGTGCGGCTCGCCGGGTTTCCTGGCGTTCTGCACCGACGCGCTGGCGGCGCGCGGCATCCCGCGTTTCGACATTTTCTCGGAAACGTTCACCAGCGAAAAACGCGTGCCGGCCACCCTGGCGCCCCAGCCGATCGAGATCGAGGCAGAGCAGGGCGGCTTCACCTGGGACCCCTCGGCCGGCACCTTGCTCGACGCCGCCGAGCGCGCCGGCCTGTCCCTGCCGAGCGGGTGCCGCGTCGGCCAATGCGAGAGCTGCGCCATGCACATCGTTTCCGGGCAGGTGGCCCACCTCATTGACTTCGATGGTTCCGCGGACACCTGCCTGACCTGCCAGGCGGTTCCGATCACGCCTTTGACGCTGCGCAGGTAATCCTATTCTTGCCTTCCTCAGGAGTTTGCCATGCCCAACAATCATCTAGCTGTGAACTGTCAATAGGTTGTATTTGTCCAGGTTGAGTCTGGAGATGGGTACAGCGCGCCCGATGCCTTGGTGGGGTCGATGCCAGTTGTAGTGGTGTAGCCAGGATTTCATGGCATCGGCTCGGTGTTGGGAGTTCTGGTAGGTGTGAGCGTAAGCCCACTCACGCAAGGCCGACTGGATGAAGCGTTCGGCCTTGCCATTGGTCTGTGGGCGGTAAGGTCGGGTAAAGCGGTGCTTGATGCCCAGCTCATGGCACAGCGCGGCGAAGGCGCGGCTGCGAAAGGCCGAGCCATTGTCGGTGAGCAAGCGCTGGATGGTCACGCCCAGGCGCTGGTAGTAGGCCACTGCGTCCTTGAGGAACTGGACGGCGCTGGGGAAGCGCTCGTCGGGGTGGATGTCGGTGAAGGCCACGCGGGCGTGGTCATCGATGGCCACGAAGACGAAGTCCCAGCCGGCCCCCTCAACGGTATCGCGTCGGTTGCCCGTGACCCGGTGGCCAGGGCGCTGGATACGTCCCAGCTTCTTGATGTCGATGTGCAGCAGATCGCCGGGGGCCTGATGCTCGTAGCGCACCACCGGCTCGGCCGGCTCCAGGTCGGCCAGGTGCGACAGACCGGCGCGGGCCAGGACGCGGCTGACGGTGCTGGCTGACACGCCCAGCGCCTGGGCGATGCGCGCTTGGGTCAGCCGCTTGCGGCGCAGCTCCACGATAGCCAGCGCCTTGGCCGGCGCAATCGCTCGGGGCGAGACCGTCGGGCGCGAGGACGCATCGGCCAAGCCCGCCTGGCCCTGAGCCAGGAAGCGGCCCAGCCATTTGCGCACAGTCGGCGCGGTGACCCCATAGGCGCGGGCCGCTTCAGGCACACAAACTTGATGGGCGATCAATTGCTGGACCATTTCGAGTCGACGTAGGAAGGTCAATCGGGCATGCTTATGGGTGTTCATCCGGCCGGGCTCCTTGAGTGAACTGGGGAGTTGGCGATTTCCAGTTTCTCAAATCCGGTTCGGATGAACCATGCATACAACCTATTGAATCTTCACACCTAACCCCCACCCGCCCCGGTAGGGGCTAGGAGATAACTGTGTCCGATACCAAGGCCACCCTCAAATTCGAAGTCACGCTCGCTGATCTGCGCCGCGATGGTGCATGTTTCGAGGGCTACAACAAGGTCGTCCGTGCCGTTCAGGGCCGTGAGTTTTCCGGCGATGACAGCGAGCGCGAAAGCTATATCAAGTTTTCACATGCCGAGCCGGTCGCGTTGACGGCCATCCTCGCAAGCAACGGCCTGGATGACGCGCTGTGGGCGCTTCGCTGCGTGCCCGGTGTTGATCGCGATGCGCGCCTGTTCGCCGTCTGGTGCGCTCGCCAAGTTGAACATCTGATGACGGATCAGCGAAGCAAGGACGCGCTGGACGTGGCCGAGCGTTTCGCCAACGGCGAAGCCACCGAGGAAGAGCGGGCCGCTGCCAGGGCCGCTGCCAGGGACGCTGCCTGGGCCGCTCAAAAAGAGATGTTCATTGCCATGTGCGAGGGCCGTGCGCCCTGGCAGCAGACCACTTGACCTTCCCCACCCGCCCCGGGTGCCGGGGACAGGAGACACCATGGAAACCACTTACATCAGCGATGAGCAGGCGGTGCAGGTAATGGCCCAGCTCGGCGGTTCGTTCATGAAGCAGCTTGCCCGGCTTTGGATGACGGCCGACCCGCTGCGGCGCGCGCGCGCCTGAAAGAGGCGTTCCGCGACGACTTCGACCGTTACCGCGACATGGCTGCACGGTCGGACGAGGCCTGACCATGCTTCCCCTCACCTACCCCACCGAGTGCGGCACGGCTGCGGTCGTGCGCCCGCTGACCGACGCCGAGCGGCTGGCCGAGCTGCGGCGCGACCTCGATGCCGACCTGCATTACGCCCTGGTGGCGCAGCGCTGCGTGCGCTGGCCCTATGGCGATCCGGAGCTGGTCGCCGAAGCGCTGTACGCGGCCACGATCGGCGATGCGCAATCCGAAGCGGCGTTCTCGCTGCTGGTCCGTGCCGCGGCGCGCGGAGAGTCCGCGGTGTCGGTCGGCACGCTGTTTGTCGAGTGGACCAAGCTGGCCCGCGCCCGACTGCTGGACACGCTGGTCGAGCTGACCGAGGACGGCCAGCGCGTCACCTTCGGGAGCCGGCAATGAGCCGCCGCCTCATCGCCTACCTGCGCGCCACGCGCCTTGACCTGGACCTGGCCGGATACGCCGCCATGGTCGCCGCGCTGGCGGTAGCCACCGGCCTGATCGGCCCGACCCTCGACGCCCGATCCACCCTCACCGCCTGCGAAGGCTGCGGCAAGACCGCAGTCGCCGCGAAGGAATAACCCTTGAACAACCTCGCCGTCATCACCCAGGACATTTACAACGCCCGCGAGTCCTTCGCGGCCGTGCTGACCGATCAGAGCATCAGCTTCGAGAAGGAAGCGGGCTTCGCCATCCAGGTGCTGCAGAACAATGACTACACCCTGAAGGTCGCGACGGGCAACCGCCAGTCTGTGATCAACGCGGTGACGAACGTGGCCGCGATTGGCATCAGCCTGAACCCCGCGAAGCGCCAGGCGTACCTGGTGCCGCGCGACGGCCGGATCTGCCTGGACATCAGCTACATGGGCCTAATCGACCCGGCCGTGGCTACCGGCTCCATCCGCTGGGCCCAGGCCGAGCTGGTGCGTTCCGCCGACACGTTCGCCCTGAATGGCTTCGATGCCCCGCCCACGCACGTCTTCAATCCCTTCAGCAAAGAACGGGGCGAAATCATCGGGGCCTATGTGGTGGTCAAGACCGCCGACGGCGACTACCTGACCACGCCAATGAGCCGGGACGAAATCGACGGGATCATGAACCGGTCCCAGTCGGTGAAGTCCGGAAAGTCGTCGCCCTGGAAGACCGACTACGGCGAGATGGCCAAAAAGACGGTGGTGAAGCGCGCCTACAAATACTGGCCGAAGAACGACCGCCTGTCGGAGGCGATCCACCACCTGAACACAGACGGCGGCGAAGGCCTGGCCACCACCGCCAGCGCGCCGGTCGATCCCGACCTGCTGCCGCGCCTGCGCAAGGCCGTGGATGCGGCCCGGGATGCCGCCGCCCTGGAGAAGGTCTGGAAAGACGGCTTGGCCGAGGTGCGCGCCACGCGGGACATGGCCATCTACAACGCCTTCAAGTCCGCGGTGGCGGCGCGAGGCGCCGTGCTGCGCGGCGAGGCGGTACCCACCGAACCCCCGCCAGATGGCGGCAAGACCATCGACGAGCCGCCCCGCGACCCGTCCGACGACGGCTTCGGCCGCGATGACCAAGGAGGTATCCAGGAATGAACCGCTACATCCTCTCCCCCCATGAGCAGGGCAGCGACGGCTGGCTGCCGGACCGCTGCGGCCGCGTCACCGGGTCGCGCGCCGCCGACATGCTGGCGATGACGGCCAAGAAGGAATGGTCGACCAAGCGCGCCGACTACAAGTTCGAGCTGGCCATCGAAGTACTGACGGGCATGCCCCAAGGCAGCGATTACACCAGCAAGGAAATGCAGTGGGGCATCGATCAGGAGCCGTTCGCCCGCATGGCCTACGAAGAAGCGTCCGGCAATGTCGCCATCGAAAGCGGCTTCATGTACCTGCCCGACGTGGCGGCCGGATGCAGCGTTGACGGCCTGTTCGTGGAAGACGGCCGGCGCGGCGTGCTCGAGACGAAGTGCCCGAAAAGCACCACGCACATCCGCTATCTGGAAGCGGGCACGCTGCCGGACCAATATCGCCCGCAGTGCCTGCACAACGTCTGGGTCACCGGTGCGGAGTTCGCCGACTTCGTGTCGTTCGATCCACGGTTCCCGGAAGAGCTGCAGCTGTTCGTCTGCCGCTTCATCCCAACCGCCAAAGAGCTGGCCGACCACGAAAAGGCCGTTCTCCAGTTTCTGGCCGAGCGCGATGAGCTGGTTGTTCAGCTGAAGCGCCTGGCCGCCTGATCTCCCTGGGCGGCGCCCGCCCTATTACCCACGTAGCACCACTTGGAGCCCTGCCCTATGTTCTCCCTGCAAGAGCAAACCGCGATCCTCGCGCACCTGAATGTGCGCACCGAGCGCCACGGCGACGAGCCGGCCGGCGGCGCCGACCTGAAGATCAGCTTCACGACCGGCAACGGCATCCTGTCGGAGTTCCATCCGCGGCTGCGCCATGGCCTCTACAAGGCCGAGGAAGCGCCGAACCAGGCCGAAATGGCCGTCGGCGAAGCATTGACCGAACGGATCTACGCCGACCTGATCGACCGCGTGCGCCTCAAGCACGACCTAAAGGGCGCCAAGGTGCTCATCGGCTTCGGCCTGGGCGGTTCGTCCGACATCCAGATGGACCCTGTAGACGTCGACGGTTTCCAGGCGGAACTGCACGAAGGCGGCAGCGTGACGCTCACGTTCCGCGTGAAGTGCCACCCCACGGGCGAGCAGGTGAAGAAGCTGCACGAGGTGCTGGGCAACGAAATCACCATCAGCGTGACGCCGGCGATCGAAAAGCAGGGCGCGCTGGGCCTGAACCTGGAGCCGGAAGCGGCGTAACGATTCCCCCCAACGCAGTACCCCATAGGAGCAGTGATGGAAAACCAGCACCAGAAGATCAAGGGCTATCGCGATCTGTCGCAGGCCGAAATCGACGCCATGAACGAAGCCAAGGCACTGGCCGAGCAATGCGGCGCGCTCGTGCAGAAGTTGCGCGCCCCTGTAGCCGATGAGCGGGCGCCCCACATCAAGGCGCTACAGGATCTACGCCTGGGCGTAGAAATGGACCAGCACTGCATGGAGGACGGCGATGCGAAGCTCGCAGCCCTTGACGCCGCCATCACTGCCTTACGCTGGTCAGCCGGCGCGTTGCAAGCGCTCAATATCGAAGCTGACAAGATCACGCTGGATGGTGAAACGCGCACCGTTGGCGATATTCTGGACCACGCCGATCGGGCCCTGGCAAGCGCCCCTGTAGCCGGGGAGGCGCAGCCGGTTATTCACCAGCACGGCTTCGCGGCCGACAACCAGAGACTGCGGGCTATCAACGAATCGCTGGACAAGCAACTCGAAGAGGTAATGACCGAGCGCGACGAGTACCACGACATGGCCGACAAGCTGGCGAACGCCATTGCTCACCATCTGCTGGTGGAAATCGGCGAACACAGCAGCAGCAATTGCCCCTGGATGCGTGCGCTGGATGCCATCGAGAATGCCGCGCCCCAGGCCAGCGCCTATGGACATAAGCCTGAGCCTCTGGACACAAGCCCTGGACATAGCGCGCCCCAGGCCCCTGCTGGATGGCGTTGGACGCTGCACCCGGCAGGGCTGCATCCTGATGTGTACGCGGCAGCGGCGGCCCGGGACAGCGCCGAGGACGTGCGCAATGCGGCACTGGAGGAAGCGGCGCAGGTGCTTGATCGTCTGCATTATGAGAATCGACGGTACCACACCAAATTCCGTCAGGCGGCGAACGCCGTCCGCACCCTCAAGTCCACCCCCGCGCCCACGGCGGCAGAGGACAGCCAGGCCAGCGAGGCGGTGCGTGATGCCGATATACCGGCATCGCTCGTTCAACTGGTAGCCGCCGTCAAGGGCATGACCAAGCTGTATCCGCACGTCTGGGACCGCACTGACGGCGGTCTGGTGGTGTTCCCCGAGAACGTCGCCCGGTTTGACGCCGCGTTTGACGCACTGCGAATTGCCGTTGGCGAAGCGGCCGACGATGACGAAACCGCTGTCCTGGCCGCGCGCAAGGAGGGGGACGGCAATGCGAACTGACCGCGAACTGTTGGAGCTGGCGGCAAAGGCAGCCGGCATGGGGGTATGGCCCGGCACCGGCTTCCAGGCGCACATGCTGTTCACGCGGCCGGCCAAGGCCGACCCAGACGGGAAGGTGGCGGGCATCGAATGGAACCCGCTCACCGACGACGGCGATGCGCTGCGGCTGGCTGTGAAGCTGCGCCTGTGGGTCCATGTCGATGACTATGGTGGCTCTGCACGGCGCCCCGGCGATACCTGGTTTGGATGTGCGGCCCACAAGTACGGCGGGATTGAGGCCGCCACCCGCCGCGCCATCGTCCGTGCCGCTGCCGAGATCGGCGCCAAGATGCAGGAGGCCGCCCATGCCTGACCTGCCCTACCTCGCCCTGCTGGGAATCGCCGTGGGCGCCGTAGTGGTGCTCGCCCTGGCACTGCACCGCTGGCTGAACCGAGAAATCGAAAAGGAAGAACGGGAGGAATAGATGGAAGACCGCTTTATCACACACACCGAAATCGCCAGCCTCCTGCAGCTGAATCCCGCGCATGTGCGTGACAGGCTGACCAAGCGGAAGGACTTTCCCCGCCCCTTCATTTTCGGCGGCGCGCGCCGCTGGAAGTACAGCGAGGTCGAGGACTGGATTGATGGCCGGCGCCAGGCTCCCGATGGCAGGCGCGCGGCTTAATCCAGTTTCTTGGCGATATCCGCGGCGCTCTCGCGGTAATAGATCATGAGGCTGCGCGGATCCCGGTGCCCGACCATCCTGGCCAGTTCCAGGATGGACAGCTTCTTCGATAGCCTCGTGAGTGCTGTAGCGCGGGCGTCGTGGAACGTGGCCCCGTCGACTTCAGCGATGGCCTTACCCTGCCGGAAATACACATCACGCAGCGCCGGCGTGATCGTGAAGACCTTGACATCGTTCAGGCCGGCCAGGCTCTTGAACAGCGCAACGGCCCGCGAGGACAGAGGCACCGCCCGGCGGTCACCATTCTTCGTCTGGTCCAGTTGCGCTACCCGCTTTTTCAGGTCTACCTGCGAGTGCTCCAGCGACAGCAGCTCGCCTGACCGCATGGCGGTTTCGAGGGATAGCAGGAAACAAACGGCTGTCTGCTGGCGGGCGGTCACCACCTTCTGCCCTTCTTCCCAGCCGAGCGCCAATACGAGGCGGTCTACTTCGTCCTGGGTGTAAATTCGCTCACGATGACGGCCCTCTGGCGGCATCGTCAGGTCCAGCCAGGGGTTCATCCTTCAGGTTCCTCCATTCGCGCCTGGCGTAACCCCAGGCGGCCCGCAGGAGGGCAATATCACGCCGTACCGAGACGGGCTGCACCTGCGCCAGCCGGCGATCACGCCATGCGCCGAGGTCCGCGGTACTGATGGTGTGGATGAGCTTGGCGCAAAGATCCGCCTCTTCTTTCAAGAAGCGCGCGATCCGGACCCGCTCCCAGCGGTGCCCCTTGTTCCGAGGGGATATCTCGTCGCAGTACCGCTGTAGCACTTGCGCAACAGATTTCGGGGTGATTCCCCCACGGCGATGGTCGCCAGCTCCGTTTCCCGGGCCGCGGCCCACTCCTGGGCCTCGCGCTTCGTGGGAAACGTCTTGCTCTCTCGGACGCCGGCCTTATTTATTTCAGCCCGCCATGTGTCCCCGCGTTTGCGGTACGTCCCCATCCTCTACTCTCCCTTGGCGTAAATCCTGGCGTGGATCTGGCGTAGAAAAGTAGGCGATTTTGTGGGCCTAAGTCAAAGCGGTGGGGGATGGCAAATCCCCAGGCACTCGAATTTCTGAGTAATGTATGGCATTGTTGGCGTTACGCCAAAAATGCGCCGAAAAGGGTTGGTGCGAAGGCCGGGATGCGAAAGTATTACCGCATCGAGGAAATCGACCCCCCCTGGCCTGAAAACCTGCCCGGCATGCCGCGCGAGCCCGGCCGGGCGCTGTCGGGCATGCCGGAGATGCCGCGTCCTCCGTACTGGCCGCGCAGCAACGGGCAGCCGGTCTTCTTCGACGCGGTGTATCGCAACGATCCGGTGCGCGCCGTGGCCGTGGTGCGCGACCTCTACTACCGCAACCAGCATCGCCAGGTGTTGGTCGTGGTGGCCGAAAGCATCGGCAAGCGCGTCGAGGCCGAGGCCAGCGCGCAGCGCCAGGAGGTCTTGCGCGATACCCGCATGCTGGCGCTGGTGGCCTTGCTGGTCTGGTGGGGGGTGAACTGGGCCCTGCGGCCGCTGGTGCGCCTGCGCAACGATATCCGCACCCGCCGGCCCGACGACCTGACGCCGCTGGACGCCACGCGGGTGCCCAGCGAGGTCGCGCCGCTGGTCGAGGCCGTCAATCACCACATTGCCCGTCATCGCCGCGTGCTGGACGAACAGTCGCAGTTCCTGGCCGACGCGTCGCACCAGTTGCGCACGCCCTTGGCCATCATGCTGACCCAGGCGCAATACGCCTTGCGCGAGCGCGATCCGGTGCGCGCCCAGGAGGGGTTGCGCGCCATCGTCGACCAGCTTGGCCGCACCCGCTGCCTGACCGAGCAGCTGCTGTCGCTGGCGCATGCCAGCCAGGCCGATGCGCCACCGCGCCAGGAGCTCGACCTCAACGACGTGGCGCGCGACGTCGTGCTGCAGTATCTGCCGCTGGCCCACGAGAAGCAGCAGGATCTGGGCTGGGTCGACGCGCGCGGCGACGAGGCCGAAGGCGCCAGCGACACCGCCGTGGTGCCGGTCTGGGGCAGCGAGGTCGAACTGCACGAGGCCCTGTCCAACCTGGTGCACAACGCCATCAACTATGCCCCGGCGGGGGCGCACATCACGGTATCGGTCGTGCGCTACCCCGGCCGCGCCGAGGTGCAGGTCGCCGACGATGGCCCCGGCATCGAGCCGCTATTGCGCGCCCGGGCGTTTGCCCGGTTCGACCGCATGGCGGGCGACCGCCATGCGTCGTCGTCGGGATCGGGGCTGGGGCTGTCGATTGCCCGTGCCTATGCGCGGCGCAACGATGGCGATATCGAATTGCGCGACGGCGAGCCCAACGCCCAGGGCGGGATCGGATTGTGCGCCGTGTTCTGGATTCCCCTGTACGACCAGAGCGCGCCGGCCGACGAGGCCGAGGCGTTCCGGCGCAGCGGCTGAGCGCCTCGCCTCGAACGCCTCGCCGTCATGCGCGTAGATTCAGCGCCGTGATCTTGATGTCGTGGCTGAGGTCCGCGCCCGTTTCCACCAAGGCCATTTGTGCCGCCAGGCCGGCCGCCGCCTGGGCGCCGTCGCCGGCGGCAAACCCGTCCACCTTGCGGATCCGGCTTTCGACCCCGGCGCTGTTCAGTGCATCCAGTTTTTGGCTGGTCGCGTCGATGTGCGATTGCAGGTTGGCCGCCAGGCGGTTGAGCTGGCTTTCGTTGCCGCTGGTCTTGGCGTCATGGTCGAGCTGGCTGGCGCGTAAGGCGTCAAAGCGCGCCATGGCCGCCGAGGCCAGTTCGTAGGCGTAGGCGGTCGAAGCGTTGACGTCGACCTTGCTGTTCCAGCCGATATTGCCGCCCACGCCGAGCGTGGTGCCGACCTCGCCGCCCATTTCGAACTGGCCGGGGCTGGCCACCAGCTTGCCCTCGGCCGTGGCTCCCAGTCCGACATTGGCGGCGCTACCGGTGACCGAGGCGGTCAGCCCGTGCGCGTCGGCATATTTGCTGTGCAGCAGGTTGGCCGTCAACGTTCCTTCGGCCTTCAGGCCCGCGAAGGCCTCGGCCTGGGCCTCCAGGCGCACGCTGAGGCCGTCGCTGCGCTTGTCGATCGCCGCCGCGCCCGAGACCTCGGCGCTGGCGCCGACTTCCGCGCGTCCTTCGGCATCCAGCTTGAGCAAACTGCCCAGCGTCACCGAGCCCTGGGCTTCCAGCCCCAGCTTGCTCGACAGCTCGGCGCTCACGTTCAGCGACAGCACGGGGTTGGCGCTGGCCGCGGTGTCGCCGTCGGCTTCCTCGCGCCCGATGCTGCCCGACAGGGCGAAAGGCTCGAACGACCCGGACACCTCGGCGCGTGCCGTGGACTCGCCGTACAGCCGCAGCGAGCCTTCCGCCTCGCCGGCGGCGCCGGCGCGCGAGCCGCTTACGCTCATCTCGATGTTGGCGAACGCCTCCAGCACGGCTTCGCCGCTGATGCCCTTGCCCCTGAGCAGCTCGCCCTTGCTGGCCGGCGCCTCGAAATCGGTGCTGGCCTTGGCACCGGCTTCGACGGACAGGCGGCCGCCGCTATCGGCGGCGGAAGGGCGGCTCCATAGCGCGCTGTCGTCGTCGGCCTGCTGCAGGGCGATCAATCCTTCGACCATGCCGGCCAGCAACTGGGTGCGCAGCAGGCCGACGTCGCCCTGGTGCGACACGCCGTCGGCCAGGCTGGCCTGCAGCGCTTCCTGCGCCCGCTGCAAAGCCAGCAGCTGCGTCTGCGTCTTGAGGATGGCGACGCCGTTTTCCTCGGCCGTCAGGTTGGGGCGTATGGTGTCCAGGCCCGCGAAGCGCTCGCGCAGCATGGCGGTGTATTCCTGCCATTGCGGCATGCCCGCGACGTCGCTCGCCGTGGGCGGCGTTCCGTGCTGCTTCGCCCATTGGGCCTCCAGGTGGCTGTACAGCGCGTCGGTGGATTGCTGCAGGCGGGCGGCGAATTCGTCGGGACGCCGCGTATGCAGGTCTTCGAGGTTCTGCATCCAGACCTTGACGTCGCCTTGCAGCGCCATCGACCCGGCGCGCAGCCCATCCAGCCATTTCACGTCCAGATTGGCATGGCTGGGCGCCTGCTCGTGCAGCTGCTGCTTGTAGGCGTCGATGGCGGTGCGCAATTCGGCCACCAGGCCGCCGCGCTTGGCGAACTCCCTGGGCTGGCTGGCCTCCCAGTGATTGAGCGCCACTTCCAGGTCGCGCAGTTGCTGCAGCGAGCGGTCGCCGCTGGCCTGGAACTGCCTGACATCGTGCTTGACTTCGCGCAGCGCCTCGCTGCTGTGGTGCAGGCGCGGGCTGGCCACGCTGCGCACGAATTCGTCGTTGTTCGGCTCGAGCAGGCGCATGGAGGGGTGTGCGGCGGCCTGGCCGCTGGGCGGCGTCTCGGGCAGGGGGCGGTACGACAGGCCGACGACCGGATTGACGTTGTTGCTCAACATGTGCGGGTCCTCCGTGGTTGGGGCGGCGATGGCCGGATGCGGCGCGGGCGACAGCCAGCCCGCCGGATGCCATGTTGGTAACCGCGGCCTGTCCGGCGTTCTTCGCGTCCCGCGTGGCGCGGAGAAGTCCGTGCTCGTTAGGCCGCTTTCCCCCATGGCGGGCAGCGTTTGCCTGATTTGGGCCGGGCGCCGGGGAGGTCAGCATATGTGACCCCATCCGTACGTATGCTCAGGAGATGCCATGTTCCCTTTGCTCATCCGCAACCTGCGCCACCTGCTGGGGCTGCCCGTTGGCGCCGACGAGCCGGTCACCTCCCTGGCCATCGATGAGCAATGGGCGGTCCATATCGGATGCGAGGACGACATGGTGACCGTGCTGCTGCCGCTTGGTCCGGCGCCCGATCCGCTGCCGGGCGCGGCGCTGGTCAACAGCCTGGCGCAGTGGCCGCCCGTGCTGCTGGACCTGTCCGAGCAGGGCGAGGCCATCCTGTGGGCGCGCGAGCATGTCGGCCGCCTGACGGCCGAGCAATTGCACGCGTTGCTGGTGCGGGTCGCGGCGCGCGCCGCGGCCCTCATGGCCCCGGCCGCCGCGCCGCCGGCGCCGCAGGACACGGCCGAGGTCGCCGGCCGCAAGGCCTGAGGCCGGCCCTACGGCCGGGCCGTGTCGCTCTGGCGCACCAGCGGGGGCACGCGCTTGGCAAGAAAGTCCAGGAAAGCGCGCACGGCGGGCATCATGCCGCGCCGCGACGGGTAGATGCAATGCACGATGCCTTCCGGCGAGCGCCAGTCCGGCAGTACCCGCACCAGCTCGCCGCGCCGCAGCTCCGCTTCGCTGGCCATCGACGGCAGCAGCGCGATGCCGCGCCCGCGCACCGCGGCCTGGGTCAGCACGATGAAGTCATTGCTGGCCAGCACCGGCTGCACGGCGACTTCGACCGATTCCCCGCGCTGGTTGGTCAGCGGCCAGCGCACTTCGTTCTGCGGGTCGTTGAAGCTGAGCGTGCGATGCGAGGCCAGTTCCTGCGGCGTTTCGGGCGTGCCATGGCGTTGCAGGTAGGCGGGGCTTGCCACCAGGGTGCCGCTGGCTATGCCCAGATGCTTGACCACCAGCTCGGCATCGGTATCCAGCTTGGTGCGCACGCGCAAGGCCAGGTCCACCCCCTCCCGGATCACGTCCACCCGCCGGTTGGTGACCAGCAGCTGCACCGATACCGACGGCCAGGCGTCGAGGAATTCCGGCAGCAGCGGCGCCAGCATCTGCTGGGCAATCGACACCGGGCAACTGACCACCACCGGGCCCGCGGGCGCGGATTGCAACTGCCGCATGGCGTCCTCGGCCGCACGCGCGGACGCCGTCATTTCCTGGCAGTAGTGCAGGTAGCGTTCGCCGGCCGTGGTCAGGCGCAGGCGGCGCGTCGTGCGTTGCAGCAGGCGCACCCCCAGCCGGTCCTCCAGTTGCGAGATGCGGCGCGACAGGCGGGATTTCGGGACATCGAGCACCCGCGATGCCGCACTGAAGCCGCCTTGCTCGACGACTTGGGCGAAGTAGTAGAGGTCGTTGAGATCTTGCATGAAAATTGTTCTAAATTCAGAACGAACAGTTCATCTTAACTGGGTTTATGTAAACAATGAAGCCTCTTAAAGTAACGCCATGGCTACACGGCACGACGCCGTACCACTGGAGGCCCACCTTATGAAAACCCTCGTCATCCTGTCCTCGATCCTTGGCGATCGTTCGAATTCCAAGCAACTGGCCGACCATCTGCTGGCCCGCCTGAAGCAGTCCGAACCCGGCGGTATGGTCAAGATCCGCGATCTGGCCGCCGATCCCGTGCCGTATTTCGACGGCGCGACGGTCGGGGCGCTGTTCACGCCCGCCGAGGCGCGCAACGCGCAGCAGCAGCGCATCGCCGCGCTCAGCGATGACCTAGTTGTGAAGATTCAATAGGTTGTATGCATGGTTCATCCGAACCGGATTTGAGAAACTGGAAATCGCCACCCCCCCAGTTCACTCAAGGAGCCCGGCCGGATGAACACCCATAAGCATGCCCGATTGACCTTCCTACGTCGACTCGAAATGGTCCAGCAATTGATCGCCCATCAAGTTTGTGTGCCTGAAGCGGCCCGCGCCTATGGGGTCACCGCGCCGACTGTGCGCAAATGGCTGGGCCGCTTCCTGGCTCAGGGCCAGGCGGGCTTGGCCGATGCGTCCTCGCGCCCGACGGTCTCGCCCCGAGCGATTGCGCCGGCCAAGGCGCTGGCTATCGTGGAGCTGCGCCGCAAGCGGCTGACCCAAGCGCGCATCGCCCAGGCGCTGGGCGTGTCAGCCAGCACCGTCAGCCGCGTCCTGGCCCGCGCCGGTCTGTCGCACCTGGCCGACCTGGAGCCGGCCGAGCCGGTGGTGCGCTACGAGCATCAGGCCCCCGGCGATCTGCTGCACATCGACATCAAGAAGCTGGGACGTATCCAGCGCCCTGGCCACCGGGTCACGGGCAACCGACGCGATACCGTTGAGGGGGCCGGCTGGGACTTCGTCTTCGTGGCCATCGATGACCACGCCCGCGTGGCCTTCACCGACATCCACCCCGACGAGCGCTTCCCCAGCGCCGTCCAGTTCCTCAAGGACGCAGTGGCCTACTACCAGCGCCTGGGCGTGACCATCCAGCGCTTGCTCACCGACAATGGCTCGGCCTTTCGCAGCCGCGCCTTCGCCGCGCTGTGCCATGAGCTGGGCATCAAGCACCGCTTTACCCGACCTTACCGCCCACAGACCAATGGCAAGGCCGAACGCTTCATCCAGTCGGCCTTGCGTGAGTGGGCTTACGCTCACACCTACCAGAACTCCCAACACCGAGCCGATGCCATGAAATCCTGGCTACACCACTACAACTGGCATCGACCCCACCAAGGCATCGGGCGCGCTGTACCCATCTCCAGACTCAACCTGGACGAATACAACCTATTGACAGTTCACAAGCCACTTGCGCGAACAGATTGTCCATCGCCGCGTTGACCCGGCCGCTGACCAGGTCGGGCATGAGCGCGGCGCTGCCCTTGTAGGGCACCGGCACCACGCGCACGTTCAGCTCCTGTCCGATCAGCAGGCTGACCAGGTGCGGCACGGTGCCGATGCCGGGCGAGCCGATCGTGATCGTGTCCGGCTTGGCCTGGGCGGCTTCGAACAATTGCTGCGGCGTGCGCCATGGCGAGTCGGCCGGCACCACCAGCACGTTCGGATTGAGCGCCACCAGGCCCACCGCCTGCGTATCGCGCAGCGGTTGGTAGCTGAGCTGCGGGTACAGGGCCGGGTTGACTACCAGGGGAGGCACCGCCAGCAGCAGCGTGTAGCCGTCGGGCCTGGCGCGCACCACCTCCTGCATGCCCACGATCGTGCCGGCGCCGGGGCGGTTGACGACCACGAACGGCTGTCCCAGCTTCTCGGCCAGCTTGGCGCTGAACAGCCTGGCGATCTGGTCGGTGGACCCGCCCGGCGAGAAGGGAACCACGATCGTCACCGACTTGCGCGGCCAGGACGATGGCTGATCGGCGGCCGTCGCGGCCGGCGCGGCCGGCGCGCCGGATCCGAACGCCACGCCGGCCACCACCAGCCGCCCCAGCCACTTCGCGATATTGGTATTCATCTTTTGTCTCCTGGTCGTTTTTCTTGTCCAGCCGGCCGCGCGCGGCCGCTAGGCCCGCGCCTTGTTGAACTGGCCGCGCGCGCGCCGCCTCGGGCGAGGCGCCGCACACCATGGCCTGATCGACATCCATATACGTGCCGAGATGATTCAGCGCGTTCGCGTGGGCGTTGATGCTCTGCTTGCTCATTCTCACCACATGCGCCGGACACTGCGATACGCGGCCGGCGACCTCGATGGCGCGCGCCTCGGCGCTGCCGCCCGGCACCACCCAATCGACCAGGCCCAGTTCCCTGGCCTGGGCGCTGGGCATCTTCTCGCCGAGCAGCACGATCTGCTTGGCCATGGAGGCGCCGACCATGTTCACCAGCCGCGGGATCGCGTTCCAGCTCAGGTTGATCCCGATCTGGGCCTCGGGCACGAACAGATACGCGTCGTCGGCCATCACGCGCCAGTCGCAGCACAGCGTCAGCGCCACGCCGCCGCCCACATTCATGCCCTCGATGGCCGCGACGGTGATCTGCGGCAGTTCCTCCCAGGCCCGGCACATGCGCGTGCCGAGGGTAAGGATCTGGCGTTGCTCGCTCAGGCTCTTGCCGGCCAGGTCGAAACGCTCCGGGTCGGTCAGGTCCACCCCGGCGCTGAACGCCGCGCGGCTGCCGCCGAGCACCACGCACGTGATGTCGTGGCGATCCTTCAGCGCCTCGGCCGTCGCGGTGAGGTCCCGGATGATCTGCATCGACATCGCATTCTTCTTCTCTCCCCGGTCGTAAGTCACCACCGCCACCGAGTCCTCGTACCTGATACTGATATGGTTCATGCTCGCTCCTTGGAAACCTTGACCACGCCCTCGTCCACCAGCCTGGCGATCTGCCCCGGCGGCAAGCCCAGCTCGCCCAGCAGCTCGTCCGTATGCTCTCCGATGCCGGGCGGACGGGCCCGCACCGAAGGCGGCGTGCGCTGCATCCGGATGGGCGAGCGCAGCCCCTGGTATTCCCCCACCCGCACCAGGCCGTCGCGCTGCCGCAGATGCTCGAGCTCGAGCGCCTCCTGCACCGAATGCACCGGCGCGCACGGCACCCCGTTGTTCAGCAAGCCCTGGAACAGCTCGGAGCCATCCACGTCCTGCAGGCGCTGCGTCAGGATCTCGCGCAAGGCCGCGCGGTTGGCGACCCGCAGCCGGTTGGACGAGAAGCGGCCGTCGTCGGCGAGCTGCGGGCAGCCGAGCGACTTGCACAGGTAGCGGAACTGGCCGTCGTTGCCCACGGCCAGATAGATATCCGCCGTGCGGGTCGGGAACAAGTCATAGGGATAGATGTTCGGATGCAGGTTGCCGCTGCGCTCGGCCTTCCCGCCGGCCAGCACATTGGCCGCATGCGGGTGCAGGATGGCCAGCGCCGTATCGAACAGGCTGACCTCCACCAACTGCCCCTTGCCGGATTTCGACCGCTCGAACAGCGCCAGCGAAATCGCGATCGCCGCATTCAAGCCCGTGCTGACGTCGATGATGGGCACGCCCAGCTTGGTCGGGTCCGCCTCGGCGGGCCCGTTGATCGTCATGAACCCGGTCAGCGCCTGGACCGCCGCGTCATAGCCCGGCATGCCGCCGAGCTGGCCATCGTCGCCGAAACCGGAAATGCGGCAATGGACCAGCCGCGGGTTGCGCGCGCTGAGCTGGCCGAAATCCGTGATGCCCCACTTGCGCCACGTGCTGCGCTTGAAGTTCTCGATCAGCACGTCGGCGCCCAGCACCATATCCAGCAACAGGTCCCGGCCCTGCGGCCGGGACAGGTCGACGGCAATGCTGCGCTTGTTTCGATTCAGGCCCAGGAAATAGGCCGCGTCCTCGCCGACGAACGGCGGGCCGTATCCCCGCGTGTCGTCGCCGTTGAACGATTCGACCTTGATGACATTGGCACCGTGGTCCCCCAGGATCTGGCCAGCCAGGGGGCCCGCCAGCACGCGCGATATGTCCAGTACGACCAGCCCATCCAACGCAGGGCTGCCAGGAATAGTTGATGTCACCCGTCTGTCTCCGATGCTTGGCAACGCACCCATCAGTGCGCAGCCATCGTAGGATCGGAGACGCGTGAAACAGAAGCAGGGTGTTCACGATGTGAACACCCAGGGACGGGCGCCGGCTTCTTGCGGCCTGCCGCCCGCTACGGCGCTTCCTGGGACAAGGCCTTCTCCTCGGCGGTCATGATTTCCAGCACCGCGGGCCGGCCGGTATCGGCGACGCGCGCCGCCTCGCGCAAGGCCTCGACCAAGCGGGCCGGATCCTCCACCCGCTCGGTCCACGCGCCCAGGCCGCGCGCGATCATCTCGTAGTCGCCGGACAGAAAGCGCGTGCGATGCGTGGTGCTCGACAAAGGCATGTGCTTGTCGTAGCCGCCCATGCAGCCATTGTTCATCAGGACCGTCACGGTGCCGATCCGGTTGCGCACTGCCGTCTCCAGGTCCATCGCGCATTCGCCGAACGCCGCGTCGCCCAGCAAGTGCGCCACCAGCGCGTCGGGGCGCGCCATCTTGGCGCCCAGCGCCAGGGGCAGGCTGTAGCCCAGATGGGTCGACCGCTCCCAGCCCAGGTATTCGCCCGGCCGGCGGCAGCGGTAGAACGGACTGAGCTGGTCGCGCGGGCTGCCGGCATCGTGCGTGATGATCACGTCCCGATCCGCCCAGGCGATCTGCAGGTCATGCACCACCCGGTACGGATTGATGGGCCGCGACGCCGACGTCAGCTTGTCGTGCCACTGGCGCAGCCAGGCCTGCCGTATTGCCTCGAGTTCGCCGCCTGTGCGCGCGGTGCGGGCCGGATCCGGCTGCACGCCGAACTCGTTCTTGAGCATGTCTATCATCTGCCGCAGCACCAGCCTGGCATCGCCCAGCAAGGCATGGTCCAGCGGATAGTCCTTGTTCAGGTCCGAATCGTCCACCGCCAGCTGCATGGCGCGCCGCCCGGCGGGCAGGGGCGCGGCGAACACCGATTTGGTCAGGCTCGCGCCGACGCCGAACAGCAGGTCTGCCGTGCGCAGCCCATGCGCCACCGTCGCCGGCCATGCCATGCCGCCGCTGCCCAGCGCCAGCGGATGCCGCTCGGGGAAACCGCTCTTGCCGGACAACGTCGTCATTGTCGGAATCGACAGCAACTCGGCCAGCTCCACCAGCTCCGGCGTGGCGCCCGACTGCAATACCCCCGCCCCCGCGTGCAGCACCGGCCGCTCAGCCGCCAGCAGCAGCCTGCACGCCGCGCGCACCGTGTCCGGATCGCACAGCGTGCGGATGGCCTGGCTGGGCGCGTGGCGCGACGCCGAGCGGCCGACCGGCTGCTCCATCACGTCCATGGGCAGCTCCAGCGCCACGGGCCCGCGCCGGCCGTTGCGCAGCCCGGTGTAGGCGCGCCGCATCATCTCGCCCACGCGATCGGGCCGGTTGACGCGCGCCACCCATTTGGTGATGTTCCCATAGTGCTTGGCCGTCTCGAAATTCGGCCGCACGTCCGTACGCGACTCGTTCACGCCGCCCGGCAGCATCAGCACCGGCGACGAATCCGAATACGCCTGCGCCATCGCGCCGAACGCGTTCTCGCAGCCGGGCCCATACTGCACCGCACATACCCCTACCCGCTCGCCCAGGCTGGCGCGCACATAGCCGTCGGCCATCCCCACGACGGCGCGTTCGGTCCGCGCCACCACGGGCCGGATGCCTGCCGCCGTCGCGGCGTCGATCAGGGAGTTGATCGGAAAGCAGAACAGCAGCTCGGTGTGTTCGGCCTTCAGTATCCGGGCCACCTCATCCACCGCCTTGCGATCGGGGTCGAGCGGATCGGGGTCGGCCAAGGGCGCCTCGGCGGGCAGGCAAGCATTCATGTTGTCTCCATCTCATGTTGGAATGCCCGGCAATGCTCCAGGAACCTGGATGCCAGGATGGAAAGCGGCTGGGAATTCGAATACAAGGCCCCAACCTCGACGATGACTTCCGGATGGAACGGCCGGAGCACGACCTGCGCATCGCGCACCGCCCCCAACGTAAAGGCATCGACGACAAAAGCCCCGGCCCCGGCCCCGGCCTCCACCAGCGCCATGGCCGCGAGCATCGTGCCCGCCTCGATACGCGTGCGGGGCCTCGCCCCATGCGCTTCGAGAATGCGGGTAATGCGATCGTTGAAACGCATGCGCGGCACGCTGAGGAAATCCACGCCGTGCAAATCCATGGGCCGTATCGCTTCCAGCTCGGCCAGGGGATGCCCGGTCGGCAGCAGGCACACCACCGGCGTGCGCGCGATCGGCAGCGACTCGATATTGGGATGGTCCACCGGCAGCGTCGCGAAACCGATCTCGGCGCTGCCGCGCGACACCGCGTACACCACGTCGTAGTGGCGCTGCACGTCGAACATCACCGAAATCCCGGGATGCTTGCGCATGAACTCCGTCACCAGCCTGGGCAGCGCTCCCTGCTGCAGCGAACTCATCACGCATACCTTCAGCATGCCGCTGCCGATCTGCGCAATCCGCTGCGCCGCGAACTGGATCTCCTTCAGCCCGATATACGAACGCATGGCCTCCGCGTGCAGCGCCTTGGCCTCGGCCGTCGGGGCCATCAGGCCCTGGCGGCGATCGAACAGCGTAAAGCCCACCTCGCGCTCGAGCCGGGAGATCAGCCGGCTTACCGCCGACTGCGTCACATACATGGTTTCCGCCGCCCGGGTCACGGTGCCCAGGTCGACCACCGCCAGAAACGCCTCGATTTGCCTCAGATTCATATCGTCTTCCTCCCTGGATGGAGAAAGCTCTACCAGAGGCTCATTCCTTGTACAAGTCGAAGCGTATGGCGGGATGGCGCTGCACCGCGTCAAGCAGGCCCACCTCCCAATCCAGGTAGGCCTGCATCGACGACTCGCGATCCCTGGCCTCGAAGGGCTTGACGAAGGCATCGTCGGGCTCGTGCAAGGGCCGCCCGTCGCCCTCCTCGACCGGCCGGCCCTCTGCGCGCCAGCGCGCCATGCCGCCCTCCAGCACATATACCGGCCTGGCGGCCGAGGCCGTCACATCGGCGCAGGCAAGTTGCGCGAGCAAGGCGTCCGGCGACACCAGCAGCAACGGCCAGTCGGCCGGCAACCCGTCCAGCGCCTCGGCCAGGCGCGCCCGCGTCACCCAATACGCCTGCGGCAGGTGGCCAGCCTGGTAATCGCGATAAGCGCCGACGTCCACCACCGTGTATTGCGCCAGGCTCCCGGCCGCCTCGGCCGGCGCCAGCCGGCGCGCCCGCGCGCCATCGAGCCCGGCCACCCGCACCGCCTGCGGGCCCGCGGCTAGTTGCGCCGCGGACACCGCATCGGCCCGCAACGTCACCACATCCTCATGCCCCATCTGGCGCAACCACGATCCGGTCATGACATCGCGCACCCCATGATGGTCATACAGGACGATGCGCGCATTGCGCACCGCCACATAAGAATCGGTCGCCTGCACCAGCTGGCCGCCCGGGGCATGCACGGCGCCGGGCACGTGCCCGCGCTCGTACTCCTGCTGCGTGCGCACATCGAACAGGTAAACCGTTCGCTCGCCGCCGGCGCGCAGACGCTGCAATTCGGCCGCGCCGATCGCGCCGATCCCGAAACGGCGCCGCACCGCCGCCGCGCGCTGCTGCGCCAACGCCAGCGTCGCCGCGCCCGGCTCCGGGGCCTGGCGCGCGGACTGCGTTTCGACCTTGTGGCCGGCCAGCGCCCAGCCCATCGTGCCGTTGCGCAACGCGAACACCGGATTCGGCACCCCGGCATTGATCAGCGACTGCGCCCCGATGATGCTGCGCGTACGGCCCGCGCAGTTGACCACCAGGGTGGTGTGCGGATCCGGCGCGAGTTCCGCGTAGCGCAATACCAGTTCCGCGCCCGGCGCGCTTACCGAACCCGGAATCGTCGCCCGGCGGTGCTCGGCCGGCGTACGGCTGTCCATGATCACCAGCGGACGGCCCGACGCCACCATCTCCCGCAACTCGTCGGCCGAAATCGACGGCGTCGCGCAACCATGCTCCACATACTCGCCAAACGCCTTGCTGGCCGTGTTGAACCCCGTGAACAACGGCAGCCCCAGGCCGGCCCAGGCGGGCGAGCCGCCCTCCAGCCGCACGGCGCCCGCGTACCCCAGTTCCTGCAGCCGGCGCCGCGCGCGCTCGTCCAGCGCGTCGCCCGCGCCCGCCACCACGATCGGCACGTCGCGGCGCGGAAACAGGCGCTCCACCCGCAGCTCCAACTGCGACAGCGGCAGGTTGACCGCATGGAACAAGTGCGGCGACACCGAATGCGCCCCCTCTTCGCGCGGATCCACCACCGCGCACTCCGCCCCGCTTTCCAGGCGCTGCCTCAACCATTGCGCGCTCACGACCTCGGACATCCCCACCCCCATGCATGCATGCCGCCCGCCCATCCGGCCCGGCCAGCGTTCAATCGATCGAAGCGCCCGCCTGCTTCACCAGATCGGCCCAGAACGCCACCTGCTCGCGCACGAACGGATCGAACTTGCCCTCCGACTGCGGATTCGCGGGCTGATACCCCGCCTGTTCCAGCTTTTCGCGCACGTCCTGCTTGCCCAGCACCTGGACCGACGCCTGTTCCAGGGCCAGCCTCGCCTGGTCGGGCGTACCCGACGGCACCACCAGCCCGAACCACACCTCGGTACGCTCGAAGCCCGGCAAGCCCTGCTCCGCCAGCGACACCGCCTGCGGCAGGCTGGACGGCGGCTTGAGCGAGGTACAGCCCAGCACCCGCAGCCGGCCGGCGCGGATCTGCGCCAGCGCCGACGGCAGGGACGCCAGCGAGAAATCCACCTCGCCCGACGCCACCGCCATCACCGATTCGGCCGGACCGCGATACGGCACATGCTCGGTCGGCAGCTTCGTCGTACTGCTGAACAACACCCCCGCCAGATGCTGCGTCGTCCCATTGCCGGGAGAACTGAACATCAGCGACTTGCCGTCGCGCGGCTTGAGGTCCGCCAGGGTCTTCGCCGGGCCGCCGGCCGGCACCACCAGCACGTTGGCCGTCGAGGCGAACTTCACCACCGACTCGAAGTCCCGCAAGGGGTCATAAGGCAGGTTCTTGTACAGCGCGCGATTGATCGCCATCGTCGCCGTCGAGCCCAGGCCCAGCGTGTAGCCGTCCGCCTTCGATTGCGCGACGGCCGCCATCCCGATGCTGCCGCCCGCCCCGGGCTTGTTGTCCACGATGATGCTCTGCCCGAGCTGGGTGCCCAGCTCCGGCGCCAGGATCCGCACCAGGATGTCATTGGCCGACCCTGGCGTGTAGGCCACCACGTACGTCAACGCCTTGGAGGGGAAACGCCCCTGGGCCCGCAAGATCGCCGGAAGACCGCCACAGCCCAGCGCGATCACGGACTTGCCGCAAAGACTCAACATTTCACGTCGCTTCATCGCCATCTCCCCTGCCGGATTATTGTCAGGACCACGACCCGCTACGCTCCCGCCCCATGGACGGCGCCTTCCCTTCAGGATGGCTTCACATTGGGATTGGGCGGGAACATCTCGCGCTTGCCCGTGCCGGGATCGAATTGCTCGCGGTCCACCTGGTCTTCCAGCGGACGCTCGTAGAAGCGCAGTTGCCAGACCGGCTCGTCGCCCACGCCCTGCACGTGGATACTGTGGATGTCGTCGCCCATCAATGCCACGCCCACGCCCTGGCCGACCATGATCGCGTCGCGCTGGCGAAAGCTGCCGCTCTCGTCCACCTCGTAAAGCCGGTTTTCCTCGGCGCCGACCAGACCGACCAGCACCGCCCAGTTCTTGTGATTGTGCGGCGGGCTCGACTTGCCGGGCAGCGCCAGCGACAGATACATCGCCCGCCCCGTGCCGTCCTCTTCGTTCAAGCGATAGGCAACGAAGTCCTTGAAGGTCCCCCGCTTGGCCGGCTTGAATTCCGTGGTAAGGAAAACATCCCGTTCACGGGCCAGCGCCAGCAATTCATTCTTGATCGCCTCCAGCGCCTCGCGGGTCGGGCCGTGCTGCTTTTCGATGGCGCGCACCCGCGTCATCGTTGCCTCGACCAGTTCGCGACGGCGCGCCACCAATTCAGGAGTGGGCTCACGCATAAATGCCTCCAGTACACGCAGTGAAAAAACAAAACATCACGAAAACAGCGTGCGGCTAGGTTGGGGCACGGCAATTATTCTGTCAATTTCCGATTTGCCTGCCGGATATTCCATAAAGTCATAATGCAATCAATGCATCATGGCCATGCCTGGAGGCGCGCGGCGGCGGGGGAAACGCGATGGAAACCGGCCGCGCGCGCGCTGGAGATCACGCGCCGGCGCGGCCTTGCCGGCAAGCCGGGATGCATGGGGCGCAACGCCGCCTGCCGGCGCAACCTGTGCCTGGAGGAATAAGAAACTGCTTCTTTTTATTATTTATTATTGAATTTTCTTATTCAGGAATCGCACCACAAATATTAATAATGAATATTTAAATTCAATATTGGAACCATAATCCGCGGCACCCGGCCCATATTGCATCCGGCGCCGCGGATTGCGGGCGGGCCATGGCCCGCCCGGATCAGCGCACCTTGGCCCCGGACACCTGCACCGCCAGCGCCCAGTTCTTCACTTCCTGCCGCAGCTTGGCCTGCGCCTTGTCGAGCGTCCCGCCGGTCTTGATCATCCCCTGCGCCTCGTAGGCGCCCGCGACAACCGGGTCGGCCAGCGCGAAATTGATCGCCGAATTCAGCTTTTCGAGCACCTCCCTCGGCGTGCCCGAGCGCGCGGCAACCACGAACCATGACGTCACGCTCAGGTTCGGATACCCGCTTTCCTGCAGCGTGGGCACCGAGGGCAGCAGGGGCGAGCGCTGCGTGGAGGTTTGCGCAAGCAGCTTCAGCCTGCCCTCCCTGGCCAGCGGCAGCATCAACAGCGGCGTATCGAACATGAACGTCGTGCGATTGGCGACCAGGTCCATCACCGCCGGCATGCTGCCCTGATACGGAATGTGCGTCGCCTCCCCCTGCACCTCGTGCAGCAGCAATTCGCTGACCAGGTGCGGCGAACTGCCCGGCCCCGCGGAGCCATATGAATTGTCCTTGCCGGTTTTCAGCCGGCCCACCAGCTCGCCCAGGGTATTGATGGACGTGCCGGAACCGACCGCCACGACCAGGGGCGTCTCGGCGATATCGGACACGACCGTGAAATCCTTCAACGTGTCATAGGGCAGCTTTTCGAACAGCGAGGGATTGATCGCGAACGGCGTGGCGGTAAACAGCAGCGTGTACCCGTCCGCGGCGCTATTGGCCACGAACTGCGTGCCGACCACCGTGCCCGCCCCGCCCTTGTTCAACACGATCATGTTCACGCCCAGTCGCGCGCCCATGCTTTTGGCCAGCACCCGGGCCAGGCTGTCGGCCGTGCCGCCCGGCGGGTAGGGAACGACGAGCGTGATCGGCTGCGCCGGAAACCCGGCGGCCGCACCCGCGGCGCTGACGCCCGACAGGCAGCCCAGCATCGCCAGGGCAGCCGACCAATGGACCAACGAAGAACGAATCATGATTTGTCTCCTGTGCACATCCTGATCGAAATGGGCAGGCCCGTCTGCGCGCGCCGTCCCGCGAACCGCCGCTGCCTAGCAGCCCTTGAATACCGGAGCGCGCTTGTCGCGCAGCGCCTGGAGACCCTCCTCGGCATCCTGGCTCCTGGCGATCGCCTCGAGCATGCGCTTTTGCGGATAGAAGGTTTCCATGGGGTTGGCCGGCAAGGTCTTGAGCGCCAGGTGCTTCATGGCCTGCACGACCAGCGGCGCGCTGCCGGCGATCTTGCGCGCCATCTCCAGCGCCACCTCGACCTGCTCGCCCACCTTGCACACCTTGTTCACGAAACCCAGTTCGTATGCGCGCTGCGCGGACATGGGGTCGCCGGTCGTGATCCACTCCAATCCGGCCGCGTAAGGCAGCTTTCTGGGAAAGCCCCCCATGATTCCCTGGAAGATGCCCAGCTTCGCCTCCGGATAGACGAACTTCGCCGACTCGCTGGCGACGATCATGTCCACGTAGAGCGCCAGGGTGCAGCCTCCTCCCACGGCATGGCCGCTGACCGCGGCGATGATGGGCTTGTCGGTGGGCACGGCGAAGTTGGGCAGCGCGCGCCATACCTCGCCCGGCAACTCCTTGAGGTCCGCCCCGGTGCAGAACGCATCGTCGCCCGCGCCCGTGATCACCGCGACCAGCTCATCCCCGTCGGAGAATCGCTCCCAGGCCCGGGCCAGTTCCCGGACCACCGCCGGGTTCATCGAATTCCCCCGCTGCGGCCTGTTGATCGTGATCAGCGCAATCCCGTCGAGCGACTGGTAAGTGACTTCCATGTTTTCCCCCTGTCGAACTTGAATAAAGCGTCGGGCGCGGTCTGTCTCAGCTCGACAATGCGCGCCCGTCCACCGCGACGCATCCCGCCCCGTCGGCAAGAACCAGCAACGGGTTGATGTCCAGCTCCTGCAGGCTGTCGCGCAGGTCGTGGCCGAGCCAGCTCAGGCGGACCATCGCGTCCGCCACCGCCGCCACATCCAGCGGCGGCCCCCCGCGCACGCCGCCGAACAGCGGCGCCAGCTTGAGCCGCTCCAGCAGCCGCCCGGCGCTCTCCCTGGAGATCGGACACGGCGCGAACACCACGTCGCGCAGGATCTCGGCAAGCGTGCCGCCGGCGCCGACGGCCAGGGTCACGCCGAACTGCGCGTCCTGCTTCAGCCCAAGCAGCAACTCCAGCTCGCCGCGCACGAACTCCTGCACCAGGAAGCCATCGACCCGCGCGTCGGGCCGTTTTCGCCGCACCTGCGCCGCCATTTCCACGACCGCCGCCCGCACCGCGGGGCCGTCCGCCAGGCCCAGCTTGACGCCGCCCACCTCCGTCTTGTGGCTGATGTCGTCGCTGATCACCTTGACCACGTACGGCGCGCGCAGCGCCTGGGCCGCGGCCGCTGCCTCATCGGGCGTCGAGGCGACTCGCCCTTCGTTGACGCGAATGCCGTAGCGCCCCAGCAGCCGCTTGACCCCGGCCTCGTCCAGGCGGCCGGCGCCGCCCGGCTGCGGGACGGGCAGCCCCTGCGGCCGGACCGCACTGCTGGCCGCCGGCCGCTACGCCCACGCATGCCAGGCGTCGATGGCGCGCATCGCCGCGTCCAGCGAATCGGTGCAAAGCACGCCCGCCGCGGCCAGATGCTCGCGCGCCCCCTCGGCATAGCCGCCGGGCATGACGACCGCCAGCAGCGGCCGGTCCACCGCCCTGGCCGCATCGCCTATCATTTTCCCGACCTCGGTAAGCACCGGCGCGTTGGTCACGACGGACAGCACAAGGTCCGCCTGTTCGTCCTGCAGCGCGGCCCGGTGGATGGTCTCGACGTAGCCCATCGCGGCGCCGTCGTTGGCCGCGCCGATGTCCACCGGATTGCGCACCGGGCCATCGAAAAGCGGCGCGAGCGCCGCCGTGGCGCTATCGGAGAAGCAGGCCAGGGGCACATCGATATCGCTGAGCCGGTCCGCGGCAATCGTGCAGCCGCCGCCGGACGGCGACAGGACCGCCACCGAACGGACCCGCATGTCCGGATACTTGTTCCAGCCGGACGCCGCGACCAGCATGCCCTCGACGTCGTCGACCTGCACAATGCCGAACTGGCGGCACACGCCATCGAAGATCGCCTGGTTCGACGCAAGACTCGCCGTATGCGAGAACGCCGAAGCGGCGCCGGCCTCGGTCCTGCCCGACTTCATCAGCAGCCACGGCTTGTTCGCCGCCTGGGCGCGCTCGGCCGCGCGCAGGAACAGATCCGCACGCCTGATGCCTTCGACATAAGTGCAGATCACGTGCGTGCCCGGATCGTCGATCATGAAATCGACGAAATCGCAGAAATCCACGTCCGCCTGGTTGCCCACGGAAATGCAATGGGAAAAGCCGACGTTCTGGCTGATGCCGCGATCGATCATCGTCCCCATGACCGCCCCGCTCTGGCTGATCAGACCGATGTGCCCCTTCACCGGGGCGCGGTCCACCAGGGACACCGTGGTCGCCAACGAAAACCCGTTGGCGGGGCTGACGACGCCCACGCAATTCGGCCCGATGAGGCGCACCGCCTTCTCGCGCGCGACGGCAAGCAGTTGCTGCTCCAGCCGCGCCCCGTCATCGCCCGATTCCGAGAACCCGGACGCGACGACGATCACCCCCTTGGCGCCGATATCGCCGCAGTCGGACACGGCCTGGACGACCAGGTCCCGCGGAATCGCCAGGATCACCAGGTCCGGCGCGTGCGGCAGGTCCATGATGCAACGGTAGGCCTGGTGCCCCAGTATCTCCGCGCGCACCGGATTGACCGGCAGAATCCGGCCCTGGTACCCCTGGTTGTTCAACAAATGCAGGATGCGGCCGCCAAACTTGCGACGATCCTCGGACGCCCCGACCACCGCCACGGAAGCGGGGTTCATCAACTCGAAAACCGATGCGGACCCACCCGCCTTCCCTTCAATCGACGCCATGACTGCATCGCCCCCTCATCATTGCTGCTTTAGATTCTGCTCGCGCGCCAGCGCCTGGAAACGCGCCGCCTCGACCTGCATCGCGGCATCGATCCGCGGCGGCGCCGCCGGCTCGGCCGCCGCCGCGCCGGCCTTGCGCAACCTGGCCCGGACCTCTGGATCCGCCAGCGCCGCGGCGACCTCGCGATTGATGCGCGCGACGATCGCCTCGGGCGTACGCGCCGGGACGTGAATCGCAAACCACGGCACCACCGGCTCGACGTTGAACCCTGCCTCGGCAACCGTCGGAATATCCGTCGCGCCCGGGAATCGGCGCGTGTCCATCACGGCCAAGCCCTTGAGCTTGCCCGCGCCGATCTGCGCCGCCGCCAGGCTCGCGCTCACCATCATGAACTGCACCCGCCCGCCGATCAGGTCCAGCAGGGCCGGCGGCGCGCCCCGGTACGCCACCTGCGTGGCGCTGAAACCCGCGTCGCGCATGAACGCCTCGGTCCCCAGGTGCGCCGAACTGCCCGCGCCCGGCGTCGCATACGAAATGCCGCCCGGCGCCTGCCTGGCATAGGCGACCAGCTCACGCAGATTCGACACCGGCAGCTGCGGCGGCACCACCAGGGTGTTCGGCGCCGTCGCCAGCATCGCCGCCGCGCGGAAATCCTTGAGCGGATCGAAAGGCAGGCTGCTGAAAAGCGCCGGCGCCGCCGTGAACACCGGCCCCGACGAGGCCAGCCAGGTATATCCATCCGGCTCGCTCTTGGCCACGAAATCCGTGCCGATGGCCCCCGCCGCGCCCGCCTTCACCTCGACGATGATCGGCTGCCCCAGCGCCGGCGCGATCTTGTCGCACACGATGCGGATCACCGTATCGTTGATCCCCCCGGCGGGAAACGGCGTCACCACCCGGATCGGCCGCGCCGGCCAATCCCCCTGCGCATCCGCGCCAGCCCCGGCGCAAAGCATCAGAACGGCCAGCGCGGCAACAAACGCCCGCCGTGCCGGAAACACTCGCTTCGCATGCGGCATTGCAGCTCCTGAGCAGTGCATTGATTGGGCAAATCTTAGGAGGCATCGGCGATTTGCTGAAGTAATATCTTCTTATCGTGTGAAAACTCCTTGTTATCGCGATGGACCTCCTCGATCCCGACCTCAACCGGCTAGTTGTGAACTGTCAATAGGTTGTATTCGTCCAGGTTGAGTCTGGAGATGGGTACAGCGCGCCCGATGCCTTGGTGGGGTCGATGCCAGTTGTAGTGGTGTAGCCAGGATTTCATGGCATCGGCTCGGTGTTGGGAGTTCTGGTAGGTGTGAGCGTAAGCCCACTCACGCAAGGCCGACTGGATGAAGCGTTCGGCCTTGCCATTGGTCTGTGGGCGGTAAGGTCGGGTAAAGCGGTGCTTGATGCCCAGCTCATGGCACAGCGCGGCGAAGGCGCGGCTGCGAAAGGCCGAGCCATTGTCGGTGAGCAAGCGCTGGATGGTCACGCCCAGGCGCTGGTAGTAGGCCACTGCGTCCTTGAGGAACTGGACGGCGCTGGGGAAGCGCTCGTCGGGGTGGATGTCGGTGAAGGCCACGCGGGCGTGGTCATCGATGGCCACGAAGACGAAGTCCCAGCCGGCCCCCTCAACGGTATCGCGTCGGTTGCCCGTGACCCGGTGGCCAGGGCGCTGGATACGTCCCAGCTTCTTGATGTCGATGTGCAGCAGATCGCCGGGGGCCTGATGCTCGTAGCGCACCACCGGCTCGGCCGGCTCCAGGTCGGCCAGGTGCGACAGACCGGCGCGGGCCAGGACGCGGCTGACGGTGCTGGCTGACACGCCCAGCGCCTGGGCGATGCGCGCTTGGGTCAGCCGCTTGCGGCGCAGCTCCACGATAGCCAGCGCCTTGGCCGGCGCAATCGCTCGGGGCGAGACCGTCGGGCGCGAGGACGCATCGGCCAAGCCCGCCTGGCCCTGAGCCAGGAAGCGGCCCAGCCATTTGCGCACAGTCGGCGCGGTGACCCCATAGGCGCGGGCCGCTTCAGGCACACAAACTTGATGGGCGATCAATTGCTGGACCATTTCGAGTCGACGTAGGAAGGTCAATCGGGCATGCTTATGGGTGTTCATCCGGCCGGGCTCCTTGAGTGAACTGGGGGGTCGGCGATTTCCAGTTTCTCAAATCCGGTTCGGATGAACCATGCATACAACCTATTGAATCTTCACACCTAGCCGTCCGACGCCCTTTCGTCGGGGATATCCAGATATGTGCTTATGAATACGAGTCTTCGACGTTCTACGCCGGCCGGCGGGCAGATCGTGGTGAATGCCGAGCGGCCCGCGGTGTTCGACCAGTTGCACCGCCCCAACTACAGCGGCATACCCAAGTACCGGCTGGTCCTGAATGCGATTGCCGAAGGCATCGAATCCGGGCACTGGAAGCCGGGCGAGCGCCTGCCCACCGAGGACGACCTGGTCCAGATGACCTCCTACAGCCTGGGGACGGTGCAGCGCGCCCTGCGCATCCTGGTCGACCAGGGGCTGGTGGTGCGCGAGCATGGCCTGGGCACCTTCGTCGCGCAGCAGCTGCTGCGCATCCAGGATCCCTGGCATTGCCGCTTCCTGGCCGATGACGGCGTCGGTTTCCTGCCGGTCTACTCCACCATCATCAGCCGCGACTACGCCAGCGGCGAGGGCGAATGGCAGCGTTATTTCGATACCGCGGCCGGCGCGCAGGTGATCCTGATCGAGCGCACCATCAACGTCGGCAACGAGTTCGAGGTGTTCACGCGCTTCTATGTCGACCGCAACGTTTTCCCGTCGCTGTGGGATACGCCGATGGAGAAGCTCAACGGCCTGAACTTCAAGAAGCAGATCACGCAGGAACTGAACGTCCCGGTCACCAAGATCGACCACTTCGTCGCGATGGAGCCGTTCGACCCCACCGTGGCGGGCTACACCAAGACGCCGCCCTACGCGGCGGGCATCGCCCTGCAGGTGGTGGCCTGCATGGGGCAGGAACGCTGCATCTACTACCAGAAGTTCTTCATCCCGCCGACCAAGCGGGTGCTCAGCATCCCCGACCAGCTGACCGACTGAGCGCCGGCGCGCTCAGTCCATCTGTATCCCGCTCTTGCGCTGCACGGTCTCGTAGCGCGCCTTCTCGTCGGCAAGGAACCGGACGAACTCGGGCGTGGTGTTGCCGATCGGCTCCACGCCCTGCTCGGCCAGCTGGGCCTTGATGGCATCGCGGTGCACCGACGCGTGGATCAGCGCCGCGAGCCTGTCCCCGACGGCCGCGGGCGTATTGCCGGGCACATAGACGCCGAACCAGTTGGTGTAGCGGTAGTCCGCCACGCCCAGCTCCTCGGCCACGGTGGGTACGTCCGGCAAGGCGGCGATGCGCTGGCTGCCGGTGACCGCGAGAATCCTCAGCTTGCCGCTCTTGTGGTGCGCCACCAGCGGCGGGACGCCGACGATGGCCACCGGGATCTGGTTGCCCAGCAGGTCGGCGATGGCGGGCGCCGCGCCCCGGTACGGGACGTGCAGCATCTTGATGCCGGCCGCGAGGTTCAGGGCCTCGCCGGCGAACTGCATGGTGCTGCCGGTGCCCGGCGTGCCGTAGGAGATGGCGGACGGGTCTTTCCTGGCCAGCGCGACCAGTTCGGCCAGCGTGCGGGCCGGCACCGCCGGGTTGACCACGACGGCCAGCGGCGTTTCGCCGGCCAATGTGACCGGCTGCAGGTCTTTGCCGGCGTCGTACGAGGTTTTCTGGCCGGCGATGCGGCTGACCAGGACTTCGGCGGGCGAGGCGAACAGCACGGTGTTGCCGTCGGCGGTGCTTTGCACCACGGCCTGCGCGCCTATGGTGCCGGCCGCGCCGGTGCGGTTTTCCACGATGAAGTTCTGTCCGGTCTGCTTGCTCAGGTCCGACGCGATCAGCCGGGCGGCGAAGTCGACGCCGCCGCCGGCGGGGTAGGGCACGATCAGCCGGACCGGACGGTCGGGCCAGGTTTCGGCGGCGTGCAGTGGCGCGGCGGCGGCGATGCCGGCCAGGCCGAGGACGGCGAGGGCACGCCGCAGGTGCAGGGAAATGGATCGCATGGTGATATATACCTATATAGGATGAATGGGGTGCCTGCCCCCCTGGGGACAGATACCGTCTTGGCCGTCAACCGTTCATGGCGTAGAGCGGTGTGCCTGTCCCAGTGGGGACAGGCACACCTCGCCGCGGATGTCAGCTCCCGTCCGGGGACGGGCACCGCCACCGAGGGCGGGCCTCGGCTATTGCCCGGGTTGCGTGGCCAGGTACTGGCGCACGTACGAGGCGTCGATCGATGCGGCGACGGTTTCCCGGGAGATGGCTTGCGGGATGGTGCCGGCCTCGGCCAGGATCTGCGTGGCAGTATGCAGCTTGGCGACGATGCCCTTGTCGGACACCAGCGAATAGGGCGATTCGGGGTCGGCCTGCTGCCTGAAGGTGGGGAAATTCCCGCAGCACAGGCGCTCGTAGGTTGCCTTGGCGACGGCCGGCGAGACCTTCAGGTATTTCTCCAGCACGTCGATGGCCAGTTGCGGGTTGTCGGCCACCATTCGTTGCGCCTCGGCCGAGATCTGCACCAGCTTCAGGCCGACGTCGGGGTGCTCCTGCAGGAACTTGGTGCGCGCGCCCGTCATCACGGGGCAGATCCCGTCGTAGTCGGTGTCGTAGTTGACGATCTTGTAGCCGCGCTCGGCCACCGACTGCAGGTAGGGCGCCCAGGTCACGCCGGCGTCGATGGAGTTGCTGGTGAAGGCATTGGCGTACAGCGGCGGGGCAATGTTGACGACGTTCAGCTCCTTCATGGCGATGCCCGCCTTGCGCGCCATCAGGCCCAGCGCCACCTGGGCGCAGGTGCCCGACGGCGTGCCGATGGCCTTGGCCTTCTTCAGGTCGCGGTAGCTGTCGATACCCGAGTCCTTCGAGACCACCAGGCCCTGTCCCGGCGCGTCGTCGAGCTGCCAGAACAGCAGCTTGACGGGCAGGTTCTGGCCCAGCGCGAACGCCGAGGCCAGGCCGGTGGTGAAGACATCCAGGCTTTCGCTCTTGAGGCCGGCCAGCAGGGGGGCGCCCGAGGCGAACCAGAAGAAGTTGGGCTCCAGGCCATGTTTCTCGAACAGGCCGTGGTCCTTGGCGACGTACAGGGTGTAGTAGTCGGCCGTCGGCGCGCCGTAGTTGATCTTCAGCGGCTTGGGCGGATCGGCTGCCAGGCTGGCGGCGCTGCCCGCGGCCAGGACGGCGGTCGCGGCGGCCTTGGTGAGGAAAGCGGTGTGTCGGCCTTGCTTCGATGTCATGCTTGTCTCCGCCCGTCTCGGGGCTCTGTCTGCAATGAGGGGGCGCCCCGGGTTCAGCGCCCGTGGACCCGGGGCCGTTGTTCGGGCAGCTGCAGCGCCCGGCCGGTCTCGGGGATGTAGAACTCCTGGTAGTAGATGCACGCGTCGCGGCCGGCGCGGGCGACGGCCTGCATGAACAGCACCGTGGCTTCGGGCGCGACGCCGATCAGCCGCGCAGCCTGCGCATCGATGCGCCGGATGCGCACGCTGCGGTCGATCTCGGTGATCGGCAGGCCGACCTGCCGCATGATGATGTCCTTGAAATTGGCGCCGTCCAGCTCTTCGAGCGGTACATGCCACAGCGGCTGCAGCAGCTCGCGGTCGGCGTAGAAGCGGCTGAATATCCGGAACTCGTCGTTGACGTTGATGATGCGGTCCAATCGCATGACGCTGCCGCTGTGCAGGTAGCGTTGCCAGGGGCCGGTCTCGGACGGCGTGACCACGGCGCGCTGCACCGCCTTCGAATAGATGGGCACGATGCCGTCGGATTCGTCGTCGAGGAAGCGGCAGTGCCAGGGGTCGGCCATCTGCCGTTGCTGGTCGGCGACGAAGTTGCCGTGCCCCTGCATGCGGATCACCAATCCCTCGTCGGTCAGCGCGCGCAGGGCGCGCTGCACCGTGCCCAGGCTGAACGGCGTCATCTCGGTGAGCTGCTCCTCGGCTGGCAGCCGGTCGCCCGGCTGCCAGACGCCGCGCCTGATGGCTTCCACCAGGATGTTGGACAGGCGGCGATACTTGGGTATGCCGCTGTTGTCCGGCCGGGCCAACTGGCCGAAGATTTCGCTGCGAATGGCGTCCGTATCCATGGCCTTGCTGCTCCTTGTCATGGCGTCACAACACAGTGGGTATGCCGGGCAATGCGCGCGGTCACCTCCCTTTCCAGTGCACGATCTTTTCCTCGGCGACGGTCAGCATCACGTTGAGCACCAGGCCGATCAGGCCGATCAGCGCAATGCCGATGAACACCACCGGAATCTGGAACAGCTGCGCCGCGTCCGAGATCATGAAACCCAGTCCTTTCTGCGCGCCCACCAGTTCGGCGGCCACCACCACCGCCCAGCTCAGGGCCATGGCCACCTTCAGCCCGGTGAAGATATGGGGAATCGACGACGGGAACACCACGCGCCAGAAGATCTGCAGCCTGGTCATGCCGATGGACTCGGCAGCCCGGTAGTACGACATGGGCACCGACAGGGCGCCCGCCTGGGCGCTGACGAACGAGTAGTTGAAGGCGGTGAAGACGATCAGCACCACCTTGCCCATCTCGCCCAGGCCGAAATACAGCACCGCCATGGGAATGAAGGCGATCGGCGGAATCGGGCGGATGAACGCCATGATGGGCGACATCATGGCGCCGACGGCCTTGTGGTAGCCGCTGAACAGCCCGAACGGCACGCCCGCCAGCACGCCGATCGCGAATCCGACCAGGGCGCAGAACAGGCTGGCGCCGACGTGGTCCCAGAGCGGCTTGCCGCCGTAGCCCTGCTCGACCAGGGTGACGAGCTGGGCGAACATGGCCTGCGGACTGGGCAGGTAGCCCGGCCCCACGAGGCCCAGGTTGGTGACCAGGGTCCAGATGGCCAGCAGCCCGACGACCGAGGCCACCGAGAAAACTGTGGGGGAAATGGCCGGCTGGCGGCCTTCCACGGCAACGCGCTCGCTCATTTGCGCTCTCCTTTCATGTAGCGTTGAATCGCGCTCGGATCGATCGCCTCTGCGATGGCCTGCGGCGTCAGGGGCGCGGGAATGGTGCCCACTTCGGCCAGCGCCTGGCTGGCGATCAGCAGCTTGCGCGCCAGGCCCGCGTCCTTGGCGGCCAGCGAATAGGGCGAGGCGGGATCGATCTGCTGCGCGTAGGTCGGGATGCGCGAAAACTCGCGGTCGTAGATGTGCTTGGCCACTTCGCGCGAGACCGACAGGTACTTCATCAGCACGCCGATGCCCAGCTCGGGGTCCTTGCGGATCATGTCCATGGCCTTGGCCTGCACCTGCACGAGTTTCAGGCCGATGTCCGGATGCTGCTGCATGAACTCGGTGCGCACGCCGGTCAGGCCGGGGCACACGCCCTGGTCCGGCGTGTAGTCGCTGGCCCAGTTCACCACCGGCAGCTGGTCGGCGTTGAGAATGCTGGAGTAGGGCGACCATGCCACCGCGGCCTGGATCGACTTGCTCTTGAAAGCATTGCCGTACAGCGGCGGCGCGATATTGATGATGTTGAGGTCCGAATACTTGAGATTCAGTTCCTTGGCCATCAGCACCAGCGAAACCTGGGCGCAGGTGCCCGAGGGCGCGCCGATCGCCTTGGCCTTGGCGATGTCCTTGTAGCTCTTGATGCCGGCGGCCGGGTCGACCACCAGGCCTTCGGCCGCGGCGTGGTCCAGCTCCCAGTAGATCAGCTTCAGGGGTACGTTCTGCCCCAGCGCGAACACGGTGGCCAGGCCGGTCGTGATCACGTCCAGGCTCTTGCTCTTCAAGCCGGCCAGCAAGGGGGCGCCGGACGGGAAGAAGTAGAAGTTGGGCTCCAGGCCCACTTCCTCGAACAGCTTCTGGTCCTTGGCGACGTACAGGGCGTAGTAGTCCGCCGTGGGGGCGCCCCAGTTGAACTTGAGCAGTTCCTTCTTGGCGGGGGAAGCGGTCTGCGCGGCGCCGGGCGCGGGCAGGCAGAGCAGGGCGGCGGACAGCAGGGACGCCGCCAGGCGTAGACAGGATTGCATGGTCGTACTCCTTCTGCGGGGGGGAAGTCAGGCGGCCTTGGCCATGGGAGGACGGTTCTTGTTGGCGTGCACTTCTTCCTGCACGGCGTGCAGCAGGTCGCGCTGCAGGCTGATGAACTCGGGCGTGGAGAGGAAGTCGGCGTTGCGCGGCTTGTCGGCGTCGACATTGACCGCCAGCTTGATCCGTCCCGGGCGATGGCTCATGACCAGCACCCGGTCGGCCACGAAGATGGCTTCGGATACGTCGTGGGTGATGAAGAAAATCGTGGGCTTGTGCTCCTGCCACAGCTGCAGCAGCAGTTCCTGCATCAGGATGCGGGTCTGGTAGTCCAGCGCGCCGAAGGGCTCGTCCAGCAGCAGCACCTTCGGTTCCGAGATCAGCGCGCGGGCGATCTGCACGCGTTGCTGCATCCCGCCCGACAGTTGATAGGGGTAATGTTTCTCGAAGCCCGACAGGCCGACTTCGCGCAGCAGCATCTGGGCGCGCGGCTCGTAGGTGTCCTTGGGGACGCCGCGGCACTTCACGCCCAGCGTGATGTTTTCCATGACCGTCAGCCACGGGAACAGCGAAGGCTGCTGGAACACCACCGCCCGGTCGGGGCCGGGGCCGTCGATGGGCTTGCCGTCGATGAGCAGCGAGCCGGTGCTGGTCTGTTCGAAGCCCGCGATCAGGTTGAGCGTGGAGGACTTGCCGCAACCGGTGGGGCCGAGCACCGTGACGATCTCGGCGGCCTTGATGTCCACGTCCATGCGGTCCAGCGCCAGCGTCCGGTTGCCCGAGCGGCCCCGGCCGCCATACGTCTTGCTGACGCCCTGGAACGAGATCTTGACCTGGTTGTCCTGGCTGGCGCCTGGCCTGGCCTGGCCTGGGCGGAGCGCCGGACTTGCCGGGTTCCGTGCATGGCAAGGGCGTGAAGGTGTTTACTTGAGCATTCATAGGGTCGTCCTTGATGACGCCGAAGCGAGCGGGGTTGTCCGGGTGCTACTCTAGTCCTATATAGTTTAGTGCCGGCATACACTATGCTCCTATATAGTATTTACCCGAAGAAACGGGCCAGCACGCCCTGCCGCGGATGTCGGTCCCGTGCGGGGAAAGATGCCGTCTTGGCCGGCCAGCGTTCATGGCGTACGGCGGCGTGCCTGTCCCGGCGGGGACAGGCACACCCTGCCGCGGATGTCGGGTCCCGTGCGGGGAAAGATGCCGTCTTGGCCGGCCAGCGTTCATGGCGTACGGCGGTGTGCCTGTCCCGGCGGGGACAGGCACACCCTGCCGCGGATGTCGGGTCCCGTGCAGGGAGACATACCGTCTTGGCCGGCCAGCGTCCATGGCGTACGGCGGCGTGCCTGTCCCGGCGGGGACAGGCACACCCTGCCGAGGATGTCGGGTCCCGTGCGGGGAAAGATGCCGTCCTGGCCGGCCAGCGTTCATGGCGTACGGCGGTGTGCCTGTCCCGGCGGGGACAGGCACACTCTGCCGCGGATGTCAGTCCCCATGCCGGGACGGACACCCGCGCATCGAGGGGCTATCGGCCCTGGAAGCGCGGCTTGCGCTTTTCCACGAAGGCGCGCGCGCCTTCCAGCCTGTCTTCGCTGTTGTAGGGGTCGGGGCCGACCGACAGCCGCAGGGCCGCCGCGGTGGGCAGGCCGATGCTCTTGAACGCCATGGCCTTCATGCGCTGCACCGACAGCGGGGCGTTGTCGGCGATGCGGCGCGCCAGGCCGGCGGTCTGCGCCATCAGCTCGGCCGGCTCGAACACGTGGTTGACCAGCCCCAACCGGTGCGCCAGCGCCATGTCGATCAGCTCGCCGGTATAAAGCAGTTCCAGCGCCACGCCGCGCGGTATCAGCTGGGGCAGCACCACGCTGCCGAAATTGGCGCCCATGCCGACCCGGGCTTCCGGCAGGCCGATGCGCGCGGTGGACGCGGCCACGCGGATGTCGCAGGCCAGGGCCAGCTCGCACCCGCCGCCGGCGGCCACGCCATTGATGGCCGCGATGGTCGGCGTGGCCATTTCCAGCACGACCTCGTTGAGATTGCGTGCCAGGCCGCCCATGGGATGGGTCATGCGGCCGGCCGCGTCCAGCTCCTTGAGGTCCACGCCGGCCGAGAAGGCGCGCTCGCCCGCGCCGGTATAGACCACCACCTTGACGCCAGGGTCCTGGTCCAGTTCGAGCGAGACCTCGACCAGTTGCGCGAAGGTGGCGCGGGCCAGCGCGTTCATGCGCTGCGGCCGGTTGATGGTGACCCAGGCCACCTGGTCGGCCACGCGTACCTCGATGTCGTCCGCCCGCGCCATGTCAGTTGGCCGGCTGCATGTTGGCGCGGCGCATGACGTCGAGCCAGGTCTTGCGCTCGCTCTCGGCGAAGGCGGCGAACTGCGCGGCGGTCAGCGTGCTGGGCGTGACGCTGAGCGCGGCCATGCGCTTTTTCGCTTTCGGGCGCGCCGAGGCTTCGCGCATGGCCTGGTTGATGGCGTCCACGACCTCGGGGCGGGTGTCCCTGGGCGCCCACACGGCATACCAGGCGGTCACGTCGAAGCCGGGCATGCCCATCTCGGCGATGCTGGGCACGTCGGGCAGTTCCGGCATGCGCTCCTTGGTCGAGACGGCCAGCGCCCGCAGCTTGTCGGCGCGGATCTGCGACATCACGCTCGCCGCGGTGGAATAGAGCAGGTCCACATGGCCGCCCATGACATTGGTCAGCGCGGGAGCGGTGCCGCTGAACGGGACGTGGGTCATGTTCAGCTTGCCCTGCACGGCGACCCGCTCGCCGGTCAGGTGGGGCAGCGAGCCCTGGGCGCCGGAGGCGAAGGTGAGATTGCGCGTCCTGGCGGCCTCGAGCACGTCCTTGAAGGTCTTGTACGGCGAGTTCTCGCCCGTCACCACGATGATGGGCGCCGACCCCAGCACGCCGACCGGGCGGAAGCCCTCCATGGGCCGGAACGGCAGGTTCTTGAACATGCCTTCGTACATGACGTGCTGCGACGTGTTGGCCAGCAGCGTATAGCCGTCGCCCTTGCTGGTGGCCACGAAGCGCGCGCCGATGGTGCCGGCGGCGCCGGGCTTTTGCTCGACCACGATGGGCTGGCCCAGGATGGCCGCCACGTCGTCGATGATCAGCCGCGCGAAGGTTTCCGTCGTGCCGCCTGCCTGGTAGGGCGAGACCAGCGTGATCGGCCGGCTGGGGTACTTGTCCTGCGCGTGGACGGCGGGGGCGGCGGCCAGCATGGCGGCCGCGCCCATCAGGGCGATGCGTTTGAACATGTTTGTCTCCTCTGGTTTTGTCGATGCCGCGGCGGGCGGGCGGCCGCGGGCGCTATTGCTGCGGTTGCATGACGATCCTGCCGATCGCTTCGCGGGAGGCGATCATGCGCAGTGCGGTGCGGAAGTCCGCCAGGGGCACGACCGCGTGCGCGCGCGGCCGGATCCTGCCCTGGCGGGTCCATTCGAAGAGCCGGGCGTAGGCGGCCCGCAACCGGGCGTCGTTGCCGGGCCTGACCGGGTGGCGTCCCCAGCCGAAGTAGTAGCCCCAATACACGCCCAGGATGCTGATGTTCTTCACCAGCACGATGTTGGCCGGCACGGTCGGGATGGCGCCGCTGGCGAACCCCATCGGGATGATGCGTCCGTCCGGCGCGATGCACCGCAGCGAGGCGTCGAAGGTCTCGCCGCCGACCGGGTCGTAGATGACGTCGGCGCCGCGCTGTCCCGTCAGGCGCAGCACTTCGGCGCGCCAGTCCTGCGTGCGGTAGTTGATGGCGTGGTCGGCGCCATGCTCGCGCACGATGGCCTGCTTGGCGTCCGAGCCCACCGTGGAGATGACGGTGGCGCCCAGCGCCTTGGCCACTTCCACCGCGGCCAGCCCGCTGCCGCCGGCCGCCCCATGCACCAGCACGACCTCGCCGGGCTCGACCTGGGCGCGCCATTGCAGGGCCCCGTAGGCCGTGCCGTAGATGGTGGGGAACTGGGCGCCGGTCTCGAACGGCACGTCGGCGGGCAGCTCGAACACCGTGGCCTCGGGGGCCACCACTTCCTGGGCGTAGCAGCCGGATTGCACGCCGGCGATCACCCGGTCGCCGACGCGAAAGCGCGTGGCGCCCGCGCCGAGTTCGGTGACCACGCCGGCGACCTCGGTGCCCGGTATCAGGGGCAGCGGCGCGCGGTTCTGGTGCTTGCCCTCCATCACCAGCAGGCTGGCGAAGCTGGCGCTGCACGCCTGCACCTGGATGCGCACCGCGCCCGGCGCGAGCGCCGGCGCCGGCACCTCTTCGTACGCGGCGACGTCCGGGCCGCCATACTCCCTGCACACGACTGCCTTCATGATTCGTATCCTCGTGCCGCGCCGCTGGCGAACATCGCCTGCGTCTGTTCCTCGCTGAAGCCGGCTTCCCGCAATATCTCCAGGTTGTGCTCGCCCAGCCGCGGCGCGGGCCGGGTCGGCGCCGGCTGGGTGGCCGACCAGGTGCTGGCGCACGCCATGCTGCGTATCGGCCCTTCGGTCGGGTGCTCCACCGTCTGGAAGAAGCCAGCCTGCGCCAGATGGGGGTGCGCGGTGAGCGACGCCACGCTCTCGATCCGCGCCACCGGGATATCGGCCGCTTCCAGATGCGCCACCCAGGCGTCGGTGTCGCGCGTGGCCATGATTGCCGAGACGATGGCGTACAGGGCTTCCAGATTGCGGGTGCGCTGGGCCATGGTGCCGAAGCGGTCATCGTCCATGACTTCGGGGCGGCCGACCGCGCGGAAGAATTCGCGCCACTGCCGGTCGGTCAGCACCATCATGCAGAGAAAGCCGTCGCGGGTCTGGAACGGCCGCCGTATGGACGCGTAGCGGTCGAATACCGGCGGGCCGATCGGCGGCTCGAAGCTGAGGCCGGCCATATGGTCGGCCAGCACCAGCGAGGCGATCGACTCGAACATCGGGACTTCGATGTGCTGGCCGGCGCCCGTGCGGGCGCGGTGGTACAGCGCGCCCAGCACCGCGTTGGCCGCCAGGATGCCGGTGACCCGGTCGGCCAGGGCGATGGGGGCGTAGCGCGCCGGATCGCCGTCGGCGCGCAGCGACGCGATGCCCGCGGCGGCCTGGATCAGATCGTCATAGGCCGGCTTGTCGGCATGGGTTCCCGCGCTGCCGTAGCCGACGATGTTCAGGTACACCAGCGCGGGGTTGAGCGCGGCGATATCCGCATAGGCCAGCCCCAGGCGCGCCATGGCCTTGGGGCGGGTATTGCAGACGAATACGTCGGCCGCGCCGGCCAGGCGCCTGAACGCGTCGCGTCCGCCTTCCAGATTGAGGTCCAGCATGATGCTGCGCTTGCTGCGGTTGGTGTGCAGGAACATGGCGCCCATGCCGCGATGCCGGGCCGGGCCCAGGTCGCGGATGCTGTCGCCCTCGGGCGGCTCGATCTTGATCACCTCGGCGCCCATGTCCCCCAGGATCTGGGTGGCCACCGGGCCCGACAGCGCCGCCGTCATGTCCAGCACCCGTACGCCGCTCAACGGTCCGTCCATTCCTCTGCCCCTCTCCGGTTGCCTGAGCCGGTTTCGGCCTGGGTAAAATCAACATACTACTTAGTATTCTAGTTCCGGGTATTTTTGGCAAGAGCGTTGGCGGGTTTCAGTCCTGTGAAAAATTAATATTTAAATTCAAATAGTTAAAACAAAAATCGATGGAAGCGAGTACGTCATCTAATGGTTATCGATAGGTCATGATGGTTAGATGATACTTGGTAGTATTCTGATAGAATGGAATCGGGGAAGGATCGGCGCGTCCCGGCCCGGCGATAGTTTGCCGCTATACTGTGCACCCGGTCCGGACCACCCTACCTGCAGACGCCGTGCTCCTTACCCCCGAACTCGAAAATTGGGTGGGCATCGACTATGACGACATGCCCGCCGTCCAACGCAAGCTGCTGGATGCGGCGGCCAAGGCGTTCACCACCTACGGGTTCGCCGCGACATCGATCGATGTGATCGCCAGCCAGATCGGCGCCACCAAGGGCAGCGTCTACTACCACTATCGCAGCAAGACCGACCTGTTCTTCGCGGTCCACAAGTGCGCGATGGTCATGAACCTGAAGGCCCAGGTGCCGGTCGCCTTCGATGCCTCGCTGGATCCGCGCGCCAAGCTGTATCGCATGGCGTACCTGCACGCCATGCTGATGATGGATTCGCTCTACTACCAGCGCGTGACGGTGCAGGGCGTGGAGTTGCACCAGTCCGTCAGCACCACGCCCATGGAGCGCGAGGCGCTCGCCGAGGTCATCGCCATGCGCGATGTTTACGAAGGCCTGTTCAGCCAGGTGGTGCGCGACGGCATGGCCAGCGGGCACTTCGCCGAGGCCGACCATTCGATCGCCGCCAAGGGCATCCTGGGCATTCTCAACTGGATTACCGTCTGGTACCGGCCGCGCGAGACCGAAAGCCCGGGTTTCCGGCAGCGCGTCGCCACGCAGCTGGCCACCCAGGCCATCCAGGGCATCGCTCGCGCCGATACGCGCGGTTGAGGCCGGCGCCGCCGGCGGCCGCGCTCAGTCGGACGCCATGCCGGGGGGCAGGTTGGCCCGCACCAGCCGGCCGGCGATGGACTCGCGCATGGGGATGTCCGGCAAGGGCTCGCCCGGGCCGAACCAGCGCGCCTCGGTGATCTCGTCTTCCTGGACGCGCAGGTCGCCGCCCGCGTATTCGGCCGTGAAGGCAATCATCAGCGAATGGGGGAAAGGCCAGGACTGGCTGCCGAAATAGCGCAGGTCGCGCACGCGCAGGCCGACTTCCTCCTCCACCTCGCGGTGCACCGCGTCCTCGATGCTTTCGCCGGCTTCGACGAAGCCGGCCAGCGCCGTATAGCGGGCCGTGGCGTAGCGCGCATGGCGAGCCAGCAGGATGTGCTCGCCGCGCTTGATCAGCACCATCATGGCCGGCGAGACGCGGGGGTAGGCGTGCAGCCCGCACGCGGGGCATTGCAGGCACAGCTCGTGCCGGGCATGTTGCATGGGGGTGGCGCAGACGCCGCAGTAGCGATGGGTGCGCACCCATTCGGCGATCTGGAAGGCCCGGCCGGCCAGCGGCGCCCGCTCGCCCAGCTCGGACAGCAGCGCGCGCAGCTTGCGGAAGGCATAGCCGGGCGGCGCGACGGTATCGCGCGCCACGTGCGTGGTGCGCAGCTGCGGGTCGTGCGTCAGCCAGATCTGTTGCATCAGCTCGAAGCGCACGCCCACCTGCGCACAGGTATCGCCGTCGGGCAGGTCCACACCGCTTTCGCGCACCAGCAGCTCATCGCCGCGGAAGATGAAAATCACGAAACACCTCGTTCATGCAGGCCCGGGCGCTGGAGCGCGCAGCCGCCGTGCGCGCTAGTTTACAGGGCTGCGCGATCGGCTCACAGGTCCAGCGTGAGGCTGGCGCCGCAGGCGCGCGAGACGCATACGCACACCGCGTCGCCGGCCTCGCGCTCGCGCGGCGACAGGTAGTGGTCGCGGTGGTCCGGCTTGCCCTCCAGCACCGGGGTCAGGCACATGCCGCATTCGCCGCGCCGGCAGTCGTAGAGGGGTTCGACGCCCGCCTGCAGCAAGGCGTCGAGCATGGTCTGGCCGGCCGGCACGCTCACGGTGATGCCGGACTGGCGCAGCACCAGGTCGAAGGGCTGGTCGCCGCGCAGGGCCAGGGCGCCCTGGAACAGTTCGTAGTGCACGCTGGCGGGCGGCCAGCCCGCCGCGGCCGCGCCGTCCACGGTATCGGCGATCAGTGCGCGCGGGCCGCACACATACAGGTGGCGGCCCGGCGCCGGCGCGGCCAGGATGTTCGGCAGCGCCTCGTGCAGCGGCGCGCCGTCGTCGTGGTACAGGCGGCAGGCAGCGCCCATGGCCGCGGCTTCCTCGGCGAACGCCATGGCGGCGCGGGCGCGGCCGGCGTAATGCAGCGTGAACGCGGCGCCGGCGCCGCGCAGATGGCGCGCCATGCTGAGAATGGGGGTGATGCCGATGCCGCCGGCGATCAGCACGTGCTCGGCGGCGTCGGCCGCCAGCGCGAAGGCATTGACGGGCGCCTCGGCCTCGATCCGGTCGCCGGGGGCCAGCCGGTGCATCCAGGCCGACCCCGCCGCGGGCTCGCGGCATTGCACGGCGATCTCGTAGCTGGCGGTGGCCGAGCCGTCGCCCAGCAGCGAATATTCGCGCCGCGCGGGCGTGCCGTCGGGCAGCACGACATGCACGCTCAGGTGGGCGCCGGGGGTGTAGGCGGGCAGGGCGGCGCCGTCGGGCGCGGCCAGCTCGAAGTGGCGGATTTCGGCGGTCAGGGGAGTGACGGCACGGACGACGAGTTTCATTGTGGGGCTCCTGTCGGATGGAACACGCGGTGCAGGGCGGCGGCGACGGCCAGCAGGCGGCGTTCGTCGCCCGGCCGGCCGATCAGTTGCACGCCGATGGGCATGCCATGGGGGCCGGCCAGGCCGGGAACGTTGACGCAGGGCAGGCCCAGCAGGGTCCAGACGCGGCTGAAGATGGGGTCGCCGGTGCGCGCCAGGCCTGGCGGCGCCTCGCCGGGGGCGGCCGGAGCGATCACGGCGTCCAGGTCGCGCATGGCGTGCTCGAGATGGGCGCGGCCGCGCGCGGCCAGCGCAAGCGCTTGCGCATAGGACTGCGCGTCGCAGCCCAGGCCGGCTTCGATCAGGGCCTGCATGGCCGGGCTCAGCCGGGCGCGCGCGTCGCGCCATTCGGCGGCCAGGCTGCGCGCGGCTTCGTAGGCCATGATGGTCTGCTGGGCCTGCATCAGGCCTTGCAGCGCATCGGGCAGCACCAGCGGGGCGAGCTGCGCGCCGGCCGCCGTGCACAGGACTTGCGCATGCGCGAACGCCTGGGCGCCGTCGGGTTCGATGGCATGCCATTCGTGCGTGAGGCAGATGCCTAGGCGCAGCGCGGCCGGCCGCGCGGCCGGCAGCGGCCGGTAGTCCTCGCCGGCCAGCGCGCAGCGCATCAGTTCCAGGTCGCCGGCGTCGCGCGCCAGCCAACCCAGCGTATCGAGCGAGGGCGCCATGGCCTTGGCGCCGGCCAGGCTGTGCAGTCCGTGCGTGGGCTTGAGGGCGAACACCCCGCAATAGGAGGCGGGCCGGATCAGCGACCCGGCCGTCTGCGAGCCGAAGGCCAGCGGCACCATCCCGGCCGCCACCGCGGCGGCCGAGCCGCTGGACGAATCGCCGGGGGTGCGCGAGGGATCGCGCGGGTTGGCGGTGGGGCCGGGCGTGAAATAGGCGAACTCGGTGGTGACTGTCTTGCCCAGCACCAGCGCGCCGGCGGCGCGCGCGCGTGCCACGCAATCGGCGTCGGTGCCGGCGATGCCATGCTCGTAGATCGGCGAGCCATAGCGGGTGGGAAACTGCTCGGTCAGGAAGATGTCCTTGACCGCGATGGGTACGCCGGCCAGCAGCCCGCGCGCGGCGTGCGTATCCAGGCGGCGCGCCTGCGCGCGGGCGGCGTCGACGTCGAGCTCGCGCCAGGCGCGCACCACCGGTTCGTGGGCGCGGATCGCCGCCAGGCAGGGCTCCAGCAGTTCGGCGCTGGCGTGGCCGTCGAGAACGGCCGCGCGGGTGGTATGCGCCGACAGCGGCGGCGCGCGATGCAGGGATGTCATGGAAGGGCTTCCTGGCTGGTGGAAAGGGAGAGCGGGCGCAGCGGCAGCAGCGCCGCGATGCGCGGCCAGTGCGGCGGCAGCGCGCGGCAGGCGCGTTGCAGCGCCGGCGCGTCGCGCACGAGGTCCCAGCCGGCGGCGGCCAGGCTGGTCTGCCGGCGCAGCAATTGCGCGGCGCCGATGGGCGGGCCGGCCGGGCCGTCGTGCATGTCCAGCGCCAGCATGCGCGCGCGGCGCCGTGCGCAGGGCAGCGAGGCGACGGCGTAACGGCCCGCGCCGGGGTCGAAGACCAGGTCGGCGCCGCCGTGCTCGCGCGCCAGCTCGGGCCACGGGTCGCCGTACAGCACGCCTTCGGCCGCGCCTGCCCGCAAGGCGGCGGCTATGCCGCCGGCGGTGCGCGCGGCTGCGATCACGCTGGCGTCGGCCTGGCGCGCCAGCACGGTGGCCAGCAGGCCCAGCGGCGTATCGGCTTCGTGCACCAGCACCTGCTGTCCAGCCCGCAGGCCGCCGATCTCCACCAGCGCGATCCATGCGCTGGGCCAGAGCACGGCCAGCAGCAAGGCCGATTGCTCGTCCAGTCCGTCGGCCACGGTCCAGGCCTGGCCGGCATCGATCTCGATATCGGCGCCGGGCGCGGCCGCCTGCGTGGCCAGCGCCGCGACGCGCCGGCCCGGGCCGGCGCTGCCGATGAACGCAACGCCGGGCAGCCGCAGCCCGCCGGCATCGCCCAGGCACGCCTGGACGCGCACGCGCAGGCGCGGCGATGGCATCGGGGCAATACCAATAGTCATGGCCGCGCTTCCTCTATACCTTGTGGCAAACAAATTTTCCGGAACGCGCCGCATGACGGCAGCCGGAAATCCAACGGGGAAGAAACGTGGCTTCGACTGCTTCGCACACGTAGGACACGGCATTGCGCGCGCCCGATTTTTCGTTGCGGCAGTTGTCGTATTTCCTGGCGGCCGCCGAATGCGAGTCCGTGCAGCAGGCTGCGCAGGCATTGCATGTGTCGGCGCCCGCGGTATCGACCGCTATCGCGCATCTCGAAGCCCTGCTGGGCGTACAGCTGTTTCGCCGCCGCCATGCGCGCGGGCTGATCCTCACCGAGCAGGGCAGCGCCTTCGCCGTGCAGTGCTGCGGCATCCTCCAGGAAGCCTGGGGGCTGGGCAGCCTGCAAGGGCGCGGCGAACTGCACGGGCAGGTGCGCGTCGGCTGCCTCACCACCTTTGCGCCGTTCGTGATTCCCCCCTTGCTCACGCGCGTGCAACAGCATCTGCCCGGCGTGCGCCTGGCCTGGTTCGAGGGCCACCACGAGTACCTGCTGGAGGGCCTGCGCACGGGCACGCTCGACATCGCGGTGCTGTACGACTTCGAGATCCCGTCCGGCATCAAGCTGGTGGCCTTGCGCGCCGCGCCGCTGCAGGTGGTGCTGCCCGCGTCCCATGCGCTGGCGGCCAAGGAAACGCTGGCCACCAGCGACCTCAACACCGAGCCGCTGATCCTGCTCGACCTGCCGCGCACGCGCGAATACATGCTGACGGCCTTCAGCTCCAACGGCGCGATTCCGCGCATTGCCCATTCGGTGCTGTCGATCAATATGCTGCTGGGCATGGTGGCGGCCGGCCATGGCTTCTCGCTCCTGAATTTCTGTCCGCCCAATGCCCTGCCGGGCATGGGCGGCATCGTGTCGCGCGCATTCGAATCGCATGTGCGTCAACCCAATATCGTGGCGGCGTATTCGTTCCGCTATCACTATCCGCGCGCCGCCGCCGCGATCGTGGAGCACATCTCGGAGCTGGTCGACGAACTCGTCATCCAGGCCCACTGAGCCGGCGGCCGGCGCTCAGGGCGCCGCGGCCAGTTCGAACGCGCCGTTGCTGACCGTGAGCATGCGCACGCTTTCCGCCTTGGCGCCGAAGTGGTCTTCGGGGCCGTAGGCGTAGATGGCGGTCACGCCCACGTAGCGCTCGCCTTTCTCCAGCTGCGCGCGCAGCGCCGCCGGGTCGCTGCCGGCCGCGCGCATGGCCTGCAGCAGCAGGTTGGCCGAGTCGTAGCCATTGCCCGAGAACGTGGCCGGCGGCTTGCCGTATTTCTTGGTGTAGGCGGCCACGAACGATTGCAGCCCGGCCTTCTGCGCGTCATCGGACGGCAACGACCCGGCGACGTACAGCTTGGACGATGGCAGCAGGATGTCGTTGGCGGCTTCCCCGGCCAGCCGCAGGTAGTTGAAGTCGTTGGCGGCGTGGGTAAGGTAAAGCGGCGTATCGATGGCCAGCGCGCGATGGTTGCGGGTGGCGATGGCCAGGCCGGGGCCGGTGGCCCAGATCACGATGGCCTGGGCCGGGCTGCCGCGCAGCTTGGTCAACTGCGGCGTCATGTCGGTATCGGCGTGGCCGAAGGTCTCGGTGGCCACCACCTGCACGCCGTATTGGGCCGCCAGGCGGTTGAGCGTATCGCGGCCGTTGGTGCCGAACGCGACGTCCGAGTGCAGCATCGCCACTTTGGTGATGTGGCGCGCCTGCATGTCGCGCAGCATCACTGTCTGCACGATCTCGTCGGTCAGCGGCGCGATGAAGGTATAGCGCCGCTTCTCGGGCGGCAGCACGATGCCGCGGCTGGCGCCGTTGGCGATCATCGGCACCTTGGCGCGCTCGATGACGTCGGCCACGGCGAAATTGGAGCCCGAGCTTACCGGGCCGATGACGGCGGACACCTTTTCCTGCGACAGCAGCCGGCGCGCGCCGGAGACGGTCTTGGTGTTGTCGCTTTCGCTGTTGACGTTGACCAGCACGATCTTGCGGCCCTGTATGCCGCCCGCGGCGTTGGCCTGGTCGATGGCCAGCTGGGCGCCTTCCAGCGTGGGCTGCCCCAGCGAGGCGATGGCGCCCGAGGTTTCGAGCAGCGCGCCGATCTTGATGTCCTGGCCCAGCGCGACGTGCGCGGGGCCGGCGGCCAGCGCCGCGACCGCCATGATTTTCCACAGTTTCATCGTGATTCCCCTTGTTGGTGCTGCGCCATGAATTCGAGTGCGTGAGCGAACAGGCCGGGGTCGGCCGTCCAGATACCGCCGCCGATGCGCCCGGCCGTGCCCAGGCTGTCGAGCATGCCCAGCGCCACCACCGGCGCCTTGCCGGTGGCGGCGACGGCGCGCGCGGCCAGCCCCATGCGGGGATGGCTGCGTTCGAATGCGGGGTGGGCCGGGCCGAGCAGGGCGGCGCCCAGCGCGGCGGCCGGCTCGGGCATGTAGGCGCCCAGGGCCTGTTGCTGCGCCGGTGAATGCGCCATCGCCATGGCGCCCAGGCCCAGGGCCTCGACCACGGCGCTGTCGCCGATGGCCGGCAAGGGCTGCGCGCCGGACAGGCCAGGCTCCAGCGCGCCGCGCGGCGCGCCGCAACGCCGGCTGAACCAGCGTCCCGGCAGCGCGGCCAGCTGGATGCCGGCCTCGCGTCCATTGCCGCCCATCGCGGTCACCAGGCTGCTGCCGGCCATGCCTTCGGCCGCCGACAGCATGCATTTGGACGCGGCCATCCAGAGGTTGAGGAAAAAGCCCGGCGATTGCGCCAGGTAGTCCGCCACCGCGCCGTCCTCGGGCGCATGGCCGAGCGCGCGCAGGCTGGCCGCCAGCGCCTGCGTGCCGGCCAGGGTGCGTCCATGGCAGTCGTCGCCCGCGGCCAGGGCCTGGTCGGCCAGTTCGACCAGGTCGATGCCGGCCTCGCAGCCGGCCCTCAGCTGCTCGGCAAAGGGCCCGTTGAGCCAGCGCAGGTGTTCGGCCACTTCCGTCTCCGGGCGGCCCAGCCGGATCGGCCATCGGTTGCCGCCGTTGAGCACGGCATGGCAGGGCGCGGCGCGGCCCGCCGCGTCGCGCACCACCTGCACGTGCTGGCTGGGCGACAGGATGGCCGCCAGCGGCACGACGCAGCGGTGGTCCTGCGCCGGCGCCAGCCGGATGGCGCCGGTGCGCACGCCGTACAGCGCGTCGGCCCGGTCGACGGCCCAGCCTTCGTACAGCGCCGCGTTGACGATGGAGTTGAGCATCGGCCACGGGATCTCGCCGTCGCCGGGCAAGGGCGGGCCGGCGTGCAGCAGCGTGCGCTGCGGGTACGCGAAGGCCTCGCGCGCCGGCAGCAGCCCCGCCAGCACGGGGCGCATCGCCGTCACGGCGCGCCAGGCGGCCGCGTCGCGCGGATCGAGGGTGTCGGGGGAATTCATGCCTGCCTCCGGGTCGGGGTGTCGGCGCCTTCCCAGCCCAGGAAGGCCTCGCCGATGTCGCTGCGCGCCAGCAGGCTGGCGCTGGTGTCCTGCGCCACCAGCCGGCCGTTGACCAGCACATAGCCGCGGTCGGACACTTGCAGCGCGGCGCGCGCGTTCTGTTCGATCAGCAGCACCGTCAGGCCGCGCTCGGTCAGGCGCGGCAGCGATTCGAGGATTTCGCGCGCGATCTGCGGCGCCAGGCCGAACGACGGCTCGTCCAGCATCAGCAGCTGCGGGCGGCTCATGAGCGCGCGTCCGATCGCCAGCATCTGGCCCTCGCCGCCGGACAGCGTGCCGGCCTGCTGGTGCATGCGCTCGGCCAGGCGCGGAAACAGCGCGGTGATTTCCTCCATGACCTGGTTCATCGCCGCCACGGTCTCGCGCCGCGGCGCCAGCAGCTGCATGACGCCGCCGCGGCGCACGCAGGCGTAGTGGCCCATCATCAGGTTCTCCCGCACCGTGAGGCTGGGAAACAGCGAGCGCCCCTCCGGCGCCAGCGCGATGCCGGCGCCGGTGCGGGCCTCGGCCGGCACGCTGGCCAGGTCCGCGCCGCGAAAGGCGATCCGGCCCGCCTGCGGGCGCAGCAGTCCGGCCACCGCCTTGAGCAGGGTCGACTTGCCGGCGCCGTTGGCGCCGATCAGCGACACGATCTCGCCCTGGCGTACCTGCAGCGATACATCGGACAGCGCCTGCAGCGCGCCATAGCGCACCGACAGCCGGTCGATCTCCAGCACCGTGGCGGCCTCGGCGTTGGCGGCCTCGGGGCGCAGGCCCGGGCGGATCTCCGTGTTGCCGAGGTAGGCGGCGATGACGGCGGGATCGGCGCGTACCGCCGCCGCTTCGCCCTGCGCCAGGATGCGGCCATGGTTCAGGACCACGATGCGGTCGGCCAGCCGGCCCACGAAGGCGAGATTATGCTCGACGAAAACTACCGTGGCGCCGTTGGCGCGGATCTGCTCGATCGCGCCCGCCAGCATGTCCTTCTCGACGCTGTTCAGGCCCGCGCCGGGCTCGTCCAGGTACAGCAGCCGCGCGCCCGAGGCCAGGGCGCGCGCGGCGGCCAGCAGTCGTTGCTGGCCGGCCGTCAGCTGGGCGGCCGAGGTATCGGCCAGCGCCGCCATGCCGATCGTCTTCAGATGCATCATGGCCTGCTCGGACAGCGTCTGCGCCGTGCCCGTCTTCCAGCCCAGGCCGGCCAGCCCGGCCAGAAAGCCGCTGCCGCTGCGCCGCACGCCGGCGGCCATGACGTTCTCGCGCACCGTCAGCGCGGTCAGGATCTCGGCGGCCTGGAAAGTGCGCGCCAGGCCGCGCACGTTCACCTCGTGAGCGGGCAGGCCGGTCACGTCCTCGTTCTCGAAACAGACCTTGCCCTGGCCGGGCGCAAGCGCGCCCGAGACGATGTTCAGCAGGGTCGACTTGCCGGCGCCGTTGGGGCCGATCAGGGCTAGGATTTCGCCGCGGCGGACCTGGAACGACACATCGTCCAGGGCCTGCAGCCCGCCGAACCGGATACCCACGCGCTGGACGTCCAGCATGATTGCGGAGCTATTCATAGGACATTGGCCTTGATGACGGGCGCCTTGGCGCGGTTGGCCCGGCGGGCGAGCAGGTGGCGCAGCGCGTTGCCCAGCCTTTGCACCGGGAACAGCATGGTCAGGATCAGCAGCAGGCCGTACAGGATGACGTCCAGGTGGCCGAACGATTTCATGCCCTCGCTGACCAGCACCACGAAGAACACGCCGACCAGCGTGCGCCAGGTGCCGGTGAAGCCGCTCAGGGCCACGATCAGCAGCAGCTTGATCGACAGCGCCACGTTGAACGGATCCGGACTGATGTAGCCCGTCCAGAATGTGTAGAGGCCCCCCGACAGTCCGGCCAGCGCCCCGCTGGCCATCATGATGAGCTGCTTGACGCGCGCCGGCGCGATGCCGATGGAACCGGCCACCAGCTCGCTTTCGCCCACCACGCGCAGGGCCAGCCCGAAGGGCGAGCGGATCAGGTTGTCGGCCAGGATCAGCGCGACGATGACGGCCAGCCAGCCCAGCACGAAAAAGGCCGGGTCCGAGGCCAGTTCCAGGCTGCCCACCTTGAGCACGCCCGCCACGCTGATGCCGTCGGGGCCGCCGGTGACGTCGTGCCATTCGACCAGCACGGTGTGGACGATCATGCCCAGCGCCAGCGTCGCCATGGCCAGGTGGTGGCCGCGCAGCCGGAACACCAGCTTGCCCACCGCCCATGCTGCCGCGCACGCCAGCGCCGCGGCGAACAGCACGGCCAGCCATGGATCCATGTCCCAGCGCTGCGAGGCGATGGCCGCGGCGTAGGCGCCTATGCCCACGAAGGCGGCGTGTCCCAGCGAGATCTGTCCGCAATGCCCGACCAGCAGCGACAGGCCGATGGCCGGCAGCGCATAGATCGCACAGACGACGAACAGGTTGATCAGATAGGCGTTGCCGGTGGAGTAGACCGCGGCCAGCAGGGCCAGCGTGAGCACCAGTGGAAGTTTCTTCATCGCTTCACCTTGTCGAATTCGCCGAACAGTCCGCCGGGGCGCACCAGCAGGAAGGCCAGCAGCAGGACGAACGCGATGGCGTTCTTGAACCCCGAACTGATGTAGCCGGCCGAGAAGGCCTCCAGCAGCCCCAGCAGCAGGCCGCCGGCGGCCGCGCCCACCGGGTTGCCGAAGCCGCCCATGATGCAGGCGACGAAGCCCTTGATGCCCAGCGCCGCGCCGCTGTCGTACTGCATCAGCGCGATGGGCGCGATGATGATGCCGGCGATGGCGCCGACCGCGCCCGACAGGAAGAAGCCCAGGCCGCGCATCACCGACGAGGGAATGCCCATCAGCGCCGCGGCCTGCGGATTCATCGCACAGGCGCGGAAGCTGCGGCCCAGGTACGTGCGGGTGAGAAAGACGTACAGCACCGCCATCAGCACCACGCTGGTGCCCAGCACCCAGAATGCCTGGGGCTGCATCGACACGCCGTACACGCTGATCGGCGTCGAGCCGGAGAAGGCGGGCAGCGACTGGGCGTCGGTGCCCCAGGTCACCACGGCGAGTCCCTGCAGTACCACGCTGATGCCTATGGTGATGATGATGCCGCGGATCGCGTGGCTGCCCACCGGGCGCAGCGCAAAGCGCTCCAGCACCACGCCCAGCGCGCCGACCAGCAGCACGCAGGCGACCACGGCCAGCGGCAGGGGAACGCCGGCCGCCAGCATCGAGGCGGTTGCCAGCGCGCCCAGCATCGAGACCTCGCCCTGCGCGAAATTGACGATGTTGGTCACGTTGTAGACGGCGGTAAAGCCGATGGCGACCAGGCCGTAGATGCAGCCCACCACCAGGCCCGAGACGAGGTACTGCAGGAACTCGGTCATCATGTGGTCCTTTTGTCGGTGCCGTCGGACGGCGTCTCCATCCACGATTCCGAGAACGCCAGGAATGCGGAGCTCTTCTTGCCGCCGTCGAAGTTGCGTGTGGTGACGCGGCCGCGCAGCGGCTTGCCGTTGAGGGTGATGCTGGCGTCGGTCGCGTCGATGAACAGGCTGTACATCTCATGGCGGCCGGTGGGTCCTTTCTCGGGCGGCATGTCCACCGCGTAGGGCTCGGTCAGGCCGTCCCAGGTCAGCACCACTTCGATATCGCGCGAGCGCAGGATCTCCTGGTAGCGCGATCGCGTATCGCCGGCCGAGCGCGCCTCGGTCAGCGGCAGGTAGCTGATCGCCTCGGTGCCGGCCGAGACGCGGAACGAATTGAAGCGCGCGAAGAACTCCTTCATCAGATAGCGCGCCAGCGGCTCGTTGTCGGTGATGCAGACATTGCAGGCCTGCGGCAGGGTCGCGGCGATATCGGGCTGCTCCAGCAACAGCACGCCGCGGCCCATGCCATAGGGCGAATAATTGATGTGGAAATACGTCGCCAGGCCGGTCCATGGACCGTCGTCCTGCTCCTTCAGGTAGATGCCGGGGTTGTCGCCGGTCCATGCCACTTTGCCGGGATGTACGGGTGAGCTCATCTTGGGTGTCCTGTAGTGGGTGACGAAGGGATGCGAGGGCCGCCGTGGCGGCCGGCCCTCATTCGGAGGTGGCGGTGCTGGCCTGTTCGGCGGCGTAGGCGCGGATGCGTTCGCGCACCTGTTCCGGGCGATCGGCCTGTTCGTGGTGGTCGCCCTTGACGACGATGGCGGTGATGGCCTTGCCGATCTCGCGCACGCAGGCCGCGTCGTCGGTGTCGGCGGGCGGGATGCTGACCACCGTGTCGTGGGCGTAGGTGGGCGTGGCGCCGTTGGCGCGCAGCGGCGAGATGGCGGGCGCCTCGCCGTTGGCGATCTTGCGCGACTCGCGCCGCAGCAGCTGCCGCAGCATGGCCACGCCGCGGTCGCAGCGGGTGAGGTTTTCCATCGCGTGCACGGCGATCGGGCGCTGCGAAATCTGCGCGTCGTAATCGCCCGGCATGCGCTGGCGGTCGGCGTAGGGCCGCTCGCCGTTCTGGCCGAAGAAATCTACCGTCTCCACGCCGCACAGGCTTTCGTCGGCCAGGCCGCGCGGGTCGGCATCCGGGTGCATATGGCGCCAGCCTATGATGCGGCAGGTGTGGTCGTCGATCGGCGTGGTCCAGCGCGTGATCGCCACGCGGGCGAATTCCTTGGGCGTCAGCCCGTCTTCCCAGATGTGGCCGACCTGCGCCAGGTTGGGCAGCACGATGTCGTTGGAGCGCACCCACACCTTGTCTTCCCAGCGGCGCGACGTGACGTAGATCATGCTGGTGGGCGTGGGCACGAAGTCCATTTCGGGCAGCTCGCCCCAGGCCTCGGCGAATTGCGTGAAGCTGATGCGCGTATGCAGGAACACGGCGTGCGCCGGGTCCATCACGTTTTCGTGGACCTGCAGCCAGTTGCACGGGTACGTAATACAGTAGGGCACCAGGCGGTCGCCGGGGATGTCGTACGTGTCGTAGACCGGGAACTCGGGCTTGTCCGCCGGCGGGCCGAAATACCCGAAGATGATGCCCCGGTACTCATGCAGCGGATACGCGCCGTGGCAGACATTGAAGCGCAGCTGCGAGTCGGGCGGGTCTCCCGGGGTTTCGAGGATCTGCCCGTCCACGCCGAACAGCCAGCCGTGGTAGCAGCAGCGCAGGCCGTTTTCCTCGCAGATGCCGAACTCCAGCGACGTGCCGCGGTGGCTGCAGTGCTTTTCGAGCAGGCCGGGCTTGCCGTTGCGAGCGCGAAACAGCACCAGGTTTTCGCCGAACATGCGCACCGCCGTGGGCAGTTCGCCCAGTTCCTCGGATAGCGCCACGGGCTGCCAGAAGCGCCGCAGGTACTCGCCCATCGGCGAGCCTTTTTCGACACGGGTCAGGTCGGCGTTCTCGGCCGGCGTCTTGTCCCGTTCATATGCGGAATACGGTTTGACGAGTACGATTTTCTTTTCCATGTTTCGCGCCATAGGAAGGTTGCAGGAACATGGAATGCACTCTAGGAAAAAAGCGCGGCGCGCGAAAATAATTAAAACGAACCAACCAGATCCGTTTTTTTAAAGCAGCACGAAAAGGGGGATTGCGCGCCGGATATTGGTGCGCAGCAGCACCGCCGCGGTGCCCCGGGGATGGCCGGTCGCCGGCGCGCGCGCACGGCGGCGCCGCATCCAGCCACGAATTTGCGTCAGCGTTGCGGGTTGCTCAAGTGCGAGGTGTCGAGCACATCGTCTTCGGGCGTAATGACGCCGGGATCGCCGGGTTCGGCAATGGCCCGGCCGCGCCGGGGCATGCCGGCCACCTGGGGGGCTTCCTCGGGCATGGGCATGACGTCCGTGCCCTTGCGCGCGTTCACCGGACGGTGTGGCCAGGATTGCGCGTGCGGGTCTGCGGGTTGGGAATCGCGTGCGGTCTTGGTCATGATGGCTGCTCCAGAAACAGGTGCGTCATCGAGTCATGCGGGCTGTATCGGGTGCCTGTCCCCGCTGAGACAGATACCGTCTTGGCCGTCAACCGGTCATGGCGTAGAGCGGTGTGCCTGTCCCAGTGGGGACAGGCACCCGGTTCCTGCGGGGACAGGCGCCGCGAGGAGCCGAGCCGGTTCTGCATACATCCCATCTTAGGCCGGCGCGCCCGCCCGTATCCAAGCGTTTTGCAAGCGGCTGTTGCAGCTTGTGCCGCCTATAATCGGGGCGCGACGCTTCCGGTCGCCCGCCGCCTGCGCCGTGGCGGCGCCACGCCTCCCGTATCCCATTCCCATCGCCTTGACCGACGCACTCGACAGATCCGTTTCCGCCGAATTGGTAGCCGTCCTGGTGGCGGTGACGCAAGGAGAGCCGCGCGTGCTCACCACCGAGGACGCCCGCGCGCTGCCGGCCGGCCCGTTCGAACTGGCGCACCGTTCGCTGCAGGCCGGCCTGCGCGCCTGGGTGGAGACCCAGACGCATCACCCGCTGGGCTATGTCGAACAGCTTTACACCTTTGCCGACAGCGACCGTTCCAACGAGGCCGGAGCGCGCGTCATTTCGGTCAGCTACCTGGGCCTGACGCGCGAGGCCGGCGCCACCGGCGTGGCGCAGGTGGGCTGGCAGCACTGGTATCGCTACTTTCCATGGGAAGACTGGCGCGCCGGCCGGCCGGCCATCATCGCCGACGAGATCGCGCCCCGCCTGCTGGCCTGGGCCGGGGCGGGCGCCGACGCCGCGGCCCGGGCGCAGCGCCGCCAGCGCGTCGCCCTGACCTTCGGGCTGGATGGCGCGGGCTGGAACGAGGACATGGTCCTGCAGCGCTACGAGCTGCTGTTCGAGGCCGGGCTGGTGCCCGAGTCGCGCCACCCGGACGCCTCGGGCCTGCCGGTGGCGGGGCAGTCGATGCGGCACGACCATCGCCGCATCCTGGCCACCGGCATTGCGCGCCTGCGCGCCAAGATCAAGTACCGGCCGGTGGTGTTCGAACTGATGCCGCCCGAATTCACGCTGCTGCAGCTGCAGATGGCCGTCGAGGCCCTGGCCGGCCGCGGCCTGCACAAGCAGAACTTCCGCCGCCTCATCGAACAGCAGGAACTGGTCGAGGAAACCGGCGGCATGGCCAGCGGCGCGGCGGGGCGCCCGGCCAAGCTGTTCCGGTTCCGCCGCGACGTGCTGCTCGAGCGCGCCATCGCCGGCAGCAAACTGCCGCTGGCGCGGCAATTCTAGGCGGCGGGGGGGCGAAAAATGCTTGACAGCGCTTTATACTCAGGAATAGCATAATTAAACACAGCCCCTGTGGCCATTTTTTTGACCCTTAAATACTCATTATGAGCATAAATATCGGGCAGGCGGCCCCTCTCGCCATCGACGCCGCGCCGACGCTCCGTACGGCGCCCGCTCCCTTGCCGCAGGTCATGCTCGAGCCGCTGGTGCGCGCGGCGCTGCTGGAGGACCTGGGCCGTGCCGGCGACATCACGACCGACGCCATCGTGCCGGCGCAGGCGCGCGCGCAGACCCGCCTGGTGGCGCGCCAGGCCGGGGTGCTGGCGGGGCTGGACCTGGCGCGCCTGGCGTTTCGCCTGGTCGACCCGGAAATCGAATTCCATGCCTTGCTGCCCGACGGCGCGCAGTTGCAGCCCGGCGCCGAGATCGCGCTGATCCGCGGCCCGGCGCGCGGCATGCTGACGGCCGAGCGCACGGCCCTGAATTTTCTCTGCCACCTCAGCGGCGTGGCCTCGGCCACCGCGTCCATCGTGGCGGCCATCGGCGCCGGCCATACCAAGGTGACCTGCACCCGCAAGACCATGCCGGGCCTGCGCGCGGTGCAGAAATACGCCGTGCGCGTGGGCGGCGGCAGCAACCACCGCTACGGGCTGGACGATGCCGTGCTGATCAAGGACAACCACGTGGCGATCGCTGGCGGCATCGACGCCGCCGTGCAGCGCGCGCGGGCGGCCATCGGCCACATGGTCAAGATCGAGGTCGAGGTCGACACGCTGGAGCAATTGCGCGTCGCGCTGCGCCTGGGCGTGGATGTGGTCCTGCTGGACAACATGGACCTGGACACCTTGCGCGAAGCGGTGGCGCTGGTCGACGGGCGCGCGGTCACCGAGGCATCGGGCCGCATCACGCCCGAGACCGCGCCGGCGGTGGCCGCCACCGGGGTGGACCTGATGGCGATCGGCTGGCTGACCCATAGCGCCCGGGTGCTGGATATCGGCCTGGACAGCTAGCTGTGAAGATTCAATAGGTTGTATGCATGGTTCATCCGAACCGGATTTGAGAAACTGGAAATCGCCGATCCCCCAGTTCACTCAAGGAGCCCGGCCGGATGAACACCCATAAGCATGCCCGATTGACCTTCCTACGTCGACTCGAAATGGTCCAGCAATTGATCGCCCATCAAGTTTGTGTGCCTGAAGCGGCCCGCGCCTATGGGGTCACCGCGCCGACTGTGCGCAAATGGCTGGGCCGCTTCCTGGCTCAGGGCCAGGCGGGCTTGGCCGATGCGTCCTCGCGCCCGACGGTCTCGCCCCGAGCGATTGCGCCGGCCAAGGCGCTGGCTATCGTGGAGCTGCGCCGCAAGCGGCTGACCCAAGCGCGCATCGCCCAGGCGCTGGGCGTGTCAGCCAGCACCGTCAGCCGCGTCCTGGCCCGCGCCGGTCTGTCGCACCTGGCCGACCTGGAGCCGGCCGAGCCGGTGGTGCGCTACGAGCATCAGGCCCCCGGCGATCTGCTGCACATCGACATCAAGAAGCTGGGACGTATCCAGCGCCCTGGCCACCGGGTCACGGGCAACCGACGCGATACCGTTGAGGGGGCCGGCTGGGACTTCGTCTTCGTGGCCATCGATGACCACGCCCGCGTGGCCTTCACCGACATCCACCCCGACGAGCGCTTCCCCAGCGCCGTCCAGTTCCTCAAGGACGCAGTGGCCTACTACCAGCGCCTGGGCGTGACCATCCAGCGCTTGCTCACCGACAATGGCTCGGCCTTTCGCAGCCGCGCCTTCGCCGCGCTGTGCCATGAGCTGGGCATCAAGCACCGCTTTACCCGACCTTACCGCCCACAGACCAATGGCAAGGCCGAACGCTTCATCCAGTCGGCCTTGCGTGAGTGGGCTTACGCTCACACCTACCAGAACTCCCAACACCGAGCCGATGCCATGAAATCCTGGCTACACCACTACAACTGGCATCGACCCCACCAAGGCATCGGGCGCGCTGTACCCATCTCCAGACTCAACCTGGACGAATACAACCTATTGACAGTTCGCAGCTAGCCAGTTCCCGGGGCCGCGGCCCTTTCCTGTTCCGTTTTCTCAACCACGGCGCCCCGCCATGCGGGGCGTTGCGACCCGTTGCACCCATGACGACCATGAAATCACAAGTCTCGATCCTGTTGGCCGGCTGCCTGCTCGGCGCCGGCGCGGCCGCGGCGCAAGCGCCGGCCACCTATCCCGACCACGCCATCACCATTGTCGTGACCTTCCCGCCCGGCGGTGGCACCGACCTGCTGGCCCGCAAGCTGGGCGCCGCCATGCAGCAGCGGCTGGGCCAGCCGGTGGTGGTGGAAAACCGTCCGGGCGCCAGCGGCAATATCGGCGCGCGCGCCGTGGCCGAGGCGCGGCCCGACGGCTATACGCTGCTGATGGTCAACAGCTCGTTCGCCGTCAACCCCGGGGTGTTCCGCAACCTGGATTTCTCGCCCACGCGCGATTTCACGGCGGTGATCAACGTCGCATATGTGCCCTCGGTGATCGTGACCGCCGAGCCGGCCGGCGATGCCGGCCTGCCGGAGCGGCTGCGCCAGGCGGACACGCAGAGCCGCACGCTGGCGTTCGCCTCGTGCGGCAACGGCACGCCGCAGCACCTGGCCGGCGAAATGCTGCGCCAGGCCAGCGGCGCCTGGTTGCAGCACGTGCCGTATCGAGGTTGCGGCCCGGCGCTGACGGACGTGCTGTCGCGGCAGGTGCCGCTGGGCATCGTGACCGCGTCCAGCGCGGCGCCGTTCATTCATGCGGGCAAGTTGCGCGCGCTGGCGGTGACCTCGGCGCAGCGCTCGCCGCTGCTGCCGGACGTGCCCACCGTGGCCGAGCAGGGCGCGCCGGGCTATGAGCTGGACCAGTGGCATGGCCTGCTGGCGCCGGCCGGCACGCCGCCGGCGGTGATCCAGCGCCTGTACGAGGCGCTGTCGGCCATCGTGGCCGAACCCGCCATGCGCCGGGAGCTCGAATCGCTGGGCTTCAACCCGGTCAGCGAAGGCCCGGAACGCTTCGAGGCGCTGGTGCAGGCCGACATCGCCCGCTTCGCCGCCTTGACGGCGCGCATGGGGCTGCGCGCCGACTGAAGGCTCAGGCCGCGGCCGGTACCTGCGCCTCGAGCTGCTGCTTGAGTTCGGCGGGCAGCTTGAGCTGGCGCGCCAGCTCGTCCAGGTAGGCGCGCTCCATGAAGCTCTGCTCGTCGGCCACCAGCAGGCTGGCCAGGTACATTTCGGCCCCCATTTCCGGCGTGCGCGCCTGCTGGGCGATGACGGCCGGGTCGAGCGGGCGGGCCAGTTCGGCCTCCAGCCAGGCACGGTCGCCGGCGTCGCCGGACAGCTTGGCCAGTTCGGTTTCGAGCAACTGGCGCTCGTCGGGGCCGATGTGGCCGTCGGCCTTGGCCGCGCCTATCATGGCCACCAGCACGGCGTTGCTGTGCTGCTCGGCCTGGGCGGGCGGCAGGCGGTCCAGGGTCTGCGGCGCCGGGGCAGCCGCGCCGCCGGCCTGGTTGCGCTGGTACTGGTCGTAGGCGCGATAGGCCAGTGCGCCCAGCGCCGCCATGCCGCCGTACATGGCGACCTTGCCGCCGATCTTGCGGGCCTTCTTGCTGCCCAGCAGCAGGCCCAGGGCGCCCGCGCCCAGCGCGCCGCCGCCCAGGCCGGCCAGGAACGTACCCTTGCCGCCCTGGGTGGCCTGCTGCGCTTGCGCGCCGGCGCCCTGCATCAGGCTCTGGCCGGACTGCAACAACTGATCGAGTAATTGACGGGCGCTCAATGTGGACTCCTGTGTCTTGCGTGGAATTACCGTCTGACTGGCGGTCTGCCAAATAGTTCAGCCGGTTGTCAGGCGGCGCCCATGGTACAAAACCTGGACGCGCAGCCAGCGGGGCCGCGCCTGAACGGAGACATCCCATGACGATCCAAGTGCGCGCCAACACCCCCGGCGGACTGCAGTACACCGCCACCGCCGAAGGCCACGAACTGCCGCTGGCCATGCCGCAACCGCAGGGCGAAGGGCCGGACCCGCACGACTATTTCGACACCGCGCTGGGCGGCTGCAAGGCGTTGACGCTGATGGTGTACGCCCAGCGCAAGGGACTGCCGCTGCAAGCGGTGGACGTGGATGTGGTGCGCGACGCCAGCGAAGAGCGCAAGGGCATCTACCGCCTGACCGCCAAGCTGAAACTGCATGGCGACCTGGACGACGCGCAGATCGACGAACTGCTCAAGGTGGCCGACAAGTGCCCCCTGCACAAACTCATGACCGCCACCGACATCCAGGTGTCGACGATCGTGGTGGAGTAGGGGGGACAGATACCGTCTTGGCCGTCAAGCGTCGATGGCGTACAGCAGTGTGCCTGTCCCGGCGGGGACAGGCACCCTCCCTGCGGGGACAGATACCGTCTTGGCAGTCAACCATTCATGGCGTAATTGGGCTGGTAGGGGATGCGGTTTTTGAGGACCCCGAAGCACAGATGCACCAGTTTTCTCATGGCCGCGCCCAGCGCGGCCTTTTTGCTTTTTCCTGCTTTGAGCAGGCGCTGGTAAAGGGCGCGGATGTGGGGGTTGTGGCGGGTCCCAACCAGGGCCGCCATGTATAACGTGGCGCGCACCTGGGAGGGGCCGGCTTTGGACAGGCGTGCGCAGCTGTTCAGACTGCTGCCGGATTGGCGCTGCACAGGGACCACCCCGAGATAGGCGGCCAGGCTCTGGGCGGAGTCGATATGCCGATTGTGCATGACGGCCAGGATGGCGTTGCCGGCCTGAGGCCCGATGGCGGGGATGGAGTTCAGCAGCTCGCAGTCTTGCTTGAGGTCGGGGTGGTTGTCGATGTGCTGATCGATCGCCCGCTCGATTTGTTTGATCTGTTCGCGCAAGAACGCGATGGCCTTGTCGATGGAACCATCGACCAAGGGCGCCGAGGGGCTGAACTGGCTCTTCTCTTTGCGATTGAGCTCACGCAACAGATCCTTGCTCAGCGCCTCGCGTCGCGTCAACAAGGCGCGCAGTTGACGCGCATGCAAGGGCGCCGGGTGCCACAGCGCCGGGCTCAGCGTCTGTCCATAGCGAGCCAGCACGTAGCTGTCGAGCGCATCATTTTTGGAGCGCAGCGCCAAGGCCTTGGCAAAGTCCCGGGCCTGGGCGGGATTGACCAAAGAGACCCGGACCTGGGGCAGCGCCGTGGCCGCTTGCTCGTGATACAGACCCGTAGGCTCCAGGATGGCGTGCAACTGCGCCGGCTGTGCGCCGTGTTTGGCGCACCACGCCAGCAGGGCTTGTACGCCCGCGGCGGTGTTGACCACCACCTTAGTCTTATGCTTGTCAGCCTCAGCCGTCAGCAACGTGCAATCCAGCTTGGCCTTTGATACATCAATACCTATGAAAACATGGACTTGGCCTCCTGCAGATAACAAACTGCTGTCAGCCACTGCGCCCACTTGCCTTGTACATACAGGGTCCTCGCCCTACGATACCGTCCAGTGTCTCGCCGGCCCAGCAGTGCGCTGCCGAGCCGCTATCTGTCCCACAAAGTCCTCGCTTTGGGCACCAACTCGCGGTCATCGGCGCGCGGTGGTGATAGCTAATCACCACCGGAGGAAAGATACAAGGCACCGGAGGTCGGATTTGGCCGGTGCCAGTCCCCCTACGGGGACAGGCACCGGAGGGATCAGTTTTCCATTCCCGGGACGACGGTCGAGAAGCCGGCGTCGACGTGGGTGATTTCGCCGGTGATGCCGGCGGCGAGGTCGGACAGCATGAAGGCGGCGACGTTGCCGACGTCTTCGATGGTGACGTTGCGGCGCAGCGGGGCGTTGGCTTCGACGAACTTCAGGATCGACGAGAAGTCCTTGATGCCGCTGGCGGCCAGCGTCTTGATGGGGCCGGCCGAGATGGCGTTGGCGCGGATGCCGCGCGGGCCGAGGGCGGTGGCCAGGTAGCGCACGCTGGCTTCCAGCGAGGCCTTGGCCAGGCCCATGGTGTTGTAGTTGGCGACCACGCGCTCGGAGCCCAGGTAGCTCAGGGTCAGGACCGAGCCCTTGCGGCCTTCCATCAGCGGCAGCGCCGCCTTGGCCATGGCTGGGAAGCTGTAGGCCGAGATATCGTGCGCGATACGAAAGTTCTCGCGCGACAGGCCGTCGAGGAAGTCGCCGGCGATCGCTTCGCGCGGCGCGAAGCCGATGGCGTGCACCAGGCCGTCCAGGCCGTCCCAGCGCTTGCCCAGTTCGGCGAAGGCGGCGTCGATCTGGCTGTCCTCGGCCACGTCGCAGGGCAGCACGATGTCGCTGCCGAACGAGGCGGCGAATTCGGTGATGCGTTCCTTGAAGCGGTCGCCCACGTAGGTGAACGCCAGGTCGGCGCCCTGGTCGCGGCAGGCGCGCGCGATGCCGTAGGCGATGGATCGGTTGGAAAGCACCCCGGTCATGAGGATGCGCTTGCCGGCGAGAAAGCCCATGTTGATGTCCTTTGATTGCCTTGCGGAAAGGCCGCTATTGTAGGAATTTTAGCGGCTTGGCGGACGGGCGCCGGCGCGGGGCCGGCGCGCCTGGTCAGCCGCGCGTGCCGGTGCCCGGGATGCGCAATTGCGAGCCCAGCTTCAGGTTGTTGCCCTTGAGGTTGTTCAGGGCGCGCAGCGCACCGACCGAGGTGCCGTATTTGCGCGCCAGGCCGAACAGGGTGTCGCCCGAGCTGACCTTGTGGGTGCGCACGTTGGGGCGCGCGCTGGCCACGCGCGCCGGCGCCTTGCCGCGCGGCGCCGCAGCGGCGCGCGGTTCGCCCACGTTGTCCAGCGCGCCCACCGGCGGCGACAGCGACGCCAGCTGGATATTGGCGGCGCCGTCTCCGCTGGGCACGCCCGGGATCAGCAGCGCCTGGTCGGCGGCCACCTTCCGTTTCGAGCCGATGTCGTTGCTGGCGCGCAGCTTGGCCTCGCTGATGCCGAAGCGCTTGGCGATGGCGGCATAGCTTTCGCCGCGGCGCGTATGGTAGACCTTCCAGGAACTGAGGTCGCCCTTGTAGTTCTGCAGGTTGGCGTTGAAGCGGTCGGCCCGGTCGGCCGGCAGCAGCAGGGTGGGGGCATGCTCGCCGCGGATCAGGGGACGGTTGAACGCGGGGTTGAGCGCCTTGAATTCGTCCAGCGGCATTTCGGCCAGCCTGGCCGCCAGCTCGATGTCGATGTCGCGGTTCTTCTGCACCGCGACGAAATACGGGGTGTTCTCGACCGGCGGCAATACCACCGCGAACTTGCGCGGGTTGGCGATGATGTTCTTGATGGCCTGCAGCTTGGGCACGTAGTTGCGGGTCTCGTCGGGCATGTTCAGCGACAGGTAGTCGGTGCTCAGGCCGGCCGCCTCGTTCTTGGCCATGGCGCGTTGCACCGAGCCCTCGCCCCAGTTGTACGAGGCCAGCGCCAGGTACCAGTCGCCCTGCATCTCGAACAGCTTTTCCAGGTAGTCGAGCGCGGCGTAGGTCGAGGCGATCGGGTCGCGGCGCTCGTCGCGCCACCAGTCCTGCTTGAGGTTGAAATGCTGGCCGGTGGTGGGAATGAACTGCCACAGGCCCGAGGCTTGCGAGCGCGACAGGGCGGTGGGGTTGTAGGCGCTTTCGACGAAGGGCAGCAGCGCCAGCTCGGTGGGCAGGCCGCGGCGGTTGATTTCGTCGACGATGAAGTACAGGTACTTGCCGGCCCGCTCGGCCATGCGCTGCACCGACTCGGGGTGCGACGCGTAGTAGTCGGTCCACTCCTGGGCCAGGTCGGTGTTCAGGTTGGGGATGGCGAAGCCGCGGCGGATGCGGTCCCAGGCGTCGCTGGGGGGGCTGGTGAGATCGACGGTGCGGGAGGTGTCTTGGGCGATGTAGCGGTTGCTGGAGGGACCGGCGGCCTGGTTCTGTTTTGCGGTGCCGGCGCAGCCGGCAAGTACGGCGAGGAACAGGGGTAGCAGGAGGCGGAGAAATCTCATGGGCGGTGGATCACTTGAAATTGTTCTTCCATTGGCGCAAAGCCGCAAAGACTTCCACGGGCGTTGCCAGGGAACGTCCGGACCAGACAGCAGCAGCGTGAGCAACGGCGGCATGCGGTGTGCGCAGGAAAGGATTGGTCTCGCGCTCCTGGCCGATCGTCGACGGCAAGGTGGGCGTCCCTTCGTTGCGCAGCTCCTGGGCCCGCTGGTACCACTGTTGCAGGGTGCGGTTGGCGGGTTCGACCGCCAGCGCCCAGCGCAAGTTCGCTAGAGTGTACTCGTGCGCACAGCAAACCTGTGTATCTGCCGGTAAGGCAGATAATTTCTCCAATGAATCAAGCATTTGCGCCGGGGTTCCCTCGAACAGCCGGCCACAGCCGCCGGCAAACAGGGTGTCGCCACAGAAAAGCACGCGCTCGACGCCGGCCGCGCGGCCGGTGTAGGCGATGTGGCCGGCCGTGTGGCCGGGCACGTCCAGGACCTCCAGCGCCAGCGCCAGTTCGGGCAGCGTCACGCGGTCGCCCTCGGCCAGCCGCACGTCGCAGTGCGGCAGGGTTTCGCCGGCCGGGCCGTACACCGTCGCGCCGGTGGCCTGCACCAATTCTAGCACGCCGCCCACGTGGTCGGGGTGATGATGCGTGAGTAGAATGGCGCGCAGCGTGGCGCCGGTTGCGCGCAGCCAGCGCAGCACCGGCGCGGCGTCGCCGGGATCGACCACGGCGGCCTGGCCCTCATGGGCCAGGGCCCAGATATAGTTATCGGAAAAGGCCGGCAAGGGCACGACGGCGGACAGGGGGGGCGCGGTTTGCATATTGGAAAGGGATCGACAGCGTGGCAGAAGAAACTCCGCCGATTGTAGAACTGGCCGAATGGTTCCAGACGCCGCCGGGGCAGTACGTCCTGGCCTGGGAGCAGGCCCAGTTCGACGAGGCGGTGGCTGACATCTTCGGATATTACGCTTGGCAGGTGGGGCTGGCCGAGCCCAACCTGCTGCGCGCCAACCGCATGCCGTTCAAGGCCTGGGTGGGGGCCGGCGTGCCGCCGCCCGAGCTGGCGCAAGGCTGGCAGGCCTGCGTGGCGGCCGCGCCCGAGGCGCTGCCGTTCGAGTCGCAGAGCGTGGATCTGCTGGTGCTGCCGCACGCCTTCGAATGCGCCGAGGCGCCCCATCTGGTGCTGCGCGAGGTCGAGCGCGTGCTGGTGCCCGAAGGGCGGGTGGTGATTTCCGGCTTCAACCTCTGGAGCCTGTGGGGGGCGCGCAATCTCATGCCCGGCATGGAGGCCTGGCTGCCGCTGCCCCTGTCGGCGCAGGTCGCGCTGCCGCGCCTGAAGGACTGGTTCAAGCTGCTGTCGTTCGAGGTCGAGCGCGGGCGGTTCGGCTGCTACGCGCCCGCCTGCCGCACCGACAAGTGGCTGCGCCGCTGGCGCTTCATGGAGCGCTACGGCCAGCGCTGGTGGGGCCTGGGCGGCGCCGTGTACGTGGTGACCGCCACCAAGAAGGTCGCCGCCATGCGCCTGATCGGCCCGGCCTGGAAGACGCGCCGCAAGCGCGCCCAGGCCGCCTCGGTGGTGGTCAATCGCCAGGCCGACGATCCGGGCCGGTGATAATGCCGTACTTTCATTCCGGCGCGCCCCGATACGGACACTATGCAGAATCTAGAAGGTAGCGGCGATGGCCAGCAGGTGGAAATGTGGACCGACGGCGCATGCAAGGGCAATCCCGGCCCGGGCGGATGGGGCGTGCTGATGCGCGCCGGCCAGCACGAGAAAACCATGCACGGCGGCGAACGCCAGACCACCAACAACCGCATGGAGCTGATGGCCGTCATCGAGGGCCTGCGGGCGCTGAAACGGCCGTGCCGCGTCACCATCCACACCGATTCCCAATATGTCATGAAAGGCATGACGGAATGGCTGGCGAACTGGAAGCGGCGCGGCTGGCGCACGGCCGACAAGAAACCGGTCAAGAACGTCGAGCTGTGGCAGGCCCTGGACGAGCAGGTCGGCCGGCACCAGGTGCAGTGGCGCTGGGTGCGCGGGCACGCCGGCGATCCGGGCAACGAGCGCGCCGACGCCCTGGCCAACCAGGGGATGGAGGCCGCGCGGGGCCGCTAGGTGTGAACTGTCAATAGGTTGTATTCGTCCAGGTTGAGTCTGGAGATGGGTACAGCGCGCCCGATGCCTTGGTGGGGTCGATGCCAGTTGTAGTGGTGTAGCCAGGATTTCATGGCATCGGCTCGGTGTTGGGAGTTCTGGTAGGTGTGAGCGTAAGCCCACTCACGCAAGGCCGACTGGATGAAGCGTTCGGCCTTGCCATTGGTCTGTGGGCGGTAAGGTCGGGTAAAGCGGTGCTTGATGCCCAGCTCATGGCACAGCGCGGCGAAGGCGCGGCTGCGAAAGGCCGAGCCATTGTCGGTGAGCAAGCGCTGGATGGTCACGCCCAGGCGCTGGTAGTAGGCCACTGCGTCCTTGAGGAACTGGACGGCGCTGGGGAAGCGCTCGTCGGGGTGGATGTCGGTGAAGGCCACGCGGGCGTGGTCATCGATGGCCACGAAGACGAAGTCCCAGCCGGCCCCCTCAACGGTATCGCGTCGGTTGCCCGTGACCCGGTGGCCAGGGCGCTGGATACGTCCCAGCTTCTTGATGTCGATGTGCAGCAGATCGCCGGGGGCCTGATGCTCGTAGCGCACCACCGGCTCGGCCGGCTCCAGGTCGGCCAGGTGCGACAGACCGGCGCGGGCCAGGACGCGGCTGACGGTGCTGGCTGACACGCCCAGCGCCTGGGCGATGCGCGCTTGGGTCAGCCGCTTGCGGCGCAGCTCCACGATAGCCAGCGCCTTGGCCGGCGCAATCGCTCGGGGCGAGACCGTCGGGCGCGAGGACGCATCGGCCAAGCCCGCCTGGCCCTGAGCCAGGAAGCGGCCCAGCCATTTGCGCACAGTCGGCGCGGTGACCCCATAGGCGCGGGCCGCTTCAGGCACACAAACTTGATGGGCGATCAATTGCTGGACCATTTCGAGTCGACGTAGGAAGGTCAATCGGGCATGCTTATGGGTGTTCATCCGGCCGGGCTCCTTGAGTGAACTGGGGGATCGGCGATTTCCAGTTTCTCAAATCCGGTTCGGATGAACCATGCATACAACCTATTGAATCTTCACAGTTAGGCCGTGGGTGCCGGTCACCACCAGGTCGCAGCGGCGGTTGAATACGTACTCCGACAGCAGCGTCTCGGGCTGGCCGCTTTCCAGCACCAGCTCGGGCGCGGGGCGTCCGGCCAGCTCCGGCGTGCCGTCCAGGAAGGCGCGCGCCTTCTGGGCCGCGTCGTTGTAGAAACTGCGCACCACCGCGTCTTCGGGCGCGTCCTTGCCGAACGGGACGTCATAGGCGTGGAACAGGGTCAGCGGGGCGTCGCCGGCCACCCGCAGGGCGGCCACCAGGGCCTGGCGCGAGCCCTCGGAGAAGTCGGTGGCCACGACCACGTCGCGGTACGGTTTGCGCGGCCGCGCCTTGACCACCAGCACGGGCTGGCTGGCCTGGCGCGCCAGGCGCTCGACCGTGGTGCCCAGCAGCAGGCGGCTGAGGGTGGATTCGCGTGCGATGCCGGTCACGATCAGCGAGCAGCCGAAGTGGTCGGCCGTCTCGCGGATCAGCGGCACGGTTTCGCCGCTGCGCACCACCGCCGAGGTGGGAACGGGGGCGTCGGCCAGGTCCTCGGCCAGCCGGCGTTCGGCCAGCTGCTTGTGGTCGGCGCTCAGCCGGCGCCACACCGGCGTGGTCAGCGGCGCATTGGTGGGTTCCATGATGTGCAGCGCCACCAGGCTGGTCTGCGCCTGCGCGGCGAGCATCAGGGCCCGGTCCAGCGCGCGGTCGCTGCGCGCGCTCAGGTCGGTGGCAAGCAGAATGGGGGCGGTCTGGGCTTGCATGCGGCGTCTCCTGGTAGTGGTCGCGGCCTGGTTCCCGCACGGGGCGTGCCGGCAGGATGGAGCATCCATTGTCCCGCGAAGGCGGGCCAGGCGTCTTGATCGCGGTCAAGCGGGCGGTACGGCCCAGCCGGGCCGGCGGCGTTGTCAATACAATGCCAGCGTTGTCCATCTTTTCGTCCGCGCCGCCATGCCGCCAGATCCGTCCGTCCTGCTGTTGTACACGCTCTACCTGGTGGCCATCGTGGCCGAGGCCATGACGGCGGCGCTGGCCGCCGGGCGGCGCGACATGGATTGGGTCGGCGTGTGCGTGATCGCCTGTGTCACGGCATTGGGCGGCGGGTCGCTGCGCGACGTGCTGCTGGGCCATTATCCGCTGAGCTGGGTGGCCCATCCCGAATACCTGTGGATGACGGCCGGCGCCGCGCTGCTGACGGCGCTGGGGGCGCGCGCACTGCGGCGCCTGCGCAGCCTGTTCCTGCTGCTGGACGCCATCGGCCTGGTGGCGTTCACCATCATCGGCTGCCAGGTGGCCCAACAAATGGAAATGCCGCTGACCATCGTGCTGGTCAGCGGCATGATCACCGGGTGCGCCGGCGGCGTATTGCGCGACGTGCTGTGCAACGACATTCCGCTGCTGTTTCGCAGCGAACTCTACGCCAGCGTTTCGGCAGTGACCGGCGGCCTGTACCTGGCCATGTACGGCCAGGGCGTGTCCGCCAGCGTGTCGGTGCCCGTCGCGCTGGCCGTCGGGCTGGCGTTTCGCCTGCTGGCGTTGCGGTTCAACTGGCAGATGCCGAAGTTCGTCTACCGCGGCGACTGGCATTGACGCCGCCGCGCCAGGGCGCGGCGGCGCGGTCCTGCATCAGTACAGGCCTTGCTGGCGCATGGCGTCGGCGACCTTGACGAAGCCGGCGATGTTGGCGCCATCCACATAGTTGACGTAGTTGCCGGCGCCGTGGCCGTGGCGCACGCAGTTTTCGTGGATATCGCGCATGATGGCATGCAGCCGCGCGTCCACCTGTTCACGCGTCCAGGGCAGGCGGGCCGAGTTCTGGCTCATTTCCAGGCCCGACACCGCCACGCCGCCGGCGTTGCTGGCCTTGCCCGGCGCGTACAGCACTTCGGCCGCGATGAAAGCCTTGGCGGCGTCCAGGGTGGCGGGCATGTTGGCGCCTTCGGCCACGCATTTCACGCCGTTGCGGATCAGCGTGCGGGCGTCGTTTTCGTCCAGCTCGTTCTGGGTGGCGCACGGCAGGGCGACATCCACCGGCACGTGCCAGGGGCGCACGCCGGCCTCGTAGCGCAGGCCGAACTGGCTGGCGTACGTGTCCAGGCGGCCGCGCAGGTCGTTCTTGATGTGCATCAGGGCCAGCAGCTTCTCGTGCGTGAAGCCGGCTTCGTCGATGACCGTGCCGCACGAGTCCGAGATCGTGACGACCTTGGCGCCCAGCGCCATGGCTTTCTCGATCGCGTACTGGGCCACGTTGCCCGAGCCCGACACCGACACGCGCATGCCGTCGAAAGACAGGCCGGCGCGTTGCAGCATTTCCTGCGCGAAATAGACCGTGCCGTAGCCGGTGGCTTCGGGGCGGATCAGGCTGCCGCCGAAGCACAGGCCCTTGCCGGTGAATACGCTGGCCGCCGAGTTCGACAGCTTTTTCATCATGCCGGCCATGAAGCCGACCTCGCGCGCGCCCACGCCGATATCGCCGGCGGGCACGTCGGTGTCCGGGCCCAGGTGGCGGTGCAGTTCCAGCATCAGCGCCTGGCAGAAACGCATCACCTCGGCGTCCGACTTGCCCTTGGGGTCGAAGTCGGAGCCGCCCTTGCCGCCGCCCATGGGCAGGGTGGTCAGCGCGTTCTTCAGGGTTTGTTCGAAAGCCAGGAACTTCAGCACCGACAGATTGACCGTCGGGTGGAAGCGCATGCCGCCCTTGAAGGGGCCGATGGCCGAGCTGTGCTGGATGCGGAAGGCGCGGTTGACCTGGGCCTGGCCCTGGTCATCGGTCCAGCAGACACGGAACTGGATCACGCGTTCGGGCTCGACCAGGCGTTCCAGCAGGGCGTGCTCGGCGTAATGCGGGTGCTTCTCGATGAAGGGCCAGAGGCTCAGCATGACCTCTTGGACTGCCTGCATGAATTCGGCTTGTTGCGGATCGCGCGCGGCAACCCGGCGCAGGAAGTCGTCCAGACTCTGCAATTTCAAGATACTGCCTCCTGGCAATGCGATGGTGCAGCGCGTTGTGTTGCGGTGCAAAAGCGTAGAGAAGTGGTGCGCGGTTGCACACTTTTGGTGCGCAATTGTGGGCCAAAATTCGTCGGACGAAAAGCCGGAATCGGCCGCAAAACCAGTGCTGGCGCGGCTTGCCGGAAGGGATTATTATTGGGGACGTATTGATGCGAGCGGTGATTCGCCTGCCGGCCATGGCAGGCGAATATTTTCCGAGAAGCGCATGAAATGGGGCTCTACAGCTATGTCCCCATTTATTTGGCGCGTCTTCCCGTGGGGCGCAATCACAATTTACGGCGTTGCACCATGTTCGTGGCGGGCCTCGCCCGGGTCGGCGAAGAAATTTTCGCCTTTATGTGTCCCCGTTATTTTTGAGGCCTTTACGCATCACAAGCGTGTTACAGGGCGATGTCGTAGTCCACCGTCAGCGGCGCATGGTCGGAAAACCGCTCGTCCTTGTAGATGGAAGTGGCGCGTGCGCGTTCGGCGATGCCCGGGGTGGCGATCTGGTAGTCGATGCGCCACCCTACGTTCTTGGCCCAGGCCTGGCCGCGATTGCTCCACCAGGTGTACTGGTCGGCGCGCTCGTCCAGCTTGCGGAAGACGTCGACGAAGCCGCGCCGGTCGAACACCTCGGTCAGCCAGGCGCGCTCCTCGGGCAGGAAGCCCGAGTTCTTCTGGTTGCCCTTCCAGTTCTTCAGGTCGATCTCCTTGTGGGCGATGTTCCAGTCGCCGCAGATGACGAATTCGCGCCCGGTCTTCCTGTGCTCGGCCATCAGGCCGTCCAGCCACGGGCCGAACTGGTCCAGGAAGCGGTACTTGGTCTGCTGGCGCTCGTCGCCGCTCGAACCCGAGGGCAGGTAGGCGCTGATGACTGACAGATCCTTCCAGTCGGCGCGCAGGATGCGGCCTTCCGCGTCGAACTCCTCGCAATCGAAGCCGGCCACCACGCGTTCGGCGCCGGCGCGCAGGTACATGCCCACGCCGCTGTAGCCCTTTTTCTCGGCGTGGTGGAAGTGACCCGTATAGCCGGGCGGGTGGCGCAGCTCGTCGGTCAGGTCGTCATGCGAGACCTTGATCTCCTGCAGGCACAGCACATCGGCGTTGTGGGCGGTCATCCAGGGCTGCAGGCCCTTGCGGAAGGCGGAACGGATACCGTTGAGGTTGAGCGAGGTGATACGCAGCAAGGCTGGCTCCTGAATCGGTCATCGCGGCCCCTTGCGGGCCGGCGCAAGAATGAAACTTTAACCGAGGCGCGCCGCCGCTGCGCCGCCAGGCCGATTCGCGGATAATGGCGGGGTTTGCCATTTCGCCCATCGCACGTATGTCCGCCTCCGCCTCTACCGCCGCTGATTTTGTCCGTTTTGCCCTCGACGAGGGCGTGCTGCGTTTCGGCAGCTTCAAGGTCAAGTCCGGCCGTATCAGTCCCTATTTCTTCAACGCCGGCCTGTTCAATTCGGGCCGTTCGGTCGGCACGCTGGCCGGCTTCTACGCGCAGGCGCTGATCGATTCCGGCGTGGCGTTCGATATGCTGTTCGGCCCGGCCTACAAGGGCATCCCGCTGGCCACCGCCACGTCGGTGGCGCTGGCCGGGCATGGCGCCATGGCCGGGCGCGACGTGCCGTTCGCCTTCAACCGCAAGGAAGCCAAGGACCACGGCGAAGGCGGCACCCTGGTGGGCGCGCCGCTGACGGGCAAGGTCGTCATCATCGACGACGTCATCACCGCCGGCACCTCGGTGCGCGAATCGGTCGAGATCATCCGCGCCGCCGGCGCCGAGCCCGCCGCGGTGCTGATCGCCCTGGATCGCATGGAACGCGCCGGTCCCGACGACGCCCTGTCGCCGCATTCCGCCGTGCAGGATGTGGCGCGCACCTACGGCATCCCGGTGGTCAGCATCGCCTCCCTGGCCGACATCATGACCCTGCTGCAGGACGACGCCCAGTTCGCCGAGCACCGCGCGGCGGTGCAGGCGTACCGGAGCAAGTACGGGGTATAGGGGCAGGCCCATGATCCGCACCGGTGGGAGCCAGTCCCCGCGGGGACAGGCTCCCGCTGGCGGCACACGCAGACTCCAGGAGCTCGTCCCCACGGGGACTGGCTCCCGAGGGGTCAGCCCAGTTTTTCCTTCAGCAGCTCGTTGACCTGCTGGGGGTTGGCCTTGCCCTTGGCGGCCTTCATGATCTGGCCGACCAGCGAGTTGAAGGCTTTCTGCTTGCCGGCCCGGTATTCCTCGACGATGGCGGGGTTGGCCGCCAGGACTTCGTCGATCATGGCGCCGATGGCGCCGCTGTCGCTGATCTGCTTGAGGCCGCGCGCCTCGATGATGGCGTCCGCGTCGCCGCCGTTTTCGCCCGCCCACATGGCGGCGAACACGTCGCGGGCGATCTTGTTGGAAATCGTGCCGTCGATGATGCGGTTGATCAGGGCCGCCAGGGCGGCTGCCGATACGGGCGCGGCGTCGATGTCCTTCTCTTCGCGGTTCAGGGTGGCCGCGACTTCGCCCATGATCCAGTTGGCGGCCAGTTTGGCCTGGCCGGCCGGCAGGGCGCGCGCCACCGCCTCGAAGTAGTCGGCCATGGCGCGGCTGACGGTCAGTTGCGCGGCATCGTAGGCGGGCAGGCCATAGTCGGCCTCGAAGCGGGCGCGCTGGGCGGCCGGCAGTTCGGGCATGCCGGCGCGCACCGCGTCGATCCAGTCCTGGCCGATGACCAGCGGCGGCAGGTCGGGGTCCGGGAAGTAGCGGTAGTCGTGCGCGTCTTCCTTGCTGCGCATGCTGCGGGTTTCGTCGCGGTCGGCGTCGTACAGGCGGGTTTCCTGCACCACGGTGCCGCCATCCTCGATCAGTTCGATCTGGCGGCGCGCCTCGAACAGGATGGCGCGTTCCAGGAAGCGGAACGAGTTGACGTTCTTGATTTCGGTGCGGGTGCCGAATTCCTTCTGGCCCACCGGGCGTACCGAGACGTTGGCGTCGCAGCGGAACGAGCCTTCCTGCATGTTGCCGTCGCAGATGCCCAGCCAGACCACCAGGCTGTGCAGGGCGCGCGCATAGGCCACGGCCTCGGCGGCCGAGCGCATTTCGGGCTCGGTGACGATTTCCAGCAAGGGGGTGCCGGCACGGTTGAGGTCGATCCCGCTGGCCGGCGCGCCGCTGGCCAGGCTGAATTCGTCGTGCAGCGACTTGCCGGCGTCTTCTTCCAGGTGGGCGCGCGTCAGGTTGACGGTTTTTTCTTCCTCGCCGACGAAGAACGAGAGCGTGCCGCCTTCGACCACCGGCAGCTCGTACTGGCTGATCTGGTAGCCCTTGGGCAGGTCGGGGTAGAAGTAGTTCTTGCGGGCGAACACCGAGCGCGGCGCGACCTTGCCGCCCACGGCCAGGCCGAACAGGATGGCGCGTTCGGCGGCGCCGCGGTTCATGACCGGCAGGCTGCCGGGCAGCGCCAGGTCGACCGCGTTGGCCTGCGTGTTGGGGGCGGCGCCAAAGCGCGTGCTGCTACCCGAAAAGATCTTGGAGTCGGTGGAAAGCTGGGTGTGCGTTTCCAGGCCGATGACGATTTCCCAGTTCATGGTCAGGCGTCCTGCGAAACCGGCGCGCGCTGGTGCCAGTCGGTGACTTGTTGATAGCGGTCGGCCAAGGCCAGCAAGCGGCCTTCGTCGAAGTAATTGCCGATGATCTGCAGCCCCACGGGGCGGCGGCCGTCCTGGCCGCCGAAGCCGCAGGGCACGGACATGGCCGGCAGGCCGGCCAGGCTGACGCCCAGCGTGTAGACGTCGGCCAGCCAGTCGGCGGTCGGGTCGTCGCGGTTGTCGCCGATGTTCTTGGCGACGGTGGGCGACACCGGCCCCATGATGACATCGCACTGGCCGGCGAAGGCGCGCTGGAAGTCCTGGGCGATCAGGCGGCGCAGGCGCTGCGCCTGCAGGTAGTAGGCGTCGTAGTAGCCGTGCGACAGGACGTAGGTGCCGATCAGGATGCGGCGCTTGACCTCGTCGCCGAAGCCTTCGGCGCGCGAGCGGCTGATCATCTCGTTGAGATCGCCGTACTGGGCGGCGCGGTGGCCGTAGCGCACGCCGTCGTAGCGCGCCAGGTTGCTCGAGGCCTCGGCGGGCGCGATGACGTAATAGGCGGGGATGGCCAGTTCGGTGCGCGGCAGCGACACCGGCACGCGCACCGCGCCCAGCTGTTCGAACTGCGCCAGGGCGGCTTCGACCGCGGCGGCCACGTCGGGGGCCAGGCCCGCGCCGAAGTATTCCTGCGGCACGCCGATGCGCAGGCCCTTGAGCGGCTGGCTGCCGGCCGCATCGTAGCCGGCCTGGGCGGCGTCGTGGCCACGGCGCACCCGGCCGCTTTCGTTGGCCTGGCCGTCGCAGGCCTGCAGGCTGGTGGCGTCGCGCGGGTCGAAGCCGGTCATGACGTCCAGCAGTTCGAGCAGGTCGCGGCTGCTGGGCGCCAGCGGGCCGGCCTGGTCCAGGCTGGAGCCGAAGGCGATTATGCCGTAGCGCGACACCGTGCCGTAGGTGGGCTTGATGCCGCTGACGCCGCACAGGGCGGCGGGCTGGCGCACCGAGCCGCCGGTGTCGGTGCCGGTGGCCGCGGCCACCAGGCGGGCGGCCACCGCGGCGGCCGAGCCGCCCGACGAGCCGCCGGGCACCGCCTGGGTGTCCCAGGGGTTGCGCACCGGGCCGTAGGCCGAGTTCTCGTTGCCCGAGCCCATGGCGAACTCATCGCAGTTCAGCTTGCCCAGCGATACCGCGCCGGCCTCGGCCAGGCGCTCGACCACGGTGGCGTCGAACGGGCTGGCATAGCCGGCCAGCATCTTGCTGCCTGCGGTGGTGCGCCAGCCACGGGTGACGAAGGCGTCCTTGTGGGCGATGGGGATGCCCGCCAGCGGGCCGGCCGTGCCGGCGGCCAGGGCGGCGTCGGCGGCGCGGGCCTGCGCCAGCGTGAGATCGGGGTCGATGTGCAGGAAGGCGTTCAGGCCGCTGGCGGCCTGGGCGGCGTCCAGGCCGCTTTGCGCCAGCTCGACCGCGCTGACCTGGCGTCGGGCCAGGGCGTCGCGCAAGGCGGCAATGCCGCCGAATTCGGTATGCAGGGCGGATTGGGTCATGACTATTCGATTACTTTCGGGACCAGGAACAGGCCGTCGGCCGATTCGGGGGCGTTGGCCAGCAGTTCGGCGCGGCGCGCCTCGGTGGCCTGCTCGCTGACGGCGTCCTCGCGCAGGCGCAGGGTGATGTCCTCGTGGGCCGACAGGGGATGCGCGAGCGGTTCGACGCCCTGCGTATCGACGGCCTGCAAGCGCTCGATGAGGTGCAGGATGCCGTTGAGTTCGGCCTGGGCCCGGCCACGCTGGTCGGGGGTCAGTTCGATGCGGGCCAGCCGGGCGATGCGGGCCACGTCTTGTTCGTTGAGCGCCATGGAATACCGGAAAAAAATCGAGGGCGTAGCGGAGGAAGGGAACCTGGCAGTATGCACAGGCCGAAGGCGTTACAAAGCTTGAATAGGCCGCATTTATGCGCTATTTCCGGGGAAATTATAAGTTATGATTCACGGTTTAATCGTTGCGGTCGGGCCAGCCTCCTGTCAGTCGAGGCGGCGTCGGCGTTCCCGCAGCATGCCTCCCCACTCCTGAATCTAGCTGAGCTCCCATGTTCGGATTCCTGCGCAGTTACTTTTCCAGCGATATGGCGATCGACCTCGGTACCGCCAATACGCTGATCTACGTCCGCGGCAAGGGCATCGTGCTGGATGAACCCTCGGTCGTCGCCATCCGCCACGAAGGCGGGCCCAATGGCAAGAAAATCATCCAGGCCGTCGGCCACGAGGCCAAGCAGATGTTGGGCCGCGTTCCCGGCAATATCGAAGCCATCCGCCCCATGAAGGATGGCGTGATCGCCGACTTCACCGTCACCGAGCAGATGCTCAAGCAATTCATCCGCATGGTGCACCCGCGCAATATGCTGGCCCCCAGCCCGCGCATCATCGTCTGCGTGCCGTGCGGCTCGACCCAGGTCGAGCGGCGCGCCATCCGCGAGTCGGCGCTGGGCGCCGGCGCCTCCCACGTCTACCTGATCGAAGAGCCGATGGCCGCGGCCATCGGCGCCGGCCTGGCCGTTTCGGACGCCAGCGGCTCCATGGTGGTCGACATCGGCGGGGGCACCACCGAAGTGGCCGTCATCTCGCTGGGCGGCATGGTGTACAAGGGCTCGGTCCGCGTCGGCGGCGACAAGTTCGACGAGGCCATCGTCAACTACATCCGCCGCAACTACGGCATGCTGATCGGCGAGCCCACCGCCGAACTCATCAAGAAGGAAATCGGCTCGGCGTTCCCCGGCTCCGAAGTGCGCGAAATCGAGGTCAAGGGCCGCAACCTGGCCGAAGGCGTGCCGCGCAGCTTCACGGTCTCGTCCAACGAGATCCTCGAATCGCTTACCGATCCGCTCAACCAGATCGTCTCGGCCGTCAAGATCGCGCTCGAACAGACGCCGCCCGAGCTGGGCGCCGACATCACCGACAAGGGCATTGCCCTGACCGGCGGCGGCGCGCTGCTGCGCGACCTGGATCGCTTGCTGCAGGAAGAAACCGGCCTGCCGGTGGTGGTGGCAGACGATCCCTTGACCTGCGTGGTGCGCGGCTGCGGCGAAGCGCTTGAGCATCTTGAGAAACTCGGTGCCATCTTCATCAACGACTGAGCCTGTCTCGCGGCCCGGCGGCCTGCACGCAGCAGGCCGGCGCGGCCCGCGAAGCAGCTGCGGGCAGGCAGGCCCGGGCTGATTATCCATGCAACGACAAGCGACCCCTCCGCTGTTTCGGCGCGGCCCGCCGGCCGAGGTGCGGCTGGCCGTGCTGGTCATCCTGGCGCTGGCCCTGTTGATCGTGGATTCCCAGCTGCGCGTGCTCGAACCGGTGCGGCGCGCCGTTTCGGTGGCGCTGTATCCCTTCCAGCGCGCCGTCATGGCGCCGCGCGACCTGGTGCAGCAGGTCGACGAATGGATCAACGCCGCCAGCCTCATCCGCAGCGAGAACGAAGCCTTGCAGCGCCAGCGCATCGAGCTGGCCCAGGTGGCCACGCACGCGGCGCAGCTGGCCGCCGAGAATGCCCAGCTGCGGCGCCTGCTGGGCGTGACCGACACGGTGGCGCAGTCTGCGGTGGTGGTCGAAGTGCTGTACGAGCCGCCCAACGCCTTTCACCAGCGCCTGGTTTTCAACAAGGGCGCCAAATCGGGCCTGGCGCCCGGCATGCCGGTCATCGACGAGGGCGGCGTGGTCGGCCAGATCGTGCGCGTCACCCCCATGACCGCCGAAGCCGCCCTGGTTACCGACGAGCGCGTGTCCATCCCGGTGCAGGTGCTGCGCAACGGCCTGCGGCTGATCGCCTTCGGCGCCAATATCCCCGGCGTGATCGAGGTGCGCTACCTGGCGGCCAACGCCGACATCAAGGTTGGCGATACCATAGTCACCAGCGGCGTGGGCGGCCTGTTCCCGGCCGGGCTGCCGGTGGCCAAGGTCGCCTCGGTCGAACGCGACACCGCTTCGGGTTTCGCGCGCGCCCTGGGCGAGCCGTTGGCGCATCCCGAGCGCTACCGCCATTTCCTGGTCCTGCAGGTCGATGTGGACCAGGCCGAATCCAACCGCCAGGAGGCCGATGTCGATGGAGCGGACTAAGGTTTCCGTCCCGGCTCGACGCAAGCTGGGCACGCCCAGCAACGTCGAGCCCGAACGCCTGGCGCGCCCCGCGCATGGCGTCTTCGTGTGGGGCACGGTGCTGCTGGTCTGGCTGCTGTCGCTGCTGCCCTGGCGGCAATGGCCGGGCTCGCCCGACGTGCTGGTGCTGGTCATCGCATTCTGGTGCGTGCACGAACCGCGCCGCGTCGGCCTGCTGACGGCCTTCGTGTTCGGGCTGCTGCTCGACGTCCACGACGCCGGCCTGCTGGGCGGCCATGCGCTGTCCTACACCTTGACGGCCTACGGGGCGATCGCGCTGCATCGCCGCCTGCAGCGCTTCGACCTCTGGAGCCAGGCCATGCACATGCTGCCCGTGTTCTTCCTGGCCCAACTGGTCACGCAGATCATCCTGGCCTGGCTGGCGGGCAAGTGGCCGGGCTGGCAATGGGCCGTGAGCGTCGGCCTGACCGTCGCCATCTGGCCGCTGGCCGGCTGGGTGCTGCACATGCCGCAGCGACGCTACGACGACGTCGAATCTTCCGCCGTCTGATCCGGGCGGGCGCATGTTCGAATTCAAGAAAACCGGCCAGCAGCAGAAGCAGCGCTTTCGCCTGCGCGCCTGGGTGGGCGGCCTGTTCGCGCTGGCCTGCTTCGGCGTGCTGGCGGGCCGGTTCTGGTACCTGCAGGTCGACCGCTACGAGGGCTTCTCCGAGCGGGCGGACAGGAACCGTATCGCCGTCGTGCCCATCCCGCCGCGGCGAGGCGAGATCCTGGACCGCAACGGCGAAGTCCTGGCGCGCAACTATCGCACCTATACCCTGGAGGTCGTGCCGGCCCAGGCCGGCAACCTGGACCAGCTGTTCGATCGCCTGGCGCGGGTCGTGTACATCAGCCCGTCCGACCAACGCCGCTTCAAGCGCCGGGTGGGCGAATCCAGCCGCTATGCCAGCCTGCAGCTGCGCAACAACCTCAACGACACCGAGGCCGCCTGGTTCTCGGCGCATTCGTTCGAATTCCCGGGCGTCGAGCTGCGTGCGCGCTGGGTGCGCGAATATCCGCAGGGCGAGGCCGCGGCGCACGTGGTCGGCTTCATCGGCCGGATCGCCGAGAACGACATCGAAGAACTGGACAAGGCCGGCCAGCTGGGCAACTACCGCGGCACCGACGTCATCGGCAAGAAGGGCATCGAGAAAACCTGGGAGGCCGCCCTGCATGGCCGCACCGGCCTGGAAGAGGTCGAGGTCACGGCCGGCGGACGCCCCATGCGCACCTTGCGCCGCATCGACCCGGTGCCGGGCTCGGACATCATGCTGTCGATCGACCTGGAGCTGCAGAAGCTGGCGGAACAGGCCTTCGAGGGGCGGCGCGGCGCGCTGGTTGCGCTCGATCCCGATACCGGCGAAGTCCTGGCGTTCGTTTCGCAGCCCTCGTTCGATCCCAACCTGTTCGTCGACGGGATCGACGTCGAGAATTGGCGCCGCCTGAACGAGTCGCCCGACCATCCGCTGATCAACCGGCCGCTGTACGGCACCTATCCCATCGGCTCGACCTACAAGCCGTTCGTGGCCCTGGCCGCGCTGGAGCTGGGCAAGCGGCGCGCCACCGACCGCATGCCCGATCCGGGCTATTTCGAGTTCGGCGGCCAGAAATTCCGTAACGCCGGCGGCGCCGCCTATGGCATGACGGACATGCACCGCGCCATCGTGGTGTCGTCCGATACCTATTTCTATTCGCTCGGCCCCGAGATCGGCGTGAACGCGCTGCACGATTTTTCCAAGCAGTTCGGTTTCGGACAGATCACCGGCATCGACCTGGAAGGCGAGAAGGCCGGGGTGCTGCCGTCCACCGAATGGAAGCGCAAGGCCTACAAGGATCGCGATCGCCAGCGCTGGTATGCCGGCGAAACGATTTCCGTGGCGGTCGGGCAGGGCTACAACTCGTTCACGCTGCTGCAATTGGCGCAGGCCACCTCGACCCTGGCCAACAGCGGCCTGTATCGGCGTCCGCACCTGGTGCACGCGATTCGCGACTCGCGCTCGGGCTCGGTCAACCCGACCGAGATCGCGCCCGACTACCGCATCCCGCTCAAGCAGGAGAACGTCGACGTGATCAAGCGCGCCATGGCGGACGTGGTGCGCGCCGGCACGGCGCGGCGCGCCTTCGCCGGCGCGCCCTACCAGGCCGCCGGCAAGACCGGCACCGCGCAGGTGTTCAGCCTGCGCGGCGGCCAGTATCGCGCCAGCGCCATCGACGAGCGCCTGCGGGACCACGCCTTGTTCATGGGGTTCGCGCCGGTCGAGCAGCCGCGCATCGCCGTGGCCCTGATCGTGGAGAACGCCGGCTGGGGGGCCAGCGCCGCGGCGCCCATCGCGCGCACCCTGTTCGATAATTGGCTCGGCCGGGCCGACGCGCCGTCGGTGGTGCGGGCCGGCGCCAAGCCGGTCGCCGCCGAGCCCGAGGCCGCCGCCCTGGAACTGGGCGCCACCGATGGCCCCATGCAGGAGCGCCGCCAATGAAACGCCTGGGCCTGATCCTGCTGCGCGTGTTCACCGCTTTCGACTGGCCGCTGCTGCTGATCCTGATCCTGTTCACCCTGTTGGGGCTGACCGTCATGCATTCGGCGGTAGGCAGCACCGATTGGCGCTTCGCCGAACAGTCGCGCAATTTCCTGATCGCCTTCGCGGCCATGTGGGCGATGGCGCTGGTGCCGCCCAATACGCTGATGAAGCTGGCGTTGCCCTTCTATGTGCTGGGCGTGATCCTGCTGCTGGGAGTGGAGTTCTTCGGCGAGACCAGCAAGGGCGCGACGCGCTGGCTCAACCTGGGCGTCACGCGCATCCAGCCGTCCGAGATGATGAAGATCGCCGTGCCCATGATGCTGGCCTGGTACTTCCAGCGCCACGACGGGGCAGTGCGGATCCGCGACTTCTTCGTGGCCGCCGCGATGCTGGCCGCGCCTTTCGTCCTGATCGTGCTGCAGCCCGACCTGGGCACCGCGCTGCTGGTGTTCGGCGCGGGATTCTTCGTCATCTACTTCGCGGGCCTGTCGTTCAAGCTGCTGGTGCCCTGCCTGCTGGCCGGCATCATCGCCATCGGCACGCTGATCTACTACGAAGACCAGCTGTGCGAGCCGGAGGTCGACTGGGTGGTGCTGCACGACTACCAGAAGCACCGCGTCTGCACCCTGCTCAATCCCAGTTCGGATCCGCTGGGCAAGGGCTTCCATACGATCCAGTCCATGATCGCGGTGGGGTCGGGCGGCCTGTACGGCAAGGGCTACATGCAGGGCACGCAGACACACCTGGACTTCATCCCCGAGCGCACCACCGATTTCATCTTCGCCGTGTACGCCGAGGAGTTCGGCCTGTATGGCGGGGTGGCGCTGCTGGTGCTGTACGGCCTGTTCATGGCGCGCGGCCTGGCGATCGCCTCGCGGGCCTCGTCGCAGTTCGGCCGCCTGCTGGCCGGCGCCATCACGATGATGATGTTCATCTATGTGTTCGTGAACGTCGGCATGGTGACCGGCATCCTGCCGGTGGTGGGGGTGCCGCTGCCTTTCATGAGCTATGGCGGCACCGCCTTGCTGACCATGGGCATTGCCTGCGGCATCCTCATGAGCATCAGCCGCCGCCGCCCCGCGCCGGCCTGAGCCGGCGGCCAGGGAAGGGGCGGCTTCAGGCGCGCGGCAGGGCGTCGGCCGCGCCCAGGTCCTGCGCCAGCTTGGCCAGGCTGTCCCAGATGGCGCCTTCGAACTCGATGGCCTCGGCAATGGCGCGCGCGGTTCATCGCCTCGTATTCGCCCGGATACTGCACGCGGTCCACGCCGGGTTGCGGCGGACACGCATGCAGGTAGTCGATGAAGGCGCCGACTTCCTGGGTGCGCCAATCGGCGTTGAAATCCACTTGCGGGTCCAGCAGGATGGCGAACATGTTGTTGGTCGCCACGCCATTGCGGGGATGTTCCGGCTGGATGGTGCCGCCGCCCGACAGCACGCCCGCCAGCAGCTCGGCGACCAGGCCCATGGCGTAGCCCTTGTGGCCGCCGAACGGCAGCAGCGCGCCGGGCGGGTCGGCGAACAGCGCGTTCGGGTCGTTGGTCGGGTTGCCCTGCGCATCGATCAGCGCGCCGTCGGGGGCCGGCTCGCCCCTGGCCGCCAGCACGCGCGCCTTGTTGACCGCGATCGAGCTGGTGGCCATGTCGACCAGGAAGGGCGGGCAGCCGCCCGGCAGCGGACCGGCGAAGCACAGGGGGTTGGTGGTCAGGCAGGCCTGCGCGCCGCCGTAGGGCGCCACCGTGGGCGGGCGGTTCACGACGTTGGTGAACGCCAGCAGGATCAGTCCGGCCTCGGCGGCCATTTCGCCGTAGTAGCCCATGCGCCCCAGGTGGTGCGTGCGGCGCAACGTGACGATGCACTGGCCGTACTGGCGGGCCCGCTCGATGGCCTGCTGCATGACCGCTTTGCCGACGTGCTGGCCGAAGCCGTTGTCGCCGTCGAAGGCCAGCATGGCGCCGCGGTCGTTGAGCAGCTTGGCGCGGCCGTCGGCCTTGACGAAGCCTTCGGCCAGCACGCGGCGGTAATTGGGCAGGATGGACAGGCCGTGGCTGGTGTAGCCGACCCGGTCCGACTCGACCAGGTGCTCGGCGACGTCGCGGGCGATGTCGTCCGGCACCCCCTGGGCGGCCAGCAGGCGCTGGCCGAACGCGATGGCTTGGGCAATCGAGAGTTTCATGGCGCGCTCCTTACATCCAGCCCAGCCAGCGCCAGTACGTGACGCTCATCAGCAGCATGAGCAGGTAGCCCACGATGGTCAGCACGATGCCGACCTTGGCGAACTGCTTGGCGGTGAAGGTTTCGGTGCCCAGGGCCACCATGTTCTGCGGCGCGTTGATCGGCAGGATGAAACCGTAGCTCACCACGAAACCGAGCAGCATGGTCATGCCCAGGCGGTTGAAATCGCCCGGCAGCGTCTGCAGCACCGCGATGAGGATGGGCAGCATCGCCGAGGTCAGCGCGGTGGCGCTGGCAAAGCCGAGGTGGATGAGGATCAGGAAGGCCGACAGGATGGCGAAGATGCCAAGCGGGCCGAGATGGTCCAGGCCGGTATGCGCCACGACCTGGGCGCCCAGCCATTGGCCGGCCTGGGTGGTCAGCAGGGCCGTGCCCAGGCTGATGCCCACGCCGAACACGATCACCGCGCCCCACGGAATGCGCGTCTGCACGTCTTTCCAGGTCATGACGCCAAAGCGCGGCAGCATCAGCAGCACCAGGCCGAAGTAGGTGGTGGAGGTCGTGTCGAACTTGTGCAGCTTGCCCTCGGTGGACCAGAACAGCAGCAGCATGATCGAGACCAGCATCAGGCGTTTTTGCGCCGAGGTCATGGGGCCGAGTTCGCGCAGCGAGGCTTCGACGGCCTCCTTGCCGCCGGCGATGGCATCGCTTTCGGGCGGCAGCAGCCTGAGCACCACGAAGACCAGCACCGCGGACATCAGCAGCGACCAGGGCACGCCGGCGATCAGCCAGTCGGACCACGCCACGCGTTCGCCCAGCATCTTGTCCATGAAGCCGACGGTCAGCAGGTTCTGCGCGGCGGCGGTCTGGATGCCGACGTTCCAGATGCTGGTGGCCTGGGCCACGATGATCATGATGCCGGCGGCGATGTTGGAGCGCTTGTCCACGCCGAAGGCGGCGATCACGCCCAGCATGATGGGCACGACGGCGGCGCTGCGCGCGGTGGCGCTGGGCACGACCAGGCTGAGCACGATGGTGACCGCGATGGCGCCGAGCAGGATGCGCCGCGTGCTGGTGCCCACCCGGGCCAGCGTCACCAGGGCGATGCGCTTGTCCAGCCCGGTGAAGGTCATGGCGGCGGCGATGAACAGGGCGCCGGTGACCAGCGCCAGCGCCGAGTTGGAGAACCCGGTCAGCGCCATGCTGATGGCGGCCGAGGTGCCATAGAGCACGTCGGGGTTCTTGACGTTGGGCGCGGTGCCCAGCAGGAAGGCCATCAGGGTGGTGATCATGATGGCGCTGGCTTCGTACGAGACGGCCTCCGTGATCCACACCACCACCGCGAAGGCCAGGATGGCAAGCATGCGGTGGCCGGCCGGCGGCAGCTCGGCCGGCAGCGGCAGCAGCAGCACCACCACCATGGCGATGATGCCGGCGATCAGACCTATCGGTATCTTGACTTTCGGGGGGGATTGCGGGGCAGGGACAGCGGCTGGCGCAGTCATTTGCTTCTCCGGTTGAGGTCAGATTTACGCAACAATCGTGACAGAACTGCGGAAAACCCGTATTGATGTGCATCAAGGCAACGTTTTATTGCGCTTGTGGCGAAGGGGCGTTGGCATTATGCTGGCCGCCCTCTGCCCGCGGCAAGCCAGTACGCCTCGGGCCATGGCCGGCGTCATCGCGCGATTGCGCCGAACGCCGTGTAAGCCGCGACTCAGCCCAGCGCCAGCCGCAGATGCTCCTCCAGGTGGGTTGTGGGGGCGACGCGCCAGCCGCTTTGCGCATAGCGCAGCCAGCGGCCCAGCACCAGGTGCGTCAGCAGGCTGGCATGGGCCGCGATATTGGCGTCGGCCGGCAGCGCGCCGTCGGACACCGCCACCCGCAGGCACTGCTTGAGCGAGGCCTCGATGCGGTCGTTGATGTGGTTGATGCGCTCCTGCAGCCGGTTGTCCTCGGTCACCAGCGCGTCGCCGGTCAGTACGCGGGTGATGCCGCGATTGCGTTCGGCGAACGCCAGCAGCATGGCGACGGTCTTGCGCGCCTGGCCCATGCCATAGGGCTCGGAGACGGCGATCTGGTTGACCACCGTGAAGATGCTGGTTTCGATGAACTCGATCAGCCCTTCGAACATCTGCGCCTTGCTGGCGAAATGGCGGTACAGGGCGGCCTCGGAAACCTGCATGCGCGCGGCCAGGGCCGAGGTGGTGATGCGTGCGGCGTGCGGTTGTTCGAGCATCTCCGCAAGCGTATGCAGGATCTGGGTCTTTCTCTCGCCGGGTTTGCTCGCCATGGAAGGGCCTAGGGGCAGGCTGACAGGAGGTGGAGTAGGGAACCCGTCGTCAGCCGCGCAGCGGGCGACGACGCAACAGCAAATCACTGACCGAGTTTACCCGCAAGTCCACATAGCCAGGGCGTTGGCGATGGCCGCGGGCGAACGGGGTGCCCGGATGGAATACGTGCACGGTGCGCAGGCCGACGCGCCGCGCGCTGCGCAGGTTGTCCAGCGTGTCTTCGATCAGCACGGCGCGCGCCGCCGGCACGCCCTCGCGCGCCAGCACGTAGCGCAGCAAGGCATCCGATGGCTTGGGCCGGAACTGGCCATGCATGCACATCTGTTCGATGGCCCATATGCTGTCGAATTGCCGCAGCAGCCCCAGGTGGCGCAGCACCGCACGGGCATAGTGCAGCGGCGCGTTGGTCAGCAGCACCTTGCGGCCCGGCAGCCGGCGCAGCTTGTCGGCCAGGGCGGTCTCGGCGCGCACCAGCGGCGCGACCTCGAAGTTGTGGCTGCGATGCAGGAACGCGTCGGCGTCCACGCCGTGATGGCGCACCAGGCCGATGACGGTGGCGCCATAGCGCCGCCAGTACTCGGCGCGCAGCCGGTTGGCGGTGGCTTCGTCCACGGCCAGCGTCTCGGCCACCGCCTCGGTCATGCCGCGGTCGATGAGCGGGAAGATGGCGTGCGAGGTGTCGTGCAGCGTGTTGTCGAGGTCGAACAGCCAGAGGCGCTCGGGCGCGGCCGTGGCGATGCGGCGCGAGCGGCGCAGGCGCGCCGCCGGCCGCAGCAGATACCGGCGCGCCTGCATCAATGCGAGCTGATCATCGTGCCCACGCCCTGGTCGGTGAGGATTTCCAGCAGCAGGCAGTGCGGCACGCGGCCGTCGACGATGTGCACCGAATTCACGCCATTCTTGGCCGCGTCCAGCGACGACGAGATCTTGGGCAGCATGCCGCCCGAGATCGTGCCGTCGGCGAACAGTTCATCGATGGTCTGGGCCGACAGGCTGCGCAGCAGCTTGCCGCCCTTGTCCAGCACGCCCGGCGTGTTGGTCATCATCAGCAGCTTCTCGGCGCCCAGCACCTCGGCCATCTTGCCGGCGACCACGTCGGCGTTGATGTTGTACGCGGTGCCGTCCTCGCCGTAGCCGATCGGGGAGATCACCGGGATGAACTGGTCATCCTGCAGCGCCTTGACCACCGCCGGCTCGACGCGCGTGATGTCGCCGACGAGCCCGATGTCCAGCGGCTGGCTGGGGTCGTCCTTGTTGACCATCAGCTTCTTGGTGGCCTGGATGAGCATGCCATCCTTGCCGGTCAGGCCGACGGCCTTGCCGCCGACCTCGTTGATCATCATGACGATGTCCTGCTGGACCTGTCCGCCCAGCACCCATTCGACCACTTCCATGGTTTCGGCGTCGGTCACCCGCATGCCTTGCACGAAGGTGCCCTGCTTGCCGATGCGGCGCAGCGCGTCGTCGATCTGCGGACCGCCGCCGTGCACCACCACCGGGTTCAGGCCGACCAGCTTGAGCAGCACCACGTCGTGGGCGAAGCTGCGCTGCAACCGTTCTTCCGTCATCGCGTTGCCGCCGTACTTCACCACGATGGTCTTGCCGTGGAATCGTCGGATATACGGCAGGGCTTCGGACAGCACGGCCGCTTTGACAGCGGGAGACAGGACGGCGGCAGGGTCGGGGGTGTCGGTCATGGCAACAAATATACGGACTGAATATAAAAGTAGGATGAAAGGACAGCCAGGCGCCGGGCCACGAAGGGCAGCGCCAAGCCTACGGCCGATTGTAGTATTCGCTGCGGCCTTATGCGGCCAACCCATGTCCATATGCCCGACAAATAGGCTTCATTCAGGTACATTTGGGGGCGTTTTTGCAACGGCGGCGCCATTTTCCGCGCGCCAGGCCGGCATCCGGCCGGGGCCGAGGCCCGCGAACCACCCATCAAGAGGCTACATATGCGTATGAACTTTGTCCGGTCGGCCCTGCTGGCGTCGGCCTTCCTGCTGGCCGGCGGCGCCGCCCAGGCGGAAAAACTGGTCGTTGGCGCCACCCAGGTGCCGCACGCCGAGATCCTCGAGGTCGTCAAGCCGGCCCTGGCCAAGGAAGGCGTGGAGCTGGACATCAAGGTGTTCACCGACTACGTCCAGCCCAACCTGCAGCTGGCCGACAAGCAGCTCGACGCCAATTTCTTCCAGCACCAGCCGTACCTGGACACCTTCAACAAGGACCGCAAGACCAACCTCGTGTCGGTGGGCCTGGTCCATGTCGAGCCCTTTGGCGGTTATTCGAAGAAAATCAAGAGTTTGGCTGAGCTCAAGGACGGCGCCACCATCGCCATCCCGAACGATCCCTCCAACAGCGGGCGCGCCTTGCTGCTGCTGCAGAAGCAGGGGCTGCTCAAGCTGAAGGACCCGTCCAACATCGTCGCCACCCCGATCGACATCGCCGAGAACCCCAAGAAGCTGAAGTTCCGCGAACTGGAAGCCGCCATGCTGCCGCGTTCGTTCGATGACCTGGACCTCGCGCTGATCAACACCAACTACGCGCTGGAAGCGGGCCTGGTGCCCACGCGCGACGCCCTGTTCATCGAAGGTGCCGACTCGCCCTACGCCAACCTGGTGGCCGCCCGTCCCGACAACAAGGACGCCCCGGCGGTGAAGAAGCTGGTCAACGCCCTGCATTCGGAAGCGGTGCGCAAGTTCATCATCGAGAAGTACAAGGGCGCGGTCGTCCCGGCCTTCTGATCCTTTGGGTGCCTGTCCCCGCCTGGGGACTGGCACCCACGGAATTCCGGGTGTCTGTCCCTGCATGGGGACCGGCACCCACGGAGTTGCCCTGAGTGCCTGTCCCCGCGGGGACAGGCACCAATATCCGGCCCCGCCGCTTACCCTGCCAGCGCCTTTTGCACCGTGGCCTGGAATTCGGCCTTGTCGTACTCGCCCAGGTAGCGCTTGATGATCTGGCCTTGCTTGTCGATGAGGAAGGCCGTGGGCGTGAGGCGGACGTTGCCGAACGCCTGGGCCAGCTCGCCGCTGGTGTCCAGCGCCACGGGGAACGGCAGCTTGCGCGTTTGCGCGAAGTTCAGCACGTAATTGGGCGGGTCGTAGTTCATCGCGACCGCGATGGTTTCGTAGCCTTGCGGGTGGTACTGGTTGTAGTTGGCGATGTTGTCGGGCATCTGCTTGACGCAGGTGACGCAACTGGTGGCCCAGAACTTCACCAGCACGACCTTGCCGCGCAGGTCCTGCATGGTGATTTTCTGGCCTTCGAGCGTGGTGAAGGCGACATCCGGCGCGGTCTGGGCCGGACGCCACATGAACCAGCCGCCAATGCCGGCGGCCACCGCAATGATCAGGACAAGCGCGATTTTCTTCATTTGATGGGTATGGCTTCGACGCCGTTGCTACCGCTGCCCGCCGGCGCGGCGCCGGATTCGATCGGCGCCTTCTGCGCGGCCGTACCATCAGACGAGCCCTCGCCGGATTTGGTTCCCGAACCCGACAGGCGGATGGCCTCTTCGCGGCTGATGGTCTCGAACAGCTTGACGACCCGGGCCACGCCGCCCACGCCCGCGGCCGCGTTGGCGGCGTAGTCGCCCTCGGCCTGGGTGACCTTGCCCATCAGGTAGACCACGCCGCGCGAGGTCGTCACCGAAATGGTGCCGGAAGGCACGTACTTGGTGTTGATCAGGGCCGTCTTGACCTTCGAGGTCAGCCAGGTGTCGTTGGAGCGGGTGCTGAAATCGGCCGCCGGGCCGACCGTCAGCTGGTTGGTGACCGCCTTGACGTTCTCGATCGACTGGGCGATGGCGGTGGCCTGCGCCTTGGCCTCTTCGGTCGGGGCGTCGCCTGTCAGCAGCACGTGGCCGCCGTACACCATGGCATTGACGCGGGCGGTGTTGCCCAGCTTCTGCGCGATCTGGCTTTCGGCCTTGAAGGCGATGTTCTGGTCTTCGAGCTGGACGCCGGAGGTGCGCCGGTCGGTGACGACGACCGCGGTGGTGGCTGCCGCGCCGCCGATGACCAGCGGGGCGCAGGCCGACAGCGTGAGCGCCGCGGCCGAGAGGGCGGCGGCCAGCAGCAGGGGACGGGCGGCGGTTTTGGCGTCGGGCATCATTCGGTGTCTCCTAGTAGAAGGGCGTCTATGCCGTCGCACAGGGCGTGCAGCAAGATGATATGGACTTCCTGGATACGCATGGTGCGGTCGTGCGGCACACAGAGATGGACGTCGTGCGGGGTGATGAGTTCCCCCATGACCCCGCCGCCCTTGCCGGTCAGCGCGATGACATGCATTTCGCGTTCGCGCGCGGTTTCCATGGCGCGCACCACATTGGGCGAATTGCCGCTGGTCGAGATCGCCACCAGCACGTCGCCGGGCTGGCCCAGCGCATGGACCTGCCGCTCGAAGATCTCGTCGAATCCGTAGTCGTTGCCCACCGCCGTCATGATGGAGGTGTCGGTATTGAGGGCGATGCCGGCCAGGGGCAGGCGTTCGCGCTCGAAGCGGCCCACCAGTTCGGCGATGAAATGCTGGGCATCGGCGGCCGAGCCGCCGTTGCCGCATGCCAGAATCCTGCCGTTGTTGGCCAGGGCTGCGAAAAGCAGGTCTACCGCGGCTGCCAGGGGGGCGGCCAGCGCGTCCGCGCTTTGTTCGCAGAGCGCCATCGCATCGCGAAAGTGCGACGTCATGCGAGAGGTCATATCCATGGCGCGCATTATCTCACGCGCCAGCCCTGCGCATCCTGCCCGCGGCGCCCCTGCGCGGGGGCATGCTCGGCCAGCCAGAAGGCGCCGCGCAGCCAGTGCGGCCGGCCGGCCTCGAAGGCCACGACGTCGAAGCGCACCGGCGGCGGCGCGCCGGGCCAGTGGCGGCGCAGCAGCACGGGCAGCAGCAAGGCCGCCGCGCGCGCCAGGCGGCCTTGCTTGGACGCGCCGATGCTGGCTGCCGCGCCGCCGTAGCCGGCGTGGGCGCGCGCCCGCACTTCGACCAGTACCAGTACTTCGCCGTCGCGCATGGCGAGGTCGATTTCGCCGGCGCGGCAGCGCAGGTTGCGCGTCAGCGGCCGCAGGCCCTGCCTTGCCAGCCAGCGCAGGGCGGCGCTTTCGTAAGCCTGTCCGCGGCGCTGCGTGGGCGAGCCGCCGCCGCGGGCGCCGGGGCTTGCGCGCGGCGAGGCCGGCGGGCGGCGATGCAGGCAGCGCTGGGCCTGGGCGGCGCGGGCGAAGGCCAGGCGGGTGGCGGTGTCGGTCATGGCGGTCGTCGCAAGGGGCGGTGCAGGGCTACACTGGCACAGTTTTCACCGTCGCAGCACCATGCAATGAATCAAGATGTCCTATCGCCGGCCCAGGGCGACGCCTGGAGCCGGGTGGCTGACCGGGTGGCCGCGCAGCACTGGCCGGCGGCCACCTTGTACGTGATCGCCACGCCCATCGGCAACCTCGGCGACCTGGGCCTGCGCGCGTGGCAGGCGCTGGTGCGCGCCGATGTGATCGCGGCCGAAGACACGCGCGCCAGCCGCACGCTGCTGGACGCCTGGGGCGTGAGCACGCCGCTGATGGCGGCGCACCGCCACAACGAGGCCAGCGCCGCCCAGGCGATCTGCGAACGGCTTGCCCAGGGCCAGCGCGTCGCGCTGGTGTCCGACGCCGGCGCGCCGGCGGTCAGCGATCCGGGCGCGCGCATCGTGCGCGCGGTGCGCGAGGCGGGCTACGCCGTGGTGCCGGTGCCCGGCCCCAGCGCCGTGATCGCGGCGCTGATGGGCAGCGGAGCGACCTCGGACGAGAATCCGGCGTTCGCGTTCGCCGGCTTCCTGCCCGCCAAGGCGGTGGCGCGCCAGCGCTGGCTGCGCCAGTGGTGCGCGCTGCCGGCGCCGGTGGTGATGTTCGAGTCGCCGCATCGGCTGGCCGCCACGCTGGCCGACCTGCGCGAGGCCGGCGGCCCGGCGCGGCTGTTGACCGTGGCCCGCGAGTTGACCAAGCGCTTCGAGGAAATCGCCACGATGCCGCTGGGCGAGGCGGCGGACTGGCTGGCCGCCGACGCGCACCGCGGCCAGGGCGAATTCGTGCTGATCGTGCACCAGGCGCCGGGCGCCCAGGACGACGAGGCCGATCCGGCCGACCCGCGTACCGATGCGCTGCTCGACGCGCTGCTGGAGTCGCTGTCGGTGCGCGATGCCGCGCGGGTGGCCGCCAAGGTGACCGGCCTGGCGCGCGATGTGCTGTATGCGCGGGCGCTGGCGCGCAAGGAGCAGCCATGAATCCGCCCAGCGCACAGGCCACGGATATCCTCTATTGCGACACCGATACGCCGCTGGGGCCGATGCGGCTGGCCGCGCGCGGGCAGGCGCTGTGCGGCGCCTGGTTCGTCGACCAGCGCGATTGCCCGGCCGCCGCGGGCTGGACGCTGGACGCCGCGCACCCGGCGTTGCGGCAGGCGGCCGCCGAGCTGGAGCAATGGTTCGCGGGCCGGCGGCGCGCTTTCGAGGTGGCCATGCAGCCCGAGGGCACGCCATTCCAGCGCCAGGTCTGGCAGGCGCTGCTGGAACTGCCTTTCGGCGCGACCATCAGCTATGGCGAGCTGGCGCGGCGCGTCGGCCGGCCCAAGGCGGCCCGCGCCGTGGCCGGCGCGGTGGGCAGGAATCCGATTTCCATCCTGATCCCCTGCCACCGCATCATCGGCCATGACACATCGCTGACGGGGTTTGGCGGCGGGCTGCCGCGCAAGCAGGCGCTGCTGGCCCACGAGGGACACCGTTATCTGAGCCGCGCCGCCCGTGCGCGCCGGGTTTCCACCACGCAGATGGAACTGCCTCTCGGCGCGGCCTAGCTGTGAACTGTCAATAGGTTGTATTCGTCCAGGTTGAGTCTGGAGATGGGTACAGCGCGCCCGATGCCTTGGTGGGGTCGATGCCAGTTGTAGTGGTGTAGCCAGGATTTCATGGCATCGGCTCGGTGTTGGGAGTTCTGGTAGGTGTGAGCGTAAGCCCACTCACGCAAGGCCGACTGGATGAAGCGTTCGGCCTTGCCATTGGTCTGTGGGCGGTAAGGTCGGGTAAAGCGGTGCTTGATGCCCAGCTCATGGCACAGCGCGGCGAAGGCGCGGCTGCGAAAGGCCGAGCCATTGTCGGTGAGCAAGCGCTGGATGGTCACGCCCAGGCGCTGGTAGTAGGCCACTGCGTCCTTGAGGAACTGGACGGCGCTGGGGAAGCGCTCGTCGGGGTGGATGTCGGTGAAGGCCACGCGGGCGTGGTCATCGATGGCCACGAAGACGAAGTCCCAGCCGGCCCCCTCAACGGTATCGCGTCGGTTGCCCGTGACCCGGTGGCCAGGGCGCTGGATACGTCCCAGCTTCTTGATGTCGATGTGCAGCAGATCGCCGGGGGCCTGATGCTCGTAGCGCACCACCGGCTCGGCCGGCTCCAGGTCGGCCAGGTGCGACAGACCGGCGCGGGCCAGGACGCGGCTGACGGTGCTGGCTGACACGCCCAGCGCCTGGGCGATGCGCGCTTGGGTCAGCCGCTTGCGGCGCAGCTCCACGATAGCCAGCGCCTTGGCCGGCGCAATCGCTCGGGGCGAGACCGTCGGGCGCGAGGACGCATCGGCCAAGCCCGCCTGGCCCTGAGCCAGGAAGCGGCCCAGCCATTTGCGCACAGTCGGCGCGGTGACCCCATAGGCGCGGGCCGCTTCAGGCACACAAACTTGATGGGCGATCAATTGCTGGACCATTTCGAGTCGACGTAGGAAGGTCAATCGGGCATGCTTATGGGTGTTCATCCGGCCGGGCTCCTTGAGTGAACTGGGGAGTTGGCGATTTCCAGTTTCTCAAATCCGGTTCGGATGAACCATGCATACAACCTATTGAATCTTCACACCTAGGCGGGTCAATCGCGCATGCTTATGGTTGTTCATCCAGTGTCCTGCCCTGAGTTGCGATGGCGTGGTAACCACGGCATCCCAGGTCCGGCCTGGATGAACAACCTATTGAGACATCACAGCTAGAGCGAGGCGCGCTGCTTGATCGAGAAGCCGGGCAGCAGGGCGCTGACCTGGCCGGCCAAGTCGACGATCAGCGCCGCGGTGTCGGCATCTTCCACGGCGGCGCAGTTCGCCAGCAGGGCGACGCCCTGGGCGATCAGCGCCACGCCGGCATCGTGCTCGTGCCAGCCGGCCCGCAACAGGCTGCGGTGCAGGCCGCCGCGCAGGATGGCGTCGAATTGCGCCTGCAGCGCCGCGCGCGCCAGCACCGGCCTGGGCGCCTGGGCGCGGCGCGCCACGAAGGTGGTGCAGGTGTTGACGGCCTCGGATGCCAGGGCGCGCGGCCGCGCCTTGCGCTCGATGCTCAACGGTTGCACGCTGTTGATCGTGAAGGGCGCGGCGCGGAACGCCGTCACCAGGGCGGCCCAGCCCAGTACCGAGGCATGGCTGTAGACGAAGGCCAGCAGGCCGTCGGGCTTGAGCACCCGGGCCGCTTCGCGCAGCGCCTGGCCCAGCCGTGCGCAGTATTCGTCGTGAGCCGCGCGCGCGCTGCCGCCGGCGCGCTGCCGCGAGGCCACCAGTTCGTCATGGCCGCTATTGGCGGTCGGCGCATGGGGCGGCGTTGTCGGGCGGTTTTCGATAGCGTCGATAAGCGGTTTCTTCCATGCATAGAAGAAATCTGCCAGAACGCTGTAGAAAATATTGTCGTAATAGGGCGGGTCGGTAACGATGGCGTCGAAGCTGTCGTCCGGATAGGGCAGCGCGGCGGCCGAGGCGCGCTGCACCTGCACCGGCCGGCGCAGCAGCGCCAGCGCGTCGATGCCGGCGCAGATGCGTTCCAGCTTGGCGTGGAGGTTGCCCGGCCCGGTGCCGACCGGATCGACTTCGGCATAGTCCCACAGCATGGCCACGCCCGGGCCGCAGAAGGCGCGTCCGACCTGCTCGTTCTGCGGAATCCACATCGACAGCCGGCAGTTCCAGTCCACCATCTGGTCGATCAGGCCGCTGAGCGAGGCGCTGACGAAGCGCGCGACGTCGGCACCGTGCGCGGCCTGCAGCGTACGATGCTCGGCCAGCAGTTCCTCCAGCAGCATCAGCGTGACCAGGCGTTGGCGCGGATTGAACAGGTCGGCGTGGCCGCGCATGCCGTAGAGCGCCGGGTTGACGATGCCCGACCAGGCCGGCAGGGTGGTCGCGGGCAGGGCCAGGCCGGTGCGCTGCAGCAGCGTTTCTTCCTGTTCGCGCAGCAGGCCGGCCGCGGGCAAGGCATCGTCGCGCAGGGCGAATTGCTTGCCCACGCCGGCCGACGTGACCACCGCCACGCAATGGTCGGCGCTGTCGGCGATGCCGGGCGTGGCGGTGGCGCTGCAGCGCGGGCAGGCCGTCGCGCCGCGTCCGGCCCAGCGCGATGGGGGCGGCTCGCCATCCGGCAGCGACACCATGTCGACGCCGTCGCCATCGGGGCCGGGCGTGGCCACCATGGCCAGCGCCTTGCCGGCCTTCTTCGACAGCCAGGGCCGCCGCGACAGCGTATAGGCGTAGCCGCATTGCGGACAGGCGTGGCGGTAGGTCCAGAGATAGACGATGGGTTTTTCCGCCTGGCTGGCCAGGCGGCCGCGCAACGGATACAGGGTCTCGGTGCGCCGGGCCAGCCGTTGCAGCACCGCCTGGCCGTGCCGGTGCGCCAGCTGCTTGAGCAGGCCATGGTCCAGCGTGGCGCCGTAGGTCAGGTTGGCCTGCTGCAGGAATACCGCGAGTTCATTGACGTCGATGGAGTGGGCGTCGCAGCCCAGCAGCGCCGCCTCGAAGGCGATCGTGCCGCCGCCGCCGAACATATCCAGCACGCGCGGCGCGCCGCCGTACTGGCCGGCCAGCTCCGCGGCGGCCTCGGCCAGCAGCCCGGGCTGCGGCACGGGGGTGGCGCCCAGTTCGGACAGGCGCGCCGCGGCGCGCTTGTCGGCGGGCGCGCGCAAGGCGGCGTAGACCAGCGCGCGCATGGCCGAATGGGGGCGGCGCGCCCACCATACGTGGATGGTGTGCGGCGTTTCGCCGCGCCCGTAGCGTTCGGCCTTGCCGGCCAGGGACGCTTCGTAGAACGACAGTCCTTCGTCGATCAGCCGGCCCGGTCCGGCCACCGGCGCCAGCCGCGGGACGGGGGCCGCGGCGGGTCGACGGACGCGGCGCGGCGCCGCGGGCTTGCGGGAGGGGGGCGGCATGTATCTCGCTGAAATAAAGGCGCGCGCCCGGTGGGGCGCGGCAGGGGCATTATTCCATATCGCGGGCCGCGTTCAGCGCTCGCGCGGCCACGGCGGCGCGCGGCCGTAGTCGGCATGGCAGGCGTCGATGAAGGTGCGCACGAGCTGTTCGAGCAGCAGCTTGTCGCGGGCGCTGAGCGCCTGGTAGCGGGCGTGGGCGACGGCGCGAAACGGCCACGGCGCGGCAGCACGTTCGCCGCCCGGCTCCATCAGGCCGGGGCGCCAGGCAGCCGGGCCGCTGGGGTAGGCTTCGAGCTCCATCGGGCCCACGCCGGTTTCGAGCCAGTCCAGGTTTACCTGCAGGGCGATCGCCAGCTTGCGGATCGAGCGGCTGGATTGGCGCAGGCCGTTTTCGTAGCTGGCCACGGCGCTTTGCGACAGACCGCTGATGTGCGCCAGGTTTTCTTGCGAGAGCTGGCGCAGTCGCCGAGCATGCTTCAATCGGTCCGAAAATTTCTTCACTAGCTGTGAAGATTCAATAGGTTGTATGCATGGTTCATCCGAACCGGATTTGAGAAACTGGAAATCGCCACCCCCCCAGTTCACTCAAGGAGCCCGGCCGGATGAACACCCATAAGCATGCCCGATTGACCTTCCTACGTCGACTCGAAATGGTCCAGCAATTGATCGCCCATCAAGTTTGTGTGCCTGAAGCGGCCCGCGCCTATGGGGTCACCGCGCCGACTGTGCGCAAATGGCTGGGCCGCTTCCTGGCTCAGGGCCAGGCGGGCTTGGCCGATGCGTCCTCGCGCCCGACGGTCTCGCCCCGAGCGATTGCGCCGGCCAAGGCGCTGGCTATCGTGGAGCTGCGCCGCAAGCGGCTGACCCAAGCGCGCATCGCCCAGGCGCTGGGCGTGTCAGCCAGCACCGTCAGCCGCGTCCTGGCCCGCGCCGGTCTGTCGCACCTGGCCGACCTGGAGCCGGCCGAGCCGGTGGTGCGCTACGAGCATCAGGCCCCCGGCGATCTGCTGCACATCGACATCAAGAAGCTGGGACGTATCCAGCGCCCTGGCCACCGGGTCACGGGCAACCGACGCGATACCGTTGAGGGGGCCGGCTGGGACTTCGTCTTCGTGGCCATCGATGACCACGCCCGCGTGGCCTTCACCGACATCCACCCCGACGAGCGCTTCCCCAGCGCCGTCCAGTTCCTCAAGGACGCAGTGGCCTACTACCAGCGCCTGGGCGTGACCATCCAGCGCTTGCTCACCGACAATGGCTCGGCCTTTCGCAGCCGCGCCTTCGCCGCGCTGTGCCATGAGCTGGGCATCAAGCACCGCTTTACCCGACCTTACCGCCCACAGACCAATGGCAAGGCCGAACGCTTCATCCAGTCGGCCTTGCGTGAGTGGGCTTACGCTCACACCTACCAGAACTCCCAACACCGAGCCGATGCCATGAAATCCTGGCTACACCACTACAACTGGCATCGACCCCACCAAGGCATCGGGCGCGCTGTACCCATCTCCAGACTCAACCTGGACGAATACAACCTATTGACAGTTCACAACTAGCCCCACGGCCGGCATGCCGGCCGTAAAATCGGCGCATGAGCATTCTCGTCACCGGCGGCGCCGGCTTCATCGGTTCGAATTTCGTGCTGGGCTGGCTGGCCAGCGGCGATGAGCCGGTGATCAACCTGGACCTGCTGACCTACGCCGGCAACGCGGCCAACCTGGCCGCACTGCGCGATGACCCGCGCCATCTGCTGGTGCATGGCGACATCGCCGACGCGCCGCTGGTGCGCCGGTTGCTGCGCGAACACCGGCCCCGCGCCATCGTCAATTTCGCCGCCGAATCGCATGTGGACCGCGCCATCCGGGCCCCCGACGCCTTCGTGCAGACCAACGTCGTGGGCACTTTCACCCTGCTGGAGGCCGCGCGCGCCTATTGCACCGAACAGGACGCCGCTGCGGCGGCGGCCTTCCGCTTCCTGCATGTGTCCACCGACGAGGTGTACGGATCGCTGGCGCCCCAGGCCGCCCCCTTCACCGAAACCCATCCCTACCAGCCGAACAACCCGTATTCGGCCAGCAAGGCGGCCAGCGACCACATGGTGCGCTCGTACCGCCACACCTACGGGCTGCCCGCCATCACCACGCACTGCTGCAACAACTATGGCCCGCGCCAGTTCCCCGAGAAGCTGATCCCGCTGGTGATCCACCATGCGCTGGCCGGCCGCGCGCTGCCCCTGTATGGCGACGGCATGCACGTGCGCGACTGGCTCTACGTGGTCGACCATTGCGCGGCGCTGGAATGCGTGCTGCGCGACGGCCAGCCGGGGCAGACCTACAACATCGGCGCGCACTGCGAGCGCACCAACCTGGAAGTCGTGCACGCGGTCTGCGCCCTGCTGGACCAATGGCGCGCCCGCCCGGATGGGCAGCCGCATGCCGGCGGCATCGCCTTCATTCCCGAACGGCCCGGCCACGACAGGCGCTACGCGATCGACGCCGGCAAGATACAGCGCGAACTCGGCTGGCGGGCCGCGACCTCGTTCGAGGCGGGCCTGCGCGAGACGGTACGCTGGTACCTGGACCATCCGCAGTGGGTGGCGGACATCGCCAGCGGCGCGTATCGCCACTGGCTCGATACGCATTACGGCACATGAACATCCTGCTGCTGGGCCGCACCGGACAGATCGGCGATGCGCTGCTGGCGCACCCGCCGGCATGGGCGCGGCTGGCCGCGCTGGACCGCCGCCAGGCCGACCTGCGCGACCTGGGCCGGCTGGCCGCCGTGCTCGATGCCTACGCGCCGCGCATACTGATCAACGCCGCCGCCTATACCGAAGTCGACCGCGCCGAGGCCGAGCCGGAGCTGGCGCTGCGCATCAATGCCCAGGCGGTGGCGGTCATGGCGGACTATGCGCGCCGCAACAATGCATTGCTGGTGCACTATTCCACCGACTACGTGTTCGACGGCAAGCGCGCCCGCGCCTACCGGGAAACCGACGCCGCACATCCGCTGAACGCCTACGGCCGCTCCAAGCTGGCCGGCGAACAGGCCATCGCGGCCAGCGGCTGCCCGCACCTGATACTGCGCACCAGCTGGGTCTACGCCAGCCATGGCGCCAATTTCGTCAAGACCATCCTGCGCCTGGCGCGCACCCGCGCCGAGCTGTCCGTGGTCGCCGACCAGCACGGCGCCCCGATCTGGGCGGGCCGTATCGCCGCCGTCACCTGGCAGGCGATCGATGCGCACCGGCGCCGCCGCCTGCCCGACGGCCTGTGGCACCTGAGCGCGGGCGGCCATGTCAGCTGGCACGGGCTGGCCTGCCACATCGTGGCGCGGGCCCGGCGCGCCGGACTGGCGCTGAGCCTGGACCCGGCGCACATCCGGCCCGTCACGGCGGCGCAATACCCGCTGCCGGCGCCACGGCCGGCCAATTCGCGGCTGGACTGCGGCGCGCTACGCGATGCCCTGGAGCCCGAGCTGCCCGACTGGCAAGTCGACCTGGATGCGGTCGTGGATGCCCTGGCCGCGCGGGCGCATACCCTGTAGCGCCGCGCCCGGCGCCAGGATTACAGTAAACCCGCCAGGCAAGAATTCGGAGGCGTCATGAAACTCACCCCCTTGGCCATCGCGGACGTCGTGCTGATCGAACCCCAGGTGTTCGGCGACGAGCGCGGCTGCTTCTTCGAGAGCTTCAACCAGGACCGCCTGGACGCGCAACTGGGGCGGCGCATCCGCTTCGTGCAGGACAATCACTCATGCTCGCGCGCGGGCGTGCTGCGCGGCCTGCACTACCAGATCCTGCATCCGCAGGCCAAGCTGGTGCGCGTGGTGGCGGGCGAAGCCTATGACGTGGCGGTGGACCTGCGCCGCGGTTCGCCCACCTTCGGGCGCTGGACCGGCGCCTACCTGTCGGCGCGCAACCGGCACCAGCTGTGGATTCCGGAAGGATTTGCGCACGGCTTCCTGGCGTTGTCCGACGATACCGAGTGCCTGTACAAGGCCACCGACTACTACGCGCCCGAACATGAGCGCTGCGTGCGCTGGGACGACCCGCAACTCAAGGTGGACTGGCCGCTGCAGGGCCAAGCGCCCATCCTGTCGGTGAAAGACCGCCAGGGCGTGGCGCTGGCGCGGGCCGATACCTATGCGTAGCGGCCCGCGCGTCTTCAGTTGACGCCGGCGGCGTGCGCCTGCTGGTCGGCGTGGTACGACGAGCGCACCATGGCGCCCACGGCCGCATGCGTGAAGCCCATGGCGTAGGCCTCGCGCTCGAACATCGCGAAGGTGTCCGGATGCACGTAGCGCAGCACCGGCAGATGGTGCTCCGACGGCTGGAGATACTGGCCGATGGTCAGCATGTCGACGTTATGCTCGCGCATGTCCCGCATGACCTGCAGGATTTCCTCGTCCGTCTCGCCCAGGCCCAGCATCAGGCCCGACTTGGTGGGCACCTCGGGGTGCAGCTTCTTGAACTCGGCCAGCAGCTTGAGCGAATGCGCGTAGTCCGAGCCCGGGCGTGCCTGCTTGTACAGGCGCGGCACGGTTTCCAGGTTGTGGTTCATGACGTCCGGCGGGCCGCTGTTGAGGATGTGCAGCGCACGGTCCAGGCGGCCGCGGAAGTCGGGCACCAGCACTTCGATGCGGGTATCGGGCGAATACTCGCGCACCTTGGCGATGCATTCGACGAAGTGGGCGGCGCCACCGTCGCGCAGGTCGTCGCGGTCGACCGAGGTGATGACCACGTAGGACAGCTTGAGCGCGGCGATGGTGCGCGCCAGGTTTTCGGGCTCTTGCGTGTCCAGCGGATCGGGACGGCCGTGGCCCACATCACAGAACGGGCAACGGCGCGTGCACTTGTCGCCCATGATCATGAAGGTGGCCGTGCCCTTGCCGAAGCATTCGCCGATGTTCGGGCAGGATGCCTCTTCGCACACCGTATGCAGGTTGTGCTCGCGCAGGATGCGCTTGATGTCGTAGAAGCGCGACCCCGGGGCGGCGGCGCGCACGCGGATCCATTCCGGCTTCTTCAGCTTCTCGGCCGCGACCACCTTGATCGGAATGCGCGCGGTCTTGGCCTGCGATTTCTGCTTCTGGGTGGGATCGTAGGCGGCCGGCGCGGCGGCCTGCGAGTCGTTCGAGGGAACGGGGGACTCGACGAGCGTGGACATTGAGCACCTTCACAACCGGAACGCCAGGCGCGGTCCGGTTCGAGACAAAAAAGCCATTCTACTATCCCGGCACGCCCGCCAGCGCCGCGGCGCGCTGCTGCACCGCCTGGCCATGGGCGCGCGCCAGCTGCGCGGCCAGCAATTCGCCGGCCCGCTCCACGCTGGTGCGCACGCCGCAGGCAGCCAGATCGACCGTGCGCAGGCCTTCGTAGCCACAGGGATTGATACCGAGAAACGGCGACAGATCCATATCGATGTTCAGCGCCAGTCCATGATAGGCATAGCCATTGCGCACCTTCACGCCCAGGGCGGCGATCTTGGCCAGTTCGCCGCCGGGCTGGGGCACATAGATGCCGGGCGCGCCCGGCTTGCGACAGGCCTGCTCCAGGCCCAGCTCGCGCAGCGTGGCCAGGGTCGCCTGTTCGAGCATGTCGACGTACTCGCGCACGTACAGCCCGGCGCGGCGCAGGTCGAACAAGGTGTAGGCGAGTACCTGGCCCGGGCCGTGATAGGTGACCTGGCCGCCGCGGTCGCAATGCACGACCGGGATGAGCCCGGGATTGAGCAGGTGTTCGGGCCGCCCGGCCTGGCCCAGGGTATAGACCGGGGCATGCTCGCACAGCCAGATTTCATCGGCGGTGCCGGGACCGCGCGCGGCGGTGAACGTCTTCATGGCGTCCCAGACCGAAGCGTAGTCGGCCGGGCGCGCAAGCCACTTGATCATGACGGGGCTACAGGACGATCGACACCATGGGGTGGCCGTGCAGGGCGCGGTACAGCGAATCGAGCTGTTCGCGCGAGGTCGCACGCACCGTGAAGGTCAGCCCCAGGTAGTTGCCGCCCTTGCTGGGCCGCATCTCGACCGATGCCGGATCGAAACCCGGGTCGAACTGCAGCACGACTTCAGTGAGGGTCTGGGCGAATTCCGGATGCTGCTTGCCCATTACCTTGATGGGGAAGTCGCTCGGATACTCGATCAGGGACTCTTCCGGGGGAATATTGTGCATCTGCGTCTGCCTGGGTGGCGGCGTCGCGAGGGACGCGAAACGCGGGCGGCGCCAGGGCCGCCCGCCTGCCGGCCGCTACAGGGCGGCGATACGCGCATCATAACCCGCGCGCAACTGCTCATAAACGGGGCCGGGCTTGCCCGCGCCCACCGCCTTGCCGTCCAGGCGCACGATGGGCAGCACTTCCTTGGTGGCCGAGGTCAGCATCAATTCGTCGGCGGCGAGCACTTCCTCGCGCGAGATCCGCCGCGCCTCGAACGGCAGGCCGGCCGCCTCGGCCAGCTCGCCCATCAGGCCGTAGCGGATGCCTTCCAGGATCAGGTTGTTCTTGGGCGGGGCCAGCAGCTTGCCGCCGGAAACCACCCAGATATTGGTCGACGAGCCCTCGGTCAGCCAGCCATCGCGAAACTGCACCACCTCGTCCACGCCGGCGTCCACGGCCTGCTGCTTGGCCAGCACGTTGCCCAGCAGCGAAACCGACTTGATCTCGCAATGCAGCCAACGCTCGTCGTCGATGGCAATCGCGCTCAGGCCCTGGGTGCGCTGCGCGGCCCCCGGCGGACTGAAGGCCGCGGCCATGCCGAACACTGTGGGCGTGATCGGCTCGGTGGGAAAGGCGTGATCGCGCTTGCAGACGCCGCGCGTGACCTGCAGGTAGATGATGCAGGTGGGCTGGGCCGAGCGGGCGATCAACCCGGCGATCACCGACTCCCATCCCGCGCGGTCCATCGGCGCGGCGATGCGCAGCGCCGCCAGGCTGCGATCCAGGCGATTCAGGTGTTCGGTCATGCGGAACACCTTGCCGTCATAGACCGGCACGACTTCATAGATACCATCGCCGAAGATGAAACCGCGGTCGAGCACGGAAATCTTGGCTTCGTCGAGGCGCGTGAATTCGCCGTTGAGATATACCTGGCTGTCGCCCGGCATGCCCGGAATCATGGGGAGCTCCTTGGAGAGGATAGGGGCGGGCATGGCAGCCCACCGGTGCCGCCGCGCCGCCTCCGGCGCGGCTTTCATCGTTACTGGAACCAGCGCTTCACGGTGTCGGCCATGCGGCCGAAGAAGCCGGCGCGCTCGACGTCTTCCTGGACCACCAGCGGTTCGACGCGCAAGGTCTTGCCGTCGAGCGTGAGCTGCAGCGTGCCGACCTGCTGTCCCTTGGTCAGCGGCGCCACCAGCGGGTCGGTGCGCTGCGCGACCGGCTTGATCTCGGCCGCCTTGCCGCGCGGCACCGCCAGCCACACCGGGTTGGGCGGACCCAGCTTGACGTTCTCGACCTTGCCTTCCCAGACCCGCGCGTCCAGCCCGGGCTGGCTCTGGTCGTACAGCTTGACCGTATCGAAGTTCTGGAAGCTCCAGTTGAGCAGCTTGAGGCTTTCCTCGGCGCGCGTGGCTTCGCTGTCGGCGCCCACCAGCACGGTCAGGATACGGCGGTCGCCGCGCATGGCGGTCGAAACCAGGCAGTAGCCGGCCGAATCGGTGTGCCCCGTCTTCATGCCGTCGACCGACGGATCGGCCCACAACAGGCGGTTGCGGTTGGCCTGGGTGATCTTGTTGTACGTGTAGCTTTTCTGCTTGTAGTAGTGGTAGTAGTCCGGGTAATCCGAGATCAGGTGCGCCGCCAGCGTGGCCAGGTCGCGCGCCGTGGTGACGTGCTGCGGATCGGGCAGGCCGGTGGAGTTCATGAAATGCGTATTGCGCATGCCCAGGCGCTGCGCCTCCTGGTTCATCAGGGCCGCAAAGGCGCTTTCGCTGCCGCCGACGGCCTCGGCCAGCGCGACCGATGCGTCATTGCCCGACTGGACGATCATGCCCTGGTTCAGTTCGTCGACCGTCACCGGCTTGCGCGGCTCGATGAACATGCGCGAACCGCCGGTGCGCCATGCGTGCTCGGAGACCGGAACCTGCTGCTCCAGGGTCAGGCGCTTTTCCTGCAGCGCGTTGAACACCACATAGGCGGTCATGATCTTGGTCAGCGAGGCCGGCTCGACCTTCATGTCGGCGTTGGAGGCTGCCAGCACCTGGCCGCTGTTGACGTCCACGGTGATCCACGCCTTGGCGGCGATGGTCGGCACCGGCACGGCCGCCAGGTCTCCCACGGCGCCTACCGCGCCGCCCGCCGCGGGCGCGGCGGCGGCGACAGGCGTGGCGGGCGCCGCCTGCTGCTGGGCCCCGGCCGGCGCCGCAGCGGCCAGCATGGCAGCCAGCACGGCGCTGGCCAATACGCGACGGGAAAGAACGACGGGGGCAATAGCAGTATCAGGCAAGGTCTTCATCGGCTAGTTGTGAACTGTCAATAGGTTGTATTCGTCCAGGTTGAGTCTGGAGATGGGTACAGCGCGCCCGATGCCTTGGTGGGGTCGATGCCAGTTGTAGTGGTGTAGCCAGGATTTCATGGCATCGGCTCGGTGTTGGGAGTTCTGGTAGGTGTGAGCGTAAGCCCACTCACGCAAGGCCGACTGGATGAAGCGTTCGGCCTTGCCATTGGTCTGTGGGCGGTAAGGTCGGGTAAAGCGGTGCTTGATGCCCAGCTCATGGCACAGCGCGGCGAAGGCGCGGCTGCGAAAGGCCGAGCCATTGTCGGTGAGCAAGCGCTGGATGGTCACGCCCAGGCGCTGGTAGTAGGCCACTGCGTCCTTGAGGAACTGGACGGCGCTGGGGAAGCGCTCGTCGGGGTGGATGTCGGTGAAGGCCACGCGGGCGTGGTCATCGATGGCCACGAAGACGAAGTCCCAGCCGGCCCCCTCAACGGTATCGCGTCGGTTGCCCGTGACCCGGTGGCCAGGGCGCTGGATACGTCCCAGCTTCTTGATGTCGATGTGCAGCAGATCGCCGGGGGCCTGATGCTCGTAGCGCACCACCGGCTCGGCCGGCTCCAGGTCGGCCAGGTGCGACAGACCGGCGCGGGCCAGGACGCGGCTGACGGTGCTGGCTGACACGCCCAGCGCCTGGGCGATGCGCGCTTGGGTCAGCCGCTTGCGGCGCAGCTCCACGATAGCCAGCGCCTTGGCCGGCGCAATCGCTCGGGGCGAGACCGTCGGGCGCGAGGACGCATCGGCCAAGCCCGCCTGGCCCTGAGCCAGGAAGCGGCCCAGCCATTTGCGCACAGTCGGCGCGGTGACCCCATAGGCGCGGGCCGCTTCAGGCACACAAACTTGATGGGCGATCAATTGCTGGACCATTTCGAGTCGACGTAGGAAGGTCAATCGGGCATGCTTATGGGTGTTCATCCGGCCGGGCTCCTTGAGTGAACTGGGGGGGTGGCGATTTCCAGTTTCTCAAATCCGGTTCGGATGAACCATGCATACAACCTATTGAATCTTCACAGCTAGGAGTTCAGGTAGGGCCCGCCAGGGCAGGTAGAGGCCCACAATTATAGGCAGCGTATCCGACACGTCCCTGACGAGAACGTTCCGTTGCGCTTACAAACATGCAACGTGATGCAACGCGGGCCGGGTCAATCCAGCGCAATGCGAAGGCGGTCCTGCACCAGTTGCCGCAGCACCAGCAGCTTGCCGTGGAAAAAGTGCGAGGCCCCCGGCACGACCACCACCGGCAGGGAGCGCGGCCGCGCCCATTCCAGGGCTTCGGCCAGCGGCACCACGTCGTCCACTTCGCCATGCACCAGCAAGGTATCGGCCGGCACCTCGGTGGCCGAACGCTCGAAACGGTTGACCGCCGGCCCCATCAGCATCAGCGCGCGCGGCAGCGACGGATCGCCGGACGCGGCCAGGGCCGCATAGGTCTGCGCCGCGACCGCGGTGCCGAACGAGAAGCCGCCCAGCACCCACGGCGACGCGGCGAATTCCGGGTAGCGTTCGCGCACCTGCGCCACCAGCGCCAGCATGTCTTCGGTCTCGCCGATCGACTTGTCGAACTCGCCGGCCGACTCGCCCACGCCGCGGAAATTCGGCCGCACCGCGGCCAGCCCATGCTGCACGCAGGCGCGCGCCACGGTGGTGACCACCTTGTTGTCGCGCGCGCCGCCTTGCAGCGAGTGCGGGTGCAACACCAGCGCCCAGCCGCGCGGCGCATGGGCGGGCCAATCGATGGCGCAGTCGATGCTGCCGGCGGCGCCAGTGAATACTTGGGTTTCGGTACGTGCGGACATGACGGAACTAAGTGGAACAAAAGGCCATGTTAACTGCCGGCGCGCGCGCCGGCGGCCGCGACGCGGCCGGCCAGCCAGCCGGCCAGCTCGTCGGCCGCGGCATCGGTGGCCTGGCGCAAGGCCTGCACGCCGCCGGCGGCATCCTGGGTGGCGGCCGGCGCTTCGCGCGCGATCCGCACCTGGCCGACCACCTGGCGATCCTGCAGCAACACGGCCTGCATCGCCACATGGCCGACGCTGGCCTGCCCGTCGGCGGCGAAGACTTGCTCGAACGTCAGCGTGACCTGCACCTGCGCCAGGCCCGCGCCCATGCCGGCGCCCAGCACCGGCCCCTGGTGCGACAGGCGCTCGACCAGGCGCTGGCGCACCAGCTCGGCCGGCGCGCTCGCCCAGCGCGAGCGTGCGTAGGCATGCGGGCTGGCGCTGTCGCCCACCCGCCAGATCACGCCGGTATCGGACAGATACGGCACCGCCTCGAACGCCAGCACGATCGGCTGACGCGCCGGCAAGGCGGGCGTGGCCGCCACGTCGGCGCCCAGGTCGAACAGCGCCGGCGGCGCGGCCATGCGGCCGGCGCCGCAGCCGGCCAGCAGCAGGGCCGACAACACGATGATGGCCTTCTTCATATCCATTTACCTCCCGAATCCGGCAAAACCCGGCTCGCCCGGCCCGGGCACGGTGGGCGGCGGGCCGAACAGCAACGATTGGGGCGTATCGCCCACGCGCCGCAATGTGGTCGTGGCGCTGCGGGCCGCCGAATCGATGCTGCTGGCCATGCCGGAGACCGCCGGCAGGGTCTGCGCATCGAGGCGGGCGGCCGCCCAGGCAATATCGCGCATGCTGCGCGTGGCCATGGCCAGCGGCCCATCGGGCGCATCCAGCCGCGCCAGCGTGCCGGGCCGACTGTGCCAGGCCGGCGATCTCCTGGGCCGCCTGGCCGGTGTTGCGCGACATCGCCTGCAGCGAATCGACCAGCGGCGGCACCTGCGCCAGCGCCGGCCGCAGGTCGGTCGCCGCCTGGCGCAGGTCGGTGGTGATGGCGGCGATGTTCTGCAGCGTGGCCGTCGTGGCCAGCACATTCTCATTGCTGAGCAGGCGCTCGAGCCGCGCGGACACCTGCTCGACGTTGTGCAGGATCTCGCCGCCGCGCTGCTCGAAGCGCTGGAAAAAACCCGGCCGCAGCGGGATGGTGGCCGGCATGGCGGCGCTGGACGCCAGCCGGCGGGTCGAGGTGCCGTCGTCGCGCAGCTCGATATTGCCCAGCCCCGTCACGCCCTGCACGCCCAGCTCGGCCCAGGTGGACTCGGTAATCGGAGTATCGGGCGCCACGCCGATGCTGATGCGCACCTGGGCCGGCTTGTCGGGGTTGAAGCCCAGCGACTGCACCTTGCCCACCGGCACGCCCTGGTAGCGCACGGTGGACTGGGCCGACAGCCCGCTGACCGAGGTAGCCGAGACGATGACATAAGGCTTGAGGGCGGCGCGATCGCGCCCGACCCATATGGCCACCAGCGCGGCGGCAACCAGCAACGCCAGCGTGAACAGCCCCGCCAGCAGGGCATGACTACGGTTTTCCATTGCCCGTTTCCTTAGGTGCAAGATCTCCCAGCGCGCGGCGGCCGCGCTCGCCCAGAAAGAAACTGCGGATGAAAGGATGATCGACCTTGAGCACTTCCCGCACGGTATCGCAGACGATCACACGCTTGTCGGCCAACACCGCCACGCGCGTGGCCAGCGCCAGCAAGGTATCGAGGTCGTGGGTCACCATGACCACCGTGAATCCCAGCTGGCGATGCAGGCTGCGCACCAGGTCGACGAATTCGTCCGAGCGCAGGGGGTCCAGGCCCGCCGTCGGCTCGTCGAGAAACAGCAGTTCGGGGTCGAGCGACAGGGCGCGCGCCAGCGCCACCCGCTTGACCATGCCGCCGGACAGGTCGGCCGGTCGCTTGTCGGCGTCCTTGGACGTCAGACCCACCATCGCCAGCCGGCACATCACCACGTCGCACACCAGGTCTTCCGGCACGGTGCGCAGCTCGCGCAGCGGCAGGGCCACATTGTCGAACACCGACAGCGACGAAAACAGCGCGCCGGCCTGGAACAACATGCCCCAGCGGTGCGACAGGCGCCGCCGCTCGGCCGGCTCAAGCTCCTGGACCCGGCGGCCCAGCACCTCGATGGTGCCGGCGGCCGGCCGCTCCAGGCCGATGATCTGGCGCAGCAACACCGTCTTGCCCGTGCCCGAGCCGCCCACCAGCGCCAGGATCTCGCCCGGGTAGACCGACAGGTCCAGATTGTCGTGCACGACATGGTCGCCGAACGCCGTGCGCAAGCCGCGTACCGCGATGACCGGCGCCACGGCCAGGTCGGTCGCGCTGAACAGGTTTTGCTGTGCCACGCTGCCCATCAGATGCCTATCGAGCTGAAAATGACGGCGTACAGGGCGTCGACCAGGATGACGCCCGTGATCGAGGTCACCACCGACGTGGTGGTGCCGCGCCCCAGGCTTTCGGTATTGGGCTGGATGCACAGGCCGAAATGGCAGGCCACCAGCGCGATCAGGATGCCGAACGACACGCCCTTGAACATGCCGATCCAGTAATTGGTCAGCGAAATGGCGTCCGGCAGCGAGGTCAGGAACCATTGCGCCGAAACGCCCAGCTGCATCTGCGCCGCCAGCATCCCGCCCAGCAGGGCCATGGCATCGGTCCAGACCACCAGCAGCGGCATGGTGATCGCCAGGGCGATCACGCGCGGCAGGATCAGGCGCTGGCCATGCGAAATGCCCATCACCAGCATGGCGTCCAGTTCCTGCGTCACCCGCATCACGCCGATCTGGGCCGTGATGGCCGAGCCGGATCGCCCCGCCACCAGGATGGCCGCCAGCACCGGCCCCAGCTCGCGCACGATGGAAACGCCCAGCAAACGGACGATGAAGCGGTCGGCGCCGAACATCTGCAGCTGCTGCGCCGACAGATAGGACAGCACGACGCCGATCAGGAAGCCGACCAGGGCGGTAATGCCCAGCGCCTGCGCGCCGGTGCGGTAGACCTGCGCCGAAATCTCGCGCCACGGCCCGCGCGACGGGCGGCGCAGGAAGGCGCCCAGATCCAGCACCAGTTGGCCGAACATGATGACCAATGCGCGGCCATTGCGGCCGGCGTCGAATACGGCGTCGCCGATCGCGCGCAGCCAGCCCCAGCGGTCCGCCGGCGCCGGCGCGGGAAGCGCCTCGCCGCGGTTGCGCTGCAGCGTCTGAAACACCTCGCGCTGTCCGTCGGACCAGCGCACCCGCTCGGGCAACTGTTGCCCCCAGGCGCCCCACAGCAGGTGGGCCCCGATGGTGTCCAGCCGCTCGACCCCGCGCAAGTCCCAGCGCTGGTCGGGGTCGACGCGGGCCAGCGCGGCGCGGCGGCGCTCCACTTCGCCCGGAGCAGCCAGCGCCTGCATGGACCAGTCGCCCGACACATGGCAGACGCCATGGTCTAGCGTCAACGACAATGTGGCGGCGCCGGCGGTACTCGGCAAACTAGGCATAGGCAATCGCGGAAATGCACGGATACACAGAAATTCGAACGATCGTAACGAATGATATACGTCCCGCCCCCGCAATGGGTGCCATTACAATCGCGCCCATGTCAGCCGAAGTCCGTTCCCTCTCGCTGCCCGAGCCCGCTGCGCTGGCCCGGGCCATCGCCGCTCGCCTGCCTGCATTCCGGGATATCTCCTGGGTCGGAAGCACCGGCTCGACCAACGCCGACCTGCTGGCGCGCGCACGCGCCGGCGGCGGGGCGCGGCCGTGCCTGCTCGGCGCGCACCTGCAGGAAACCGGACGCGGCCGCGCCGGCCGCCCCTGGCAAAACCGGGTGGGCGCGGCCCTGATGTTCTCGTGCGCCTTCGACGTGGACCTGCCGCCGTCGCAACTGCCCGCGCTGTCGCCGCTGGCCGGCATGGCTGCCTGCGAAGCGCTGCGCCAACTGGTCGGCCAACCCGCCGGCCTGCTGGTGAAGTGGCCCAACGACGTGCAGTGGCACGACGCGAAGCTGGCCGGCGTGCTGGTCGAATCGGTCCGCAACCCGGCCGGCACGGGCCACGCCGTCGTCATCGGCATGGGCCTGAACCTGCATGGCGGCGATGCGCTGTCGCAGGCGCTGCAGCGTTCCGTGGCCGACTGGAATGACGTCGCCGGCCCCGGCGAAAAAGGTCCGGACGCGGCGGCCGACCTGGTCGCCGCCGTGGCGCGGGCCTGGCAAGACGCCGCGCATACGCTGCAGCAGGAGGGCTTTGGCGCCTTCGGCGCGCGCTTCGCCCGGGTCGATGCCCTGGCCGGGCGCCCGGTCAACGTGATCGATCGCGGCGAAATCCTCTACACCGGCGCGGCCAGCGGCGTGGACGACCATGGCCGCTTGCTGGTGCAGGCTGCCGATGGAATGCGGCCCGTCTCCGTCGGCGAAATTTCGATCCGGCCCCAAGCATGATTATCCTCATCGACTCCGGCAACAGCCGCCTCAAAGTCGGCTGGTTTGACCCGGACGCGCCGCAGGCGGCGCGCGAGCCCGCCCCCGTCGCCTTCGACAATCTCGACCTGGACGCGCTGGGCCGCTGGCTGGCCACCCTGCCCAGGCGCCCGCAACGGGCGCTGGGCGTGAACGTCGCCGGGCTTGCCCGCGGCGAAGCCATTGCCGCCACGCTGCGCGCGGGCGGTTGCGACATCCGGTGGCTGCGGGCCCAGCCCCTGGCCATGGGGCTGCGCAACGGCTATCGCAATCCCGACCAACTGGGCGCCGACCGCTGGGCGTGCATGGTGGGCGTGCTGGCGCGCCAGCCGTCCGTGCACCCGCCGCTGCTGGTGGCCAGTTTCGGCACGGCCACCACGCTGGACACCATCGGGCCCGACAATGTCTTTCCCGGCGGGCTGATCCTGCCCGGCCCCGCCATGATGCGCGGCGCGCTGGCCTACGGCACCGCCCACCTGCCCCTGGCCGACGGCCTGGTGGCCGACTACCCCATCGACACCCATCAGGCCATCGCCAGCGGCATCGCCGCCGCCCAGGCCGGCGCGATCGTGCGGCAATGGCTGGCCGGCCGCCAACGCTACGGCCAGGCGCCGGAGATCTATGTCGCCGGCGGCGGGTGGCCCGAAGTGCGGCAGGAAGCCGAGCGCCTGCTGGCGGTCACCGGCGCCGCCTTCGGCGCCACGCCGCAGCCCACTTACCTCGACAGCCCCGTGCTCGACGGCCTGGCGGCGCTCGCCGCGCAAGGCGCGCCAACGGCCTGACCCCCCACACCCGGCGGATTTCCCATGCGCATCCTGTTCCTCCTGATCGTCGCGGCCAACCTGTGGGTCTATGCGCTGGGCCAGGGCTGGCTGGGCCTGCGTCCCGCCGACGAAGGACGCGACGCCGCTCGCCTGAACCAGGAAATGAAGGCCGACCAGGTCAAGGTGCTGCGGCCCTGACGAACCGCACGGCGGGCTATCCCAGCCAATCCTCCAGCGCGTCCAGCGTGCGCCGCGTGGCGCCGGCATGCGCGGCGGTCCAGGCGCGCGCGGCCTCGCTCATGGCCTGCCGGCGTGCCGGCTCGGCCAGCAGCTGCAGCGCCCAATCGAGCGCGGTGCGCGCGTCGGGCGCACGCAGCGCCGCCCCCGCCGCAATGGCGTCCCGGGCGGCATCCTTGAAATTGAACGTATGCGGGCCGACGATGACCGGCGTGCCGGCCGCGCAGGCTTCGATCAGGTTCTGCCCGCCCAGCCTGGCGAAGCTGCCCCCCACGATGGCAACATCGGCGGCCGCGTAGTAGAACGGCATCTCGCCCAGGGTATCGCCCAGCAGTACGTCGATATGCGGTCCGGGCTCGCCCGAGCCGGCCGAGCGCCGCGCATAGGCCAGGCCGGCCGCCTGCAACTGGGCGGCCGCCTCGTCGAAACGCTGGGGATGGCGAGGAATCAGCAGGATCAGCGGCCGCGGCGTGGCGGCGCGATGCGCCTGCAAGGCGCCGATCGCCTCGATGAACATGGCGTCCTCGCCCTCGCGCGTGCTCGCCAGCGCAATCACGGGCCGGCCCGTCGCCCCGGCCCAGGCGTGTCCGACCCGCAATTGCGCCTCGGGCAGCGCCACGTCGAACTTCAGGCTGCCGGTCACCGTGTAGGCATTCGCACCGGCCTGGCACAGGCGCGCGCCATCCTCGTCGGTCTGCGCCAGCACCCGGTCCAGGCCCGCCAGGGCCTCACGCAGCGCCTGGCCCAGCCAGCCGGCCTGGCGCAGCGACGAAGCGGAAAAGCGCGCGCTGACCAGCGCCATCGGCACCCCCTGCGCGCGCGCCGCCGCCAGCAGATTGGGCCAGACTTCCCGCTCCATCAGCAAACCGCAGCGAGGCGCATGGCGCGCCAGGAAGCGCCGCGTCGCGCCAGGAAAATCGTAGGGCAGCCAGGCTTGCTGCAATTGCCCGCGTCCGATCGCCGCACCGAACAGGCGCTCGCCCTCGGCCCGGCCGGTGGCGGTGGTATGGGTCAACAGGACGGGCAGGCCACGCTCCAGCAGGGCCTGGACCAGCGGCTGCGCCGCGCGCGTCTCGCCCAGGCTGACCGCATGCACCCAGACCGGCGCGGCCAGCGGCGCGGGCGCGCGCGCGCCGGCGCGACCGAAGCGGGCCGGCGCGAACAACTCCCACTGGCCGCCCGCGCGCCGCGCGCGGCGCCACATCCATAGCCAGATCAACGGCGCCAGGCCCCGCAACGCCAGGGTATAGACGCCGCGGCCCATGTCAGGCCGCCGCCAGGGCCTGCTCGACCGAGGCCAGCACGGCCTCGCGCGATGGCGAGGCGCCACGGTCGCCCAGGCTGGCCGTATAGCTGGGCCCCACCAGCGGCGTACGCACCGGCGTCGAGGCACGATAGATGCCGATGGTCGGACGGCCCAGCGCCGCCGACAGATGCGTCAGGCCGCTGTCCAGCCCCACCATCAGGCGGGCGCCGGCCAGCACCTGCGCCACCGACGTCAAATCCATGCGCGGCAGCACTTCCACGCCCTCCATGCCGGCAACCAGCACGCGGGCGCGCTCGGCCTCCTGCTCGTTGCCGGCCAGCAGGCGCAGGGCGCAGCCGGCATCCTGCAGCCGCCGGAATACGGCGCGCCAATCGTCCTCGGGCCACAGTTTGTCGTCGCGGCTGGCCGACGGCATGATCACCGCATAACCCCGGTCGGCCGCCAGGTGCAGCATGCGGCGGCCCGGATCGGCCGGCGCATCGTCGGCCTGCGCGGCCCGGCCGAATGCCTGCAATCCGAAATCGGGCGATCCCGCGTAGTTGTAGCCAAAGGTCAACGCGGCCAGCTTGCGCTGGCGTACCACGGCCGGCTGCCAGAACTCCACCCGGTGCCGGACGTTGTAAAACAGCGACGCCAACGGCTCGCGCGCGGAGCGCCAGTCCAGGCCGTGGCGCACCCCGCGGGTCTGCCGCACCAGCCAGGCCGATTTCAGCAGCCCCTGCATATCCAGCACGACATCGTAGGACACCGAGCGCAGGCGCTCGGCCAGCGCGCGGCGTTCCTGGCGCACCGGCTCGGACCACCAGGCCTTGCGCCAGCGCCGGTGTGCCACCTTGATCACCTCATTGACCGCCGGATGCCATTTCGGGATATCGGCAAAAGCCTCTTCCGCAACCCAGTCAATCTGGGTATCGGGAACGTATCGGGCGATATCGGAAATAGCAGGCAGCATATGCACCAAATCGCCAAGCGACGAGGTGCGAACGATGAGAATACGATTTGGCATCAATAACCAACGAGATTTGTCAGGAAAATCCCTACGGGATTCGCGGTATTATTGCCGCTTATTTTCGCCCGCTGCTGTCCGGGGCGGCATAAGAAGAATTTCGGCAATTTACCTCAATCCCTCGGCGTTCATGAGCTCACTTCCCATCACCGATCGAAAAATCCGTTTCGGCTTAGTTGGTTGCGGCCGCATTTCCAAGAACCATATCGGCGCGATCGCGCAGCACGGCGACCGCGCCGAGCTGGTCGAAATCTGCGATACCAACCCCGAGGCGCTGCAGGCTGCCGAGGCGGCCACCGGGGCGCGGCCGTTCTCCTCGCTCAGCGACATGCTGGCGCAAGGCAATGCCGACGCGCTGGTGCTGGCCACCCCGTCCGGCCTGCACCCCTGGCAAGCCATCGAAGTGGCCCAGGCCGGTCGCCACGTGGTCAGCGAGAAGCCCATGGCTACCCGCTGGGAAGACGGCAAGCGCATGGTCAAGGCCTGTGACGAAGCCGGGGTGCGCCTGTTCGTGGTCAAGCAGAACCGCCGCAACGCCACCCTGCAACTGGTCAAGAAGGCCATCGAGCAGGGCCGCTTCGGCCGTATCTACATGGTGACGGTCAACGTCTTCTGGACCCGGCCGCAGGAGTATTACGACGCCGCCCGCTGGCGCGGCAAGTGGGAATGGGACGGCGGCGCATTCATGAACCAGGCCAGCCACTACGTGGACCTGCTGGACTGGCTGGTCGGCCCGGTCGAAAGCGTCTACGCCTACACGGCCACGCTGGCGCGCCGCATCGAAGCCGAGGACACCGGCGTGGCGGCGCTGCGCTGGCGCCACGGCGCGATGGGCTCGATCAACGTCACCATGCTGACCTATCCGCAGAACCTGGAAGGCTCCATCACCATTCTCGGTGAAAAGGGGACGGTTCGCGTGGGCGGCGTTGCGGTCAACCGCATCGACGAATGGAAGTTTGCCGAACCGCATCCGGATGACGACAAGATCCGCGAAGCCAATTACGAAACCACGTCGGTCTACGGTTTCGGGCACCCGCTGTACTACGACAATGTCATCAATTGCCTGCGCGGCGACTGCGAACCCGAAACCGACGGCCGCGAAGGCCTGCAATCGCTGGCCCTGCTGACCGCCATCTACCGCTCCGCGCGCGACGGCGTGCGCATCCCCCTGCCGCTGGACTGACGCATGACCACCATCCATCCGACCGCCATTGTCGATGAAGGCGCCCGCATCGGCGCCAACAGCCGCATCTGGCACTGGGTCCACATCTGCGGCGGCGCCGAGATCGGCGCAGGCTGCTCGCTGGGGCAGAACGTCTTCGTCGGCAACCGTGTGCGGATCGGCGACCGCGTGAAAATCCAGAACAACGTGTCGGTGTACGACAACGTTTTCCTGGAGGACGACGTGTTCTGCGGTCCGAGCATGGTGTTCACCAACGTCTACAACCCGCGCGCGGCCATCGAACGCAAGAACGAATACCGCGACACGCTGGTGCGCCAGGGCGCCACGCTGGGCGCCAACTGCACCATCGTCTGCGGCGCGACAGTGGGCCGCTACGCCTTTGTCGGCGCCGGCGCGGTCGTCAACAAGGACGTCCCCGATTTCGCACTGGTGGTCGGTGTGCCGGCGCGCCAGATCGGCTGGATGAGCCGCCACGGCGAACAGCTCGACCTGCCCCTGGCCGGCAACGGCCAGGCGCGCTGCCCCCATACGGGCGACCTTTATATCCTGGAAAACGGCGTCTGCCGACTGGGCGAGTGAGACATGCAATTCATTGACCTGAAAACCCAATACCAAGCGCTGCGCGACACCATCAACCCGCGCATCCAGGCCGTGCTGGACCACGGCCAGTTCATCATGGGCCCGGAAGTCAAGGAACTGGAGGCCGCCTTGTGCGCCTACACCGGCGCCAAGCACTGCATCACCGTGGCCTCGGGCACCGAGGCGCTGCTGATCTCGCTGATGGCGCTGGGCGTGAAGGCCGGCGACGAAGTCATCACCACCTCGTTCACCTTCGTGGCCACCGCTGAAGTCATCGCGCTGCTGGGCGCCAAGCCCGTGTTCGTCGACGTCGAACCGGATACCTGCAACATCAAGGTGTCCGAGATCGAAGCGAAGATCACCCCGCGCACCAAGGCCATCATCCCGGTGTCGCTGTACGGCCAATGCGGCGACATGGACGAAGTCAACGCCGTCGCGGCCAGGCACGGCCTGCCGGTCATCGAAGACGCCGCGCAGAGCTTCGGCGCCACCTACAAGGGCCGCAAGAGCTGCAACCTGTCGACCATCGGCTGCACCAGCTTCTTCCCGAGCAAGCCGCTGGGCTGCTACGGCGACGGCGGCGCGCTGTTCACCAACGACGACGAGCTGGCGCAAGCCATGCGCGAAATCCGCGTGCACGGCCAATCGGGCCGCTACTACCACGCCCGCATCGGCGTGGGCGGCCGCATGGACACGCTGCAATGCGCCGTGGTGCTGGGCAAGCTGGAGCGTTTCGATTGGGAAATCGCCCAACGCATCAAGATCGGCGCGCGCTACCAGCAACTGCTGGCCGATTTGCCCGGCGGCGCATGTACCGTAACCGTGCGCCCCGACCGCGACAGCGTCTGGGCCCAGTTCACCGTCATGGTGCCCAACCGCGAAGCCGTCATCGCCCAGCTGAAGGAGGCCGGCATTCCCACCGCCGTGCACTATCCGCGCCCCATCCACGCGCAGCCGGCCTATGAGCAATACGCCGAGGGCGCCGGCGCCACGCCGGTTTCCGACGACCTGGCCGCGCGCGTCATGAGCCTGCCGATGCACCCGGATCTGGACGAAGCCACCCAGGACAAGATCGTCGCCGCGTTGCGCCAGGCCCTGAACTGATTTCGTCATGCCGAAGAAGATACTGACCGTACTGGGCGCTCGCCCGCAATTCATCAAGGCGAGCGTCGTCTCCGCCGCCATTGCCCAGCACCCGGAACTGACGGAAGTCGTGGTCCACACGGGCCAGCATTTCGACGCCAACATGTCCGACGTCTTCTTCGACGAACTGGGCATGCAGACGCCCGCCCACCAGCTCGACATCCACGGCGGCGGCCACGGCGACATGACCGGCCGCATGCTGGTCGCGCTCGAACAGGTGATGCAGGCGGAAAAGCCGGACGTGGTGCTGGTCTACGGCGACACCAATTCGACCCTGGCCGGCGCGCTGGCGGCGGTCAAGCTGCATATTCCGGTCGCCCACGTGGAGGCCGGCCTGCGTTCGTTCAACCTGCGCATGCCCGAGGAAGTGAACCGCATCCTGACCGACCGCATTTCGCGCTGGCTGTTCACGCCTACCGACAGCGCCACGCGCCACCTGGCCGCCGAAGGCCAGTCGGGCGAGAAGGTCGTGCAGGTCGGCGATGTCATGTACGACGTCGCGCTGCACCACGGCGCGCGGGTCACCGCCGAAGGCCGGGCCCTGGCGGCCCATGGCCTGAAGCCGGGCGGCTATGTGCTGGCCACGATCCATCGCGCGGAAAATACCGACGACGCGCAACGCCTGACGACCATCGTGCGCGCGCTGCAGGCGTTGGCCGCCGAGCGCCAGGTCGTCTGGCCGCTGCACCCGCGCACGTGGGGCATCCTGGCCCGCCTGGGACTGCTCGACGAGCTGGCGTCCACCGTCACCTTGCTCGAACCGGTCGGCTACCTGGACATGGTGCAGCTGGAGAAATACGCCGCCCTCATCGCCACCGACTCCGGCGGCGTGCAGAAGGAAGCGTTTTTCCATCGCATCCCCTGCGTCACGCTGCGCGACGAAACCGAATGGACCGAGCTGGTCGACGCCGGCTGGAATCGCCTGGCGCCGCCGGTGTCCAGCGCCGTTGTCGCGCAAGCCGTCCAGGACGCGTTGCGCGAACAGCCGCGCGACGTGCAGCCCTACGGCGACGGCCAGGCCGCACGGCGCATCGTGGACGCCCTGGCCGCCCACTGATCCACCGTAGTACACGCACCGCCATGAACATCCTGCTGATCAACCATTACGCAGGCTCGCCCCGCTATGGCATGGAGTTCCGGCCGTATTACTTCGGCCGCGAATGGATCGGGCATGGGCATCAGGTAAAAGTGGCGGCCAGCACGATCTCGCACATCCGGGCGCGCGCCCCCCAGGCAGGCGGCCGGCTGACGCGCGAGAACGTCGATGGCATCGAGTATCTCTGGTATGCCACGTTGCCGTACCAAGGCAACGGCGCGCGCCGCCTGCTCAATATGCTGCAGTTCAGCGCGCGCCTGTATGGGCTGCGCCGCGACCTTGGCGGCTGGCGGCCGGATATCGTCATTGCCTCGTCCACGCATCCCTACGACGTCCTGCCCGCGGCACGCCTGGCCCGCCAGACCGGCGCCCGCCTGGTGTTCGAAGTGCACGACCTGTGGCCGCTGACGCCCAGGCTGCTGGGCGGCTTCAAGGCCTGGCATCCGATGATCGCGTCGATGCAATACGCGGAAGACTACGCGTACCGGCACGCCGACCTGACCGTTTCCATGCTGCCATGCGCCCTGCCCTACATGCGCGAGCGCGGGCTGGACCCGCGGCGGTATGCGCACGTGCCCAACGGCGTGCCGGTGACGGAATACAGTTCGCCCGACTTCGATAACCCCGACTATCTGCGGGTACGCGCGCAGATCCGCCAATTGCGCGAACAATGCGATTTCGTGCTTGCCTACGCCGGCACGCACGGCCACGCCAATGCGCTGGACATGCTGTTGCAGGCGATGGCGCGGCTGCGCGACCAACCCATCGGCCTCTTGCTGCTGGGCGATGGCCCCGACAAACCGGAGCTCAAGCGCCTGGCCGGCCAGCTCGGCCTGCGCCACATCGCCTTCGCCGATCCGGTGCCTCGCCCCGCCGTGCAGGCCGTGATGGCCGACATCGACGCGGCCTATATCGGCCTGAGGCGCAGCCCGCTGTTCCAGTTCGGCGTCAGCCCCAACAAGCTGTTCGACTACATGCTGTCGGCCTGCCCGGTAGTGCAATCGATCGAAAGCGGCAACGATATCGTGGCCGACGCCCGTTGCGGCGTGTCCGTGCCGGCGGAAGATCCGGCCGCCCTGGCCGCGGCCCTGCACGGCCTGCGCACCCTGCCCGCCGCCGAGCGCCAGGCCATGGGCCGGCGCGGCCGTGACTACGTGCTCGCCCGCCACGACTACCCGGTGCTGGCGCAGCAATTCCTCGACGCCGTGCAATCTGTCACGCCACGGCGCGCAGCCTCGCGCTAATCTGCGAGAATTGGCCGGTGCCGCCGGCGGCGCGCCTCTCACTTCTACAGCGATCCAGCACCATGAGCGACTTCCTGCCCTTTGCCCTGCCCGATATCGGCGAGGCCGAAATCCAAGCGGTCACCGAATCCATGCGTTCGGGCTGGCTGACCACCGGCCCCAACGCCCGCGAGTTCGAACGCGAATTCGCGGCCTACATCGGCGCCGACGTGGAGGCCGTGGCCGTCAATTCGGCCACCGCCGGCCTGCACCTGGCCCTGGAAGCCATAGGGGTCGGCCCGGGCGACGAAGTCATCACCACCACCCACACATTCACCGCCAGCGCCGAAGTCGCCCGCTACCTGGGCGCCGAACCGGTCCTGGTCGATATCGACCCGGCCACGCTGTGCATCTCGCCCGCCGCCATCGAACGCGCCATCACGCCGCGCACCCGCGCAATCGTGCCGGTGCACTACGGCGGCCTGTCCTGCGACATGGACAGCATCCTGGAGATCGCCCGCAAGCACGGCCTGAAAGTCATCGAGGACGCCGCCCACGCGCTGCCCGCCTCCTGGCAAGGCCGGCGTATCGGCAGCCTGGAAAGCGACCTGACCGTCTACAGCTTTTACGCCACCAAGACGCTGGCCACCGGCGAAGGGGGCATGGTGGTCACGCGCGACCCCGCCCTCGCCAAGCGCTGCCGTGTCATGCGGCTGCATGGCATCGACCGCGACGCCTTCGATCGCTTCACCTCGAAGAAGCCGGCGTGGTACTACGAAATCGTCGCCCCCGGCTTCAAGTACAACATGACCGACACGGCCGCCGCGATGGGCCGCGTCCAGTTGCAGCGCGTGCAGCAAATGCGCGACCGGCGCGCACAGATCGCCGCGGCCTATGACCAGGCCTTCGCCGATCTGCCGCTGACACTGCCCCCCGGCCCTGGCCGCACGCCGGGCGTCGAACGCGTGGCCCACCGCGATGACGACGAGCATTCCTGGCACCTGTACGCCATCCGCATCCATCCGCAGGCGCCGCTCAAGTGCGACGACTTCATCGTGCGCATGACCGAGAACGGCATCGGCTGCAGCGTGCACTACGTGCCGTTGCACCTGCAGCCCTATTGGCGCGACCGATATGGCCTGACGCCTGACATGTACCCCCATTCCCAGGCCGCATTCGAAGGCATGGCCAGCCTGCCGATCTACTCGCGCATGACCGATGCCGATGTACAGCGCGTCATCGCATCGGTACGGCAACTGCTGCGCCCATGATCAAACGGCTGTTTGACGTCGTTTGCTCGGGGCTGGGGCTGCTGGCGCTACTGCCGCTGCTCGCCCTGATCGCCATCGCCATCAAGCTGGACAGCCCGGGACCGGTGTTTTTCCGCCAGGAACGCGTCGGCAAGGACGGCGTGCCATTTCGCATCCACAAGCTGCGCAGCATGAGCGTGCGGCAGGACCCGCAGGCGGGGCAGATCACGGTGGGCGCCGACCCTCGCATAACCCGTGTCGGGAAATGGATCCGCAAGTGGAAACTGGACGAGCTGGTCCAGTTGATCGACGTCTTTACCGGCAGCATGAGCCTGGTCGGCCCGCGTCCCGAAGTGCCCCGCTATGTGGTCCTGTATCCGGACGCGTTGCGCGACCTGGTCCTTTCGGTGCGCCCCGGAATCACCGATCCCGCGTCGATACGCTTTCGCAACGAAAACGAGATCCTGGGACAATCAAGCGACCCCGAACGTACATACCGCGAAATCATTCTTCCGGAAAAATTGCGTATCCAGGCCGAATATGTCCAAACACGGACATTTTTGGGTGACCTGAAAATCATTGCCCATACCCTGCTGGCCGTTGCCAGATAATCGGAAACTATTTGATACTCTTACTCCACGGGTAAGACACGCCGCTCATTGGAGATTGTGTTAATTTGACTCGCACTCAATGGCGCGCCCCGGCAGTGTCGCGCCTTTGCGCACCAACGCCGCGGCTTTCCCGCCATCCGACTGTCCCCAGGATGCGCCCGGTCGCGCGCACCCACGATGGTTCGATGATTTATCTTGCTAAGTAACGTACCCTCTCGCCAGTCGCCAGACTTCGCGCAACGCACGCCTGCCAGGGTAGCCTTGCTGGGACCGGCACGTAGCATCCATACCATCCGCTGGGCAAACGGATTGGCCCTGCGCGGCCTGCAGGTACACCTGCTTTCGCTGGAAACGCCCGATCTCTCGCTGTACGACGAGCGCATCGTCCAGTATCGGCTTCCCTGGCGCGCTCCGCTGGGTTACTTCCTGGCCGCGCCCCGCCTGCGGGCACTGCTCAAACGCATCGACCCGGATCTGCTCAACGTTCACTATGCGACCGGCTACGGCCTGTTAGCGCGCCGCGCCCGTTTCTCCCCCGTCCTGCTGTCAGCGTGGGGTAGCGACATTTACGAGTTTCCGAACTCCAGTACCTGGCACAAGGCATTGCTGCAGCGCAATCTCGACCATGCGACGGCCCTGGCGGCCACCAGCCACGCCATGCAGCGCGAAATGCGCGGCCTGACGCGGCGCCCGATCTTCGTTACCCCGTTCGGCATCGACGAAGCGCTGTTCCAACCGGCCCAATCCGTCCAGGCGCCGGCCGCGGACGGCCCCATCGTCATAGGCACGGTCAAGGCGCTGGAAACCCACTACGGCATCGACACGCTGATCCAGGCCTTTGCGCTGCTCAGGCAGGCCCTGGCAGCCAGCCAGCCCGGGATGGCCGAGCGCCTGGTGTTGCGCATCTATGGCGCGGGCAGCCAGCTCCAGCGCCTGCGCGCGCAGGCCCAGGCCGCCCATATCGCGAATCAGGTGGAATTCAAGGGACGCATCCCGCACGCCGAGGTGCCCGAAGCCTTGCGCGCCCTGGACGTGTACGTGGCCTTGAGCCGCATGGACAGCTTCGGCGTCGCCATCCTGGAAGCCTGCTCGTGCGCCCTGCCGGTCGTGGTGTCCAATGCCGATGGCCCGGCCGAGGTCGTGGTCGACGGCAAGACGGGCTACATCGTGGCGCGTGAAGACGCCCATGCCGCCGCCGACAGGCTGCAGGAGCTGGTCCTGAACCCGGAGTTGCGTCAACGCCTGGGTGCCGCCGGGCGGGCCCGCGTGCTCAGCGAATATACCTGGAGCAAAAGCCTGGATATGATGCTGGACGCCTACACCGAAACAGCCAGGCTTTATCGTGCGACCCAGCCCGCCTCCGTATGATGACCCTGCTACCCCTGCTGGTCATCGCCAGCTATTCGATCATCCATCTGCTCGAGTATCTGAGCTACTACGCGCGCGTCGCGGGGCGCATGGCGGGCAAGCCCGTCACCGGCTATGCCATCCAGAACGCCACCACCACGGTCACCCGCTTCTTCTACCTGGCCCTGATGCCGCTGCTGGGCTTCCTGGTCGACAAGCAGGTCCCGACCTCGCTCTATCTCCAGATGGGGCTGGCAGCCATGTTTGGCGCGGCGCTGCTGTCCCTGCTGGGTTACTGGCTGCGCTACTCCTGGATCGCGCTGCTCACCAATGCCGTGCGCAAGCGCGCGGGGCAGCCGCCACTGCGCGTTGAAGAAATCCGGACCGCCCTGGAGGCACCGGCCAGCCTGCCGAAAAAACGCATCGCCCTGCTGGCCGCAATCGTTTTCCTTTGCTATTGCCTGGGCGTATTACTTTCATACTTTTTCGCGCTGGTGTTTCACGAGTATCGAAGTACGATTTCGCAACTGTCAGGATTGATCAACGGCGTTGCGACCGTCCTGCTCACATTTGTCCTGGAACCCCGCATTGCCGGCATCGTGGACGCGCGTCCGACCCACGACGTCTATCATGCGATCCAGGCCATGCTGAATGGCCGGTTGATCGCAATCGGTTTGCTGGCGCCCGCTCTTTTCTTCGGAGTTTGCATTGGCTTTGTCTAGCTGTGAACTGTCAATAGGTTGTATTCGTCCAGGTTGAGTCTGGAGATGGGTACAGCGCGCCCGATGCCTTGGTGGGGTCGATGCCAGTTGTAGTGGTGTAGCCAGGATTTCATGGCATCGGCTCGGTGTTGGGAGTTCTGGTAGGTGTGAGCGTAAGCCCACTCACGCAAGGCCGACTGGATGAAGCGTTCGGCCTTGCCATTGGTCTGTGGGCGGTAAGGTCGGGTAAAGCGGTGCTTGATGCCCAGCTCATGGCACAGCGCGGCGAAGGCGCGGCTGCGAAAGGCCGAGCCATTGTCGGTGAGCAAGCGCTGGATGGTCACGCCCAGGCGCTGGTAGTAGGCCACTGCGTCCTTGAGGAACTGGACGGCGCTGGGGAAGCGCTCGTCGGGGTGGATGTCGGTGAAGGCCACGCGGGCGTGGTCATCGATGGCCACGAAGACGAAGTCCCAGCCGGCCCCCTCAACGGTATCGCGTCGGTTGCCCGTGACCCGGTGGCCAGGGCGCTGGATACGTCCCAGCTTCTTGATGTCGATGTGCAGCAGATCGCCGGGGGCCTGATGCTCGTAGCGCACCACCGGCTCGGCCGGCTCCAGGTCGGCCAGGTGCGACAGACCGGCGCGGGCCAGGACGCGGCTGACGGTGCTGGCTGACACGCCCAGCGCCTGGGCGATGCGCGCTTGGGTCAGCCGCTTGCGGCGCAGCTCCACGATAGCCAGCGCCTTGGCCGGCGCAATCGCTCGGGGCGAGACCGTCGGGCGCGAGGACGCATCGGCCAAGCCCGCCTGGCCCTGAGCCAGGAAGCGGCCCAGCCATTTGCGCACAGTCGGCGCGGTGACCCCATAGGCGCGGGCCGCTTCAGGCACACAAACTTGATGGGCGATCAATTGCTGGACCATTTCGAGTCGACGTAGGAAGGTCAATCGGGCATGCTTATGGGTGTTCATCCGGCCGGGCTCCTTGAGTGAACTGGGGGGTTGGCGATTTCCAGTTTCTCAAATCCGGTTCGGATGAACCATGCATACAACCTATTGAATCTTCACATCTAGCGCGCCGACCCGAGCCCTGGCTTGGCCGAACATATCCACGCCACTGGCCTTGTGCGCCGTCGCACTGGGTTTTTCCGGCTCTTCCATCTACGTGCTGGACCCGCTGCGACCCTTTCATTTCGGCGCCGCGCTGATCCTGGCTCTGATCGCGCTGGACCGGGAATGGCGCCGTGTTGTCCTGGACAGTGCCCTGACCCGCTGGCTGGCAGCGACCGCGGCGGTCCTGCTGATCCAGTTGCTGTGGGTAGAGCATACGGACCGTTATCTGCGTTTTCTGGCCTTCCTGCTGACAGGCGTCTGCTACACCGTGCTGGCCGACGCGCTGGTCCGCCGCCGCGTGGATTTTGCGGAAGGCTTGTACCCCATAGTCCTCTACTGGCTGATCACAGCCGCCATACCGATCTACGACGCCTGGACCGGCTCCGGCCGCTTCCGGATGAGCTACCCCCTGACCGGCGGCGTCTGGTACAACATCAATGACATGGCCACGGCCCTGGTCTTCGCCAATCTCATCTGGCTCCTGATCAAGCGCAAGCTGTCGTTCCCCCTGTACCTCACCTGTTGGTTCTATGCCCTGGCCATGAACCGCCGCACCATCTTGCTGGCCGCAAGCGTGCTGGGGCTGTGCTGTACCTGCTGGGCTACGCGCGGCGCCTGAAGCACGGCAACCGGACGCTGCTGGCCGGCGCGCTGCTTGCGACCTCGGCCGCCGCCCTGGTGCTGCATCATGGCAACTTCCAGTTCGGCACCCTCCCGTCCCTGGCGCCCCGGGCCCAGGTCGGGGCTGGCGCCGTACTGACGCCGGCATCCACCGCGGCCGCCGACGAGACCATCCAATCCGCGCAGGCCGGCGAGGATATGCCCCCCGTGGGCGAGATCGGAGTGATTGCCAACAACGGCGACCACTCGACCGCTTATCGGGTCCAGCTATTGCTGGACATGTATGCGCAGATCCGCGAAATGCCCTGGTGGCAATGGGCATTCGGCCTGGGGCTGGGACAATTGAACCTGATGTGGCCGGCGACGGACGCCCAATGGGCATCGCCGCATTTCTTCTGGCTCGAAATGTTCTTTCATCTGGGCTTGCTGTGGGTGGCATTCCTCGGCTGGCTGTTGGTGCGCTCGGACAGTACCGGACGCATCTGCCTGATAACCGCGGCGATCGCCGGCATGGCCCCGAGTTCCATGATTTATCTGCAGCCCTTCTGGTTTCTGGTCGGCGTATGCGTGGCCGTCTTGCCACAGAAAAATGGCGCCCCGTCCCGTCCAGCCGCATTGCCGCAGCACGCTAGTCAGTAAAATCCGCAAACTGCTTGCCTACCCTTTTTCGCATCGTCCGTCGCAGTTATGACTCTCCCCTATGCCATCCGGCGCCTCTTCGTCGACTTGCCGCGACCGTTCAAGCAGATGCTGGCGATCGTGCTGGATGCCGTAATCCTGCTGGGCGCTTTCCACCTGGCGCTATGGCTGCGTTTCGAGCTGTTCTTCCTGACCGACCAGTATCTGTTCCTGTCCCTGCTTGCCTGCGCGGGCGGCATTGCGGCCCTGGCGGCGTTCGGCGTCTACCTCTATATCCTGCGCTACATGAGCGAGCGGGTGCTGGCCGCCATCCTGGGGGGAATAGTGGTATCGGTCATGGTCGTGACCGCCGGGAACACCTTCCTGCAGCTGGCCACCATCTCGCGCGGCGTACTGGTCCTGTATGCCGCGCTCGCCCTGGTGGGCCTGATCGGCGTGCGGCTGATTGCCCGCAAACTGCTGTTCCCCGCCGACCATCACATGGCCGATCCGCGCACGCCGGTACTGATCTACGGCGCGGGCGGGGCCGGGTCGCAACTGGCCATGGCGCTGCGCGCGGGGCCGCATTACCGTCCCGTCGCCATGCTCGACGACGACAAGCGTAAACACCGCCTGGTCGTCAACGGCCTGCGGGTCTACCCGCCCGAGCAACTGCCCAAGCTGATCGACCGCCACAACATCCGGCAGCTGCTGATCGCGATGCCTTCGGCGCCGCCCAAGCAGATCCGCAGCATCGTCGAAGCCGCCGAACCATACCGCCTGCGCATCCGGCTGGTGCCGAGCATGCGCGAACTCATCGACCCCACCAATGGCGTGCGCCTGCGCGACGTACAGGTGGAGGATCTGCTCGGACGCGATCCGGTCGCGCCCATCGACACGCTGTTGGGCCGCTGCGTCACGGACCGGGTCGTCATGGTCACGGGCGCCGGCGGCTCCATCGGTTCCGAACTGTGCCGCCAGATCCTGGCCTTGCGCCCCCGCAAGCTGGTGCTCTTCGAGATCGCCGAACCGGCGCTCTACGCCATCGAGCAGGATCTGCGCCAGCGCATCGGCGAGCGCAACATCGAAATTGCCGGCGTGCTGGGGTCGGTGCGCGACGCCGCCCACTGCCTGGCCCAGTTGCAGGAGCACGGCGTACAGACCATTTATCACGCCGCCGCGTACAAGCACGTGCCCATCGTCGAGCACAATGTCTCCGAGGGCATACGCACCAATGCCTTCGGCACGCTCAACATGGCCGAGACCGCCATCCAGGCGGGCGTGCTCGATTTCGTCCTGATCTCCACCGATAAGGCCGTGCGCCCCACCAATGTCATGGGCGCCTCCAAGCGCCTGGCCGAGCTGATCCTGCAGGCGCACGCGCAGATCCAGGACAAGATCCGCTTCTCGATGGTGCGCTTTGGCAACGTGCTGGGCAGCTCCGGCAGCGTCGTGCCGCTGTTCCGGCGCCAGATCCTGGAAGGCGGGCCGATCACGCTCACGCACCCCGAGATCACGCGCTACTTCATGACCATACCCGAAGCCGCGCAACTGGTACTGCAGGCCGGCGCCATGGGCGAATCCGGCTCGGTCTTCGTGCTGGACATGGGCGAACCGGTATTGATCCGCGAACTGGCCGAGCGCATGGTGCGCCTGTACGGACTGACAGTAAAGAACTCGGACCAGCCGGATGGCGATATCGAAATTCGCATCACGGGACTGCGGCCCGGGGAAAAGCTGTACGAAGAACTGCTGATCGGGGAAGACTCCCGTGAAACCCTGCATCCCCGCATCATGCGCGCCACGGAATACAGCCTTCCGTACGAAACCCTCATGGGGCAATTGCGCATGCTCGATCGTTCGCTGCAAATGTGCAGCCCGCGGCAAGCGGCGGAATTGCTGGGCCAGATCGTACGGGAATATGCGTCGGTGACGTACGCCTAGCTGTGAACTGTCAATAGGTTGTATTCGTCCAGGTTGAGTCTGGAGATGGGTACAGCGCGCCCGATGCCTTGGTGGGGTCGATGCCAGTTGTAGTGGTGTAGCCAGGATTTCATGGCATCGGCTCGGTGTTGGGAGTTCTGGTAGGTGTGAGCGTAAGCCCACTCACGCAAGGCCGACTGGATGAAGCGTTCGGCCTTGCCATTGGTCTGTGGGCGGTAAGGTCGGGTAAAGCGGTGCTTGATGCCCAGCTCATGGCACAGCGCGGCGAAGGCGCGGCTGCGAAAGGCCGAGCCATTGTCGGTGAGCAAGCGCTGGATGGTCACGCCCAGGCGCTGGTAGTAGGCCACTGCGTCCTTGAGGAACTGGACGGCGCTGGGGAAGCGCTCGTCGGGGTGGATGTCGGTGAAGGCCACGCGGGCGTGGTCATCGATGGCCACGAAGACGAAGTCCCAGCCGGCCCCCTCAACGGTATCGCGTCGGTTGCCCGTGACCCGGTGGCCAGGGCGCTGGATACGTCCCAGCTTCTTGATGTCGATGTGCAGCAGATCGCCGGGGGCCTGATGCTCGTAGCGCACCACCGGCTCGGCCGGCTCCAGGTCGGCCAGGTGCGACAGACCGGCGCGGGCCAGGACGCGGCTGACGGTGCTGGCTGACACGCCCAGCGCCTGGGCGATGCGCGCTTGGGTCAGCCGCTTGCGGCGCAGCTCCACGATAGCCAGCGCCTTGGCCGGCGCAATCGCTCGGGGCGAGACCGTCGGGCGCGAGGACGCATCGGCCAAGCCCGCCTGGCCCTGAGCCAGGAAGCGGCCCAGCCATTTGCGCACAGTCGGCGCGGTGACCCCATAGGCGCGGGCCGCTTCAGGCACACAAACTTGATGGGCGATCAATTGCTGGACCATTTCGAGTCGACGTAGGAAGGTCAATCGGGCATGCTTATGGGTGTTCATCCGGCCGGGCTCCTTGAGTGAACTGGGGGATCGGCGATTTCCAGTTTCTCAAATCCGGTTCGGATGAACCATGCATACAACCTATTGAATCTTCACAGCTAGCCTGGCCGCCGCACTGCTTCTGGCGACGACCGGCGCGCTGGCGCAAAGCCTGCCGTATGGCGTCACGCTGGGCAATCTGCAGGCCACCCGCGATGCCGCCGCCGGCGTCAGCACCATTACCGGCTCGCTCAGCAACCAGGGCGCCAAGCGCATCGGCCGCGCCTGGGTGGTGTTCGCGCTGTACGACTCGCAGGGGCGCGAGATCGGGCGGGTCAAGGAGCAGTCCATCGGTCCCATAGCGCCAGGCGAAATATGGCAGATCCGCAGTACCACGCCGCAACCCTTCGAGCGCTTCTCGGCCATCGAAATCAAGGCGGAATGACGGCCGGCGCCGATGCCCGGACCCAAGTTATGGGAAAATCCTTTCCTGTCGGCGCCAGCCTCGTCCGTTCGGGCGAGCCGGCCGCGCGTCCAATCCCGGGACGCCCCCGCGCCAGACTCTCTAGGATGGAATCATGTTTCCCAAAAGACTTACCGACGGCTATCACGCCTTCCTGCAAGGCCGCTTCCACAGCGAGCGCAGTCGATATGAAGCATTGGCCGAGAAGGGCCAGAAACCCGAAATCCTGCTGATAGGCTGTTGCGACTCCCGCGTTTCCCCCGAGGTCATCTTCGACGCGGGCCCGGGCGAGATTTTCGTCGTGCGCAACGTCGCCAACCTCGTGCCGCCCTGCGAGCCCGACGCCGAGTCGTCCTTCCACGGCACCAGCGCGGCCATCGAATTCGCCGTCAACGGCTTGAACGTCAAGCACATCGTTGTGCTGGGCCACGCCTCGTGCGGCGGCATCCGTTCGTTCTATGACGACGGCGAGCCGCTGTCCAAGATGGACTTCATCGGCAAATGGATGTCGCAGATCTCCCCGGTCGCCGAACGGCTGGGTCCGTCCACCGGCGATCGCGCCACCGACATCAAGCGGCTGGAACTGGCCGTGGTCGAAGAAAGCCTGCGGAACCTGATGACCTTCCCGTCCATCAGCAGCCGCGTCGAGCGCGGCGAGCTCGAGCTGCACGGCACGTACTTCGGCGTGGCCACCGGCCTGCTGTACGTGCTTGACCGCGCGACGGGCCAGTTCGCCCCCTGGCTGGAAGAGGACGCGGCGGCCTGAGGCGCGCCGCCTCCGCGTGCGTCAGGCCAGGCCTGCCGCGCGCAGGTCCGGCGTGCGCAGGTGCCAGTCGGTCGCCTGCTGGAAAGCCACGCCCAGGCCGCACAACAGCCCATCGTCGAAGGGCTTGCCCATCAATTGCACGCCAACCGGCAGGCCGTCGGCCGAAAAGCCGGCGGGCAGGGCCAGCCCGCTGGCGCCCAGGAAGTTGCCGGCGCGGCTGAAGGCCGCCAGCGGCGTGCCCTGCTCGTCCACCTCATCGAGGCGGCAGGCGGCAAAGGGCAGGCTGGGCGTCAGCAACGCATCGTAGTCCTGCATCCAGGCGCGCCATTGCGCGCGCGCCTGGGCATGTTCACGCATGGCCGCGATATAGTCGGCCGCGCCGATGGCCCGCCCCGACTGCACCCGGGCCCGCACGAATTCGCCCAGCGGCAAGGCGGCATCGTCGATGTAGCCGCGGTGCAGGGCATACGCCTCGGCCGCGATGATGCGGCCATTGGCATGCATCAGCCGGGTGAAATCGAAAGGGGTCGCCACCGTCGCCACCTCCGCCCCCAGCGCGCGCAAGGTGTCGGCCGCCTGCCGCACGGCCAGCGCCACATCGGCGCTGACGGCCAGCGGATAGTTTTCTTCGGCCATGACGGCGATGCGGCGGCCCGCCAACGGCCGGCCGCCCTCGCGCGGCGGCGCATAGACGAGTGCCGGCACGCCCAGCGTGGCCGGGTCGGCCGCGTCGGGGCCGGCCAGGGCTTGCACGAGCAGCATGGCGTCGTACGCGTCGCGCGTCATCGGGCCGATCGAATCCAGGGTCTGCGACAGCGGCACCGCGCCGTGCAGGCTGATCAGTCCGGCGCTCGTCTTCAGGCCGGTGATGCCGTTGAGCGCGGCCGGGATCCGCACCGACCCGCCGGTGTCCGAGCCCAGCGCCGCCGGCGCCAGGCCGGCGGCCACGGCCACGCCCGAACCGCTGGACGAGCCGCCCGGGATACGCGGGTGGGACAAGTCCCAGGGGTTGCGCGGCGTGCCCATCACCGGGTTGGTGCCCCATCCGCCGAAGGCGAACTCCACCATGTGCGTCTTGCCCAGGACCACCATGCCGGCGGCCAGCAAGCGCCGAACCGCCGTCCCGGTGACCTTGCTGCGGCGCTCGCGCCAGGCGGCCGAACCCGCCGTGGTGACCTGCCCCTCGATCTCGCACAGATCCTTGATGGCGATCGGCAGGCCATCGAGCGGTCCCAGCGCATAGCCGGCGGCGCGGCGCGCGTCGGCGGCCTGCGCCAGCCGCAGCGCGCCCGCCTCGTCGACGCTGACGTACGCGTGCAAGGCCTCGTTGGCGCGTGCGATGCGCGCCAGGTAGTGGCGCGCCAGTTCCACCGCACTGTAGCGGCCCGCTTCCAGGCCCCGCGCCAATTCGGCCAGGCTGGAAAATGCAAGTTCAGACATGATTTCCTCGGAATACGACCCTGAAGCGGCGCGCGCCCGGGCGCGCGCCGGCCACTGCGACACCCGCGCTCAGCGCTTGTTCCAGGCGGGCGCCGGGTACACCGCCTTCTCGACCGCCACATCCTCCGGATACACGGGCACCATGCCCTTGCCCGGCAGCAATTGCACCACCGGGAACGGCATCTGCAACTGCTTGCCGGTCTCGTCGATGGCGTACGGACCGGCCATGACGGTGACCTTGTCGGAGAGATCCATCGACGCCTGCTTGAGCGCGGCGGCGTCGGTCGCGCCGGCCTTCCTGATGATCTCCTCGGTCAGCGCGCCCGCGCCGTAGGTCAGGGCCGTCTGGAAATCGGGCGGGAACTCGGCCTTGGGAAACAGCGTGTCGTATGCCTTGGCGAACTGCTCGCGCGTCAGGCCGGCGTTGACCTTCCAGTTGATGGCGGGATGGTAGTTGGTATGGCTGAAGATGTAGTTGGAGTCCGCGCCGATCGCCTGGAACTGCGGCGTAGACGCATACACCATGAAGGTGTACGGGAAGTTGATGTCCAGCTGCTTCATCTGGCGCGTCATGCTGATCAGGTCGCCCTCGTACGAGGTCGGCACCAGCGCATCGGCGCCGGCCGCCTTGGCCTTTTGCAGCAGCGTGCTGAAATCCTTCTGCCCCTTCGGATATTTTTCGTACAGCACCACTTCGATGCCGTTCTTGGCGGCCTGCGCGCGGCCGCCATCGGCCAGGCCGGCCGGGAACGGTTCGTCCGAGTACAGAATGGCCGCCTTCTTCACGCCCAGCTTGCCGGCCAGCGCCATCGGCGCGCGCAGCATGGCCGACACCGGCATCTGCGTGCCGGACACCATGTACTTGAAGCCCTGCTTGTACAGGTCGTCGCTGGCGGCCGACCACACCATCATGTACTTGCCCAGCCGCTCGGTCACCGTGCCGGCCGCGGCCGTCAAGGTCGAGCCGAAGGGCGCGAACACGAGATCGACTTTTTCATCGACAATCAGGCGTTCGTAAACGCGCGTGACCATCTGCTTGTCGCTGCGGTCGTCCAGCTTGACCAGCTCGACGGGGTACTTCTTGCCCTTGATCTCGATGCCGCCGCGCCGGTTCACGTCGTCGACCCAAACCTCGACGCCGCGCACCCCGGACTGGGATGCCAACGCAAAACTGCCGGTCGACGACACCGTCATGCCGATGCGGATCTTGTCGGACGCCTGGGCGGCGCCCGTTGCCGGCGCCAGCGCAGCGGCGGCAATCGCCAGTGCGGGCAAACGGAATAACCACGATTTTCTGGACATGGAAATGCTCCTTGCATTGCACAGATAGGAACCACCGGACATTGCCGCACCAGGGCGGACAGGCTGGAATTGCTCACGCTTTGAGCAACTCGAGAAATAGCGTATAACAAATAGGCATGGAGTGCACGCTTTGAATAAACTGAGCTACCGCCAGACCGAAATGCTGTGGGCCATCGTCACCGCCGGCTCGATCAGCGGCGCCGCCCGGCTGCTGAACATCAGCCAGCCGGCGGTCAGCCGCATGCTGGCGCAGACCGAGAAACAGCTGGGCCTGAACCTGTTCGAACGCGTGCGCGGCCGGCTGCAGCCCACCCCGGAAGTGCGCATTCTTTTCGAGGAAATCGAAAAGACCCAGCGCATGATGCAGCGCGTCAACGACCTGGCCGACGCCCTGGCCGGGCATGGCGCCGGCGTGCTGCGGCTGACCTCGATCCCCAGCCTGGCCCAGTACCTGGTGCCGCGCGCCGTGGCGCGCTTCCAGCGCACCCACGCCGACATCCTGCTGCGCCTGAACGCCACCGCCCTGCCGCACCTCATCAACGACGTACTGCACGACGAGACCGAGCTGGGCCTGGTCGTCATGCAGGCCGACCACCCGTTCCTGACCTCGCTGCCGCTGCATACGGGCCGCATGGTGGCCGCCATCCCGCGCAGCCACCCGCTGGCTGAGCGCGGGCAGGTCACGCTGGCCGACCTGTCGCCCCACCCCCATATCGTGGTCGGCACGCGCATGCCCTACGGCATGCTGGTGCAAAGCGCCTTCGAACAGGCCGGCCTGCCCTGCCGCATGTGCGCCGACGTGCCCTGGAGCCAGCTGGCCTGCGCCCTGGTCAACGCGGGCGCGGGCATCGCCATCGTCGACGAATTCACGGTCATGCAGAACATCTGGCCCGAGATCGCCATCGTGCCGCTGGCCGAGGACATCCCGCTGCACATCAGCGCCGTCCACGCCAACAACCGCCCGCTCTCGCGCATCGCCGCCGAGTTCATCCCGCACCTGCGCGACGTGCTGACGGAGTCGTTTTCCAAGGCTGACTAGGGTTAATACTTAACCTGTAGTTATGGTTTTGGCACCCCAAACGTTTCATAATCGACTCCGATAAGATGGCCACTTTTTTCCACACCGGCCCGGAGGGAGTCATGAGCAGCAGCCTTGCCGCCTCGGCGCACGCGTCCCACCGCCTGCAGGACCAGCAGGCGCAACGCACGCGCACCCGCATTGCCACCGGCATCTTCGCCGTCCTGACCCTCGGCCTGGCCGTCGTGCCGATGGCAACGTCGAACATCTCGTTCGCGTTCTACCTGATGCTGTGGGTCACCATGGCCAGCGCGATGAACATCTGCGTGGGCTTTACCGGCTACCTGCCATTCGGCTTCGTGGTGTTCTACGGCGTCGGCTCGTACGCCACCGGCATCTGCTACAAGGTGCTGGGCTGGCCCATCCTGCCGTCGCTGGCCGCCGCCAGCGTGGTCGGCCTGCTGATCGCGCTGCTGTTCGCGCCCACCCTGCGGCTGCGCGGCGTGTACTTCGGCATCGTCAGCCTGGCGCTGGCCACCATCATGCGGCTGCTGATCTCCAACCTGCCCGACGGCTTCACCGGCGGCAGCATGGGGCTGATCCTCTCCAGCGCCAACAACCCGACCCACAGCTACTACGCCATGCTGGCCGTCATGGCCGCCACGCTGGCCACCGTCGCCTGGCTCTCGATATCGCGCCTGGGCAAGGCTCTCAAGGCCATCCGCGACGACGACGCGGCGGCCGCCTGCGTCGGCATCCACGTGCCGCGCACGCGCCTGAAGGCCTGGTTGCTGGCGGCGCTGTTCCCGGCCCTGGCCGGCGGCATCGAGGCCTGGTACACCAACGTGGTCGATCCGGAATACGCCTTCCACGTCCTCATCACCGCCAAGAGCATCATCTACGCCATGGCCGGCGGTTTCGGCACCATCATCGGCCCGGTCGTCGGCACGCTGGCGCTGCTGGGCATCGACCACCTGATCTGGCAGAAATTCCCGGTGCTCAACCTGCTGCTGGGCCTGGTGATCGTGCTGCTGATGCTGTTCCTGCCGCGCGGCATCGTCGGCAGCCTGCTCAAGCGCTACCCGCAACTGCGCCAATACATCGCCTGAGGAGCCGGACATGAGCGGACTGATTATCCAGGGCCTGGTCAACGGCCTGATCCTGGGCGCCATCTACGGCCTGATCGGCGTGGGCCTGAACGTGATCTTCGGCGTGCTGCGCGTGGTGAACTTCGCGCACGGCGAGTTCCTGGTGCTGGGCGCCTACTTTGCCTACTACCTGCTCGAATACGCCGGCATCGACCCGCTGCTGGCATTGCCGCTGGCCTTCGGCGCCTTCTTCCTGGCCGGCTACGTGCTGTATTTCGTGCTGATCCCGCGCCTGTCCAAGGCCGACGACCCCGAAATCAGCTCGCTGCTGCTCATGTTCGGCGTGTCCATCATGCTGGGAGCCATCATGCTGCTGGCCTTCGAGGCCGACGCACGTTCGCTGCCCTACGAGATCGAACCGGTGTTCTTCAAGATCGGGCCGGTGCTGATCCCGACCGTGCGCCTGATCGCCCTGGCCATCGCGCTGGCCGTGGTCGCCGTGCTGGCCTGGTTCCTGTACCGCACCCAGTTGGGCAAGGCGCTGCGCGCCATCATCATGAACCGCGACGCCGTGCGTATCGTCGGCATCAACGTCGAGCGGCTGTCGGCCGTGGCGTTCGGCCTGGGCATCGGCCTGGCCGCCGTCACGGGCGTGCTGGTGGCCATGGTGTTCCCGGCATTTTCCCCCTTCATGGGCAACGACTACACCCTGATCGGCTTCATCGTCATCGTGCTGGGCGGGCTGGGCCATCCCGTGGGTGCGCTGGTCGGCGCCATGCTGTTCGGCGTCACCGAACAGGTTTCGGTGGTGTTCTTCAACCCCTCCATCGCCACGATCTGCGGCTTCGTGCTGATGGTGGCCATGATCTTCGTGCGGCCCACCGGGCTGTTCGGCCACCGCGCCCTGCGCTGATCGGAGACCGTCGCCCATGTTGAAAGTCAGCAATCTGCAAAAGCGCTTCGGCGGGCTGGTGGCGCTGCGCGGCGTCGACCTGCACGTGCCGCGCGCCGCCATTCTCGGCATCATCGGCATGAACGGGTCGGGCAAGACCACCATGCTCAACTGCATCAACGGCCTGTATGTGCCCGACGCCGGCAGCATCGCGCTGGACGGCGCCGAAATCGCCGGCAAGCAGGTCCACGAGGTGGCGCGCCTGGGCGTGGGCCGCACTTTCCAGGTCCCGCGCGTGTTCCAGCACCTCAGCCTGCTGGACAACCTGGACGTCGCGCAGCAGCAGACCAGCCGCAACGCCGACGAGCGCTACGCGCAATCCGAATACTGGCTGCACAAGGTCGAGTTACACCGCCTGCGCCACAACCATGCCGAAGAACTGTCCGGCGGACAACAGAAGCTGCTGGAGCTGGCGCGCATCATGGTGGCGCAGCCCAAGGTCATCCTGCTCGACGAGCCGTTTGCCGGCGTCAACCCGGCCCTGGCGCAACTGCTCATCGGCATCATCCGCGACGTCCCGACCGAGCATGGCTGCTCCGTGGTGCTGGTCTCGCACGACCTGACCTCGATCTACCAGCTGTCGCACCACATCATCGTCATGAACGAAGGCGCGATCCTGTGCGAAGGCGACGCCGATCGCGTGCGCACCGATCCGCGCGTGATCGAAGCCTACCTGGGAGCCTGACCATGCCGACCTCCGCCGCCACGACCGAGCCGGTGTTCGCCCTGGACCATGTCACCGTGGCCTACCACGGCGACATCACCATTCTCAACGGGGTCAACGTACAGGCGCGCGCCGGCCAGGTCACCGGCATCATCGGCCCCAACGGCGCGGGCAAGTCCACCGTGCTCAAGACCCTGTTCGGCTTTTTGCCGCTGCGCGGCGGCCGCATCGTGCTGCGCGGCCAGGACATCAGCCGCCAGCCCTCGCACGAGCGCGCCGCCAGCGGCGTGGCCTTCGTCCCGCAGCACCGCAGCCTGTTCGGCGAGCTGTCGGTCGAGGACAACCTGGTGCTGGGATGCTGGCCGTTTCGCCGCGACAAGGACAAGGTGCGCCGCCGCATCGACTCGGTCTACCAACGCTTTCCCATCCTGGCGCAGAAGCGCCACGATCCCGTCTCCAGCATGAGCGGCGGCCAGCAGCGCTTCGTCGAGTTCGGCCGCGCCCTGCTGATCGAGCCCTCGGTCATCCTGCTGGACGAACCCACCGCCATGCTGGCACCCAAGATTTCCAAGGAAATCTACGCCCTGGTGCGCGGCTTCGCCGACGAAGGCATGACCGTCATCCTGGTCGACCAGAACGTGCGCCGCTGCGCCGAGATCTCCGACTACATGTACATCCTCGAACTCGGCCGCAACAAGGCCGAAGGCGCCCACGAACAATTCGGCCACGACGGCGGCCTGCGCGACATGGTCGCGTCGTGGATGGACTACAAGATAGACTGATCCCCGGGTGCCTGTCCCCGCAGGGGGACAGGCACCCGCTGACTTTGCCCGCCAGGCTCCAACGCGCTTCCCCGCCCTCGCTATACCGTTATTACCAGAATGACTTAGACGGCGGGTTGGCTGTGCTGCTACGGTTATGTGCATCAATCCAGGATGGCGTCTTCCGGGCTTGCCCGCGCCATGCATCGCACCCCGAAGGGCAGTAAGACATGTACGTGTACGATCCAGTCGACCAGCAACTGGTCGAAGAGCGTGTGAAACAATTCTCGGACCAGACGCGGCGCTTTCTCGACGGCCAGCTGACCGAAGACGAGTTCCGCACCCTGCGCCTGCAGAACGGGCTTTACATCCAGCGCCACGCGCCCATGCTGCGCATTGCCATTCCCTACGGCATGCTGGCCGCGCGCCAGTTGCGCAAGCTGGCGCATATCGCACGCACCTGGGACCGCGGCTACGGCCACTTCTCGACGCGCCAGAACATGCAGTTCAACTGGCCGCGCCTGGAAGACGTGCCGGCCATCCTGGCCGAACTGGCTTCGGTGCAGATGCATTCGATCCAGACCAGCGGCAATTGCATCCGCAACACCACCAGCGACCACTTCGCCGGCGTCGCCCCCGACGAACTGGTCAATCCGCTGGTGTGGTGCGAGATCATCCGCCAGTGGTCGACCCTGCACCCCGAGTTCGCCTTCCTGCCGCGCAAGTTCAAGATCGCCGTCAGCGGCGCGGTCGAAGACCGCGCGGCGGTGGGCGTACACGACATCGGCCTGCAAGCGGTCGAGCGCGACGGCCAGCTGGGTTTTCGCTTCTGGGTCGGCGGCGGGCTGGGACGCACGCCCATGGTGGGCCACCTGATCAATCCGTTCGTGCCCTGGCAGCACCTGCTGACCTATCTGCAGGCGGCGTTGCGCGTGTACAACCTGCATGGCCGGCGCGACAACAAGTTCAAGGCGCGGATCAAGATCCTGGTCAAGGATCTCACGCCCGAGGTCTACGCGCGCGAGGTCGAGCAGGAGTGGCAATCGCTCAAGGACGGCCCCGATACGATCACCGAGGACCAGCTGAACACCATCGCGGGCCGCTTCGTCTGGCCCGACTACGACAGCGCCGCGGCCAGCGAGCCCGATCCCACGGACGCCCGCGCCCAGGCCTACCCGCGCTTCGCGCGCTGGCTGCGCACCAACGTGCGCGCGCACAAGGTGGCGGGCTATGCGGCCGTGACGGTGTCGCTGAAGGCCACCGGCGTGCCGCCCGGCGACATCACCGCCGACCAGATGGACGCGGTGGCTGGCCTGTCCGAACGCTATGGCTTCGGCGAACTGCGGGTCTCGCACGAGCAGAACCTGGTCCTGGCCGACGTGCGCCGGGCCCGGCTGCACGACCTCTGGCAGGAGCTGCAGCAACTTAACCTGGCCACCCCCAATATCGGCCTGCTGACCAATATCATCGCCTGTCCGGGCGGCGACTTCTGCGCCCTGGCCAATGCCGTCTCCATCCCGGTGGCCGAATCCATCCAGCGCCGCTTCGACGATCTCGACTACCTGTTCGAAATCGGCGAACTGGACCTGAACATCTCGGGCTGCATCAATTCCTGCGGGCATCACCACGTCGGGCACATCGGCATACTCGGCGTGGACAAGGCCGGCGAGGAGTGGTACCAGGTGACGCTGGGCGGCCGCCAGAATGGCGCGGCCAAGCCGCTGCCCGACCTGGAGTCGCCGCGCGGCGGCGGCGCGGCCATCGGCCGCATCATCGGCCCGTCGTTCGCACGCACGCAGATCCCCGACGTGATCGATCGCCTGATCCGCACCTACCTGGAATTGCGTGACAGCGACGCCGAACGCTTCATCGACGTGGTCGACCGCGTCGGCATCGACCCCTTCAAGCGCGACGTCTACGCCGACCCGGCCGTCGCCAAACTCGCCTCCCAGCAAGAGCCCGCTCATGCCTGAAGCCAGCCACCCCGACCACCTGATCCGCGCCGGCCGCCTGCAGGCCGACGACGCGCGCCTGTTCACCCCCGAGGCCGACGGCCCCGCCGACCAGACGCCGCCCGACGAACCCGGCTGGCTGGTGACGCTGGCCACCTGGAAGGCCGCCGCCGCGACGCTGCGTGCGCGCCGTCATCCGGTGGGCGTGCAGCTGCCGCCGGATGCGCGGCTGGACGAACTGACCGGCCCCGACGGCGAGCTCGACCGGGCCGCGCTGTCCTTCATCGCCATCGAGTTTCCGGTCTATACGGATGGGCGCGGCTATTCGCTGGCGCAGTTGCTGCGCCGCCGCTACGGGTGGGACGGAGAATTGCGCGCCGTGGGCGATGTCATGATCGACACCATCCACTACCAGGCGCGCGTGGGTTTCGACAGCTTCCTGGTCAAGCCCGGCCACGATCCGCAGCGGGCGCTGGCCGCCTTCCGCACCTTCAGCGTGCACTACCAGCACACCTACCCGGCCCCCCTGGCGGCCTGAAACAGGGCCGCCGCGCCAGCGCGGCGGCCGCGCGCTTGCTTACCACGACGTGCTGTAGGCGCCCGGAAACTGCCGGGCCACGAACTGCTTGACCTCTTCGGACTGGTACGCCTTGATAAAGCGCGCGATGCGCGGATCGTTCTTGTTGTCTTCACGCGCGGCGATCACCACCACGGCAAACGGCGCGTCCTTGCTCTCCAGGGCCAGCGCGTCGCGCGCCGGCGACAGCCCGGCCGGAATGGCATAGGCCGAATTCACCGCCGCGGCATCCACGTCGGCCAGCGAGTGCGGCAATTGCGCCGCCTCGATTTCGAGGAACTTCAGGTTCCTGGGGTTGGCGGCGATGTCGAACAACGACGCGTTGACCGTGACGCCCGGCTTGAGCTCGATCAGGCTGGCCGCCTGCAACACCAGCAGGGCGCGCGCGCCATTGGTCGGGTCGTTGGGTATCGCCACCTTGGCGCCCTGCGGCAAGGCGTCCAGCGTCTGGTGACGCCTGGAATACACGCCCATCTGCTGCACCACCGCGCTGGCGACCGGCGCCAGGCGGTAGCCGCGCGCCTTGTTCTGGGCATCCAGGAAGGGCCGGTGCTGGTAGATGTTGAGGTCCAGTTCGCCGGCGTCGAGCGCCGCGTTGGGCTGGATGAAGTCGCTGAACTCGACCAGCGTGACGCGCAGCCCGTCCCTGGCCGCCACGCTCTTGACCACTTCGCCGATCTGCGCATGCGGCCCCACCGTGACCCCGACCTTCAATTCGGCGTCCTGCGCCAGGGCAGGCGCGGTGGCAATACTGAACAGGGCCGCGCAAGCGGCGACGAGATGGCGGATACGCATGGAAAGCTCACGAAGATGAGGAAAAACGCCGGACGGCAAGGGGCCGATTCTACGAAGCCGTCCTCAAAACGAAAAGCGATGAAAGCGCATATCCAAAGACCATACGGTTATTAGCGTACGGGCCGCCACGGGCGACAATAGCGGTTTTGCCTTGCGCCGTACCTGTCATGTCGTCCTCTGCTGACCTGCATCCCCACGCCCGCGCCCTGCTGGCCGATCATTACGCGGCCATCGACGCCGACCTGCCCGCCCTGCTGGAATTGCTGTTTGCGCGCAGCGCCGGCGAAGACTGGCACAAGGCCGGCACGTTCAAGCACCATCTGCTGGGCGTCTATCGCACGCTGGCGCTGTGGAACCAACCGCGCGAAGTGCGCCTGCTGGGTCTGTTCCACAGCGTGTACGGCAACGAGTACGTGGACCTGACGCTGTTCGACCGTGAGCGCGAGCGCGCCACCTTGCGCCAGTACCTCGGCGAAGAAGCCGAGCAATGGGTGCACCTGTTCTGCGCCATGCCTCGCACCCAGTTCGTGCAGCGCATCCTGGCGGGCGAAGGCCGTGGCGCCACGGGGCTGGTGCTGCAGGGCGCCGACGGCCAGCCGCTGACGCTGACGCCGCGCCAGGTGGCCGCCTTCATCGTGGTGTCGGCGGCCGACGTCGGCGAACAGTGGCATAGCTGGCAGGACGAGATCTTCGCCGGCTATCCCCACCAGGAGCGCCGCGACACCTCGACGCACTGGGCCGCCTCGCTGTGGCCCGGCCCGCTCAAGCCGCCGGCCCGCATCCTGGACATGCTCTCGCGCCTGCTGCAGCCCTTGTCCACGCTGCCCGCCGGCACCGGCATCCCGACGCCGCCCGCCTTCGGCCACTGCACCGCCGTGCTCGACGCCGGCGACGAGGCGGCCGCCGCGGCGCTGTACTGGCAGGTCATCACGCGCATGCACCCCATGACCGAAATGGACAGCGCGCACCATTTGCTGCAGGCCGCCATCGCCCACAACCCCTGGGTGGCCGAGCCGCGCCTGCTGCTCGCGCAGCTGGCGCTGACCGCGCAGGACTACGACACCGCCCTCGAGCAGGCCGCCGCCGGCCTGGCGGCCTTGCAGGCCTGGGGAACCAGCTGGGACAAGCGCATCGAATGGTCGGGCTGGATGGCCTGGGCGCGCATCCTGCTGCAGAATGCCCGCGACCGCCAATGGCCGGCCACGCTGGGCGGATTGAACGGACTGGGCTTGATGGGCTAGCTGTGAAGATTCAATAGGTTGTATGCATGGTTCATCCGAACCGGATTTGAGAAACTGGAAATCGCCAACCCCCCAGTTCACTCAAGGAGCCCGGCCGGATGAACACCCATAAGCATGCCCGATTGACCTTCCTACGTCGACTCGAAATGGTCCAGCAATTGATCGCCCATCAAGTTTGTGTGCCTGAAGCGGCCCGCGCCTATGGGGTCACCGCGCCGACTGTGCGCAAATGGCTGGGCCGCTTCCTGGCTCAGGGCCAGGCGGGCTTGGCCGATGCGTCCTCGCGCCCGACGGTCTCGCCCCGAGCGATTGCGCCGGCCAAGGCGCTGGCTATCGTGGAGCTGCGCCGCAAGCGGCTGACCCAAGCGCGCATCGCCCAGGCGCTGGGCGTGTCAGCCAGCACCGTCAGCCGCGTCCTGGCCCGCGCCGGTCTGTCGCACCTGGCCGACCTGGAGCCGGCCGAGCCGGTGGTGCGCTACGAGCATCAGGCCCCCGGCGATCTGCTGCACATCGACATCAAGAAGCTGGGACGTATCCAGCGCCCTGGCCACCGGGTCACGGGCAACCGACGCGATACCGTTGAGGGGGCCGGCTGGGACTTCGTCTTCGTGGCCATCGATGACCACGCCCGCGTGGCCTTCACCGACATCCACCCCGACGAGCGCTTCCCCAGCGCCGTCCAGTTCCTCAAGGACGCAGTGGCCTACTACCAGCGCCTGGGCGTGACCATCCAGCGCTTGCTCACCGACAATGGCTCGGCCTTTCGCAGCCGCGCCTTCGCCGCGCTGTGCCATGAGCTGGGCATCAAGCACCGCTTTACCCGACCTTACCGCCCACAGACCAATGGCAAGGCCGAACGCTTCATCCAGTCGGCCTTGCGTGAGTGGGCTTACGCTCACACCTACCAGAACTCCCAACACCGAGCCGATGCCATGAAATCCTGGCTACACCACTACAACTGGCATCGACCCCACCAAGGCATCGGGCGCGCTGTACCCATCTCCAGACTCAACCTGGACGAATACAACCTATTGACAGTTCACAGCTAACCCGCCATTTCTCTTGCTGGTTTGGTTTTCGTTGGCAGTCATGAGAACCCCTCTCGTGATGGAGCAGAAATTCTCGCATCATGCTAACAAAATAGCAAGCATATGCTTTCTTCGGATGTCGGGTGTCTCAGCCCCTTACCCACCGCTCCGCCTCACCATCCCTCACCCCAGCCGCACTCCCGGCTCACACCACGGGCCCAAGCACCCGCATCGGCACGCCTATGCACTGTTATGGATTCCCAGCGCTTCGGTCAGCGCAGCGAGCGCGATACAAATGGCTCGGAGTCGGTGCGGCGCTCAGGCTGCGGCGCAGACTGCTGCTGTTCAAGCAAACGAATGATCCGATCCAGCCGTCGCTTGACGCCGAACACCGCGAACGGCAGACAAATCCACAGGATGAGCAAGAGGATGACCCCGGCGACAACTACGGCCTGGATAAGTGTGTTGTCGATGTTCATATACACGCGCTCCTAGAGTGGGGTCTCTGCAACACGTGCCCCAGGGCACTGTTGGTTTTGCGCTGGAGTGCTTACCAGCCTTGCAATAGTCGCTCATCTACTCCATTGCGCAGATCGTAGGGTGACCAGAGCACGGTGCCTATGATTCGTACCTCGCCGCCGTCATCGGTGGCCAGCGGGAACGGATGATGGTCTGGGTCAGGATTGGTTGAAATGGCCATCCACCGCCCATCCTTCCAGCGCTCCAGGCATTTCACGATCATCTTGCCTCCCCGATTGATGGCATAGACGAAACGCGGCTGCACTTCATCCAGCGATACAGGGTGGACATCTACAAGCATCGGGTTCCGATGGCGGATGACGGGCTCCATGCTAGGTCCATTGCCATAGCAGATGCGCATGCGCTTGATCGGCCGCTTGAACGACTCGAGGAATGACCGGCGGAGCAGAATCTGACCAATTTCTGTCTCCTGATAGTTCTCGATGCCGAGCTTGCCCGCCGCTAGGCGCACGTCCAGCTCGGGGATGGGAATGAATTCGTGGTCGTTCGCGGAGTAGCCCGAGTCTTCAACGTGCCCGACATTGACCGCCTGGCTGATGCGCAGGCCCTGGCTATGGCGTTCCATCTGCCTGGTAGTCGTGCCGCCTGGCTCCCATGGCGCGGGGACGCCGCCGATACGCATCGGAAACTCATCCGCCGCGGCTTCGATGTCGACCAGGTCGCCGGGTCGTGGCGCTGGCGCTGCAGCACGTCGGGCCGGCGCAACATCCACGCCAAGCCGCAGCTGTCCGATCGCCAGGGCAATGGCACCTTCCAACTGTCCAAGCTGGCCAGGGGTTAAGGAGCGCACGTCCGCCTCGGAAATCGAGGGGAAGGGCCAGACGATGGATTCGGAGACTTGAGGCGCGATCGTCTCAGACGACAACGCGGCCGCCTTTTGTGCCTCCAGCGCAAGGCGAGGGCTGATTTCCTCGAGCTTGCAATTGAAGCCGGCCGCGTAGGCCATGGCAGCCTCAATGCTGATAGGGCGGCGGCCGGTGATGTGCTGGTAGATCATCGCCTGCCCACCCTTGACCTCATGGTCGCGCGCGAACGCGGCGCGGTTGACGCCCTGAAAGCGTTCGCGCAGCGCCGCCGCTTCTTCCTCGATGGTCCAAATTCTCATATAGCGATGCTATTCAAATTATTCTGTAGCATGGCTTGTGTTTGAACTGTAGCAACGCTATAGTTTGGGCCATGGACCTGAATAGCTATCTCAACCGGGAAGACGCCACCAGTGCTGCAGCGCTGGCGCGCGAGGTCGGAGTGTCCCCGGCACTCGTCTATCAGTGGCGCACGGGCCGCCGACCTGTTCCGGTCGAGCATTGCGCAGCGATAGAGCGGGCCACCGGCGGCGAAGTAAGCCGCCGTGATCTGCGTCCCGGCGACTGGCCCCGCGTCTGGCCCGAGCTGGCCGCCCAGGCCCAGCAGGAGGTTACTCATGCTTAACGTCCTGCGCCGGGCTTTCGCGCCCAGGCCTATTCGAATCGAGGCTCGGCCCGTCCACGCCGGAGACGATCTCATCCTGTTCGTCCGAGACTGGCCGGCATCTCAGGACATGGTTGGCTTCCTGAACGCAACGCAGCAGCAATTCCCCGGTGTTCGTATTCACCTGCTGGTCGGTTTTGACTCGGTCCAGGTATCCGGGGAGCAGGGCAGCGCCCAGGGCGAACATGCCACCGATGAACGCCAGCCAAAGCTGCCCATTCAGCAGTACCGCGATGAGGCGCTTTCGCGCGGGGCGAAGCCTGGTCCACAGGGAAATGTTGTTTTGCTCACCTGGGCATCCGCGGGTCGGGTCGTAGTCGTATCTGTCCCGCCACAGGAAAAGGGCGATGCGGTCGAAAAGTTTCAAGCGAGTTCCCCCGGCGTAGATCAGGAAGGTGTAAGAGTCTCCGATTCTACGTTCGGCGGGGACGCTCTGTGGCCGGCCAACAGCGGCGACGTTTTCCACTTCGCAGCTCGGCAGTGGCTTGCGTTGAAGCGGCCCGATTTGCTGGCTCCGGATCGATACAAGCAGCGCGTTCGTTGCTTGGCCAAGAAGCTCCGCAAGGCTGCCAATGCCTACCTTGAGCGAAGCCCCCATGCTGGATTGGCCACCGCCGCACCGGCGCAGCAGGAGGCGGCCTGACATGGACAGCGATGCCGCTACGCGCTTCTGGAAAGCAAATCGCTCAGCATGGTCCGCACGTTGCGCAGACCGGCAAGCGATGAGTCCGAATACGGATCGGCGTCGCCGAGCATCGCTGCTTCGAGCGGCTCGAACATTGCTTCTGCTCGCGCCTCTAGGTGTAGCCGTTGCTCTTCTGGCAGCTGCCGGACGAGGGCGCCGATGACCGCCACCAGGCCCGCGATGTTCCCTTCGGCAACTGCCAGCCGATGCCGCAGTTCTTACTCTTCCATGCTCGGCTCCTTGTCTCTGACTGGTAAGGATGAGACCTACCAGTTTACGAGGAGGGGGCTGTCTGCCCAATTCGATGACCATGATTCAGTGCACCGTCGCGCCGGCGGCGTCAGAGCCTTCCCAGGCCCGGCGGTCTCGCTCTGCGCGCAGCTCGTCGAAAAGGTCCATGACCGTCTTTTCCGACGGGTCATCGAAGGCACGCCTGGCGATTTCCTGGGCGTGGTTCAGCAGTTTTTCGGTTTCCGTCATGTCGGTCTCGGTGGATTGGGACAAGGCAAATTCTCCATATCCCGACTCTGTTACCGACGCTGTTACTCCATGAAATTTCCCTATTAGGCGTATTCGAAAATGCAGCGAGAACAAGGGGTTGGCCTCGATTTCCTGCGCATCCGCCCGTCTGAACCAATGCTGTTCATAGACAAGGCGGAAATCGCGCGATGCGTGACCTACCGCCAGGCGGTGAGACTTGCCTGGGACATGCGCCAGCCGCGCGGCATGACGATGCGAACGCTTGCCGAGTTGTGCGGCATGTACCCGCAGCACGTCAGCAGCTACCTCCATGAGGATCCGCTGCTGCCGAGCGGTGCGCCGCGGCTGAACCTGCCGGCTGAGAAGATCAATGCGTTTGAGGCCGCAGTGGGCAACTACGCGGTGAGCCAGTATCTCAATCATCTTGGGCGTCTCACGATCATGCAAGAAGTGATTGCCGCTCAGAGGGTCGCATGACGTATGACGAAGCCCTCAAGATCGCCCAGCGCGCCATCGAAGAAGCAATGCGCCTGCATGGCCAGGACTTCGCGAAGGTCTACGAAGAAATGCGACTGCGCGAGCGTCAAGACCCCGAGTTGGAACGTGCGATGAACATTGTCGGCCGCTTCACCCAATTCTCGACGAGGCACTGATGCGCCAACGCCTCCTGAACCCCAAGACGTTCATCCTGCGGAGCCCGAGCCAGCAGGCGGCTGCGCAGGCGTTCCTGGCGAACCTGCCGCTGGATGCCGACGAGCCGTTGGAAGTGGTCGTGCGCGAGCGCGTCAAGCCGCGCAAGATGAGCCAGAACGCCCTGATGTGGGCAGGCCCGCTGCGCGACATCTCCGAGCAGGCATGGGTGCAGGGCCAGCGCTTCGCCGCCGAGGTCTGGCACGAACAGTTCAAGCGGGACTATCTGCCCGAGGAATTCGACCCCGAACTGTGCCTGGAGGGCTACCGCAAGTGGGACTACACGCCGCGTGGTGATCGCGTGCTGGTTGGCAGCACCACCGGCCTGACGGTCAAGGGCATGGCGCAATACCTGCAGCAGGTCGAGGCGGCCGGCGCGGCGCTGGGCGTCCAGTTCGGCGCCAGGGAAGGGCAGTGATGCAGCGACGTGCCCCCCTTCAACGCAAGACTCCGCTGCGCACCGGCGGGGTCCGGCTCTCGGGCGGCTCCAGCGCCACCCCAATGCGGCAGGCAACGCTACAGCGCGCCGCCATCAAGCGCCGCGCGCCGAAGAAGCGCCCGGGCTATCACGACCCCAAGTACCTGGCCGCGTGCAAAGGCGAATGCTGCTACCTGCGTTTCCCTGGCTGCCGCAGCTACCCCGAAGACCCCACGGTCGTGCCCGCCCACCAGAACGAGGGCAAGGGCATGGGCCTGAAGGTCCACGACAAATTCACCGTTCCCGCCTGCTTCCACTGCCACGCGCTCTACGACCAGAGCGGGATCGACCGAGAAATCAAGCGCGCCACCTTCGACTGGGCATACACCCGGTGGGTGCCTGTGCGCGCCGGAAAGCTGGGTCTCCAGCATGTGGAGACCCTATGAATCAGTCACGCAGCTTGGTGTCGTCCCATTTCTTGTTTACGGAAATGCTCAACTGCGACGCTTCCATGTGTCCATCGAACATGAAGTCGTCACCGGCATCGAACGTCAAGCCGCTGATTTTGACCTTCACGCTACTGCCGAGCAGTTTTGCCAAGCCGTCGCCCAGCGCTTTTTCGATCGAACTGATGGGGTGGTCCTTGAGGACGTTGTCAGACATTCGGGACTCCTTAGTTGGATGGGCGCTTAGTTTCGCACAGCGATGCGGCAGGGATGTGCGCTCATGAGCTACGAGGTCATGAAAGCCTGCCGGCCACTGCAAATGCCTTCCTCGCCGAAGGCCGTGCTGATGGCGCTGGCCGACTATGCAGACGAGGCTGGATCTGCGTGGCCATCGATTCCCACGCTGTGCGAATACACGTGCCTGTCCGAGCGCACTGTTCACGCCGCCATCAAGTGGCTGGAACAGGCCAAGGTGGTGGTGGCCGACCGTGCCAACGGGCGCCACACAACCTACGTTGTCGATGCGAATTCCTTTCAACAACCACCGCAGCAGTTGCGCCCCCGCAGTAGCTGCACCCCCGCAAATGCCGCAGTAACCACCGCAGCGGCTGCGGTGGTACCCCCGCAAATCCCGCAGTCACCCCCGCAGCAGCTGCGGTCTAACAACCAAGAACAACCAAGGGAACAACCAGGAACAACCAATAAGCGCGTGCGCAAGCCGAAGGACTCGGGCTTCGACGCGATGAAGGTCGACCTGCCGGACTGGCTGCCAGCGGAAAGCTGGGAGCGCTGGGTCCGCCACCGCGTGCAGCTGAAAAAGCCGATCACCGAGGAAACCGCGCGCCAGCAGATCGAAGACCTGGGGACCTTCCGCGGTCAGGGCCATCAGCCGGACGACGTCATTCGGCACTGCATCGGCAAGAGCTGGCAGGGACTGTTCCCCCCGAAACAAGGCTTCGGGCCACGCCCGGCGCCTGCCGTGAGCGAGGCAGATCGCCGCAAGCAGGAATTCCTGCGCCTTGCCGGGCATGGCGGCCAGGACAACTTCACCTTGGACATGGAGCAAGCCTGATGCACAGCCGCGACGTTTCCGCCTTCGCCGAGCTGCTGGCCGGCGTCTTCGATGCCTACAACCGGCTGCCGCCGCAGCCGACCACGCAGTTGCTCTGGCTGCGCATGCTCGAGCCTTACGAGTTCCCAGCGGTGAGCGCCGCGTTCTCGCAGTACGTGGCCAACGAGGTCAAGTTCCCGCCGACGCCGGCGCAGATCCTGGCGCTGCTTGGGCACGGCACCGGCGACAGCCGGCCCACCGCTGACGAAGCATGGGCCACCGCGCTGGTGTCGCGCGACGAGGCGGAAACGGTGGTCTGGACACTGGAGACGGCGCAAGCCTTCGCGGCGTGCCGCACCGTGCTGGACCTGGGCGACGAGGTGGGCGCGCGCATGGCGTTCAAGGGCGCCTACGACCGGCTGGTGGCGCGGGCTCGCCATGATCGCCAGCCGGTGGCCTGGCAGGCATCCCTCGGTTGGGACCCCGACCGCCGCGAGCGTGCGCTGACCGCCGCCGGAACGGCCGGCCTGTTGCCGGCGCCGCACGTCGCCGCGCTGCTGCCGCCGCCTGATCCTTCGGGTGGTCTGGGCGATGACGCCGTCGCCGCCGAGAACATCGCGCGCCTGCGCAAGCTACTGGCCGGCGCGCTGTCCCCATCCGAGAAACGCCGCCGCGCCGCAGAGCAGGCCGGCCAGGCCGAGCGTGACCGCCTCGACGTCCTGAAGGCCGAGACGGCGGCCAAGGTCGCCCAGCACCAGCAAGGGGTCCGCGCATGAGCAGCTACGCCGAAGCCAGCGCCGCCGTGGGCGGCAACGAAAGCGGGGGCTATGGCGTCTGCGCTGCCTACGGCTGCTGCCTGCCGGGCACGATGACCGCCAGCACTCAGGGCGGCAAGGATTGGCACTGCCGCCTGCACTTCGGCGCGCCGCGGTCCGAGTTCGACGATATCAGCGCGCGGGTCCAGAACCGCAAGGCCCTGTTCCTGGCTGCCTACTGGCTGGTCAACCGTCCCAAGGGTGACACCGTCAGCCGCAAGGTGCGGGATCGCATCAAGGCCCTGGGCCGCGCCGACCTGCTGGAGAAGGTGCCCAGCGTGCGCGGCGTCACCGCCTACCACCTGGGCGTCCACATGCTCCGCGTGCTGGGCGACGAGTGCCGCCAGCCCCAGGAACACATGGGCACCCCGAAACGCGCCGGCCAGGGCACCACCTGGCTGGACCAGACCCAACCCGAGGAAACCGACGCATGAACGCCTCACCCAACCTCACCGACCCCTACGACCCGCTGGCCGGCACGCTGGCCAGGACGGCGATGCAGTGCCAGGCGCGCGGCTGCGACGGCTGCCTTGTGTGCAGGCAGACCGCGGCCATGCAGGTACCGCAGGACGCGCTGGAAGGCCGGCGCGCCGAAGTCCTGGCCATTGCCTGCGGGGGATACGCTCTGCCGTTGGAAGGGGGTGGTGTTTTGCCACCCCCGGGTAGCTTCGCGTGCGAGGGAGCGCCTACATCCGATCCGGCAAAAATTAACATCGAGCCCGGCGACCCCTGGGCGCGGCCTGGTGCTGAAACGCCCCGCGCCGCGGCGGAAACCCGCACCACTGTTGGGTTTGACCCTGGTGCTGGAGCTGGGCCCGCGCCAGCGCTGAACGTCAACATCCTGGCGCTGGACCTGGGCACGAAGACCGGCTACGCGCTGCGCCGGCGCGACGGCCGCATGGTGCACGGCACCGAGGAATTCACGCCGCGCGCGAGCTGGGCGCCAGGCCAGAAATGGCTGCGCTTTCGGTCTTGGCTGTCGGCGACCATCACCGAACACAGCATTACGCAGATCGCTTTCGAGGACGTCAAGCGCCATGGCCCGGGCCAGGTACTGGCCGCGCATGCCTATGGCGGCTTCCGCGCCATGCTCGAGATGGTGGCCGACCAGCACCGCGTGGCCCTGGTTCCTTTCGGCGTGGGGCAGATCAAGAAGCATTGGACCGGCTCCGGCGTGGCCAAGAAGGACGACATGCTCATGCAGGCCAAGGTGCGCGGGTTTGCCGCTGTGGACGACAACAACGCCGACGCGCTGGCGATCCTGCATCTGGCCATCGCCAAGGAAAAGCGGGAGTGGGCCGCACCGCCGGCCAAGTCCAAGACGCGGCGCACGCGAAAGGCCGGCGCCGTGGCGCACGAGCGCACAGCATGACCTGGGCCCGCCGATCCGATCGAGGTGACCCTGCCAAGGTGCTGGAGCGCCGCCAGGAGCCGCCGCCTGTGCGCAGTTGCGCTGGATGCGCGAATATCCGCCTCGTCAAGAGTGGGTTCGACGGGCGCCGCATCCTGGCCTGCGGTCATGGCATGCAGGTAGGCCAACGGTGCCGACTCTTCGAGGAGCGACGTAGCGAATGACGACACGCAAGATGCTGCTGGACCGTCTGCCGGCCGACTTCCATGCCCGCCTCGAGAACTGGGGCGAAGTCATGCGTAGCCGGCCGCATTACGCTGTCTCGCCCACCTACGAGGTATGCCGCAGGCTTGCGAAGCGGGCAGGGCAGGGCGCATGGGGAGGGGAAGAAGGCGTGCGTGAGCTCGACGAAGGCGACGCAGGCCTTATCGAGGCTGCCTGGCGCAATTCGGTCTACCGCATGCTGCATCAGCATCGCGACATCCTGCGAGCCCACTACGTGACGCGCTCCTACTGGCTGGCCACTTGCCGTGCGCTTGGCCTGCGGACACGGGAATACGACGACGTGCTAGTGCGGGCGGTAGGCAATTTCGAGGATTTTGTTGCACGCTACGCCGTTGTTGTGCATAATCCGGCCCAAGACAGACCGACTACCGTCTAACGACGTGACCCGATGCCCGCAGGCGGACGTCGCGCGTCCGGAAGAAAAAAGCCCCGAGCCAATGGCCGGGGCTTTGTCGTTGATATCGACCGCATCCTCTCCTATATTCAAAGAATTCACTCGAGGAGATGACTGTGACAAGGAAGATAATCCAAATTGCGACAGGCAATGGCCGTCCTTCCGCGGGCGGGAATGGCCCCGGTGCCGTGCCAGTAATCCCGGCGTCTGGAATCATGCTGTACGCCTTAGCAGATGATGGAACCGTGTGGCAGTTTAGCAAAGCAACTGGTCGAGAGGATCGCTGGAGCCAAGTCCCATCATCCCGCAGGATTGACAGCCACAGGATTGATCAACCGCTTTCGGGCGGTTTTTTTTTCGCCCCAGGACACCGCCCAGCCAGACGGGCGCCCGCGCGGGGGATCAAAGCGCGCGGGATTTTCTCCCCGGCCTCGTCGCCGGGTCTGGTAGACGAGAACCGCACACGCCCAGCTCGCCCCGTGGGCGGGTAAGTCGGATGGGCGCATCCTGAATCATTTTCAACGCGGAACCGATGCCTGCGGCGTCGCTCCCAGAGGGACCGCGCACTATGGCACGACCATCCAAATACCAGCCGGCGTTCGCCGAGCAGGCGGCGAAGCTATGCCGCCTCGGTGCCACCGACAAGGACCTGGCCGATTTCTTCCATGTGACCGAGCGCACGCTGAACACTTGGAAGAAGCAGATCCCCGGGTTTCTTCAGGCCCTAAATGGGGGCAAAGTCATGGCGGACGCCGAGGTGGCCGACAGGCTCTACCAACGCGCTCTGGGCTACACACACGTCGAGGACGACATCCGGGTATGCGACGGGGTGATCATCACGACGCCCACCACTAGGCACTACCCGCCGGACACGACGGCCTGCATCTTCTGGCTGAAGAACCGGCGTCCGGATCTCTGGCGCGACAAGCCGGACCCGACCAACGATGACAACGCACCGCCGCCGGTGAAGGTCGTCATTGAAGTGGTGAACACGAGCATCCCTGATGCCGACGCTTAACCAGCCCCAGGCCCGCTTCCTGGCGCTGCCGCACAAGTTCCGCGCGTTCGTCGCCGGCTTCGGCAGCGGCAAGACCTGGGTTGGCGGGGCAGGCCTGTGCCGTCACGCCTGGGAGTTCCCCCGGGTCAACTCGGGGTACTTCGCGCCGACCTACGGCCAGATCCGGGACATCTTCTACCCGACGATCGAGGAGGTGGCCCACGACTGGGGCCTGGCCGCCAAGATCAACGAGTCGAACAAGGAAGTCCATCTGTTCGCCGGCCGCAAGTACCGCGGCACGGTAATCTGCCGTTCGATGGAGAAGCCTGGCGACATCGTGGGCTTCAAGATCGGCAAAGGGCTGATCGACGAGCTGGACGTGATGAAGGCGGACAAGGCTGCGCTGGCCTGGCGCAAGATCATCGCCCGCCTGCGCCACACCGCGCCCGGGCTGCTCAACGGCGTGGACGTGACCACGACGCCCGAGGGCTTCAAGTTCGTCTACCAGCAGTTCGTCAAGCAGGTCCGCGAGCGGCCCGAGCTGGCCGCGCTGTATGGCCTGGTGCAGGCCAGCACCTACGAGAACGGCAAGAACCTGCCGGAAGACTACATCCCGTCGCTGCGCGCGAGCTACCCGCCGCAGCTCATCGCGGCGTACCTGCGTGGGCAGTTCACCAACCTGACCAGCGGTAGCGTCTACGCCAACTTCGACCGGCGCCTGCACCACACGGACGCGGCCGAGGAGCCGCACGAAGAGCTGCACATCGGCATGGACTTCAACGTGCTGAACATGACGGCCACTGTCAACGTGATACGGGCCGGCCTGCCGCTGACGGTGGGCGAGCTGACGAAGGTCAGGGACACGCCGGAAATGGCTCGGATGCTGAAGGAACGGTTCAAGGACAAGGGGCACGGCGTCACGATCTATCCGGACGCCAGCGGCGGCAACACCAGCAGCAAGAACGCGAGCGAGTCGGACCTGAGCATTCTGCGCAAGGCCGGCTTCACGGTGCGCGTGAACAGCCGAAACCCGTCCGTGAAGGACCGCATCAACGCCGTGAACGGCATGCTGCTCAACGACGAGGGCGCGCGGCGCTGGCTGGTGAACACCGACCGCTGTCCGACGCTGACCGAAGCGCTGGAGCAGCAGGTCTACGACAAGAACGGGGAGCCGGACAAGTCCACCGGGCACGACCACCCGAACGACGCCCAGGGCTATTTCCTGGTGCACCGCTACCCGATCACGCCCACCGGCATGAGTCGCATCAAACTCACAGGAACCTGATCATGCCCGTCGACAGCAAACACCCCCTCTGGCTGGCCAACCAGCCTCGATGGGAACGCTGCCGTACCGCGCTGCAGGGCCGGGACGCCGTGCACGCGGCCGGCGAGAAGTACCTGCCCAAGCTGGCAGGGCAGGACAAGGCGGAATACGACGCCTACAAGGGCCGCGCGATGTTCTACGGCGCCACGGCCCGGACCGAAGAAGCGCTGATCGGTATGGTGTTCCGCAAGGAGCCCACTGTGACGCTGCCGGCGGCACTGCAGCCGATGATCGAGGACGCCGACCTGGCGGGCACGCCGGTGGACACTTTCATCGAGAACGTGACCAAGGAGGTGATCGACGTCACCCGCGTGGGCGTGCTGGTGGATTACCCGGTGGCCAGCGGTGAGTTCATGACCGTGGGTCAGGCCCAGGCCGCCGGCATGCGCCCCTACCTGGCCACCTACAAGGCCGAAGCGATCATCAACTGGCGCACGGCACGCGTGCGCGGCGTGAATCAGCTGGTGCTGGTGGTGCTGGCCGAGTGCTACACCGACCCGAAGGACGAGTTCACCGCCGAGGAAAAGACCCAGTACCGGGTTCTGGACCTGGTGGATGGCTTCTACCGCGTGCGCATCTACCGCACCGACCTGAACACCCCGGCGTTCGAGTACACGCCGATGATGAACGGCAAGCGGCTGCCGTACATCCCTTTCGTGCTGATCGGGCGCAACGGCGAGGCGATCGACCCGCAGAAGCCGGTGCTGCTGGACCTGGTCGACGTGAACATGTCGCATTACCGCGGTACGGCCGACTACGAGCACGCGCTGCACTTCACGGCGCTGCCCACGGCGGTGGTAATCGGACACGAACTGAAGGAGGGGCAGGCCCTTAAGATCGGCTCATCGGAAGCGTGGGTATTCACCGACCCCCAAGCAGACGCGAAGTACCTGGAGTTCTCCGGCCAGGGCCTGGACAGCATCAAGGTCAGCCTGGAGCGCAAGGAGGGCATGATGGCCACCCTGGGCGCCCGCATCCTGGCGCCAGAGAAGCGCGACGCCGAGGCGGCCGAGACGGCAAAGATCCACCGCGCCGGCGAGAACAGCGTTCTGGGCGGTATTGCTCTGGGTGTGGGCCGGTCGCTGGCCAAGGCCTTCCGCTGGGCCGCCGAGTGGGCGGGTGCTGGTAGCGGCACGGTCGAGGTGAAACTGAACACCGAGTTCTTCCCCGCCGGCCTGACAGCCCAGGACCTGACCGCCTTGGTTGGTGCGCTCCAGGCTGCAGCAATCAGCCCGCAGACGTTCTACGACAACATGCGCCGTGGCAGCATCATCGACGACGGTGTGACGTTCGAGGAAGAGCAGGACCGCATCGAAGCCGCTGGCCCGGCGCTGGGCACGCTGGGAGGCCAGGATGTCAAGCCTGCAAACGGAGCTGTATGACGCGACCGTTCGGCACGCCATCGACCTGGTGCGCTACAGCAACGGGGTGGTGCGCCGGATCATTGCGCTGCTGAACCAGGTTGACTCTGACCTGGGTGAACAGATCACGCGCGCCATGGGGCGCCTGCCTGCCAGCGCGTTCACGGTGGCGCGGCTGAAAGAGCTGCTGAAGGACGTCCGCACCCTGAACGCCGAGGCGTACCAGCAGGTGCGGGGCGAGCTGGAGAAGGACCTGCGCGACCTGGCGGGCTACGAGATCGGCTACCAGGGCCAGCTATTCGACTCGCTGGGAATCGAGTTCACCACGCGCGGCGTAACGGCCGGGCAGGTGTATGCCGGTGCCATGGCACAGCCGTTCCAGGGGCGCCTGCTGCGCGAATGGATGGCCGGCCTGGAAGCAGGGCGAGCCAGCCGCATCCGCGACGCGGTGCGCATGGGCTACGTGGAGGGACAGACCATCCAGCAGGTGGTGCAGCGCGTGCGCGGCACCCGGGCGAAAGCCTACGCGGACGGCCTGCTGGAGATCGATCGGCGCAACGCGGAGGCCGTGGTGCGCACCGCCATCAGCCACACGGCAGGGTTTGCGCGGGACCGCTGGTACGACGCCAACGACGACATCGTCGGCGCGCTGGCCTGGGTCAGCACGCTGGATTCGCGCACCAGCCAGATGTGTCGGCTGCGCGACGGCCTGCGGTACGAGCCGGATTCGCACAAGCCCATCGGCCATAAGGTGCCCTGGGGCGCCGGGCCTGGCCGGCTGCATTGGCAGTGCCGCAGCACGTCGGTGCCGATCCTCAAGGGCATGGAAGATGACCCGCTCATCGGCACCCGGGCGGCGAAGGATTACCGAGACAGCGCGCGCGGGAAGGGCGAGCAGGTGCGGGCGACAACGACATATGCGGACTGGCTCCGCAGGCAGCCCGCCGCGATCCAGGACGATATCCTGGGCCCGACCCGCGGCGCGCTGTTCCGCAAGGGTGGTGTCGAGTTGGAGAGCTTCTACAACGACCGGGGCGTGTATCTCACGCTGGCCGAGCTGCGTCGCAAGGATGCTGCCGCCTTCGCCCAGGCCGGCGTAGAATAGCGTGCATGCCCCTCCACCTCGTCCCTGACGCTCCGAAGCCGGCGGAAACGGAAAAGGACCGGATCCGGAAGCGGATCAAGGCCCTGCCGAAGCCGAAAGACATGATCCAGTGCCCCCGCTGCGGTGGGCGCGAGGTCATCGAGACGCGCATCGGCGTGTTCGAGACCGCCAGGACGTGGAGTGGCGGCACGAAGGTGCTGCTGTGCGCGCTGTGCTTCATGCGAGGCGAGCGTGTCGTCTTGAAGTGATCTGACCATTACCCATAGGGCCCGCCACTGCGCGGGCCTTCTTCTTTCTAAGCCCTGCTGGCCGAGCCAGTGGGGCTTTTGCTTTTGGGGCTGAGCCCTGCAACCGTCCAGAGGACAACACCATGCCGCTTGACCGTAATGACCCCGAAGTGAAGGCCCTGTTGGAAGAGGTGGCCGCTGAGGCTACCGAGGCGCTGAGCGCCAAGAACAAGGAACTGCTCGCCGAGCTGCGCGCGGCGAAGGCGAAAGCCAAGGGTTCCGAGATCGACCCCGAAGAGCATGCCCGCCTCCAGACCCAGGTCGAGGAGCTGACCGGCAAGCTCGACAAGGTGACGAAGGACAGTGCTCGCCAGATCGAGAAGCTGACCAAGGACCTGGCCGAAAAGGACGACGCCCTGACTCAGCACCTGATCGATAGCGGTCTGTCCACCGCGCTGGCCAAGGCTGGTGTGGCGCCGCACTTCATGGACGCCGCCAAAGCGATGCTGCGCGGGCAGGCGGCCATCAAGGACGGCGCTGCGGTTATCGGCGACAAGCCGCTGGCCGATCACGTCACCGAGTGGGCCGGTACGGATCAGGGCAAGCACTTCGTCACCGCGCCCGCGAACAGCGGCGGCGGCGGCCAGGGCGGAAACAGTGGTGGTAAGTGCACGGGCAACATGGGTGGCTCGCGCGAGGATCGTGTGGCAGCTCTGAAGGTAAAATTCCCTGAGCTTGCGGGATGATCCCGCATAACCATAAAGGAATATTCATGTCTATCTCGCAGATGCAGGTTTTCAACAAGTACTTTATGCCCGCGATCATCGAGACGCTAGGGCAGCAGATCCAGAAATTCAATGCTGCCTCGCGCGGCGCGATCATGCTGACCACGGCCGGCTTCGAAGGCGACTTCCTCCAGGAATCGTTCTACCAAGCCATCCACGGTGCCCGTCGTCGGGTCGATCGCTACGCTGCTAATGGCAGCGCCTCGCCCACCGATCTGACTCAGCTGAAGCATAGCTCGGTGAAGGTCGCCGGCGGCTTCGGTCCGATCCGGTATGAGCCGTCGCAAATGACATGGCTGGAGAAGCCCACGGCGGAGGGTATCGAGGTAGCTTCGCGCAACTTCGCCGAGGCGCTCTTGCAGGATCAGCTGAATACCGCCATCGCCGCGCTAGTTGTGAACTGTCAATAGGTTGTATTCGTCCAGGTTGAGTCTGGAGATGGGTACAGCGCGCCCGATGCCTTGGTGGGGTCGATGCCAGTTGTAGTGGTGTAGCCAGGATTTCATGGCATCGGCTCGGTGTTGGGAGTTCTGGTAGGTGTGAGCGTAAGCCCACTCACGCAAGGCCGACTGGATGAAGCGTTCGGCCTTGCCATTGGTCTGTGGGCGGTAAGGTCGGGTAAAGCGGTGCTTGATGCCCAGCTCATGGCACAGCGCGGCGAAGGCGCGGCTGCGAAAGGCCGAGCCATTGTCGGTGAGCAAGCGCTGGATGGTCACGCCCAGGCGCTGGTAGTAGGCCACTGCGTCCTTGAGGAACTGGACGGCGCTGGGGAAGCGCTCGTCGGGGTGGATGTCGGTGAAGGCCACGCGGGCGTGGTCATCGATGGCCACGAAGACGAAGTCCCAGCCGGCCCCCTCAACGGTATCGCGTCGGTTGCCCGTGACCCGGTGGCCAGGGCGCTGGATACGTCCCAGCTTCTTGATGTCGATGTGCAGCAGATCGCCGGGGGCCTGATGCTCGTAGCGCACCACCGGCTCGGCCGGCTCCAGGTCGGCCAGGTGCGACAGACCGGCGCGGGCCAGGACGCGGCTGACGGTGCTGGCTGACACGCCCAGCGCCTGGGCGATGCGCGCTTGGGTCAGCCGCTTGCGGCGCAGCTCCACGATAGCCAGCGCCTTGGCCGGCGCAATCGCTCGGGGCGAGACCGTCGGGCGCGAGGACGCATCGGCCAAGCCCGCCTGGCCCTGAGCCAGGAAGCGGCCCAGCCATTTGCGCACAGTCGGCGCGGTGACCCCATAGGCGCGGGCCGCTTCAGGCACACAAACTTGATGGGCGATCAATTGCTGGACCATTTCGAGTCGACGTAGGAAGGTCAATCGGGCATGCTTATGGGTGTTCATCCGGCCGGGCTCCTTGAGTGAACTGGGGAGTTGGCGATTTCCAGTTTCTCAAATCCGGTTCGGATGAACCATGCATACAACCTATTGAATCTTCACAACTAGCGTCCAGCTGGGCGTGCGGCTGAATCTGGGCGAGCCCTTGTCGCGGCAATTGCGCCGCGGCGCGCAGGACACGGCCCCGCCATTCGACAGGGGCGCACGCCTGCAGGATTTCGTCCGGCGCGAGAACCGCATCGTGCTCGATACGCGGCGCAAGAAAATCGTCCTGGCGCTGCGCATTGCCGAGGTTCGCACCGACCCGGCCACCGGGCGCATTACCGTGTACGGCGTCACCGAGCCCTTGGCCGACGTGCAGCTCTGGCTGCCCGACGGGACGGCGACGAGCGTGCGCGCCAATGCGGCGGGCGGCTTCGAGGCAAGCTCGGCCGGCGATATGACGAGCGGACTGATACGGGCGCGCGCCACCGACCGTTACGGCGATACCAGCCAGGAGGTTACCTACGCCTATACCGATACGGTCGACAAGACCGCCCCGGTCCTGAGCATTGCAGGGGTGGCCACGGATGAGGCTACCGGACGCGTCACGGTCACGGGCCGCAGCGAGCCGGACGCGCAGGTCACGATCCGGTTTCCCGGCGGCGGCCGCAAAACGGTGCGCGCCGACGCCAACGGCGCTTACCGTGTGCGCTCGGATGGCGACTTGCCGGCCGGCGTGATCGTGGTGCAGGCCGCCGACGCGGCCGGCAACAGTACCCAGGCGCAGCAGGCCTATCAGGACACGGTCGACAGGACGGCGCCGGAGCCGGTCCAGATCGCGCTCGATACCGATGCCGCGACGGGACGCTTGACCGTCAGCGGCCAGGCCGAGCCGGGCGGCAGCGTGACGGTCACCTGGCCCGACGGCACGACGCAGACCGTCCGGGTCGATGCGGATGGCGGCTTTCGCGTCACGTCTGCCGGCGACGCGGCGCAGGGCGATGTCGTGGTGGTGGTGGCCGATCAGGCCGGCAATCGCGCCGCGCCGGTCCGGGCGCACTATGCCGATCCCGTCGACCGAACCGCGCCGATGACGCCGACGGTGCGTCACGCCACCGATGCGCAGACCGGGCGGGTCACCGTGATGGGCCGGACCGAAGCCGGCGCGCTGGTGACGGTGCAATTCCCCGATGGCAGCAGCAAGACGGTGCGGGCGCAGAATGATGGCGGCTATGCCGCCACGTCCGATACCGACATGGTGTCCGGGCCGATCGTGGTGAGCGCGGGCGATGCGGACGGCAACCGGACGCCCGCGCAGCAGGTGATGTACACCGATACGCTGGACAAGACGGCGCCGGCGTCGCCGTCGCTGACGGTGCGCGAGGATGCGGCCAGCGGCCGCGCGACCGTCACCGGGCAGGCCGAGCCGGGCGCTGCGGTGCGGGTGGTCTTTCCGAATGGCGAAGCGCAGACGGTGACGGCGGGCTCGGACGGCGCCTATAGCGTGACGTCCACCGCCGATATGGTGGCGGGCGAGATCACGGTGGTTGCGGCCGACGCGTCGGGCAACCAGAGCGCGCCGGCGCGGACGGTGTTTGCCGATGCCGTGGACAAGACCGCGCCGGCCGCGCCCACGCTTGCGTTGAGCGAGGCGGCCGACAGTGGGCGCTTGACGGTCAGCGGCCGCACCGAGCCTGGCGCGTCGGTGCGGGTGACGTTTCCCGATGGCGAGACGGTCACCGTTACCGCCAAGGCCGACGGCACCTACACGGCGACCTCGCGCGCCGACATGATCGGCGGCAACGTGACGGTTGTCGCGACCGACACGGCGGGCAATGCGGCGGCGCCGGTGCGCGCCGCCTACGCGGACACGGTCGATCGGACGCCGCCGGTTCTCGATACGCCGGTCTTGAACGTGGCCTCGGACTCCGGGCGGGTGACCGTCACCGGCGTCACCGAGCCGGGCGCGCGCGTGCAGGTGGCGATCCCCGGCGAGTCGCTGCAGACCGTGACCGCCGATTCGGCGGGCCGGTACCGCGCGGTGTCGCCGGGCGATGTGCTGCAAAGCGGCACGGTGCGGGTGATCGCGACCGATGCGCATGGCAACGCGAGTGCGCCCCGGGACGTGCCCTATCAGGACGCGGTCGACCGGACCGCTCCGCCGCTGACGATCGAGGCGGCGGTGGAGCAGGCCCGGACGGGCGTTGTGAACGTGTCGGGCAAGACCGAGCCCAATCTGATGGTCAGCGCGACCTTCCCGGATGGCCAGACGGCGCAGGCGCGCGCCGATGGGCAGGGCCGTTATCAACTGGCGTCTCCGGCCGATGTGGCGCGATCCGGAAGGATTGCCGTGTCGGCCAGCGATGCCGCGGGCAATCGCGCCGCCGCCAGCGCCGAGTTCACCGACCAGGTCGACAAGACGGCGCCGGCCGTGACGATACGCGCGGTGACCGAGCAGGCGGGGACCGGCGTGGCGACGGTGTCGGGCGCGACCGAGCCTGGCGCCACGGTCAGCGTTACCTTCCCCGACGGGCAGGTGGCGCGGGCCACCGCGGACCGTTCGGGGGCGTATACGGTGCATTCGGCGCGCGATGTGACGGCACGCGGCAATATTTCCGTCATCGCGACCGACGCCGCGGGCAACGCCAGCCCGTCCGTGAGCCGGCAGTTCAGCAATACGGTTGCCGACACGGTGCCGCCGTCGTTGACGATCGCCATGGTGACTACCGACCCCGGCAATGGCCGCATTACGGTGTCGGGGGTTACCGAGGCCGGCGCGCGGGTCCATGTCGTGTTCCCGGGCGGCGCTTCGGATACGGTCACCGCGGATTCCAAGGGCGGCTATCGCGCGACGTCGGCGGGCGACGTGGGCAGCGGCGCCGTGACCGCACAGGCCACCGACGCGAGCGCAAACCGGTCGCCGCTGAAGACCTACGCCTACACCGACGCCTGGCAGCCGCGCCAATTGTCGGCGAAGGACTTCAGCCAGTCGAGGTACTTCGTGCCGTTGACCACGCGAGGCGGTACGGACAATGAGCCGCTGCTGCGCATCACGACGAACCAGCAGATTCCCACGGCCGAGCTGCGCGTTGCGCTCAAGCCCTACAAGACCGAGGACCGTGCCGGCCGGCTGGTGCGCGAGGCCATCACACTGAAGTGGGGCAACGCGCCCGGGGTGGGCGGCGATGCGCGGGCCTTGCATTTCTACGTGCCGGACTCGGCCAAGGCCAAGCTGCGTAAGGAACTTACCGAAGTAGAGCGTTCGAACGACTACAAGTTCTGGATCGAATTCACGGATACGCGGTTTGGCGGCGTGGCGCGTCTTTACATCAAGGTGATCTCCACCTTGTGACGGCGCGCCTCTGGATGACGCAGGCCCGGGCCGATGCACCGGCCCGGGCCTGCCTGTCCGCGCAGGAATAGATTCAGAATGCTTTGAATCGTTTTGCAATATTTTTTCCGCTGCCCCGCCCGGCAATTGCTTATGATCCGGCATTCCCACAATAACAAGCATCGCCATGGGGCAAGCATTCGCGGCCTTATCCGTCTGGCAGGTCATGGGGTATGGCCTGGTTTTCTTCGGTGGCATCTACCTGTTGTTCGGCGCGGCCACATGGCTGCTGACCCAACGCGTGCTGCCCGCCCTGGGCGTGGGCCGGCCGCTCGATCCGCGGCCGTTGGGTCCCGGGCAGTGGCGGCGCGAATTCCTCCAGTCCGGTCTGTCCGTCCTGATTTTCGGCCTGGGCATGGTGTTTCCGTGGGGCCTGGTGCAACTGGGCTGGGCGCGGCTCGACGACGCCGCCGGCCCATGGCGCATCGTCGCCGAAATCCTGGTGCTGGTGATCTGGAACGACGTGCATTTCTGGATCAACCACCGCCTGCTGCATACCCGGTTGCTGAGGCGCTTTCACCTGCCGCACCACCGCTCGGTGGTGACCACGCCGTTCTCGACCTACAGCTTCCATCCGATCGAAGCGCTGATGCTGGGCAACGTCATCCTGCTGCCCATGGTGGTACATGATTTCAGCTTCTAGTCGCTGCTGTCGGTGCCGCTGTTCAGCCTGTTCTTCAATTGCGTGGGCCACGCCAACTACGATTTCTTCCCCGGTGTTTCGTACGCGCACTGGTTCGCGGCCAGCCGCAGGCATCACCTGCACCATGCCTGCTACCAGGGCAACTTCGGCTTCCAGTTCACCTTCATGGACAGACTGTTCGGCACGCGCCTGGGCGCCGACGCCGCGCAGGGCCAACTGGCCGCTTATCGCACGCGGGGCGCGGTTGGTTCGGCCCGCTGAATGGCTGCGCCATCGGCGCGACTGGCAGAGCGTTCTGTATCTGGCCGCGCTGCCGGCGCTGGCCGCCTGGCAATGGGTGCACGGCTGGCATTGGGCGCTGTACGCGCCGATGCTGTTCCTGACCCTGGGGGTGGGCGTCATCCACCACAACCATGCGCACCGGCGCATGTGGCGCCCGCGCTGGCTCAACCGCCTGACGGACTTCTGGCTGACCCTGCTGCAGGGCCATCCGACCTTTGTCTTTCATGCCGCGCACAATGCCAACCACCACCGTTACAAGCACGGTCCGCGGGATGTCGCGCGCACCTATCGTTTCGGCGGCGACACCAATCATCTGGCCGGCTACCTGCTGCACCCCTTGCAGGCCGTCGTCGTGCTGTATCCGCTGTTTCTCGCCTCGCTGCGCCGGTTGCGATCCCGCCGGCCGGGCGTGTGGCGCTATTGCCTGCGCCAATATGCGGCATGGCTGGGGCTGTGGGGCGGACTGCTGGCGCTCGACCCGGGCAAGGCCTTCTGGCTGGTGATCGTGCCGCAGCTGCATGGCCTGCATTGGCTGCTGGCCACCAACTACCTGCAGCACGCCCACGCCGACGGGGGGCCGGGGCGTCACGCGGCGCTGAGCTACGCACGCAATTTCGAGGGCTGGGTCAACCCATTGTTGTTCAACATTGGCCTGCACACGGCCCACCATGAAAACCCGCGCGCGCATTGGTCCGAGTTGCGCGCGCTGCACTGGCAGCATTACCGTGACCGCGTGCCATCCCGCCTGAACGAGCGCGGGCTGGCGCCGTACATGGCGCGCGTGTTCGTGCTCGGACTGTTCTCGCGGCGCTGCCGCACGCATACGCTGATGCGGCCCTAGCCGCCCATTTCCTTTGCCACACACCAGAATCCGTCATGCCCGTTGCCTTTGATCGCGTCTATCTGCACAGCGCCGGTTATTTCATGCCCGGCGAGCCGGTCGATAACGATGCGATGGACCAGTACATCGCGCCGCTGAACCGTATTTCCGGCCGCATCAAGAACCGCATCCTGGCCGAGAACGGCATCAGGCAGCGCTACTACGCGATCGACCCGGAGGGCCGCACGCGCTGGAGCAATGCGCAGCTGGCCGCGCAGGCCATCCAGGCCTGCCTGGCGCGCGGCGACGTCGACCTGTCACAGGTCTCGCTGCTGGCCAGCGGCTCGTCGGGCGGCGATACGCTCATGCCCGGGTTCGCCAACATGATCCAGGGCGAACTGTCCGCCGCGCCGCTCGAGACCCTGTCCGTGCACGGCATCTGCGCGGCCGGCGTGGGCGCCATCCAGGCGGCCGCGCAGGGTATCGAGCTGGGTGCGCACCGGCGCGCGCTGGCGGTGGCCAGCGAGCTGCCTTCGCGTCTGTTCAAGCGTTCGCGCTTCGCGGCGCCGGGCTACGACGCCGACTTCGACGCGCATTTCCTGCGCTGGATGCTGTCCGATGGCGCGGGCGCCATGCTGTTGGGCGATGCGTCCCAGCCGCTGGCCGGCGCCGCCAACGGCGTGCGGCTGCGCCTCAAATGGATACACCAGCGCTCGTTCTCGGGCGACTATCCGGTGTGCATGCAACTGGGACAGTCCGCCGGCGGGCAGGCGCATCTGGACTATGGCTCGTGGTCCGAGGCCGAGGCGGCCGGCGCGCTGCTGCTGCGCCAGGATATCCTCCTGCTGCCGCACCTGTTCGATATCGGCATCCACGAATACGCCAAGCTGGTGCATGACGGCTGGGTCGATCCGCGCCAGGTCAGCCATTTCCTGTGCCATTACTCGTCCGAGAAGTTCATCCCGGTGGTCGAGGACCTGATGGACAAGGCCGGCCTGGCCATCGCGCGCGAGCGCTGGTTCAGCAACCTGGCGTGGCGCGGCAACACCGGCGCGGCTTCCATTCTCATCATGCTGGCGGAGTTCCTGCAGACGCGTACCGTGCAGCCTGACGAACAGATCTTCTGCTATATCCCCGAATCGGGCCGCTTCATGGCCGCCTACATGCTGCTGCAGGCCGAAGGGCCCGACGAGACCGCGCAGCCGGCGCGCGCGCGCGCCGTGCCGGCCGCCGCGCCGGCCGGCGAGGTCGATTTCATCGCGCCGCCGCACGACCCGGCCCATGCGCCGCAGGGGCTGGAGCCGCTGCTGGGCGAGCTGGCCGCCATCATCACGAAAGGTTCCATTTTTTTCCGCGCATGGACGCTTTCGGTGCGGTTGCCTGCCAGGGAAGCGCTCCGCATCGCATGGACGAGGGGCGCCGGGGCCGGCTGGACGCATGGACCGCGGCATCTTGCCGGTAGTTGGGAATTGCGGCGCGGCGCGCTTGGCAAGGGTGCCATGCCGGACCACAATACGGCGCAGCGCCGCACACCGAATGCGGCCTCAAGGAGACAAATCCATGTGCGCCACCGCCGTCGATACCGGCATGGAGTTCGACTACATCATCGTGGGCGCCGGCTCGGCCGGCTGCGTGCTGGCCAATCGCCTGTCGGCCGATCCATCCGTGCGTGTGCTGTTGCTGGAAGCCGGCGGCGCCGATTCCTGGCACTGGATCCACATCCCGGTCGGCTACCTGTATTGCATCGGCAACCCGCGCACCGACTGGTGCTATCGCACCCAGGCCGATCCGGGTCTGAACGGGCGCAGCCTGGGCTATCCGCGCGGCCGCGTGCTGGGCGGCAGCTCCCCCATCAACGGCATAATCTACATGCGCGGCTAGCTGTGAAGATTCAATAGGTTGTATGCATGGTTCATCCGAACCGGATTTGAGAAACTGGAAATCGCCGATCCCCCAGTTCACTCAAGGAGCCCGGCCGGATGAACACCCATAAGCATGCCCGATTGACCTTCCTACGTCGACTCGAAATGGTCCAGCAATTGATCGCCCATCAAGTTTGTGTGCCTGAAGCGGCCCGCGCCTATGGGGTCACCGCGCCGACTGTGCGCAAATGGCTGGGCCGCTTCCTGGCTCAGGGCCAGGCGGGCTTGGCCGATGCGTCCTCGCGCCCGACGGTCTCGCCCCGAGCGATTGCGCCGGCCAAGGCGCTGGCTATCGTGGAGCTGCGCCGCAAGCGGCTGACCCAAGCGCGCATCGCCCAGGCGCTGGGCGTGTCAGCCAGCACCGTCAGCCGCGTCCTGGCCCGCGCCGGTCTGTCGCACCTGGCCGACCTGGAGCCGGCCGAGCCGGTGGTGCGCTACGAGCATCAGGCCCCCGGCGATCTGCTGCACATCGACATCAAGAAGCTGGGACGTATCCAGCGCCCTGGCCACCGGGTCACGGGCAACCGACGCGATACCGTTGAGGGGGCCGGCTGGGACTTCGTCTTCGTGGCCATCGATGACCACGCCCGCGTGGCCTTCACCGACATCCACCCCGACGAGCGCTTCCCCAGCGCCGTCCAGTTCCTCAAGGACGCAGTGGCCTACTACCAGCGCCTGGGCGTGACCATCCAGCGCTTGCTCACCGACAATGGCTCGGCCTTTCGCAGCCGCGCCTTCGCCGCGCTGTGCCATGAGCTGGGCATCAAGCACCGCTTTACCCGACCTTACCGCCCACAGACCAATGGCAAGGCCGAACGCTTCATCCAGTCGGCCTTGCGTGAGTGGGCTTACGCTCACACCTACCAGAACTCCCAACACCGAGCCGATGCCATGAAATCCTGGCTACACCACTACAACTGGCATCGACCCCACCAAGGCATCGGGCGCGCTGTACCCATCTCCAGACTCAACCTGGACGAATACAACCTATTGACAGTTCACAGCTAGCCCGCCGCCGCATGGCCGAGCGTCCACACACCGTGCGGCGATTTGCCGACACGCACCTGCTGGCTCACCTTTTTGGTCTCCAGGTCGATCACGGTCAGCTTGCTGGCCCAGCGCGAGGTCACCAGCAGCATCTTGCCGTCGGCCAGCACATCCATGCAATCGGGGCCGCCCGGCGCCGGATAGCTGTCCACCACTTCCAGCGTCTGCATATCGATGCGGCTGATCGTGTTGGCGGCGCGGTTGCTGACGAACAGATGGCGGCCGTCGCCCTGCGCGCGGAACGCATGCGCGCCGGCGCCGGTCTTGATGCGCCTGACCAGCCGCGCCGGGCTGACAGTCAGGTCATAGGCCTCGACATAGCTGTCGCCGGTCAGCGCCACCAGCAGGATCTTGTCGTCGCCGGTGACGAACACGTCGGCGGGCGTCTTGCCGACCGGGATGGTCCACAGCGGCGCCTGCGTGCCCAGGTCGATGGCGATCAACTGGTCGCTGTCCTGCAGCGTCACATAGGCGACGCGGCTGCCGCTGTCGATGGCGATATGGCTGGGCGTCCTGCCGGCCGGGATGCGGCGGGCCAGCTTCAGGTCAAACTCCTCGGGCCGCCGTTCCCAGCTGTAGATATCGATATGGTCAAGCCGGTTGGCCGCCGTGACGAACCACTTCATGTCCGGCGAGAAACGCAGATGGTAGGGATCGACGATGCCGGTCAGGGTGTGCTGCACCGCGCCGGTACGCGGATCGAGCAGCGTGATGGTGTCGCTCATGGCGTTGGCCACCATCAGGGACTGCTCGTCCGGCGTCAGGTACAGATGGTGCGGCTCCTTGCCGGTCGGCACGCGGCGCATTTCGGCATAGGTCTGCGAATCGATGATGCTGACATCCGCATTGAGCGAATTGAGCACGAAAATCGGCGTCGCCATCGCCGAGACACAGCAGGCCAACCCTGCGCCGGCGAGGGCGCAACGGACCATATGCAGGGGGTTCAAGATCGCTCGACCGCAAAAGGAATAATCGACGGGGCACGACCGGCTGCATCGTCAGGCGGTCCGGCGATATTGTGGCATAGCGGCATGCCGAAAAGCGCGCCGCCGCGAGCCGCGCCGGCAAACCCCGCCGCTTGTTGCGGGCCGGCAACAGCGTGGGCGGCGCAGCCCCATCGCCGGCCTGGCCGGACGCCTCAGCCGTCCCGGCCGGGCGGCGCCACGGAAGCGCCCTGGATGCCATGGCGCGCCAGCGCCTGGGCGACGAAACCGTTGCCCTTCATGCTCTCGACGAAGGCATCCAGGCAGGCGGCGGCCGCGTCGCCGCGCGCCTTGGGCAGGCCCATCGCCTGCCTGATCACCATGAAGCGTCCCGGCAGCAGCCGCACGCCGCCCACGCGCCGCGCGTCGGCCTGCAACTGCTGCTTGACGCCGGCAGCCACGTCCAGCCGCCGGGCCAGGAAGGTGTCGACCACCGCCTGCGAGCTGGCCGCGCGCACGATCTCGGCATGCTGCAGGGCGCGCGTCAGGTGCAGGTCATAGGCGCTGCCCTTGCCCACGGTGACGCGCTTGCCGGCTCGGTCGACGTCTTCGTTAGCCTGCAGCGGGGAGTCGTCGCGCACCAGATAGGCCCCTTCGATCAATACATAGGAGCCGGTGAAGGCAATGCCCGCGCCGCGCGCCGGATCGATGGCGAAAAACCCGATATCGGCTTCTTCCCGGGTGACGGCGTCGACCGACTGCCCGGCGGTGTCGAACACCCGCAGTTCGATGCCAGCGTTCAGGCGCCGGGCGAATTCCCGCGCCAGGTCGACCGACACGCCGACGGCCTGGCCGGCCGCATCGGTGCCGGCCAGGATGGGGTTGCCCAGGTTGATGGCGGCGCGCAACTTGCCGGCAGGCAGGAAAGCCGGGCGCAATTCGGGGTCGATCATCATGGCGGCGCTCGCAGGACGGGGCCGCGCCGCCAGGGCGCGGCCGGATTGAGGTCGAACGCCTATTCTATCTACTCGGGTGCCTGCCCCGTACGAGGACTGCCACCCGCAAACTTCTCCGGGGTGCCTGCCCCCGCAGGAATCCATGTGCCTGTCCCCGCTGGGACAGGCACCCCGGCACCCCGGGCACCCCGCAGCACCCCCCGGCACCCGCCCGTCAGGCCGCGGCCGCCAGCGGATGCTGGAAGGTGAAGCTGTCCGCGTACAGATGGTCCAGGCTGGCGCCGCGCTCGGCGAAACGGTGCTTGGCCTGCGCGATCATGGTCGGCGACCCGCACAGGTAGAGCGCGTGCTCGGAAAGGTCGTCGAAGTCCTGCAGCACCGCATCCTGCACATAGCCGCTGCGGCCCCGCCAGCCGGCGTCGGGGCGCGACAGCACCGGCACGAAATCGAACTCGTACAACCGGCCCTGCCATGACGCGATGGCGTCGCGCAGGTACAGGTCGGCTTCGGTGCGCATGCCCCAGTACAGGCTGACCGGCGGACACTCGTCGTCGTCCAGCAGGGATTCCAGCATGGCCTTGATCGGCGCCAGCCCGGTGCCGGTGGCCACCATCACCAGCGGCCGGTAATCCTGCTCGTGATAGCAGAAAGTGCCCAGCGGCGCCTCGATCTCCAGCGGCGCGCCCGCCTGCGCGGCGGCCAGCCAGCGGTCGGTGAAGCGCCCGCCGGCGATGCGGCGCACGTGGAAATCCAGCCGCCCATGGCGCGGGTCGGAGGCCATCGAGAAACTGCGTGTCTGCCCATCGGGCAGCACGATGTTCATGTATTGCCCGGCGCGGTAGTCCGGCCACTGGTCGGGATCGACCTCCAGCGCCAGGTGCGTCACATCGCTGCACAGCGGCGCGATGTGCGCCACGCGGGCGGCGATGCGGCGCGGCTCGGCGAAGGACGGCCCGCTGGCCACGCTGATCTCCAGGTCGGAGCAGGCGCGCGCCTGGCACACCAGGGCATAGCCGCACGCCGCCTCTTCCTCGCTCAGCGCCATGGGCGGCTCTTCGTATTCGACCCTGCCCTCCAGCAGCTTGACGCGGCACGTGCCGCAGCCGCCGAAGGTGCATTCGTGCGCCATCCGGACGTTGGCGCGCGTGGCGGCGTCCAGCACCGACTCGCCGGGCTCGGCGCTGAACTGCTCGCCGGTTTCCATCAGATGAATGCGATAAGCCATGGCCGTTCCAGGGTGCGTCTACTTCTTGATGTCGGCGGCGACCATCACCTTCATGCCGCGCTCGGCCAGCATGTCGGCCAGCGCCTGCAGCGCCGCCACGCCAGCCTTGGTGTCCTGCTCGCCGTTGCCGCCGCTCAGGCCGACGCCGCCGATGACCTCGTCATCGACCACGATGGGAAACCCGCCCACGAACACGGCGAACTTGCCCTCGAAGCTCCACTGGATGCCGAAGGCTTCGTTGCCCGGCAAGGCCGGGCCGTTGGGCGGCGTGTTGAAAAGGTGCGTCGAGCGCTTGTGGCCGGCGGCGGTGAACGCCTTGTTCCAGGCAATCTGCGGACCGGTGATGCGCGCGCCATTCATGCGCTCCAGCGCGATGGGATAGCCGCCGTCATCGACGATGCAGATCGATTCCAGCACGCCGATTTCCTCCGACTTGGCGATCGCGGCCTGGATCATGACGCGTGCTTCTTCCAATTCCAATCGATAGATCTGTTTCATGTCGTCCCTTCAAACGTGTGGGGTTCAGCCGGCGCGGTAGACCGTCTTGATCTGGGTATAGAACTCCAGCCCAATGCGGCCCGACTCGCGGAACGTCGAGGTGCTGGAGCGCTTCAGGCCGCCGAACGGCGCATTGATCAGGTTGCCCGTGGTGGTGCGGTTGATCTTCACCGTGCCGGCCTGGATATCGCGCGCGAAACGGTGCGCGTACTGCGCATTGGTGGTGGCGATGGCCGCGGCCAGGCCGTATTCGGTGTCGTTGGCCTTGGCGATGGCGTCTTCATAGCCATTGACCTCGATCAGCGCGATGACCGGCCCGAAGATCTCCTCGCGGGCGATGCGCATCTGCTGCGTGACGTCGGCAAAGACCGCCGGGGTGAGGTAGTAGCCGCGTTCGTAGCCCGGGCCTTCCAGCCGTTCGCCGCCACACAGCAGCCGGGCCTCCTGCTTGCCCACCTCGATGTAGCGCATCACCGATTCGAGCTGCCTGGCGGTGGCCAGCGGACCCAGGTCGAAACTGCCTTCCAGGCTGTTGCCCACTTTCAGGGCCTTGACCTTGGCCAGCAGCTTCTCGGTGAAGGCCGCCTTGACCGGCGCGTCCACCAGCACGCGGCTGGTTCCCGTGCAGGCCTGGCCGCTGAGCGAAAAACCGCCCTTGACGACCAGATCCACGGCGCGGTCCAGGTCGGCATCGGCCATGACGATCAGCGGGTTCTTGCCGCCCAGCTCCATTTGCGTGCGGGTGGTCATGTCCACCGAGCGGTGGATCTGCTCGCCCGCCGCGGTCGAGCCGGTGAACGACACCGCGCGCACCTGCGACGCCTGGGTGATCGCCGCGCCGATGGCCGAGGCGCTGCCGGTCACCAGGTTCAGCACCCCGGGCGGCAGGCCCGCCTGCTCGAACGCCTCGACCAGGCGCAGGCCGGACAGCGGCGCATCCGAGGAAGGCTTGAACACCACGGTATTGCCGGTGATCAGCGCCGGGGCGATCTTGCGCGCCGGGATCGACACCGGGAAGTTCCACGGCGAGATCACCGTCACCACGCCCAGCGGCTCGCGCTGGCTGTACACGACCATGTCCGGATCGTCGTTGACGAAGGTTTCGCCGCTGAACGACTGGCCCTCGGCCGCGTAGAAGCGGATGGTCTGCGCCGAGCGCAGGACTTCGTCCTTGGCCAGGTTCAGCGCCTTGCCTTCCTCGCGCGTCAGCTCGCGGCCGAACTGCTCGGCGTGCGCCTCCAGGTAGTCGGCGGCGCGCTGCATCAGCGCGGCGCGCTTGGACACGGCCAGGTTGCGCCAACCGTCGAAGGCGGCCTGCGCGGCGGCCACCGCCGCGGCCGCATCCTCGGCCTGCGAGGCCTGGAAGCGGCCCACGATGTCGTCGGTGTCGGCCGGGTTTACGTTGGGATAGGTCTTGCCCGCGGCGCAGGCGACCCATTGCCCGCCGATATAGTTCTTGAACTCGTGGTTCCGGAGATCTTCCACATCAGACCTTTCAGGTTGCGGGCGCCGCCTCGCGGCGGGGCGCGGTTCAGGCGGCCAGCTTCAGCTTGTCCAGCGACAGCTCGTGCTGCACATAGTCGGTATACAGGGCGGTGGTATAGAGCAGCCGCATCTGGGCGCCGACTTCGCAGATCCGCAGGCAGCGCTGCTGCAGCTCGGGCGTGTTGGCATGCTCGAGCACGATCTGGTAGCCGCGTTCGCCGTGGATCTCGTCCGAGACGATGTGCAGGTCGAAGAACTCGACTTCCTCGTCGGTGAAGCCGTACTTCTCGCGCAGCGTGGGCGTCTGCTTGCGGTAGATCGACGGCACCTGCGACTCCAGGCCGACCACCAGGCCCGCCACCGCCACGATGGGGTCCTCGCGCATGGCGACGGCATAGCACCAGCTCTGCAGGCCGCGCGTGGTGGGCGACATGTTGTCGGGGCTGACCACGCGCTCGCGCGTGGTGCCGCAGGCCTCGGCGAAGCGGATCAGCAGGTCGGTATGGCGGTCGCCGCCGATTTCCTCTTCATACATATTGGCCAGCAGGAAGTCCTTGGCCTCGGTATAGGTGTCGGGCGTACGGCCATAGATATAGGCCAGGTAGTCGGCGAACGGGCCGACATAGTGGTAGTGGTTCTCGGCCCAGCGCGCCAGGTGTTCGCGGCTGAGCTGGCCGCTGGCCCAGGCGATGCTGAACGGCGATGCGTTGGCGCTCTTGCCCTTGATGGCGTTTTCCAACGCACTGCGGAATTCTTCTCGGCTCATCAAATCCGACATGGTCTGCTCCTTGTAGATAGCGCTGGCGCGAAGCGCGCTGGCGAGAATGTTTATATATTGTATACTGTAAGCACTAAATAAAAGCCCGGGAAAACCCGCACCCCGGGCGCGACGCCGCTTCAGGACCAGATCAGGATGGCGGCAATCGTGGACACGCTCAGGGCCAGCAATACCGGCAGCATCAGGGCGCGCACCATGTCCAGCACGTGCACGCGGGCAAAGCCGGCCACCGCGATCAGTGAGGACCAGGCGATCAGCGTGCCGCCGCCGGTCCATACGGCGCCCATCTGGCCCACCGCGGCCAGCGTCGCCGGGTCGATGCCCACCACCGGGCCCAAGGCGCCGGACAGGGTGCCGGTCAGCGGCAGGCCGGCGAACCCCGAGCCGTCGATGCCCGTCACCATGCCCACCAGCAGCACGCCGAAGGCGACCAGGTAGTGGTTTTCCGGAATCAGGTGCTGGGCGGCGCTGATCAGGTCGAACAGCAGGCCCGGCGCATGGCCGGATTCCAGCCCCAGGATGGGCGCGGCGGTCTCGGCCGCGCCGATGAAGAAGAAGCCGGCGATGGGCAGCACCGAGCCCATGGCGCGGAACGCGAACACAAAGCCGTCGGTGACATGCTCGGGGCAGACATCGAGCATGCGGCGCGGCCCTTCGGCCGCCAGCGTGGCCAGCATCATCAGCATGAACGCCACCCCGCCCACCAGCGCGGCCGCGTCGCCGCCGCGCAGCGCCGGCAGGCCGGGCACCAGCCGCGGCAAGGCCATCAGCGCGATCACGCCCAGGAAAGCGATGGGCGTGATCAGCGCAAAAGCGCGCGACCAGCCAGCCAGGCGCGCCTCGGCCCCGCCCTTGACCGGCTGGCTGGCGCCGCGCGCCAGCTCGGCCTTGTCGAACGAACCCGAACCCTCGATGCGCTCCAGCTCGCCATCCTGCGCGCGCGCCTGCCAGGCCGCCAGCAGCGCCGTATCGCCCGGCACGATGTGCTTGCGCATGAACAGGTAGGTCATCACCAGGGCGATCGCGCCCGTGATGACCGACAGCACCAGCGCCCGGTCGGCCACCACCGCGGCGCTCACCGCCGCGCCCGCCGCCTTGGCGCTGATCCCCGGCGCCACGCCGATGACATATTCGGACGACAGGGCCATGCCCTGCCCGGCGATGGCGATCGCCATTGCGCCCGCCAGCGGCGGCAGGCCGGCCGCCACCGCCGCCGGCAGCAGGATGGCGCACACCAAGCGGCACCGCCGGCGTGGGCCAGAAGAACAGGGACAGGCCATAGGTACAGCCGGCCAGGATCAGGAACGAAGCGTGCCCGTTGGTCATGACGCGGCGCAAGGGCTGCACCATGCGCACGTCGGCCTGCAGCACCTTCAGCGCATTGAGCAGCGCCGTCATGAAGGTGATCACCAGGAAAATATTGAACAGCTCCTTGGCCGCCACGAAGCTGGCGGTGAAAATGCCCACCAGCGCCTGGATGGGACTGCCCGTGAAAGCCAGCACGACCAGGAAGGTGCCCAGCACCGACGGAACCACGACATTGGCCCGCAAGACCATCGTCAGAATGATGGCCACCACACTGAGCAGGTACACCCAATGGGCGGCGCCCAGCACGACATCCGACTGCATACCGCTTCCCCTTGTCCACGCACGGGCTGGAGCCCGCGCTCAAACTGTATACTATATTTAGTTTGATTTCCCTCAAAGCGGAAAGCCGGAAAAACTAGGGAATACGATAGCGCCGCCTACCAAACAGGGGCTGTTTTTTCGAGGGATAACCCGTAAAAAGCCCCGCATTGATTTGCCGGCAGCAGGTCGTGCCGTTATGATTACATATCGTATACCAACAAACATCGACCATGCCCTGGCTTGCCTACGCCCCCGACCCCTGGTTGTTCGCCGCCATGGCTGCCACGGTTTTCGTTGCCGCGGTGGCGCAAGGCATAGGCGGCGTGGGCTTCGCCATGCTGGCCGCGCCCGTGGCGGGAATCTTCTTTCCGCAACTGGCGCCCGGGCCGCTGCTTACCCTGGGCGGCTTCGTGTCGCTGCTGACCGCCCTGCGCGAACGGGCGGCCATCGACTGGGCCACGGTCGGCTACACGCTGGTCGGGCGCTTCGCCGGCACCCTGGTGGCCGTCTATGCCCTGACCCGCTTCGCCCCGCAGCTGCTGTCGGTGCTGTTTGCCGTGTCCATCCTGGCCGCGGTGGGCATCAGCGTGGCTGGCGTGCGGATCAGCGCTTCGCCCGCCCAGATGTCGGGCGCCGGCCTGGCCTCGGGCGTCATGGGCACCATCACCTCGGTCGGCGCGCCGCCGCTGGCCATCATGATGCAGCATTCGCCGCCGCCGCGCCTGCGCGCCACGCTGGGGCTGATCCTGTTCATCGGGGCGTCTTTCTCGCTGACCATGCTGTCGCTGGCCGACCGCTACGGCGTCAACGAGTTCCTGCTCAGCGTCGGCCTGCTGCCGTTCCTGCTGCTCGGCTTCTCCTGCTCCAGCCGCCTGAAGGAGCGCATGCGGCCGGCCACCGTGCGCCGCATCCTGCTGGGCATCTGCGCCATCGGCGCGCTCGTCGTGCTGGCGCGCGCCGCGCTGGGCGCCTGAAGGCGCGGCCGGGCCGCCGCCGGGCGGCTTGCACGGACGGTGTAGCAGAGTAATACAATGGACACTGTATTCACTGTCCCATCTGCTCGCACAACGCCATGGCAATTTCTGGTCCCAGCACGTATCCGCTCGACGCCGGCCATTCCGCCCCTTCGCTGAAAATCGGCGAGCAGCACATGCCTTTGTTCGCCGTCATTCGCGACAAATTGCGCGAGCGCATCCTCAGCGGCGAGTTCACGCCGGGCGACCGGCTGATCGAAGGCCGGCTCTCCGACGACATGGGTGTGTCGCGCATCCCGGTACGCGAAGCCCTGCGCGCCCTGGCCGCCGAAGGCCTGGTCACGATCGAGCCGCGCCGCGGCGCGTCGGTGGCGGTGCCGTCCGAGGCCATCGCCTACGACATGGTCGAAGTCCGCGCCACGCTCGAAGGCCTGAACGCCAAGCTGGCCGCGCAGCGCCGCGACGACGCCACCGTGACGCGGCTGCGCAAGTTCCTCGACGATGGGACCGAAGCGGCGCGCAGCGACGACCTGCAGCAATTCCTGGCGCTCAATTCGCAGTTCCACGAGATGCTGGCCACCATCGCCGGCAACGTGGTGCTGACCGACCTGATGCGCTCGCTGCGCGACCGCACCGCCTTGCTGTTCGCGCCCAGCAACATGCGACGCGCCAAGCAGAACTGGGACGAACACGCGCAGATCCTCAATGCCGTGATCGCCGGCAACGGCGAACTGGCCTCGCTGCTGGCCACCCAGCACGTCCACAATGCGGCGCGCGCCTACACCGAGGCGCAGCAACAGAACCAGCCCTCGGCGGCCTGAGCGCCGCGGCTAGGTGTGAAGATTCAATAGGTTGTATGCATGGTTCATCCGAACCGGATTTGAGAAACTGGAAATCGCCGACCCCCCAGTTCACTCAAGGAGCCCGGCCGGATGAACACCCATAAGCATGCCCGATTGACCTTCCTACGTCGACTCGAAATGGTCCAGCAATTGATCGCCCATCAAGTTTGTGTGCCTGAAGCGGCCCGCGCCTATGGGGTCACCGCGCCGACTGTGCGCAAATGGCTGGGCCGCTTCCTGGCTCAGGGCCAGGCGGGCTTGGCCGATGCGTCCTCGCGCCCGACGGTCTCGCCCCGAGCGATTGCGCCGGCCAAGGCGCTGGCTATCGTGGAGCTGCGCCGCAAGCGGCTGACCCAAGCGCGCATCGCCCAGGCGCTGGGCGTGTCAGCCAGCACCGTCAGCCGCGTCCTGGCCCGCGCCGGTCTGTCGCACCTGGCCGACCTGGAGCCGGCCGAGCCGGTGGTGCGCTACGAGCATCAGGCCCCCGGCGATCTGCTGCACATCGACATCAAGAAGCTGGGACGTATCCAGCGCCCTGGCCACCGGGTCACGGGCAACCGACGCGATACCGTTGAGGGGGCCGGCTGGGACTTCGTCTTCGTGGCCATCGATGACCACGCCCGCGTGGCCTTCACCGACATCCACCCCGACGAGCGCTTCCCCAGCGCCGTCCAGTTCCTCAAGGACGCAGTGGCCTACTACCAGCGCCTGGGCGTGACCATCCAGCGCTTGCTCACCGACAATGGCTCGGCCTTTCGCAGCCGCGCCTTCGCCGCGCTGTGCCATGAGCTGGGCATCAAGCACCGCTTTACCCGACCTTACCGCCCACAGACCAATGGCAAGGCCGAACGCTTCATCCAGTCGGCCTTGCGTGAGTGGGCTTACGCTCACACCTACCAGAACTCCCAACACCGAGCCGATGCCATGAAATCCTGGCTACACCACTACAACTGGCATCGACCCCACCAAGGCATCGGGCGCGCTGTACCCATCTCCAGACTCAACCTGGACGAATACAACCTATTGACAGTTCACAACTAGCGGATCGTCGCCATCGCGCTGCAGGTCGGCCGCCAGCCGGTCGTGCGTGCGCGACGGCGACAGCAGCAAGGCCGCGCATTCGCGCGTCAGCGCATCCGAGGGGCCGCGCGCCAGCCGCACGGGCAGGATCAGCGCGCGCACCAGCCATGCCAAGGGCCGGTTGGGCAGGTTGGACAGCACCTGGTCGATGCGGGTCTCGATGCGATGGCGGCCATCCTCCATGCACCAGCGCACCAGGGCAAGGTCGCCGTGGCAGCGCCCCTCGTCCTCCCAGCGCTTGAGCACCGCCGACAGCAGATACAGTTCGGACAGGATGTCGCCCAGGCGCGCCGAAATCATTTCGCGGCGCTTGAGCGCTCCGCCCAGCGCGCCCAGCGCCACATCGGCCAGCAGCGCGAACGCCGCCGCGTAGCGGCTGAGCTGGCGGTAATGGATCGCCGTGGGTCCGCTGACCGGCGCGCGCGCCAGCAGCCCGCCGGTCCAGGCCCGGCCCCAGGCCCGCAAGGTGTTGGCGCCGGCGTGGCCCAGATGCTTCCAGAACAGGCCATGGAAGGCCTCCAGGCCGCGCTGGGTGTCCTGGTCGCCCAGAGCCAGCACCTCGCCCATCAGGTACGGGTGGGCGCGGATCGCTCCCTGGCCGAATACGATCAGGCAGCGCGTCAGGATATTGGCGCCCTCGACCGTGATGGCGATGGGCACCGCGCGATACAGATTGCCGAGATAGTTCGACGGACCGTCGATCACCGCCTTGCCGGCGTGCACGTCCATCGCGTCGTCGACCGACTCGCGCATGCGCTCGGTGGCGTGGTATTTCATGATGGCGGAGATCACCGCCGGCTTGTGCCCCTGGTTCAGCGCCGCGCAGGTCAGGCGGCGCGCGGCCTCGACCAGATAGGCGTTGCCCGCCAGCCGCGCCAGCTTCTCCTGCACGCCCTCGAACTGGCCGACCGGGATGCCGAACTGGCGGCGGATACGCGCGTACATGCCGGTGGCGCGCGCGCTGACCACGGCCGCCGCGGCCGACAGCGACGGCAGCGAGATGCCGCGGCCGGCGGCCAGCGCGCTCATCAGCATCTGCCAGCCCTGGCCGGCGCGCGCCGGTCCGCCGATCAGGGCCTCGATCGGCACGAAGACATCGCGGCCGCGGTTGGGGCCGTTCTGGAATACCTGCATGGCCGGCAGATGGCGCCGGCCGATTTCCACGCCGGGCGCCTCGGTGGGCACCAGCGCCACCGAAATGCCGATATCGGCCGGACCGCCCAGCAGGCCCTCGAGGTCGGACAGCTTGAACGCCAGGCCCAGCACCGTGGCCACCGGCCCCAGCGTGATGTAGCGCTTGTGCCAGTTCAGGCGTATGCCCAGCATCTCGCGTCCATCCACCACCTGGCGGCACACCACGCCGGTGTCGGTCATGGAGGCCGCGTCCGAGCCGGCCTCGGGGCTGGTCAGGCCGAAGCACGGCACCTCGGTGCCGTCGGCCAGGCGCGGCAGCCAGAATTCGCGCTGCTCGGGCGTGCCGAACTGCAGCAGCAGCTCGCCCGGTCCGAGCGAATTCGGCACCATCACGGTCACCCCCGCCGTGATCGAATAAGCCGAAATGCGCCGCACCACCTCCGAATGCGCATACGGAGAAAAGCCCAGGCCGCCGTATTGCTCGGGAATGATCATGCCGAAAAAGCGCTGCGATTTCATGAACTGCCAGACCGACTCGGGCAGATCGCGGCGCGACCAGGTGATGTCCCATTCGTCCAGCATGGCGCACAGCTGCGCCACCGGGCCATCGATGAAGCGCTGCTCGGCGGCCGTCAGCTCGGCCGGCGGCACATCCAGCAGCTTGCGCCAATCGGGATTGCCGGTGAACAGGTCGGCGTCCCACCAGACATCGCCGGCCTCGATGGCCTCGCGTTCGGTGTCCGACATGCCGGGCATGGCCTTGCGCGCCCAGCGAAATGCGGGTTCGGTGATACGCCTGCGGCGCCAAGCGTTGAAATCCATGCGCAATTCCTTTTCGTATCGATGCCTCTGCGACCCAAGTTACCAGAATTGACCGGGTGCGGCCAATGCCGCGCCAGTCTGCGACAATGAGCGGCGCCGCGCCGCGGCGCCCTGTCCCGTCCGCCTCACCGCGCACCCGCTCATGCTGAACAAGCTCTGGCTCGCCTTCTTCCTGACCGCCGCCGCCGCGGCCCTGTACCGCTGGCTGGGCCTGGGCGAACCCGACGTCTTCCAGGCCATGGTGGTCTCGCTGTTCGACATGGCGCGCGTGTCGGTGGAAGTGATGGTGCTGCTGTTCGGCACGCTCACCCTGTGGCTGGGTTTTCTGCGCATCGCCGAAGCCGCCGGGCTGGTCGAGCGGCTGGCCAGCCTGCTCGGGCCCCTGTTCGCGCGCCTGATGCCCGAGGTCCCGCGCGGGCATCCCGCCATCGGCCTCATCACGCTGAACTTCGCCGCCAATGGCCTGGGGCTGGACAACGCCGCCACGCCGATCGGCCTGCGCGCCATGCGCGAGCTGCAGTCGCTCAATCCCAATCCCGATACGGCCAGCAATGCGCAGATCCTGTTCCTCGTGCTCAACGCATCGTCGCTCACCCTGCTGCCGGTCACGCTGTTCATGTTCCGCGCCCAGCAGGGCGCGGCCGATCCGACGCTGATCTTCCTGCCCATCCTGCTGGCCACCAGCGCCTCGACGCTGGCCGGCCTGCTGGCCGTCGCGTTCTGCCAGCGCCTGCGCCTGCACGACCCGGTGGTGCTGGCATGGCTGGGCAGCGCCGCGCTGGCCTTGAGCGCGTTCATGGTGATGCTGGCCGGCATGTCGGCCGCCGCGATCGCCGCGCTGTCCTCGCTGCTGGGCAACCTGACGCTGTTCGCGGTGCTGCTGGCGTTCCTGGTGGCGGGCGCCTGGAAGAAGGTGCCGGTCTACGAGACCTTCATCGCCGGCGCCAAGGACGGCTTCAACATCGCCCGTGACCTGCTGCCCTACCTGGTGGCCATGCTGTGCGCGATCGGCGTGCTGCGCGCCTCGGGCGCGCTGGATTTCGCGCTCGACGGCATGCGCTGGCTGGCGCATGCCGCCGGCTGGGACACGCGCTTCGTCGACGCGCTGCCCACCGCCCTGGTCAAGCCCTTCTCGGGCAGCGCGGCGCGCGCCATGATGCTCGAAACCATGAGCCACTTCGGCGTGGACAGCTTTCCGGCGCTGCTGGCGGCGGTCATGCAGGGCAGCACCGAAACCACTTTCTACGTGCTGGCCGTGTACTTCGGCTCGGTCGGCATCGTGCGGGCGCGCCACGCCGTGGGTTGCGCGCTGGCCGCCGACCTGGCCGGCGTGCTGGCCTCAATCGGCGTGTGCTACTGGTTCTTCGGCTAGGGCTATTCCACCTTCAGGATCTTCAGGCCGTTGGTGCCGCCGCTGTCGCGGTAGAAATCGCCCTTGGTCAGGATGACCCAGTCGCCCGCCGCGACACGGCCACGCTTCTTCAGCTCGTCGATGGCCGCGTTGCTCAAGTCGGCCGGGTCGTATTCGGCCGGCGCGAAGGGCACCGTGTAGACGCCGCGAAACAGCGCCGCGCGCCGCTGCGTGGGACCATGCGGGCTGTAGCAGTAGATCGGCACGCCCGAACGGATGCGCGACATGATCAGCGGCGTGTGCCCGCTTTCGGTCAGCGCGATGATGGCCTTCACGCCCGGGAAATGGTTGGCCGCGTACATGGCCGCCAGCGCGATGGTCTCGTCGCAGCGCGTGAACGTCTCGCCCAGGCGATGGTGCGAATGCGTGGTGGTAGGGTGCTTCTCCGCCCCCAGACAGACCCGTGCCATCGCCGCCACCGCCTCGATCGGATACTGGCCCGAGGCGCTTTCGGCCGACAGCATGACGGCGTCCGTGTAGTCGAGCACCGCGTTGGCCACGTCCGACACCTCGGCGCGCGTGGGCATGGGGCTGGCCACCATGGACTCCATCATCTGGGTGGCCGTGATGACCACCTTGTTCAGCGTACGCGCGTGCTGGATGATGCGCTTCTGGATGCCGACCAGTTCGGCGTCGCCCACTTCCACGCCCAGGTCGCCGCGCGCCACCATCACGCCGTCGCTGGCGCGGATCAGCGCATCCAGCGCGTCGTCGTCGGCCACCGCCTCGGCGCGCTCGATCTTGGCGATGATCCAGGCCTGGCTGCCGGCCGCGCGCAGCAGCGCGCGGGCTTCATCGATGTCGGCCCCATAGCGCGGAAACGATACGGCCACGTAGTCCAGCTCCATCTCGGCGGCCAGCTTGATGTCGGTGCGGTCCTTGTCGGTGAGGCTGGGCGCCGAAAGGCCGCCGCCGCGCCGGTTGATGCCCTTGTTGTTCGACAGCGGCCCGCCCACCGTCACGGTGGTGTGGACCTCCTCGGCCCCCACGCTGTCGACCACCAGCACCACGCGGCCATCGTCGAGCAGCAGCTCGTCGCCAGGGCGGCAGTCCTGCACCAGCTCGGGATAATCGATACCCACGATGGTTGCGTCGCCGGCCTCCTTGGAATGTGAACGCGACAGCGTGAAAGGCTGGCCGGCCTGCAGGGTGACCTGCTGGTCGGTGAAGCGGGCGATCCGGATCTTCGGGCCCTGCAAGTCGCCCATGAGGGCCACGAAGCGCCCTTGCTCGGCCGCCAGCTCGCGCACCAGCCGCACGCGCTCGCGATGGTCCTGCGCGCTGCCGTGCGAGAAATTCAGGCGGGCCACGTCCATGCCGGCGCGTATCAGCCCGTCGAGCCGCTCGGGCGTGGACGTGGCGGGCCCCAGGGTGGCAACGATTTTGGTGCGGCGCAGTACGGGCATGTAGGCTCTCTCCGACGAAAACACGACAAGCCTGTATGGTACGACGCCCCGGGTCGCGCGGGTATCATAGGCGCTCGCCTTGCCGCGCCAGGAGCCGCACCATCGTGAAGATCGTCATCGCGCCCGATTCATTCAAGGAAAGCCTGTCGGCCCCCGACGCCGCCGCCGCCATCGCGCGCGGCGTCCGGCAGGCCTGTCCCGGCGCCCATACCCTGTGCATCCCGATGGCCGACGGCGGCGAAGGCACGGTCCAGGCCGTGCTGGCCGCCACCGGCGGCCAATGGCGCGAAACAACCGTGCGCGGCGCGCTGGGCGAACCGGTGCGGGCCCGCTGGGGCTGGCTGCCCGATGACGCCACCGCGGTCATCGAAATGGCCGCCGCGGCCGGCCTGGAACTTGCCCCGCCGGCGCAGCGCGATCCCTTGCGCGCCTGCAGCCATGGCGTGGGCGAACTGATCCGCGCCGCTTTGGATGCCGGCGCGCGGCGCCTCATCGTGGGCTTGGGCGGGTCGGCCACCAACGACGGCGGCGCGGGCATGCTGACAGCGCTGGGCGTACGGTGGCTGGATGCGGACGGCCGGGCACTGGCGCCCGGCGGCGCGGCGCTGGCTGATGTGCGGCAGGTGGACGCCAGCGGCCTGGACGCGCGCCTGCGCGGCGTCGTGGTCGAGATCGCCTCCGACGTCGACAATCCGCTGTGCGGCCCGCACGGCGCCTCGCATACCTTCGGTCCGCAGAAGGGCGCCACCCCGGAACAGGTACGGCAGCTGGACGCCGCCCTGGCGCACATGGCCGAAATCGTGACGCGGGCGGGGCATCCCGACCAGCGCGCGGCGCCGGGCGCCGACGCCGCCGGCGGCCTGGGCTATGCCGCGCTCGCCTTCCTGTCGGCGCGCTTGCGCCCGGGGGTGGAGATCGTCGCCGAACTGGGCCAGCTGGCACAGGCGGTGGCCGGCGCCACCCTGGTGTTCACCGGCGAAGGCCGCATCGATGCGCAGACGCTGCGCGGCAAGACCCCGGCCGGCGTGGCCCGCATCGCCAGCGCCGCCGGCGTGCCGGTGGTGGCGCTGGCCGGCTCGCTGGGCGAGGGATACCAGGACCTGCATGCGGGCGGCATCACGGCGGCATTCAGCCTGGCGCCCGGCCCCATCACGCTGCAGCAGGCCTGCGAGCAGGCCGAAACACTGCTGGCCGAGCGGGCCCGCGACATCATGCAACTATGGGTCGCGGCAGGACGCCGCATGCTCTAGGGCCGAGCCGCCCCGGCGCGGCGCGCGCCGTTCAGGGACGGGCCAGCCCCGGCGCGCCGGCCGCCAGCAAGGCGTCGGCCAGGCCGATGAATTGCGCCACGCCCACTTCCTCGGCGCGCGCGGTCGGTGCAATGCCCAGTTCGTCCCAGGGGGTCAGGGCCGCCCAGTCGTCCAGCACGCGGCGCAGCATCTTGCGCCGCTGCGAAAAAGCCCGCGCCACCACCGTCTCGAACGCCGCGTCGCTGGCCGGACGCAACCGGTCGGCCGGCAGCGGCGCCATGCGCACCACCGCCGATACCACGCGCGGCGGCGGATCGAACGCCTCGGGCGCAACGTCGAACAGCTTCTCCATGCGATAGCGGGCCTGCAGCATGACCGACAGGCGGCTGTAGTCGCCGCTGCCGGGCTCGGCCACCATGCGGTCGATGACCTCGCGCTGCAGCATGAAATGCTGGTCGCGCACCTGTTCGGCGGCGCCCATCAGGTGAAACAGCAGCGGGCTGGAAATGTTGTACGGCAGATTGCCCACCACCCTCAGCCCCTGGCCGAACTGCGCGAAATCGACCGTCAAGGCGTCGGCCTCGACCACGGTCAGCCGTTCGGCGGGGTACTGCCGGCGCAGGCGCGCGGCCAGATCGCGGTCGATCTCGACCGCGGTCAGGTGATCGATGCGATCGAGCAAGGGGCGGGTCAACGCCGACAGGCCCGGACCGATCTCGACCACGCGGTCGTCGCGCGCGGGCCCGATGGCCCGCACGATCGACTCGACCACGCTCTCGTCGGTCAGGAAATGCTGGCCGAAGCGCTTGCGCGCCTGGTGTGCTGACATGAAATGGACCGGTCCTGTCGGATGCTAACGGTTGTTCTGTTCCAGCCGCTCTTGCTTCTCGAGGCGGTTGTCGATGAACGCCTGCGAACGCAATTGCTCGAGCCAGTCCTCGAAGGCCGGCACGGCGCGGCGCTCGAACAGCAGCTGGCGGGCGCGCATGCGCTGCACTTCGTCGGACACGTCGTGCTCGCGGCGCTCCAGCACCTGGATCAGGTGCCAGCCGAACGGCGACAGCATGGGCGGGCTGATTTCGTTGGGCTGCAGCGCATTCATGGCGGCCTCGAACGGCGGCACCGTGTCGCCCGGGTTCACCCAGCCCAGGTCGCCGCCCTGCGGCGCGGTCGAATCCTGGGAATACTGACGGGCCATGTCCTCGAATTTCACCGCGCCGCCCTGCAGGCGCTCGCGGATCTGCTCCAGGCGCTGGCGCGCCTGGTCGTCGGTCATGACGGTGGAGGTCTTGATCAGGATGTGGCGCGCGTGCGTCTGCGTCACGCGCACCGGCCCTTGCGGCGCGGCCACCGACGGCCCTTCCTGGAACGAGGACGGCTGCTGCGGCGCCGGCGCGGGCGCCGGCCGGGCGGCCTGCGCGGGCTGGCCGCCACCGGCGCGGTCGACCACCTTCAGGATATGGAAACCGTTGCCGCTTTGCACCAGCCCCGACACCTGGCCAGCGGACAGCGAGCCGGCCGCCTTGACGAACAGATCCGGCCAGCCGTCCAGCGGGCGCGCGCCCATCATGCCGCCCTGCAGCGCTTCGGGGCCGTCGGAATTGGCGGCGGCCAGGCTGGCGAAGTCATCGCCCTTCTTGGCGCGGGCGAGCAAGCCCTCGGCCTTCTTGCGCAAGGCCGCGACCTGGTCGGGCGACGAGCCTTCCGGCACCCGCACGAGGATCTGCGCCAGCACCAGCATCGCCGGCCCGGACTGCGCCGGTTGCCGCGGCTGGGGCTGGGGCTGCTGCGGCGCCGGCGCACGCGTGGCCTGGGCGGCGGCGGGATTGCGTTCCTGGTCTTTCAGGAAGGCATCCACTTCAGCATCGGAAATAATGATATTGGCGTCCACGGCGCGCTGGCGCAGGCGGTCCATGCGGATATCGTCGCGCAGGGACTTGCGGTACTGCTCCCAGGTCACGCCGCTTTTCTCGATTTCGGCGCGCATGGCCGCCGGCGTGATCTTGTTGCGCGAGGCAATCATGTTGATCGCCTGGTCGACCTGCGCCTCGTCGACGCGGATGCCCATGCGGTCGGCTTCCTGGCGCTCCAGGCGCTCCATGATCAGGCGCTGCAGCACCTGCTTCTGCAGGGTGCGCTCGTCGGGCACCTGGATGCCGCGTTTTTGCAGGTCCGCAGAGGCCAGCTTGGACGCCTCGCGCACTTCGCGCAGGGTAATGACATCCTTGTTGACGATCGCGGCGATACCGTCGACGAACTGCTCGCTCGGCGCCGGCGTGGCCGGCTTCTGGTCGCCTTTCGGCGCCGGCTTGGCCGGCTGGGCCTGCGCGGCCGACAGGGGCAGGCCCGCCGCCAGCATCAACGCCAGTACCGTGCCGGACATGCGGCGCAGGGAATGCAAGCTACGCATCATTCATACCTTTCAAAAGTCGTGCCCGTAGGCGTCGGTGGAACCACCGATTGGTAGCCCGGGATGCTCCTGTTGAGCAGGCTGATCGGATCGGTACCCAAGGCACCCAGCCCAGTCAGCTCAAGCTGGAAGAACAGCGCCGTGTTGGTGTCGGCAGCCGACACCGCGTAGCGCTGGTAGACCACACGGCCCACCCAGCAACAGTCGCCCTTGTACTCCAGCCCGGCAATGGCCTGCGTCACGCGCGGCGACTGCTCGGCCGCCGCCGCCGTGGCGGGCTCGGAGCGCAGCGAGTAATCGACCCGGCCCACGCCATACCAGCGGCGATGGATCGGCCATTGCACCGCCAGGCTGACCTGGTTCTGACCCTGCGGCTGATACGAAATGCCGGGCAGCGGATCGCGCTGGTAGCGGTAGGCCACCGCCACCGTGGTCAGGCGCTGCGGCGACCAGCGCGCGCTGACCATGCCGCGCGACCATTTGTTGTCGTACGGGTTGTACTGCGCCGCCACGTCGGTGATCAGCGTATCGGTAAGCGCCGCGGTGGCGCCCACCAGGAAGTCCGAACGCACATTCTTGCGCGGCTGCTCCGCCGGCAGGGTGACTTCCTGGTCCTGGAAATAGATGCGCTGCGCCGCCGACAGCGACAGGCGCTCGAAACCGGTGTTGGCGTCCAGCCAGCGCGTGGTCAGCGCCGCCGTGAGCTGGTTGGCGTTGGCGATGCGGTCCCAGCCGCCGGTGTAGATGTTCTCCTGGAACGCCTGGTCGAAACTGAAATCGGCCAGCGTCGTGTCGTAGACCGGCAGCGCGGACTGGTCGCGATACGGCACGCGCAGATAGTACAGGCGCGGCTCCAGCGTCTGCGTGGCGGCCTTGCCGAACAGCGAGGCGTCGCGCTCGAAGATCATGCCCGCGTCCAGCGACATGATGGGCACGGTGCGCGATTCGGTGCGCTTGTAGTTCGACAGGCCGATCCGGTTCCAGTCGCGGTTGTACCAGTCGGTGCGGTACTGGGTATAGTGCACGCCCACCTTGGGCACCAGGAACCAGCCCGGTCGCCCGATGGGATACGAAACCGTGGGATAGGTCTGCAAGCGGTCGCCATCGGGGCCCAGGCGGCGGCCGTTGAGCAAGGAGCGCTGGAACCGCACCGCCGTGCTCACCCATTCCGCGTCGAAACCGCCCCAATCGTAGCGCGCCCCCTTGAGCCACAGCTCCGGCACCTTGTCGTAGGGCGGCGCCAGCGGCGCGTCCGGGTCTTGCAGGGTCTGGTACTTGTAGACTTGCGCGTAGGTCTGCCAGTAGGTGCTGGACCAGCCCACCCGGCCACGTCGCGGCAGATAAGTGGTCGACGCCGTATTGAGCCCCAGCTCGGAGATGTCGCGGAAGTAGTTGTCGTCCGACGCCCCGGCGATATCCCAATCGGTATAGAAGCCATTGCCCAGGAGCTGCCGGTGATACGTGCGGTACATCCAGCGGTCGCGGCCGGTCTCGTTGTCGTCGGGCAGGTAGGTGCCGATCGCCACGCCCCGGTAGCCCGAGCCCAGGTAGCGGAACTCGCCGCCCAGCTGCGCGCCGCGCTTGCTCAGGTAGCGCGGCACCAGCGTCAGGTCATAGTTGGGCGCCAGGTTGAAATAGTACGGCAGCGAGATGTCGAACCCGCTGTTGCTGGTGGTGCCGTAGGTGGGCATCAGGAAGCCCGACTTGCGCTCTTTCTTGACCGGGAAGGTCAGGTAGGGCGAGGCCAGGATGGGCACATCCTTGAAATACAGCACCCCGTTGCGCGCCACCCCTTCGTTCTCGTCGAAATCCAGGTCTACCGTATCGGCCTTGATGTACCACGACGGCTTGGGGCACGGGCAGCCGCTGTAGGTGACCTGGCTCAGCCGCATCTGCGACTTGCTGAAGATGTCCGCGTGCCGGGCCTGCGCCGTGCCGCCGCTGGCGCCGATCCAGAAATTGGGCTCCTGGATCTCGCCGCTGTAGGTATCGACGTTCAGGCGCGCCGACGGGCCGGTGATCAGCGTGCCGTCGCGCAGCATGCGCGCGCTGCCCTGCACGTCCACATCGCCGGTATCGCGCCGGTAATTGATGCGGTCGCCCTTGATGATGCCGTCCACCCGGCGCACCTGGGCATTGCCCGTCAGGGTGACCTCGCTATCCGGGTCGCCGCTGATCTGGTCGGCCTCCATGAAGGCCGGGATCTTTTCGTCCGGCAGCCGATGCACGCGCAGCCCGGGCGAGGTGCGCAGGACCGGCGCGCCGATCGAGGCCGAGGGGGCGCTGGCCGCGGCCGAATCCTGATTGCCCTGAGCCTGAACGGCCCCGGCTACGCTGAAAGCTGAAAGGATCAACCACCGGAGCATGCGCACGAGGGAAACAACGCCTTATGAATGAGGCCGCCCGGGCGGGACTGGCCCCGACCGACGGCTGGAATGACCCGGTATTATAGAGAAGCCGGGCGATAGGGGAATTCCTGTTTTGCCCGGCACCAGCCTACCCATCCGGGGCCGCCGGGATCCCGAAACCATCGAGACGCGCTGCTTGAACAACGACCAAGACTCCCGCCTGGCCCTGATCCACGCGTGGCTGCAAACCCTGCCGGGCTCGCTCGGCCTGCGCCCCGAGACCATGGAGCCCGCCTCCAGCGACGCCAGCTTCCGCCGCTATTTCCGCCTGCAGGCGGCGGCCGGCACCCTGATCGTCATGGATGCCCCGCCGCCCCACGAGGACGTGCGCCCCTTCGTGCACATCGACGGCCTGCTGCGCGAGGCCGGCGTCAACGTGCCCGAAATCGTGGCCCAGGACGCCGGGCAAGGCCTGCTGCTGCTGTCCGACCTGGGGCAGGACACCTTCTACCAGCGTATCCGCGCCGGCATCAGCGACGCCCAGCTCCAGTCGATGTACCGGGACACCCTGGCCACGCTGGTGCGCCTGCAGCAGGCCAGCACGGCCGGGCTGCCGGCCTACGACGGCGCCCGGCTGGCGGCCGAGCTCGAACTCTTCCCCGAATGGTATGTCGGCCGCCACCACGGCGTGACGCTGGACGACAAGACGGCCGCCGCGCTGCGGCAGATATTCGGCCTGCTGGCGGCCGAGGGCGACACGGGCCACCGGGTGCTGGTGCACCGCGACTTCCACTCGCCCAACCTGATGGTCTGCGACGAGCCGCGCTACGGCCCGAATCCCGGCGTCATCGACTTCCAGGACGCGCTGGCCGGTCCGCTCACGTACGACCTGGCTTCGCTGGTCACCGACGCCCGCACCACCTGGGAAGAGCCGCAGCAGCTGGATTGGGCGATCCGCTACTGGGAGCTGGCGCGCGCCGCCGGCCTGCCGGTGGACGCCGATTTCGCGCAGTTCCACCGCGCCTACGAATGGATGGGCCTGCAGCGCAACCTGCGCATCCTGGGCGTGTTCGCCCGCCTGAACCACCGCGACGGCAAATCCATCTACCTGTCGCACATGCCGCGCGTCAGCGGCTACGTGCGCCAGGTGGCGCAGCGCTATGGCGCGTTCGCGCCGCTGCTGCGCCTGCTGGACAAGCTGGACGACCGCCAGGTCCAGGTCGGATACACCTTCTGATGCGCGCCATGATCCTGGCCGCCGGCCGCGGCGAACGCATGCGCCCGCTGACCGACACCACGCCCAAGCCCCTGCTGGCCGTGGGCGGCAAGCCGCTGATCGTCTGGCATATCGAACGCCTGGTGGCCGCCGGCCTGCGCGACATCGTCATCAACCACGCCTGGCTGGGCCAGCGCATCGTCGACCACCTGGGCGACGGCGGCGCCTACGGCGCGCGCCTGCACTACTCGGCCGAAGCGGCGGCGCTGGAAACCGCGGGCGGCATCGCCCAGGCCCTGCCCCTGCTGGGCGACGCCCCCTTCCTGGTCATCAATGGCGATATCTGGTGCGACTGGGATCCCGCCCAGGCCCGGCGCCAGGCCGCGGCCCTGGACGCCGCCGGCGCGCAAGCCTGGCTGCTGCTGGTGGACAACCCGCCCCAGCATCCGCAGGGCGACTTCCGGCTGGAAGACGACGGGCGGGTCGCCGACGACGGCGCGCCGAAGCTGACTTTCGCGGGAATCGGCCTTTACCGGCCCGCCCTGTTCGATCCTGTGGCGCGCGGCAGCGCCGCCCCGCTGGCCCCGCTACTGCGCCAGGCCATGGCGCGGCGGGCGGTCATCGGCGCGCGGCACGCCGGCCGCTGGACCGACGTGGGTACCCCCCAGCGGCTGGCCGCGCTGGACGGCCAGTTGCGCCCGGAAGGCACGTAACGTCACGTATTTCACGTCATCTACGGACGAAACCAGAGGTATCCGCCGGTCGCCAAGGAGGCTGCAACGCGGTATCCTCTACCACTTTGGCCCGAAGACACGCATGCTGTCTTCGCTGATTCTGCTACAGGAAATTCTCTCGCATGGCGTTCGGACGATCACAACGGCAAGTATTCAAGCCCTCGGTGTATCAGCCCGGTAAACGCACCCGGCGCATGCCGCGCTGGCTGGTGTTGCTGCTGGTGGGCATTGCGCTCGGCGCGGGCGGCGTGCTGTTCCTGCAGACCAACTACGGCCCGCAACGGCTGACCGTCGAGCAATCCGAACAACTGCACACCGAACTGAGCGCCGCCAACCTCGAGCGCCAGCGCCTGCAGACCCAGCTGGACGAAGCCATCGGCCAGCGCGACGCCAACAAATCCACCCACGAACAGCTCACGACCGACCTGGCGCAAGCGCGTACGCGCATCGATACGCTGAACCAGGAGCTGCTGCTGTTCCAGGACGCCATGCCGCCCGACCCGCGCGGCGGCGACATCGGCGTGCGCTCCGCCGTGTTCAAGCGCCAGCCGGGCCAGCTGAGCTACCAGGTGCTGATCATGCGCGAGAACCATGCGGGTCCGGCCTTCAAGGGCAATGTGACGCTGGCCATCGAAGGCAACTACGCCAACGGCCGCCGCGGCACGCTCACGCCCGATCCGCTGGCGCTGGACCTGCAGCGCTACAACAATACCCAGGGCGTCCTGCCGCTGCCCGACGGCTTCACGCCGCGCTCGGTCACCATCCGCGTGCTGGACGGCCAGCAGAAGCAGCACGCCATGCGCATCTACTACGTGCGCGGCTGATCCGCGCGCGCCGGCAGGCCGGTGGCGCCCAGGCGCCCGGCCGCCTCGTCCATGAACTGCGCCATGCGCACATCCAGCTCGGTCACCCCGCCGGCGTCATGGGTGGTCAGCGTCACGTCGACCCGGTTGTAGACATTGCGCCATTCCGGGTGGTGGTCCATTTTCTCGGCGAACATCGCCACGCGCGCCATGAAGCCGAACGCGGCATTGAAATTGTCGAACCGATAGCGCTTCTCGATGGCGTCGCGCCCGGCCGCCGCGTTCCAGCCCTGCAAGGCCGGCAGCGCCACCTCGGCGCCGATACGCATCGGAAATTCCGTACTCATCGCAAACTCCCCGCGGCCGCGTCCGCCAGCCGGCATGGGCGGCGGACGCGCCGTCCTGTCTATTGCTTGACCGCGTACAGATAGACTTCGACGCGGCGGTTGGCGGCCCGGCCCTCGGCCGTCGCATTGTCGCCGACCGGGTCGTTGGCGCCGCGGCCCTCGACCGTCATGCGCCCCTGCGCCACGCCCTGCTTGCCCAGGTAGGACGTCACGGCGCGCGCGCGATTGACCGACAGTTGCTGGTTGTGCGCCGCCGAGCCGGTACTGTCGGTATGGCCCACCACCTTGGTGCGCAGTTCCGGATGCTGGTTCAGGGCGCGCGCCACGCTGTCGAGCACCGGCAGCAAGGCCGGCTTGAGCTGCGACTTGTCGGTGTCGAACGATACGTTGCTGGGAATGTTGACCTTCAGGCTGCCATCCGGCATCTCGACCACATCGATGCCCAGCGACGACGCGCCGGACTGCTGCACGTCCTGCTTGACGCCCGACCAGTTGTAGCCGATCAGGCCGCCGGCCACCGCGCCGATGCCGGCGCCGATCGCGGCGCCCTTGCCGTGGCCGATCAGGGCGCCGATACCCGCGCCCACCGCCGCGCCCGCGCCCGTGCCGATCGCGGTATTGGTCTGCTGCGGTGTCGCGCAGCCCGAAATGAGCAGGGCAGCAGCACTGACGACGGCGACGCGCATGATGGTTGTTCTTGCTTGCATGACGACCTCCTCGACGGTAGGGACAGGACCGGCAGGCACCGGCTCGACCATGCTAGCAAGCGGCAGACGGCGCACTCGAAACATTTTGTATATTCCTGCCGGCCCACCCGGAATCACGCATCCTTGTAGCGTTCCTCCAGCTCGTCATACAACGGCTTGCCCACCAGCCGTTGCCGCTCCAGGAAAGGCGCGAGCAACGCCGGGTCCTCGTCCAGCTTGCCGTCGCGCCTGAGCGCGCCCAGCGCGCGCTGCATGCCCAGCACCGCCCCCTGCAATGTCGCATTGGCGTACAGCACCACGCTGTAGCCCAGGCGCCCGAGTTGCGCGGCCGGCATGGGCGGCGTCTTGCCGCCCACCACGATATTGACTAGCAGCGGCTGGCTCAGCAGTTGCGGCAGCTTGCCCACCTCGTCCTGGTCGACGATCGCCTCGACGAACAGGATGTCCGCGCCCGCCTCGGCGAAACGCCGGGCGCGCTCGATGGCGGCGTCGAAACCCTCGACAGCGCGCGCGTCGGTGCGGGCGATGATGAGGAAATCCTCGTCGCGCCGCGCGTCGGCCGCCGCCTTGATCTTCGACACCATCTCGGACAGCGGCGCCACGCTCTTGCCGGCGAAGTGGCCGCAGCGCTTGGGAAACACCTGGTCTTCCAGCTGGATGGCATCGGCCCCGGCGCGCTCCAGCACCCGCACGGTATGCCATACATTGACCGCGTTGCCGAAGCCGGTGTCGGCGTCGACGATCAGGGGCAACTCGACCGCATCGCGGATGCGCGAGGTCGCGTCGGCCACGTCGCGCAAGCCGATGATGCCCAGGTCCGGCGCGCCGTAATGCATGTTGGTCAGGCCCGCGCCGGTCAGGTAGACCGCCTCGAACCCCTGGTCCGCCACGATCCTGGCGCTCATCGCGTTGAACGCGCCCGCCACCAGCATGCCATTGCGCTGCGCGACCCGTTCGCGCAGCACCCGTTTGGTCGAATTGCTCATTGCCCATGCTCTCCTTGCAGGAAGCCGGCCTGCGCCGGGCCGCCGTTGATGATGCGCTCCCCACGCCGCGCGGCTTCACGCGCAGGTCGGGCTGGCCCCAGCAGCATATACCAGGCGGCCCCGAATGATTCTTGGCGCCACGCCCAGGACAGGAATGGCAGATGCAAACCCTTACCAGGCGCGCGTGCGGGCGCCACGGCGGCGCAGGCCGCGCGAGCTTATAATTTTTCCTGGATCGCCCGCCCGGTGCGACGCGCCATCGGGAACGGCGCCAGCAAGATCGCGCGTCGATTCCTCATGCGCCGCCGGCAGCATCGCCGCGGCGCGCAAGGGGCACACCATGTCACGCAAATATATCGACTGCCGTGAGTTTCCCAGCGAAATGAACTGCTCGGTCGCGCTGTCGGCCGACAGCGACGCCGAACTCCTGGAAGCCGCGGTCCAGCACGCCACCACCGTGCACAAGCACGCCGACACCCCGGAGTTGCGCGCGCAACTCAAGACCATGTTCCATGAGGGCACGCCGCCGCTCGCGGCGCAGGCCGGCAGCCGCGCCTGACCACGGGCCGGGCCGCACGCGGCCCGGCCGCAGGCGCCGTCAACCGAAGACCGTGGCCAGCGCCCGGTCGATCGCGCCGCACAGTTCGTCCACCTCGTCGCGCGTCAGGATCAGCGGCGGGGCCAGGCACAAGGTCGTATTGAGACCGGGCAGCGCGCGCGTGATCACGCCGATCAGCACGCCCTGCGCCTTGCACTGCGCCACCACGCGCTTGGCGTCGGCCTCGGAAACCGGCGTTTTCGCCGCCCGGTCGCTCACCAGTTCCACGCCCTGCAGCAAACCCTTGCCGCGCACGTCGCCGATGACGGCATGCTTGTCGGCCAGTTGGCGCAGGCACGCCTGCAAGTAGTCGCCCACCTGCGCGGCATGCTCGACCAGCCCCTCCTCCTCGAGGATGCGCAGATTCTCCAGCGCCGCCGCCGCGCTGCCCGCGCAGCCGCCGAAGGTGGAGACGTCGCGGAAGAAACTGAGGGGATCGTCCGGTTCGTCCTTGAACTGCTCGAAGATGCGCTCGTGCGTCACCGTGCAGGCAATGGCCGCATAGCCCGAGGCCGTGCCCTTGGCCAGCGTGACGAAATCCGGCTCGATGTCGAAATGCTGGTAGCCGAACCATTTGCCGGTGCGCCCCAGGCCGCACACGACCTCGTCGATATGCAGCAGCACATCGTAGCGCCGGCAGATCTCCTGCACGCGGCGCCAGTAGCCCTCGGGGGGCACGATGATGCCGCCGCCGGCGGTGATGGGTTCGAGGCAGAGCAGCCCGACCGTTTCCGGGCCTTCGCGCAGGATGACCTCCTCGATGGCGTCGGCGGCGCGCTCGCCGTAGTTCGCCACATCCCATTGCTTGCGGTACTCCAGGCAGTGCGGCACCTGGACGAAACCGTCGGGAAACGGACCGTACTGCGCCGCCCGCTCGGGCTGGCCCGCCGCCGCCAGCGTGGCAATCGACGATCCGTGATAGTCCCGCTCGCGAAACAGGATCTTGTATTTCCTGCCGGCATGGTGGCGCGCGGAGATCTGGCGCACCATCTTGAATACCTTCTCGTTGGCCTCGGAGCCCGAGTTCGAAAAATACACCCGGCTCATGCCCGGCATCTTCGAGACCAGCTGCCTGGCGAACAGCGCGCCGGGCACATTGCCCGCGCTTTGCGCGAAATAGTTCAGCTTGAGCATCTGGTCGCGCATGGCGTTGGCGATCCGCTCCCGCCCGTAGCCGACATTGACGGTCCAGAATCCGCCGGCCGTGGCGTCCAGGTACTCCTTGCCGCTGGCATCGCGGATACGCGTGCCCTTTCCTTCGACCACCACCCAGGGGGCCGTGGCCTGCAGGGCGTCGTGCTGCAGCATGTGATGCCAGATGGCATTGCGGTCGTCTTCGACGACGCTGTGAAGATCATTGATCGTTGCCAAGTCGTTCATGGAAACCTTCCGCTGAAAGTAGGGGCTGGGAAATAAACGGGTTACACGGGGTCCACCGGGACGGGCGGCATGCCGCGCGCGGCGATGTCCTCGGCCGCCAGGAACAGCAAGTCCTCGCGGTAACGGCCGGCCGCCAGCTGGATACCCACGGGCGCCGAGCCGCACATGCCGGTCGCCACGCTCATGCACGGCAGGCCCATGAAGGCCAGGCCAAGCTGCGGCATCTGCGCCTCCCAGACGCTGTCGTAATCGGCCGCGGACCGGGTATCCAGGTCGTTGGCGAAGGTCAGGCGGGCCGACACCGGCAGCATCATCAAGGGATAGTCCTCGAAGAACAGCATCCACTGGCGCAGATAGGACGCCCGCGCCTTGAGCGCCGAACAGTAGCTTTGCAGGGTGACGCCGGCCGACTGCGGCTGGCCCCGCAGCATGGCCAGGGCGCCCGGGTCGCCCTCGGCCTGCGCCTCGGCCAGCAAGGCCGGATATTCGTCGCCCAGCCACAGGGTCACCTGGGCCACGGCGGCATCGCGCATGGGCGGAATGTCGTCCAGCTCGGCCACTTCCCAGCCGGCGTCGCGCAAGCGCGCCGCCGCATCCAGCAGCGCATCGGCCACCGCGGCGTCGATCTCCAGGCCGTCGGGCCGCAGGCACAGCGCCACCCGGCGCGGCCGGGCCGGGCCGGCCAGCGGCGCGGGCACCCACCACGGGTCGCGCGGGTCCGCGTGGGCCAGCGCGGCGAACGACAATTCGATGTCGGCCACGGTGCGGGCCAGCGGACCGGAGACCGACATGAGCTGCCCGCCCAGGCCGCGTTCGGGGAACGAAGCGTTGTAGTTGGGAATGCGCCCCAGGGTCGGACGCAGGCCGTGCACGCCGCACGCGTAGGCCGGATACCGGATCGAGCCGGCGATGTCCGTGCCATGCGCGATGGCGCCGATGCCCGAGGCAACCGCCGCGCTGGCGCCCCCGGAAGAGCCGCCTGGCGTCAGGCTGCGGTCGAACGGGTTGTAGGTGTCGCCGTGCAGGCGGCCATTGGTGAACCAGCGCAGGCCGAACGCCGGCATGTTGGTGCGCCCGATGGGAATCGCCCCGGCCCGCTCGAAGTTGTCCACGATGGGGCTGTTGGCCGCGGCGCGGTGGTCCTTCAGCTTGCGGATGCCCATGGTGGTCGCGAAACCCGCCTGGTCGTGCGTGACCTTGACCGTCACCGGCACGCCGGCCAGCGGGCCGGGGTCCTCGCCGGCGGCGATGCGCGCGTCGACGCGGGCCGCCGCCGCCAGCGCCGCCTGGGGGTCGCTGTCGACCACGGCATTGATGCGCCCATTGACGGCCTCCATGCGGTCCAGCGCGGCGCGCACCGCCTCGCTTGCCGAGAACGCCCCCGACTTCACGCCCGCGACAATCTCGCAGGCCGACAGCCGCCACAATTCTGATGTCACGCCCCTTCCCCCTCGATGCTTCGCAAGCCGGACAGATGGCTACCGTTCGCGAAAGTTGGCAAAGTCCCAATCGCGTCCCGGCGCGGCCTCGATCAACGCGCGCGTGTAGGCGTGCGCGGGCCGCGCCAGGACATTCTCGGCCGTGTCGTGCTCCACCACGCGGCCATGCCGCATCACCATGACCTCGTCGCAGATCTGCGCGGCCACCCGCAGATCGTGCGTGATGAACAGAATCGCGATGTCCAGCTTGCGCTGCAGCGTGTCGAGCAATTCGAGCACCTGCGCCTGTACCGAGACATCGAGCGCGGACACCGCCTCGTCGGCCACCAGGACGTCGGGCCGCATGGCGATGGCGCGCGCGATGGCGATGCGCTGCCGCTGCCCGCCCGAGAACTGATGGGGATAGCGCGCCAGGGCGTCGGCCGGCAGGCCCACCAGCTCCAGCAATTCGGCCGCCTGCGCCAGCGCGGCCTGCCTGTCCTGCCCGAAGTTCACCGGCCCTTCGATCAGGCTGGCGCCGATGGTGCGGCGGGGGTTGAGCGAACGGTACGGATCCTGGAAGACGATCTGCAGATGCTTGCGAAACGGCTTGAGCTGCCTGGGGCCCAGCCGCGCGATATCGGCATCGCCGACACGGATGGCGCCTTCGCTCGGCTCGATCAGCCGCATCACGCAGCGCGCCACCGTGGACTTGCCCGAGCCGCTCTCGCCCACGATGCCCAGCGTACGGCCGGGCTGGATGCTGAACGCGACATCGTGCGCGGCCTGGACTTCCCGCCGGCGGCCCGGGAACCCGCCCATCGCATAGCGTTTCGCAAGCCCCTGCACCTGCAGCGTGGCGCACGCCTGCGGCGCGGCCCGGCCGGGCCGCGGAATCAGGCTGGGCACCGACTTGAGCAACTTGCGGGTGTAGTCCTGCCGCGGTTCGCGCAACAATTGCTCGACCGGCGCGCTCTCGACGATTTCGCCCAGGCGCATGACATAGACCCGGTCGGCGATCTCGGCCACCACCCCCATGTCATGGGTGATGAACAGCACCGCCGTATCGTGCTTGTGCTGCAGCTCGCTGATCAGCTTGAGCACCTGGTTCTGCGTGGTGACGTCCAGCGCGGTGGTCGGCTCGTCGGCGATCAGCAGCCGCGGCTCCAGCACCAGCGCCATGGCGATCATGATGCGCTGGCGCTGCCCACCGGAGAGCTGGTGCGGATAGGACTCGTAGATACGCGCCACGTCGGGCAGGTGGACCTGCTCCATGATGTCGAGCACGCGCTGCTTTTTCTCGCGCCTGGGCAGCGCCGTGTGGCTGTCCAGCACCTCTTCGATCTGCGGCCCCACCTTCATGACCGGGTTCAGGGCCGTCATGGGCTCCTGGAAAATCATGGAAATGCGCTTGGCGCGCAAGTCCCGCAAGGCGGCCGGCCCGAGGTCGAGCAGGTTCTGGCCATCGAGTTCGATGCGTCCGCCTGTCACCCGCAGATGCCCCTTGGGCAGCAGGCCCATGACCGCCAGCGAGGTCATGGACTTGCCCGAGCCGCTTTCGCCCACCAGGCAGACCGTCTCGCCCTGCCGGATATCGACGTCGATATCCCGCAAGATGGCGCTGCCGGCGCCCGGCTGCCCGTCCACCAGGGACAGGCCCGCGATGCGCAGCACCACCGGGCGATGTTGGAGATCGCGCTTGCGAAATATCATCGTTTACTCCCCCCGCCGCTTCAGGCGCGGATCGAGCATGTCGCGCGCGGTGTCGCCCAGCAGGTTGATGGACAGGATGCACAGCGACAGCAGCAGGCCCGGCCACAGCATCAGCCCCGGGCGGATCTGGAAGTACATGCGCGCTTCCGCCATGATGTTGCCCCAGGTCGGTATCTCGGTGGAGACGCCCGCCCCCAGGAACGACAGCACCGCCTCGGTCAGGATGGCCGAGGCGCAGACGTAGGTGGCCTGCACCATGAGCGGCGCCAGGGTATTGGGCATGATGTGCCGCCAGAGAATGCCGGGCATCGACGTGCCCAGCGCCAGGGCCGCCTCGACATAGGGCTCTTCGCGCGCCGACAGCACCACCGAGCGCACCAGGCGCACCACGCGCGGCACCTCCGGCACCGTAATGGCGATGATGACCGACCAGATGCTCGGCCCGTTGAGCGCGACCAGGGCGATCGCCAGCAGGATGGACGGCACCGACATCACGGCGTCCGTGATGCGCATGACCACGCCGTCGAGCACGCGGAAGAACCCTGAGACCAGGCCGATGCACAGCCCCGCGGCGATGGAGATGACGGCCGCCGCCACACCCACCAGCAGCGAGACCTGGCCGCCCGCCATCACGCGCGAGAACACGTCGCGCCCCAGCGCATCCGTGCCCAGCCAATGATCCGCGCTGGCCGGCTTCAGGCGCATCAGCGGGTTGATCGCGATCGGATCGTGCGGGATGTACAGATAGGCGGCCGCCGTGGCCAGGACCAGGACCGCCAGCACCAGCGCGGCGGCAATCGGCGGCCAGCCGAAGCGGCACCATGCGGGCAGCTGGGTGACCCGGAATACGGCCTGCAGGGCGCTGGCCGGCTGCGGTAGCGTGGTCATCAGTAGCGGATCCTCGGATCGAAAATGGTATAGGACAGATCGATCAACAGATTGATGAACACGTACAGCGCGCTGGTCAGCAGGATCATCGCCTGGATGACCGGATAGTCGCGCGCCAGCACCGCGTCCACGGTCAGGCGGCCGATGCCGGGAATGTTGTAGACGCTCTCGGTCACCACCACGCCGACGATCAGCAGCGCGAACCCCGTGCCGATGATGGTGACGATGGGCACCGCCGCGTTGCCCAGCGCGTGGCGAAACAGCACGATGCGCTCCTTGACGCCCTTGGCCCGCGCCGTACGGATGTAGTCCTCGCCCAGCACGTCGAGCATGCTGGCCCTGGTCATGCGCGCGATCAGCGCCACGAATACCGTGGCCAGCGTCATGCAGGGCAGGACCGCCGTGCACAGGAACTGCTGCGGATCCTGGAACACCGAGGTAAAGCCCTGCACCGGCAGCCAGCGCAGGTCCACGGCGAAGATCTTCATCAGGATGTAGCCCACCACGAAAGCCGGGATCGAAAAGCCGATGACCGAGAACGCCATCACCGCGTAGTCGAGCCAGCTGCGATGCCGCCATGCGGCCAGCACCCCCAGCGGCACCGCGATCAGCACCGACAGGATGATGGTCAGGGTGGCGATCTGCAGCGTCGGCCCGACCCGCTGGCCGATCAGTTTGGTGACCGGCTGCCTGGAAATGATCGACGTTCCCAGGTCGCCGGACGCAAGCTGCGTCATCCAGGTGCGGAACTGCACCGTCAGCGGCTCGGTCAGGCCCAGCGACTTGCGGATGTTCTCGATCTGGGCGGGCGTGGCCGAATCGCCGGCGATGATGGCCGCCGCGTCGCCCGGCGTCAGGCGCAGCAGCAGGAATACGAACACCGCCACGATCACCACGACCGGAATCGTGGCGAGCACGCGCCGCAGGATGTAACCGAACATCGGCCGCCCCTTGTGGATTGAGTCAGGATGGGGCGGACCGCGGCCTCTCCAGGCCGCCGGTCCGCCATGGTGCGATGGCTACTTCTTGTCCATCTGCCAGAACACGGGAACCGGCGACGCAATGATGTCGACCAGGTTGGCGCGGCGCCCCTGGACCGTCTGGAACTGGCCCAGCGGCAGGTAGGTGACCTCGTCCATGACGCGCGCCTGGATCCGCTTGGCCACGTCCAGCTGCGCCTGCGGCGATCCGGCCGTGATGTACTCGCCGCGCATCGCCTCCAGCTCGGGATCCTGCGCCCAGCCGAAGAAGCCCTCGTCGCCGCGCGCGTTGAGCGTGGCGTTGATCAACGGCGTCGTGACCTCGGGCACCATCCAGTAACTGAAGAACATGCTCCAGCCGCCCTGCGACGGCGCGCCCTTGTTGGTGCGGCGGGTCACCAGCGTCTGCCAGTCCATCGGCTGCAGGTCCACCTTGAAGCCGGCGGCGCGCAATTGCTGGGCCGCCACCAGCGGCGGCGCGGCGAGAATGGGCACATCGGTCGGCTGCAGGATCACGACGGGCGATCCGTCATAGCCCGCCTCCTTGAGCAGGGCGCGCGCGCCCTCCACGTCGCCCTTGCCGGTCAGGGCCCCGGCGCCGGCTTCGGAGGCCAGCGGCGTGCCGCAGCCCAGCACCGCGCCGCATACCTGGTAATACTTGGGATTGCCGACCATGGCCGCCAGGATGGGCTCCTGGCTCATGGCCTTGAGCGCGGCCTGGCGTATCCGCTTGTCGTTGAACGGCGGCTGCTTGAAATTCATGCGCCCCAGGGCCTGGTAGCCCAGTTGGTCGCGCACTTCCAGCACCACGTCGGCGTTCGACTCGAGGATGGGCAGCAGATCGGTCGGCGTCTGCTCCAGATAGTCGATCTCGCCCGACGACAGCGCGCTGACCGCCGTCTGCGCGTCCGGCATGGTCACCCAGTTGACCCGGTCGACCTTGACCACCTTGCCGCCCGCCATCCAGTTGGCCGGTTCGTTGCGCGGCACGTATTTGTCGAACTTCGCATACGCCACCTTCACGCCGGGCGAGAACTCGTCCAGGACGAAGCGGAACGGGCCGGAGCCGGTGTAGTCGGTAATGGCTTCGCTCGACGGCGTCCTGGCCACCCGCTCGGGCATGATGAACGGCGGCACCGTCGACTGCTTGCCCAGGGTTTCCAGCATCGGGCCGAACGGCTTGCTCAGTTTCCAGGTGATCGTCCGGGCGTCAGTGGCGGCCAGGCTTTCGGTCTGGTCGAAAATGTGCTGGCCGCCGGTGTCGCGCTCGCCCCAGCGCTTGAGCGAGGCCACCACATCGGCCGCCGTGACCGGCGCCCCGTCGTGGAACCACAGGTTCTCGCGCAGCGTGAAGGTGTAGGTCAGCCCGTCGGGCGACACACTGAAATCCGCCATCTGCGGCCGGACATTGAAGTCCTTGTCCATCGAGACCAGCACGTCATAGATCATGTACCCATGATTGCGCGTGATGTGGGCCGTCGTGATGATGGGGTCCAGGACGCGCAGCCCCGAGTGCATGACGGCCGTCACCGTCTTGGGCGCCTGCGCCGCCGCGGGGACCGTCGCGGCCAGTCCGCAGAGCGCGGCCGCCACGGCCGCCAGGCGTGCGCCGGCGCGTATCTTCACAGCGGGATCAGCCGCATTGCGTGCGATGAACATCGTTTCTTCCCCTTGTTGTGTCGACTACATCAGAGATGACTTCGGTGACCGGGAACAACTAACATCGAAAACAAACTTCGGAACTTAAGTATCGCTGTGAGATACTTATATATTGTTTGTGACAATCCTAAATGAGATATCGTCAGCCCGTCAATAGGAGGAATTCATGCGGCGCAGTATTGTCAACAGCGAACTGGGCGTCAGGTCTCCCACCGAAGAAGAGCTCGAAGACCCGTTGTTCGTGCAGGCCGCGGCGAGAACCCTGCAGGTGCTGTCCGCCTTCCATCGCGCGGTGCGGCCCATGAGCCTGGACGAAATCGCCGAGGCGTCGGGAGTGGGCCGCAGCAGCACCCAGCGCATTCTCAACACCCTGCGCGTGCTCGGCTATGTCGAGCGCAGCGACGGAGGACGCGGCTACGTCCCCGGCATACGCATCCTCGACCATGCGCTGGACTACCTGCGGCTCAATACCCTGATTTCGCGCGCCTCCCCCGTCCTGCTCGACCTGCGGCGCAATGCGCTGGAGCGTGTCGACCTCAGCGTGTTCGACGACCTGCGATTGGTCTACGCCTCGCGCCTGCAGAGCAAGCGGGAGACCTTCTTCGCCACCCTGGTGGGGCACAGCGTGCCCACGTTCTGCACCGCCGGCGGGCGAGCCATCCTGTCCCACCTGCCCGGCGCCGAGGTCGACGACATCATCGCCCGCTCCGACCGCACCCCGTTCACGGACAAGACCATCACCGCGCTCAGGGAGATCCGCAAGAAAGTCGAACAGGCGCGCGTGTCCGGCTACGCCGTCACCATCGAGGAGGTGCTGGTGGGAGAGATAGGCATAGGCGTGGCGGTGCTGGGCGCCGACGGCCGTCCGGTCGGCGCGATACATATCGCGGGCTCGCTGAGCGAGTGGACGCCCGAAGCCTTCACCGCGCGATTCGCGCCGCTGGCGGTGGAAGCCGCCACGGCCATCAATCGCCTGAGCTGAGACGGCGCCCGCGCCGGCAGCCCGTATCCGGGCCATGGGCTCGCGCGGGCATGCCCATGGCCGCGCCTTACGCGGCCGAGCGCGCCGCGCCGCCCACGGGTTCGGCCACGAAGTCCAGCAGATCGTGGAACAGCTCGCGCCAGAGCCGATCGGACATCGGAAATCCAGCCACATGCCGCATGAAAAACGCACCTTCGGCAGCAAGAAAAGCAATGCGCAACAGCCGCTCTTCCTGAGTTTCCGCCGAGAACTTGCCGACGCGCGACGCGTACCACTTCGCCATCACGCCCTCGGTCGCATCCGAGCCGACCAGCGCCGTCAGGACCGCCGCCAGCCTTGAGTTGGCCTCGGACGATTCCTTGCCGGTGATCTTGACATGCCTGCGCACACGCTCGCGCAGCGACGATTGCGGGCCGATCTTCTTCTGGTAGGCGCGCTGTTCCTTGCGCAGCCACCTTTCCAGCAAGGCCTCCATCATGGCCTCGCGCGTGCCGAACACGGACTGGACGCTCGCCTTGGACAGGCCGGCCGCCTCGGCCAGCCCGCCAAAGGAGATCGTCACGGCGCCCGCCTCCGAAATGATGGATTCGGCGATATCCAGCAAACGCTCTCGATCTATCGTGCGGGGTCTGACCATCTAGGTGTGAACTGTCAATAGGTTGTATTCGTCCAGGTTGAGTCTGGAGATGGGTACAGCGCGCCCGATGCCTTGGTGGGGTCGATGCCAGTTGTAGTGGTGTAGCCAGGATTTCATGGCATCGGCTCGGTGTTGGGAGTTCTGGTAGGTGTGAGCGTAAGCCCACTCACGCAAGGCCGACTGGATGAAGCGTTCGGCCTTGCCATTGGTCTGTGGGCGGTAAGGTCGGGTAAAGCGGTGCTTGATGCCCAGCTCATGGCACAGCGCGGCGAAGGCGCGGCTGCGAAAGGCCGAGCCATTGTCGGTGAGCAAGCGCTGGATGGTCACGCCCAGGCGCTGGTAGTAGGCCACTGCGTCCTTGAGGAACTGGACGGCGCTGGGGAAGCGCTCGTCGGGGTGGATGTCGGTGAAGGCCACGCGGGCGTGGTCATCGATGGCCACGAAGACGAAGTCCCAGCCGGCCCCCTCAACGGTATCGCGTCGGTTGCCCGTGACCCGGTGGCCAGGGCGCTGGATACGTCCCAGCTTCTTGATGTCGATGTGCAGCAGATCGCCGGGGGCCTGATGCTCGTAGCGCACCACCGGCTCGGCCGGCTCCAGGTCGGCCAGGTGCGACAGACCGGCGCGGGCCAGGACGCGGCTGACGGTGCTGGCTGACACGCCCAGCGCCTGGGCGATGCGCGCTTGGGTCAGCCGCTTGCGGCGCAGCTCCACGATAGCCAGCGCCTTGGCCGGCGCAATCGCTCGGGGCGAGACCGTCGGGCGCGAGGACGCATCGGCCAAGCCCGTCTGGCCCTGAGCCAGGAAGCGGCCCAGCCATTTGCGCACAGTCGGCGCGGTGACCCCATAGGCGCGGGCCGCTTCAGGCACACAAACTTGATGGGCGATCAATTGCTGGACCATTTCGAGTCGACGTAGGAAGGTCAATCGGGCATGCTTATGGGTGTTCATCCGGCCGGGCTCCTTGAGTGAACTGGGGGGGTGGCGATTTCCAGTTTCTCAAATCCGGTTCGGATGAACCATGCATACAACCTATTGAATCTTCACATCTAGGCGTCCAAATTCAATTATGATACGATCATATGATAACAAGTCGGAGTCCCGGGGTTCGTGTCGCCTCGTGCCTCCACCTCGTGCCTCCATATGGCGCGTGACGCCGCGCCCGTTGTCCCGCCGCGAGTCCGGCCTCACTGGCCGCCGTTGGCGTAATGCAATATGAAGTCTCGGCCCCGTCTCGGCAGGGGCCCATCTACTGGTTGGAGAGGACGCTATGAATAGTGACGCCCTCTTCCAATTGGGGATCGTTCCGGCATCGCTGAACACGACCCAAACGGAAGACAGAACTATCGTGACCGCAACGCGAATCGCATTCGCGTCGGCCGCGCGTGCGCTGCATCCGTTGCATGGCGCGCTGCACCACAAGGCTGGCACGCTGCTTCCCCACTCGGACCGAATGCGTACCTGAGGCCAGCGCCGCGCTGCGGCGCGCCTCCACCCGCCATCGCCTTCACGGGCTCCCGGCTTCGCGGCCGATCGCCCGGCCACTTTCCTATTGCAACACTCCACGCATGGCCTTGCGAGCCCCGTGCGTGGCATTGCCCCGCCATGTTGAAAACGCCTTACTACCTGATCGACAAACGTGCCCTGCTCCAGAACCTGGAGGTCATACGCCGCATCCGCGAGCGATCCGGGGCGAAGGTCCTGCTCGCGCTCAAGTGCTTCGCCACCTGGAGCGTATTCGACCTGATGCGCGAGTACATGGACGGCACGACATCGTCGTCGCTGTTCGAAGTCCGCCTGGGCCGCGAGAAATTCGGCGGCGAGACCCATGCCTACAGCGTGGCCTATGCCGAGGACGACATCGACGACGTGGTCGCCTGCGCCGACAAGATCATCTTCAACTCGCTGTCGCAGCTCGAGCGCTACGCGCCGCGCGCCTCGGCCATACCGCGGGGGCTGCGCCTGAACCCCGGCATCAGCGTGTCCGGCTATGACCTGGCCAACCCCGCCAGGCCCTTCAGCCGCCTGGGCGAAACGGACCTGGACAGGATCGCGCAAGCCATGCCGATGATCGACGGCTTCATGGTCCACAACAATTGCGAGAACCGCGATTTCACCCGCTTCGACGCCCTGCTGACCGAACTCGAGCATCGCTACGGCCACCTGCTTGGGCAAATCAACTGGATCAGCCTGGGCGGCGGGATCCACTTCACCGAGCCCGGATACGCGCTGGACGCTTTCTGCGACCGCTTGCGCCGCTTCTCGGAGCAGTACGGCGTCCAGGTATACCTGGAGCCGGGCGAAGCGGCCATCACCAATACGGCCACACTGGAAGTGACGGTGCTGGACGTGATGCGCAACGAAAAGAACCTGGCCATCGTCGACGCGGCGACCGAAGCCCACATGCTCGACCTGCTGATCTACCGCATGAGCGCGCGCGTGCAGCCCGACCAGGGCCCGCACCGCTATGTCATCTATGGCAACTCCTGCCTGGCGGGCGACGTGTTCGGCGAATTCAGCTTCGAATCGCCGCTGCAACCCGGTTCGCGGATTTCCATCCAGGACGCCGCGGGGTACACGATGGTCAAGAAGAACTGGTTCAACGGCGTGCGCATGCCCGCCATCGCGATCCGGGAACTGGATGGAGAAATTCGGCTGGTGCGGGAGTTCGGCTACCAGGATTACGTAGACAGCCTGTCCTGAGGAACTGGCTCTGTTGATTGAAGCGAGGTCAAAATGAAACGAAACGTCCTGATTATCGGCGCCGGCGGCGTGGCGCACGTGGTCGCGCACAAATGCGCGCAGCACAACGCCACGCTCGGCGAAATCCACATCGCGTCGCGCACGCTGGACAAGGCCCAGGGAATCGTCCGCTCGGTCCATGCCATGGGCAACCTGCAAACCAACGGCGTCGTGAAAGCGCATGGCCTGAACGCACTGGACATCAAGGCGACCGCCGCGCTCATCCGCGCCACCAATGCGCGCATCGTCATCCAGGCCGGCACCTCGTTCCTGAACATGGCCGTGCTCGCCGCATGCATCGAAACCGGCGCGGCCTACATCGACACGGCCATCCACGAAGACCCCGCGAAGACCTGCGAGGCGCCGCCCTGGTACGCGAACTACGAGTGGAAGCAGGCGCAGGCCTGCGCCGACGCCGGCGTGACCGCGATCCTGGGCGCGGGCTTCGACCCCGGCGTGGTCAACGCCTACGCTAAGCTGGCGGTCGACGAACTGTTCGACGAGGTCAGCTCGATCGACATCATCGATACCAACGCGGGCTCGCACGGCAAGTACTTCGCCACCAACTTCGATCCCGAGATCAACTTCCGCGAGTTCACCGGATCCGTCTGGTCATGGCAGGAAGGCCGCTGGTGCGAGAACCGCATGTTCGAAGAGCAGCGCGCCTGGGACCTGCCCGTGGTCGGCCGCCAGACCACCTACCTGACCGGCCATGACGAGATCCACTCGCTGTCGACGCACCTGAACGTCCCCAACATCCGCTTCTGGATGGGCTTCAGCGACCACTACATCAACGTCTTCACCGTGCTGAACTCCCTCGGCCTGCTGTCCGAGCAACCGGTGCGCACGGCCGAGGGCCAGCAGGTCGTCCCGCTGAAAGTGGTCAAGGCCGTGCTGCCCGACCCCGCGTCCCTGGCCCGCACCTACAAGGGCAAGACCTGCATCGGCGACCTGGTCCGCGGCGTCAAGGACGGCCGCCCCCATGAGGTCCTGATCTACAACGTGTGCGACCACGAGCAGGCCTACCGCGAAGTGGGCAGCCAGGCCATCTCGTATACGGCCGGCGTGCCCGCCACCGCGGCCGCGCTGCTGATCGCCGACGGCGCGTGGGACAACCGCAAGATGAACAACATCGAGCAACTCGCGCCGCGCCCGTGGCTGCAGCTGCTGGAGACCATGGGGCTGCCGTCCCGGATCCGCGATGCGCACGGCGACCGCGCGCTGCTCAGCCCATGCGGGAAGCTGCTGAAAGCCGCCTGACGCCGCCATCGCCCCGGCCTGCGCCATCCCGGGCCGGGCCCCGCGCGCTGGTCAGCTAGGTGTGAAGATTCAATAGGTTGTATGCATGGTTCATCCGAACCGGATTTGAGAAACTGGAAATCGCCAACCCCCCAGTTCACTCAAGGAGCCCGGCCGGATGAACACCCATAAGCATGCCCGATTGACCTTCCTACGTCGACTCGAAATGGTCCAGCAATTGATCGCCCATCAAGTTTGTGTGCCTGAAGCGGCCCGCGCCTATGGGGTCACCGCGCCGACTGTGCGCAAATGGCTGGGCCGCTTCCTGGCTCAGGGCCAGGCGGGCTTGGCCGATGCGTCCTCGCGCCCGACGGTCTCGCCCCGAGCGATTGCGCCGGCCAAGGCGCTGGCTATCGTGGAGCTGCGCCGCAAGCGGCTGACCCAAGCGCGCATCGCCCAGGCGCTGGGCGTGTCAGCCAGCACCGTCAGCCGCGTCCTGGCCCGCGCCGGTCTGTCGCACCTGGCCGACCTGGAGCCGGCCGAGCCGGTGGTGCGCTACGAGCATCAGGCCCCCGGCGATCTGCTGCACATCGACATCAAGAAGCTGGGACGTATCCAGCGCCCTGGCCACCGGGTCACGGGCAACCGACGCGATACCGTTGAGGGGGCCGGCTGGGACTTCGTCTTCGTGGCCATCGATGACCACGCCCGCGTGGCCTTCACCGACATCCACCCCGACGAGCGCTTCCCCAGCGCCGTCCAGTTCCTCAAGGACGCAGTGGCCTACTACCAGCGCCTGGGCGTGACCATCCAGCGCTTGCTCACCGACAATGGCTCGGCCTTTCGCAGCCGCGCCTTCGCCGCGCTGTGCCATGAGCTGGGCATCAAGCACCGCTTTACCCGACCTTACCGCCCACAGACCAATGGCAAGGCCGAACGCTTCATCCAGTCGGCCTTGCGTGAGTGGGCTTACGCTCACACCTACCAGAACTCCCAACACCGAGCCGATGCCATGAAATCCTGGCTACACCACTACAACTGGCATCGACCCCACCAAGGCATCGGGCGCGCTGTACCCATCTCCAGACTCAACCTGGACGAATACAACCTATTGACAGTTCACAGCTAGGCATCGGCGCCGTGTTCCCACGCGCGCAGCGGGAGCGGCAGTGCCGTAGCGCGCGCGTGAGGTGCTTGTGCACCATATCAACGGAAATGCCGAGGCTGTTGGCGATTTCATCGTGCGACATGCCTTCGACCTGCCGCATCAGGAAGGCCTGACGGCAGGCCGGCGGCAACTCCTGCAGGGCCCGTTCCAGCCGCGCCAGTTGCTGCCGGCGGTAGAGCCGCTCGTCCTGCAGCGGCGCTTCGCACCGGACGGCTTCTGCGGCGGCGTCCAGCGGCATGACCTGGCTGCCGCGACGGTTGCGATACAGGTCCGTGCAAAGATTCAGGGCGGCCCGGAACAGAAATGCGCGCGGCTGGACGATGGCGCAGCTGCCATTGCGATCGAGCACGCGCGCATAGGCCTCCTGGGCGACATCGGCGGCGTCATGCGAATTGCCGAGTTTTCGCGCAAGGAACCGCAACAACTCCGTGTAGTACTGCTCCATCCAGGCCTTCCCCCGCGTCGACCGACCAAGGCGCAAATGCGGAATCCTGCATAATGCCGCCTGAAACCGTGCTCTCCCCCAGGCCGTGCACGGCGCCAAATGTGTAACAAATCTCATTTATATTAACAGCCATGGCTGTCCCACCCAGCAAGCAGGACGACCTCCTGACCGAGCAGGCCGTGCAATGGTGCGTGCGCATCCACGATGCGTGCTGTTCCGAGCAGGACCGCGCGGCGCTGCAAGCCTGGCTCGAAGCAGATCCGCGCCACGCCCGCGAGTACGAAGCGGTGCGCGATATCTGGACGCTGGCGCAGGACCTGCCGGCCCATGAGGCGCCGGCCAAGGCCTGCGCGCCGCGGCGCCGTCCCTATCCCGCCGCCCGCCGGGCGCTGGGCGCCTGCGCGCTGGGCCTGGCCTGCTGGGCAGCCGGCTGGTGGTTCGCCGTACTGCCCAGTTCCTACCACCGCTACGCCAGCGATGCGCGGGTGGCCACGGTCACGCTGGGCGACGGCACCGAAGTCGACATGAACATCGACACGGCCATGGTGTATCGCAACTACCGGGACGCGCGCCGTGTGCGCCTGAGCGACGGGGAGGCCTATTTCCGCGTGTTCCACGACGCCAGCCATCCCTTCGTGGTCGAAGCCGGGGCCGGGACGATCACCGTTACCGGCACGGCATTCAATGTCTGGAAATCGGGCGACAACGTCGTCGTCACGCTGGTCGAGGGCCGCGTGGACCTGCGCGCCAGCGCCACCGGCAAGACGGTAAGCCTGCAACCGCTGACGCAGGCACGCTACGCCGGGCGCGGCGAGCCTGTCACGCGCGCCGTCGACGGCGCGCAGTCCGCGGCCTGGCGCCACGGCAAGCTGGTGCTCGACAACACCACGCTGCGCGACGCCATCATGCAGATCAACCGCTACCTGCCCGCCGAGGCGCGCTACACGGCGGTGGATCCCGCCATCGCGGGCCTGCGCCTGGGCGGCACCTACGATGTGCGCAATGTGGGCGAACTGGCCCGCGCGCTGCCTGACATCCTGCCCGTGCGTACGGTACGCAAGGCCGACGGCAGCCTGGCGCTGGTTCCCAACCCGCCTCGATAAGCCGCGGCGCACGTTTGCGATAGCGCCGCGCAGCGGCCGGCCGAGACTCGCGTGACGTTTCATTTTGTTTCAATTTTGCATTCCCAGGAGGTCTGGCCGTTCCGTCTTAGAGATTGGTAGTGGTAATTACTTTCAATCTCTTTTCGGTTAAACATTCCATGCGAGCCAGACCGAGCGCGGCAACCCGCGCCCTGCACTCATCGTCGCGCCCCCGCCGCCTGATCCCTGCCCTGCTGGGCGCGCTTGCCTGCCTGGGCACTGGCGTACAGGCCGCGCCCATCGACGTCGATATCCCGCCCCAGAACCTGGCCCAAGCCCTGCACCAGCTTGGCCGGCAAGCCAACCTGCAGGTCCTGTACAGCCAGGACCTGGTCGATGGCCAGCGCAGCCCCGCCGTGCAGGGCCGCATGGAACCTGCCGAAGCGCTGGAACGCCTGCTGAAAGGCCGCAACATCCGCTATTCGATCCAGCACAACACCGTCACGCTCACGCCCATGCCGCTGACTGCGACGCTGCCGGCAATCAGCGTGGTCGGCGCCCTGCCTGACTCCGACACCTACGTGGCCACAGGCACGACAGCCGGCACCAAGACGGACACGCCGCTGATCGAAATACCGCAATCCATTTCGGTGGTGACCGCCGCGCAGATCCGCGAGCAGAATCCGCAGACGCTGGGCGACGCCGTGCGCTACACGCCCGGTATCGTGGTGCAGGAAGGATTCAACCGCACCGACGATCCTTTCATCATCCGCGGCTTCGACGTCCGCACCAATCCCGGCGTCATGTTCCGCGACGGGCTGAAAATCCCCCTGCCCCATTACAGCGCGATGTCCGAACCCTACGCGCTCGAACGCATCGAGGTCGTGAAAGGCCCCGCTTCGGTGCTGTACGGACAGGCCTCGCCAGGCGGCATCGTCAACGTGGTATCCAAGCGGCCGACAGACAGCCCGCTGCGCGAGCTGCAGCTGAGCGGCGGCTCGCACAGCAACAGGCAGCTCGCCGGCGACTTCGGCGGACGCATCGACGACGAGGGACGGCTGACCTACCGCCTGACCGGCCTGGCGCGCAATGCCGACACGATGATCGACCATGTCCCGGACGACCGCTACTATCTCGCCCCCGCGCTGACCTGGCGCATCAGCCCGGACACCTCGCTGACGCTGCTGGCGAGCTACATGAAGAACAAGACCATCAACAACGCCGGCTACCCGCTCGAAGGCACGGTCAAGTACAACCCCAACGGCCGCATCCCGCGTCACCGCTTCACCGGCGAGCCGGACTGGAGCAAGTGGGACCAGGAGGTCGCCAACGTGGGGTACCAGTTTGCGCACCGCTTCAACGACACCTGGCAATTCAAGCAGAACCTGGGCTACGCCCAGTCGCGCAACCGCGTCAACCACGCCTACTGGTGGACCTGGGTGCCCGGAAGCGACTTCTCCACGGCCGAGCGCGGCGCCTACCGCCGCGACGATGACGCCCACGGCGTGAGCATCGACAACCAGTTCGAGGCCACGTGGCAATCCGGCCGCTTCAGGCACAACACGCTGTTCGGCCTCGATTACACCGAAACCTCGTTCACCCGCAAACAGTACGCCGGCTACAACAACCTCGCCCCGATCGACTTCTTCGATCCGGCGTACGGCTCGGACGTACTGCTGCCGGCGAAGCCGGACACCTACACCAACGAGAAGCGCAGCCAGCTCGGCCTGTACTTGCAGGACCAGATAAAGTTCGACGACAAACTGGTGGTGGTGCTCAGCGGCCGCTACGACAATGCCGACGGCTCGACGCTGAACAAGCTGAGCGGCGTCAATACCCGCACCGGCGACAACGCGTTCACGTGGCGCACCGGCCTGCTCTACCTTGCGGACAACGGTCTGGCGCCCTATACCAGCTATTCGACTTCGTTCCAGCCGCAGGCCGGCACCACCTCGCCCGCACGCGGCACCACGCCCTTCGACCCGACCAAGGGCAAGCAGTGGGAAGCCGGCGTGAAGTACCAGCCCAATGGTTCGAACTCGTTCATCACCGCATCCGTCTTCGAGCTGACGCGCACCAACGTCCCCACGACCGACCCCGCCAACCCCGTCTACAGCGTGCAGGAAGGCGAGGTGCGCTCGCGCGGCCTCGAATTGTCGGCCACCGCCAACCTGGCCTCGGGCTGGAACCTGATCGCGGCCTACACGTATACCGACGCGGAAATCACCAAGAGCAACTCCAACACGCTAGGCAACACGCCCGAGGCCGTGCCGCGCAACATGGCGTCGCTATGGTCCGACTACACCGTCCCGTCCGGTGCGCTGGCGGGGCTGAATATCGGCGCCGGCGTGCGCTACATGGGCTCGACCTACAACAACACCAATGCCGCCAAGGTCGGCGACTACACCGTGTTCGACGCCGCCCTGCGCTACGACTTCGGGGCGCGCAGCCTGTCCCTGAAAGGCTGGACGGCCGATCTCACCGTGCGCAACCTGTTCGACAAGGACTACGTGGCCTCGTGCACCTATGCCTGCTTCTACGGAGAAGGCAGGACCGTGCTGGGCCGGGTCACGTACAAATGGTAGGGAACGCGGCCGGCGTCAGCGCGCCGCTTCCGCGACCGCCTCGATGGTGATGCGCAGCTGGACCTCGTCGCTGACATCCGGCGCGAACGCGTCCACGCCGAAATCGCTGCGCTTCAATGTCGTCGTGGCGTCGAAACCGATGGCGGGACGCTGCGCCATCGGGTGCATGCCCTGCCCGTTCCGGCGCGCCTGCAGGACCACCGGCTTGTCGATGCCCTTGATGCGCAGGATGCCGTCGATCTGCAGCCTGCCGTCGCCCCGGTCGGTCACCGAGGTGCTCTTGAAGCGGATATCGGGATACCTGGCTGCCTCGAAGAACTGGACGCCCTGCAGCATCCCGTCCAGCTTGGGAACGTGCGAAGTCAGCTTCGACACCGGTATGCGCAGATCGACCGCCGAATCCGCCGGACTGGCCGCGTCGTAGCGCACCACGCCGGTGACGCCGCCCGCGTGCGCCGTGGGCTTGGAGAAGCCCAGGTGGTCCCAGGTGACCACGACTTCGGTGTGCTCCGGATCGATCCGGTAATCGACCGGCGCGGCCTGCGCCGACAGGCCAGCCAGCGCCAGGAGCGTGGCGGCGAAATAGGCAGGGTAGTTTTTCTTCATGGATGCGCGTTGGTGCCTGGCCTCCGGAAATCGGAAGCGCCCTGGTTCATGGCGGCGGCCAGGCCAGCTGGCCGCCGGGACATGGCATAAGGATAAGGAATGTTCGATTGAAGCGGTAGCCGTACGAAACGGCCACAGCGTTGCGCTGCCGGCACCAATGGAGGCCGCCCGACGCCGTGGGGCCGAGCGTGGAAATCGCCAAGACTTCGCGCGAATTGGCAAACCGCGGCGGCGCAGGCAGGCCTAGCTGTGAACTGTCAATAGGTTGTATTCGTCCAGGTTGAGTCTGGAGATGGGTACAGCGCGCCCGATGCCTTGGTGGGGTCGATGCCAGTTGTAGTGATGTAGCCAGGATTTCATGGCATCGGCTCGGTGTTGGGAGTTCTGGTAGGTGTGAGCGTAAGCCCACTCACGCAAGGCCGACTGGATGAAGCGTTCGGCCTTGCCATTGGTCTGTGGGCGGTAAGGTCGGGTAAAGCGGTGCTTGATGCCCAGCTCATGGCACAGCGCGGCGAAGGCGCGGCTGCGAAAGGCCGAGCCATTGTCGGTGAGCAAGCGCTGGATGGTCACGCCCAGGCGCTGGTAGTAGGCCACTGCGTCCTTGAGGAACTGGACGGCGCTGGGGAAGCGCTCGTCGGGGTGGATGTCGGTGAAGGCCACGCGGGCGTGGTCATCGATGGCCACGAAGACGAAGTCCCAGCCGGCCCCCTCAACGGTATCGCGTCGGTTGCCCGTGACCCGGTGGCCAGGGCGCTGGATACGTCCCAGCTTCTTGATGTCGATGTGCAGCAGATCGCCGGGGGCCTGATGCTCGTAGCGCACCACCGGCTCGGCCGGCTCCAGGTCGGCCAGGTGCGACAGACCGGCGCGGGCCAGGACGCGGCTGACGGTGCTGGCTGACACGCCCAGCGCCTGGGCGATGCGCGCTTGGGTCAGCCGCTTGCGGCGCAGCTCCACGATAGCCAGCGCCTTGGCCGGCGCAATCGCTCGGGGCGAGACCGTCGGGCGCGAGGACGCATCGGCCAAGCCCGCCTGGCCCTGAGCCAGGAAGCGGCCCAGCCATTTGCGCACAGTCGGCGCGGTGACCCCATAGGCGCGGGCCGCTTCAGACACACAAACTTGATGGGCGATCAATTGCTGGACCATTTCGAGTCGACGTAGGAAGGTCAATCGGGCATGCTTATGGGTGTTCATCCGGCCGGGCTCCTTGAGTGAACTGGGGGGGTGGCGATTTCCAGTTTCTCAAATCCGGTTCGGATGAACCATGCATACAACCTATTGAATCTTCACAGCTAGGTGTGAACTGTCAATAGGTTGTATTCGTCCAGGTTGAGTCTGGAGATGGGTACAGCGCGCCCGATGCCTTGGTGGGGTCGATGCCAGTTGTAGTGGTGTAGCCAGGATTTCATGGCATCGGCTCGGTGTTGGGAGTTCTGGTAGGTGTGAGCGTAAGCCCACTCACGCAAGGCCGACTGGATGAAGCGTTCGGCCTTGCCATTGGTCTGTGGGCGGTAAGGTCGGGTAAAGCGGTGCTTGATGCCCAGCTCATGGCACAGCGCGGCGAAGGCGCGGCTGCGAAAGGCCGAGCCATTGTCGGTGAGCAAGCGCTGGATGGTCACGCCCAGGCGCTGGTAGTAGGCCACTGCGTCCTTGAGGAACTGGACGGCGCTGGGGAAGCGCTCGTCGGGGTGGATGTCGGTGAAGGCCACGCGGGCGTGGTCATCGATGGCCACGAAGACGAAGTCCCAGCCGGCCCCCTCAACGGTATCGCGTCGGTTGCCCGTGACCCGGTGGCCAGGGCGCTGGATACGTCCCAGCTTCTTGATGTCGATGTGCAGCAGATCGCCGGGGGCCTGATGCTCGTAGCGCACCACCGGCTCGGCCGGCTCCAGGTCGGCCAGGTGCGACAGACCGGCGCGGGCCAGGACGCGGCTGACGGTGCTGGCTGACACGCCCAGCGCCTGGGCGATGCGCGCTTGGGTCAGCCGCTTGCGGCGCAGCTCCACGATAGCCAGCGCCTTGGCCGGCGCAATCGCTCGGGGCGAGACCGTCGGGCGCGAGGACGCATCGGCCAAGCCCGCCTGGCCCTGAGCCAGGAAGCGGCCCAGCCATTTGCGCACAGTCGGCGCGGTGACCCCATAGGCGCGGGCCGCTTCAGGCACACAAACTTGATGGGCGATCAATTGCTGGACCATTTCGAGTCGACGTAGGAAGGTCAATCGGGCATGCTTATGGGTGTTCATCCGGCCGGGCTCCTTGAGTGAACTGGGGGATCGGCGATTTCCAGTTTCTCAAATCCGGTTCGGATGAACCATGCATACAACCTATTGAATCTTCACAGCGGCCGCCTGGAGCGCGCCTTTGCCCTGGCGACGGCGGTGCAGCCCCTGCTGGACCGCCTGCGGCGCGAAGGCGTGCCGGATTGGCGCGACGCGCTGCGCGGCGGCGCGCTGACGCCCGAGCAGGCGGCCGAGATCGAGGCCGCCGAGGCGGCGGTGGCGGGCGTGCTGGCGGTCGATGATTTCGTGCCGCAGGAGCTGACCGGCCGCGGGCGGTAGCGGGCGCAGGCTCCGGGTGCGTGGGTGCCTGTCCCAACTGCGGCCAGTGTGCCTGTCCCCGCTGGGACAGGCACACTGCGGTTTGACGGCCAAGACCGTATCCGTCCCCGCGGGGACAGGCGCCTGGATCAGTCGGCGTTCGGGTCCATCTCCGGAAACAGCACCTCGGTGTAGCCGAACTTGGTCAGGTCGCGGATACGGGTGGGGTAGAGCCGGCCGATGAGGTGGTCGCATTCGTGCTGCACCACCCGGGCGTGGAAGCCTTCGGCTTCGCGTTCGATGCGCTGGCCGGCGGGGTCGTAGCCGCTGTAGCGGATATGGCGGTAGCGCGGCACCAGGCCGCGCAGGCCGGGTACCGACAGGCAGCCTTCCCAGCCGTCTTCCATCTCGTCCGATAGCGGTTCGATGACCGGGTTGCACAGGATGGTGCGCGGCACGGCCGGCGCGTCCGGGTAGCGGTCGTTGCGCTCGAACCCGAAGATCACCAGCTGCAGATCCACGCCGATCTGCGGCGCGGCCAGGCCCACGCCCTGGGCGTGCGCCATGGTCTCGAACATGTCGTCGATCAGCGCGCGCAGTTCGGGCGTGTCGTAGCGCTCGACCGGCGCGGCCACGCGCAGCAGGCGCGGGTCGCCCATCTTGAGTATGGCGTGGATCATGGCGGGGCCTCAGTCGTTGCGACCCTTTTTCTGGATGAACTCGATCTTGTAGCCGTCCGGATCCTCGACGAAGGCGATGACCGTGGTGCCGTGCTTCATGGGGCCGGCCTCGCGGGTGACCTTGCCGCCTTTTTCCTTGACCTTGTCACAGGCCTCGTAGGCATTGTCGACTTCGATGGCGATGTGGCCGTAGCCGGTGCCCAGGTCGTATTTCTCGGTGTCCCAGTTGTGGGTCAGCTCGATGGCGGCGGCTTCGCTTTCGTCCTGGTAGCCGACAAAGGCCAGGGTGAAGCGGCCATCCGGGTAGTCTTTGCGGCGCAGTTCGCGCATGCCCAGCACGCTGGTATAGAAATCGATGGATTTATCCAGGTTGCCGACGCGCAGCATGGTATGCAACAGGCGCATGATGAACTCCTCATGGGTAAAACGTCCAGGGCGTCATCGTAGCAAATCGGCCGCGCCAGCCGGCGCGGGCTCAGAACTGCGGCAGGGTGGCGGGATCGTGGCGCCGCAGTACGTTCTTGGCGTCCTCGAAGCCGGGCAGGATATGGCCGACTTCGGTCCAGAAGTCCTGGCTGTGGTTCATCTCGCGCAGATGGGCCAGTTCGTGGGCGATGACGTAATCGATGATGGCCGGCGCGAAGTGGATCAGGCGCCAGTTGAGCATGATGTTGCCGTCGCTGGTGCACGAGCCCCAGCGGGTGGCGGCCGAGGACAGCCGCCAGCGCCGGATGCGCAGGCCGGTGAGCTGCAGGAAGTGCGCCAGGCGGGCGCCGAACCAGGCTCCGGCGCGCTGTTGCAGCCATGCCTGGGCGGCGTCGCGGATGCGCGCCTGGTCGGCATCGACGGGCAGCGCCAGCCACAGGGTGTCGCCGTCGCAGGGCGCGTCGGCATCGCCCGACAGGCAAGCCTGGCGGCGTTCGGCGCCCAGGCCGAGAACGATGCGCTTGCCCAGGTAGGGCAGTTCGCCGCCGGCCTGCCAGCGCGTGTGCGCCATGGCCAGTTGTTCCTTGCGGGCGTGCCAGTCGCGCAGCTTGGCAAGGATCCAGCGCGCCTTCTCGCGCACGGCATCATCGATCTGTTCCAGCGTGACCCAGTTGGGCGCGGTGACGCGCAGCCCGTCGTCGGCCACCACGAAGCCGATGCTGCGGCGGCGCGAGCGCAGCAGCACGAAGCCGATGGGTTGTTGTTCGGTATGGACTTCGCGCCAGCGCGCGCCGGGCGGCAGCGGATCGGGGCACGGGGTGGCGATGGCGGCCGGCGCGGGCGGCGCCGGCCGGGCCTTGGGCGTCTTGCGCGGCGCCGCGCTGGCCGGATCCGCCGGCGGCGCGACGTCGAACAGCAGTTCCAGCTGATCAGGCTTGGCCATACCTTTCGGGATTGAGAACACGCATCTCGCCTTCGATCCAGGCCTGTACTTTGGCGTTGAGGACTTCAGGGGCGACGTCCTGCGATTCTATCGCGGGGCCGATCGAGACGGTAATCAGGCCGGGGCGCTTGACGAAGGCATTGCGGCGCCAGCATTCGCCGGCGTTGTGCGCCACCGGGATGATGCGCGCGCCGGTGCGCGAAGCCAGCAGCGCGCCGCCCATCTTGAAGCGGCCGGTCTTTCCGGGCGGCACGCGCGTGCCCTCGGGAAACAGCAGCGGCCAGCGGCCTTCGTCCAGGCGCACCTGGCCCTGGCGCACGACCTGCTCGAAGGCGTCACGGCCCTTGGCGCGATCGATGGGGATCATGCGCAGCAGCGCCAGGCCCCAGCCGAAGAACGGCACCATGTGCAGTTCTTTCTTGTAGACGAAGCACACTTCGCGCGGCATGTGGGCCGGGAAGAACAGCGTCTCCCAGGCGGACTGGTGCTTGGAGAGCAGGATGGCGGGACCGTCGGGCAGGTTCTCGGCGCCCTTGATGCGCCAGCGGATGCCGCAGATCACGCGCGCGCCCCAGATGGCCAGGCGCGGCCAGCCCACGGTCAGGCGATAGCGCCAGTGCAGCGGCAGCGGCGCCCACAGGATGCAGGCGAACGCATAGGGAATGACGGTGACGATCAGGAACAGTGCATACAGCGCCGAACGCAGCCAGGCCATGGATCAGGCCTCCTGCAGCAGTTGCTCGGCCACCGCGGCCAGGTCCTCGCATACGCGTGTGCCTTCGGGCAGGCCGCCCTGCGCCAGCGTCTTGCGGCCGTTGCCGGTCTGCACCAGCCACGGCGCACAGCCTGCCTGCGCGGCCGCCTGCAGGTCGCGCAGCGAGTCGCCCACCGCCGGCACGCCGGCCAGGTCGACGTCGTAGCGGCGCGCGATGTCGCGATACATGCCCGGCAGCGGCTTGCGGCACGCACAGCCGTCGTCCGGCCCGTGGGGGCACATGAAAATGGCGTCGACGACACCGCCCATCTGCGCCAGCGCGCGGTGCATCTTGTCGTGGATGGCGTTGAGCGTGGCCGTGTCGAACAGCCCGCGCGCAAGCCCCGACTGGTTGGTGGCCAGCACCACTGTCCAGTCGGCCTGCGTCAGGCGCGCGATGGCCTGCAGGCTGCCAGGCAGCGCGATCCATTCGTCCGGCGATTTGACGAAGGCATCGCTGTCCTGGTTGACCACGCCGTCACGGTCGAGAATGATCAGTTTCACTGGGCCAGCCTGGAAATGTCGGCCACCTGGTTCATGAGGCCGTGCAGTTGGCCCAGCAGCGCCAGGCGGTTGGCGCGCAGCGCCGCGTCGTCGGCCATCACCATGACATCGGCGAAGAAGGCGTCCACCGGCTCGCGCGCTTGCGCCAGCGTGGCCAGGCTGGCGGCGAAATCGCCCGCCTGCAGCTGGGCCCGGGCTTGCGGCCGCAGTTGCGCCACGGCCTCGGCCAGTGCCTTTTCGGCCGGGTCCTGCAGCAGCGCGGCATCGACCGCGCCGATTTCCCCTTCGGCCTTCTTGAGCAGGTTGCCGATGCGCTTGTTGGCCGCGGCCAGACTGGCCGCCGCCGGCAGTTGCGCGAAGGCGGCCACCGCGCGTACGCGTGCGGCCACCTGGTGCAGCGGCGGCGCCAGCGCGATGACGGCCTCGACCGCGTTGCGGTCGTGTTCGCCGATCAGCTGGTTGCGGTAGCGTTCGTAGATGAAGGCGCGCACCTCGGCCAGGGTGTCGGCGCCGATCTTGCCGTCCGGGAAGGCCTGCGCGGCCAGCGCCAGCAGGCCGTCCAGCGACAGCGGGCCGTCTTCGCTGACCTTCAGCCAGCCGCCGGCGGCCAGTTGCTCGAAGGCGCTGATCAGGCCCAGCGCGGCGCGGCGCAGGCCGAACGGGTCGCGCTCGCCGGTGGGCGCCAGGCCGATGCTCCAGATGCCGACCAGGGTTTCGATGCGCTCGGCGATGAACAGCGTGGCCGCGGTCAGCGTGGCGGCGTCGACCGGCGCGTCATAGCGGTTGCGGTATTGCGTGCGCAGGGCGGTGACCACGTCGGCGGGCTCGCCGTCGCCCTGGGCGTAGTAGGCGCCCATGATGCCCTGCAGCTCGGGGAACTCGCCCACCATGTTCGAGCCCAGGTCGGCCTTGGCCAGCAGCGCGGCGCGGTCGCAATGGGCGGCGTCGCCGCCCAGCGCCGTGGCGATGCCGCGCGCGATGGCGCGCACGCGCTCGACGCGTTCGAGCTGGGTGCCCAGCTTGTTGTGGTAGACGATGCTGCCCAGCTGCTCGACGCGCGCGGCCAGCGGGGTCTTGCGGTCGGTCTCGAAGAAGAACTGGGCGTCGGCCAGGCGCGGACGCACCACGCGCTGGTTGCCTTCGACGATGTTGGCCGGGTCGGCCACCTGCATGTTGCTGACGATCAGGAAGCGGTGCGTCAGCTTGCCGCTGGCCGGGTCGAACAGCGGGAAGTACTTCTGGTTCAGCCGCATGGTCAGGATCAGGCACTCCTGCGGCACTTGCAGGAACTGTTCCTCGAACTGCCCGACATAGACCGTGGGGTGTTCGACCAGGGCGGTCACTTCGTCCAGCAGGGCCGTGACTTCGGGGTCGTCGCCCAGCGTGGCGCCCAGCCGTTGCGCGTGCTCGTCGAGCAGGCGCGAAATCTCGGCGCGGCGCGCCTCGAACGAGGCAATGACGCGGCCGCGCTCGGCCAGGTCGGCCTCGTAGCCTTGGGCCGTGGCGAGCTCGATGGCGCCGTTGCTCTGGAAGCGGTGCCCCTGCGTGGCGCGGCCGGCCTGCAGGCCCAGCGCCGCGATCGGCACGATGTCGGCGCCGAACAGGGCCACCAGCCCGTGCGCCGGGCGCACGAACTTGACGGTGGTCTGGCCGTCGGCCAACTGGTAGCGCATCACCTTGGGAATGGGCAGGCCGTCGATGGCGGCGTCCAGCCCCTCCTGCAGCCCGACGGCCAGTTGCGCGCCGGCGGCCGTGCCGCGCGCCACCAGGTATTCCTGCTTGCCATCGGACTCGCGTTCCAGCGTGGCCGGATCCAGGCCTTCCAGGCCCTTGGCGGCCAGCTTCTTGGCCAGCGCGGCGGTGGGCTGGCCGTTGGCGTCCAGGCCGACCTTCACCGGCATCAGTTTCTCGGCGTAGGCCTGCTCGGGGGCCTGGGCCAGCACGGCCGACAGGCGCACCGCCAGCCGGCGCGGCGTGGCGAAAGGCTCGACCGCGCAGCCGTCGGCCAGCAGATGGTGGCGCGCCAGGGTGGCGCGCACGCCTTCGGCGAACGCCTGGCCCAGCTTCTGCAAGGCCTTGGGCGGCAGTTCTTCGGTAAACAGTTCAATCAGCAGGGGGCGGATATCGGTGGTCATGTCAGGCTGCCTCCCCGGCGGCCTTGCGGCCGGCAAGCATGGGGAAGCCCAGTCGTTCGCGGGAGTCGTAGTAGGCCTGCGCGACGGCGCGCGACAGGTTGCGGATGCGGCCGATGTAGGCGGCGCGCTCGGTCACGCTGATCGCGCCGCGCGCATCCAGCATGTTGAAAGTGTGGGCAGCCTTCAGCGCCGCCTCGTAGGCCGGCAGGGCCAGCGGCACGTCCATCAGGCGCTTGGCCTCGGCTTCGTAATCGTTGAAGTGCGCAAACAGCATGTCGGCCGACGCGTGCTCGAAGTTGTAGGTCGATTGCTCGACCTCGTTCTGGTGGAACACGTCGCGGTAGTAGACGCGGTTGCCGTTGGCGCCTTCGGTCCAGACCAGGTCGTAGACGCTTTCGACGTCCTGCAGGTACATCGCCAGGCGTTCCAGGCCGTAGGTGATCTCGCCGGTCGTGGGCGTGCAGTCCAGGCCGCCGACTTGCTGGAAGTAGGTGAACTGGGTGACTTCCATGCCGTTGAGCCAGACTTCCCAGCCCAGGCCCCAGGCGCCCAGCGTGGGGTTTTCCCAGTCGTCCTCCACGAAGCGGATGTCGTGTTGCGTGGGGTCGATGCCCAGCGCCTTGAGCGAGCCGATGTAGAGGTCGAGGATTTCGGGCGGCGCGGGCTTGAGCACGACCTGGTACTGGTAGTAGTGCTGCAGGCGGTTCGGGTTTTCGCCGTAGCGGCCGTCCTTGGGGCGGCGCGAAGGCTGCACGTAGGCGGCGCGCCACGGCTCGGGGCCGATGGCGCGCAGGAAGGTGGCCGTGTGCGAGGTGCCAGCGCCGACTTCCATGTCGTACGGCTGCAGCAGGGCGCAGCCTTGTTTGTCCCAATAGTCCTGGAGCGTGAGGATGATTTGCTGGAAGGTGAGCATAGGGGTAAGGAAGTCGGGGCGCGGCAGGCCGCGCGCCAGCCGGCAGCGTGGAAAACCCGCCATTTTAACTGGCCTTGGCGCAGACGGCGGACACGTCCCTTTTTGGCCGTCCGCGGAGCGGCCGCCGTTCGCCGTGTCGCACGACGGTGTGCCTGTCCCAGTGGGGACAGGCACACGCTGCCGCGAATGTCGGTCCCCATGCGGGACAGGTCCTAGAATACAGGTCGGCCCCCACTTCCTGTTCCCATCGTGTCCGACCACGACGCTTCGTTCAGCCTCAAAGACATTGCCGTTCCCGCCTTCGGCCCCTCCATCCTCTATGGCGTGAGCAATGGCGCCATCCTGCCCGTGGTGGCGCTTACCGCACGGGAACTGGGCGCATCGCTGGCTACCTCGGGCCTGATCGTGGGCCTGGTCGGCATCGGTTCGCTGGTCAGCAACATCCCCGCCGCGATGTTCACCTCGCGCCACGGCGAGCGGCGCTCAGCGTGGTGGCGCTGCTGCTGTGCATCTTCGCCGGCACGCTGTGGATGCTGGCGACCGGCGTGTTCATGGTCGGCATGGCGTCCTCGGTCTTCCTGCTGGCGCGGCAGGGCTACATGATCGACGCCGTGCCCGCCTACATGCGCGCGCGCGCCCTGTCCACGCTGGCCGGCACCATGCGCATCGGCGTGTTCGCCGGGCCGTTCGCCGGCGCGGCGCTGATCCACTTCATGGGCCTGCAGGGCGCGTACTGGGTGGCGGCCGTGGCCATGACCGGGGCCGGCCTGATTGCGTGGTTCGCGCCCGACATGGCGCCGCCGCGGCGCCGCGGCGAGGCGGCCGTCGCCCGGCCGCGGCTGCTGGACGTGGCGCGCGCGCATCGCCAGGTATACCTGACGCTGGGGCTGGGCATCCTGCTGGTCAGCGCGGTGCGCGCGTCCCGGCAGGTGGTGATCCCGCTGTGGGCCGACCACCTGGGCGTCAACCCGGCGACCACCTCGCTCATTTATGGCCTGGTGGCGGCGATCGACATGTCGGTGTTCTATCCGGCAGGCATGCTGATGGACCGGCGCGGGCGGCTGTGGGTGGCGGTGCCCTCGACGCTGCTGATGGGCTGCGCCCTGATCGGCACCTCGCTGACCAGCGGCGTGGCCGGTTTCGTGATCGTGGCGATGATGCTGGGCATGGGCAACGGCATTGGCTCGGGCATTGTCATGACGCTGGGCGCCGACGCGGCGCCTGCGTCCGGGCGTACCGAGTTCCTGGGCCTGTGGCGCCTGATGTCCGACCTGGGCGGCAGCCTGGGGCCGGTGGCGCTGTCCGGCATCACCGCGCTGGTGTCGCTGGCCGCCGGGGTGGCGGCCATGGGCGGGGTGGGCCTGGCCGCCGCCGCCGTGTTCTGGCACTGGCTGCCGCGCGGCCAGGCGCCGCGCTAGCTGTGAACTGTCAATAGGTTGTATTCGTCCAGGTTGAGTCTGGAGATGGGTACAGCGCGCCCGATGCCTTGGTGGGGTCGATGCCAGTTGTAGTGGTGTAGCCAGGATTTCATGGCATCGGCTCGGTGTTGGGAGTTCTGGTAGGTGTGAGCGTAAGCCCACTCACGCAAGGCCGACTGGATGAAGCGTTCGGCCTTGCCATTGGTCTGTGGGCGGTAAGGTCGGGTAAAGCGGTGCTTGATGCCCAGCTCATGGCACAGCGCGGCGAAGGCGCGGCTGCGAAAGGCCGAGCCATTGTCGGTGAGCAAGCGCTGGATGGTCACGCCCAGGCGCTGGTAGTAGGCCACTGCGTCCTTGAGGAACTGGACGGCGCTGGGGAAGCGCTCGTCGGGGTGGATGTCGGTGAAGGCCACGCGGGCGTGGTCATCGATGGCCACGAAGACGAAGTCCCAGCCGGCCCCCTCAACGGTATCGCGTCGGTTGCCCGTGACCCGGTGGCCAGGGCGCTGGATACGTCCCAGCTTCTTGATGTCGATGTGCAGCAGATCGCCGGGGGCCTGATGCTCGTAGCGCACCACCGGCTCGGCCGGCTCCAGGTCGGCCAGGTGCGACAGACCGGCGCGGGCCAGGACGCGGCTGACGGTGCTGGCTGACACGCCCAGCGCCTGGGCGATGCGCGCTTGGGTCAGCCGCTTGCGGCGCAGCTCCACGATAGCCAGCGCCTTGGCCGGCGCAATCGCTCGGGGCGAGACCGTCGGGCGCGAGGACGCATCGGCCAAGCCCGTCTGGCCCTGAGCCAGGAAGCGGCCCAGCCATTTGCGCACAGTCGGCGCGGTGACCCCATAGGCGCGGGCCGCTTCAGGCACACAAACTTGATGGGCGATCAATTGCTGGACCATTTCGAGTCGACGTAGGAAGGTCAATCGGGCATGCTTATGGGTGTTCATCCGGCCGGGCTCCTTGAGTGAACTGGGGGGGTGGCGATTTCCAGTTTCTCAAATCCGGTTCGGATGAACCATGCATACAACCTATTGAATCTTCACACCTAGCAGTAGTGGGATAATAGCCAGCTTCAGACGCCGCCCAAGGCGCCGCCCTGCCCTATGAGACGAAGTCATGGCCGTTAATCTGCAGATTCCCTCCGAATCCGAAATCCTTCCCGTCGCCGGTGTCGAAATCGGCGTGGCCGAAGCCGGCATCCGCAAGGCCGGCCGGCGCGACCTCACGGTGTTCCGCCTGGCGCCGGGCAGCGCGGTGGCCGGCGTGTTCACGCGCAACCGCTTCCGCGCCGCGCCGGTGCAGGTGTGCGAAGCGCACCTGGCCCAGGGCGGCCCGATCCGCGCCCTGGTCGTCAACACCGGCAACGCCAACGCCGGCACCGGCGCGCCCGGCCTGAAGAACGCCCAGGACACCTGCGCGGCGCTGGGCAAGCTGCTGGACGTCCCCGCCGAACAGATCCTGCCGTTTTCCACCGGCGTGATCCTCGAGCCGCTGCCGATGGACCGCCTGACCGCCGGCCTGCCGGCCGCGGTGGCGGACCTGCGGGCCGACGGCTGGTACGGCGCGGCCCACGGCATCATGACCACCGATACGCTGCCGAAGATCCATTCGCGCCGCGTGAACATCGGCGGCAAGACCGTCACCATCACCGGCATCAGCAAGGGCGCCGGCATGATCCGGCCCAACATGGCCACCATGCTGGGCTTTCTGGCCACCGACGCCGGCATCGCCCAGCCGCTGCTGCGCCAGCTGGCCATCGAGCTGGCCGACGTCTCGTTCAACCGCATCACGGTCGACGGCGACACCTCGACCAACGACTCGTTCATCCTGATCGCCACCGGCCAGGCCGGCGTGACGGTCGACAGCGCCGGCGACGCGGCCTATGCGGCCCTGCGCGATGCGCTGGCCGCCGCCGCCACCGACCTGGCGCAGAAGATCGTGCGCGACGCCGAGGGCGCCACCAAGTTCATGACCATCCGCGTCGAGGAAGCCGGCAATACCGAAGAGGCCCTCAAGGTGGCCTACGCGGTCGCGCACTCGCCGCTGGTCAAGACCGCCTTCTTCGCCTCCGACCCCAACCTGGGCCGCATCCTGGCGGCGATCGGCTATGCCGGCATCGACGACCTGGACGTCTCGCGCCTGCGCCTGTGGCTGGGCGACGTGCTGGTGGCCGTCGACGGCGGCCGCAACCCCGACTACCAGGAAGCCGACGGCCAGCGCGTCATGAAGCAGGCCGAGATCCTGGTGCGCATCGCGCTGGGCCGCGGCCAGGTGGCCGACACGGTCTATACCTGCGACTTCTCGCACGAGTATGTCACCATCAACGCCGATTACCGTTCCTGAACCGGAACACCCCGGCGCGCATGGCCGCGGCGCACGCCGCCCGGCCGCCGCGCGCCCGCAAGCCCCGTCTGCAGCGCGCGGCGCCATCCCCGTCCGCGCGCCTGCCGGCCCACCGCGCCCTATCCCGCGGCGCGGCGCCGGCGTCATCGAGCAACCGTAAACGCGGCGTCCCGCCGGGCGCCGCCGCCAAGGAACCGCAGTGACCGCAACAGACCTCACCCCCCTCCTCGCCCGCGCCGAGCGCGTGCTGGCGCAACTGGAAGCCTGGCTGCCGCCGGCGCCGCCCGACATCGACTGGTCCGCCCACGCCTACCGCTGGCGCAAGCGCGGTTCGCGCGGCTGGCTGGACGCCGTGCGCCACGTGGCGCGCATCGAGCTGGACGATCTGCAGCACATCGAGCGCCAGAAAGACATCATCGACCGCAACACGCGCCAGTTCCTCGAATCCAAGCCGGCCAACAATGTGCTGATGACCGGCGCGCGCGGCACCGGCAAGAGCTCGCTGGTCAAGGCCATGCTGGCCGCCTACGGCGACCGGGGCCTGCGCCTGATCGAAGTGGACAAGTCCGACCTGGGCGACCTGGCCGACATCGTCGAGCTCGTGGCGGCGCGGCCCGAGCGCTACATCGTGTTCTGCGACGACCTGTCGTTCGAGGAAGGCGAGGCCGGCTACAAAGCGCTGAAATCCGTGCTCGACGGCTCGGTCGCGGCCTCGGGCGACAACGTGCTGATCTACGCCACCTCGAACCGCCGCCACTTGATGCCCGAATACATGAGCGAGAACCTGGCCGCCAAGCACCAGCCCGACGGCGAGATCCACCCCGGCGAAACCGTCGAGGAAAAGATCTCGCTGTCCGAGCGCTTCGGCCTGTGGCTGTCGTTCTACCCGTTCAAGCAGGACGACTACCTGGACATCGTCTACCACTGGCTGCGCGAGCTGAACTGCCCGGCCGACCAGATCGAGGCCTCGCGCACCGAGGCCCTGCAGTGGACGCTCGAACGCGGCTCGCGCTCGGGCCGGGTCGCCTATCAATTCGCACGCGACTGGGCCGCCCGCCATGTCTGAAAAAATCGTCGATGTCGCCGCGGGCCTGATCCTGCGCCCGGATGGCCAGCTGCTGCTGGGGCAGCGCCCCGAGGGCAAGCCCTGGGCCGGCTGGTGGGAGCTGCCCGGCGGCAAGCTGGAGCCGGGCGAAACCGTGCTGCAGGCCCTGGCGCGCGAACTGCATGAAGAGCTGGGCATCCGCGTGACCGAGGCGCACCCCTGGGTGACCTATGTGCACGTCTACCCGCACACCACCGTGCGGCTGGCGTTCTGCCACGTCACCGGCTGGGAAGGCGAACCCCGCGGGCTGGAAAACCAGCGCCTGGAATGGGTCGACCCGGCGCGCGCGCACGAGGTCGGCGACCTGCTGCCGGCGGCCCTGCCGCCGCTGCGCTGGCTGCAGCTGCCCACCGCCTACGCCATCAGCGCCATCGGCGCGCCCGCCGCACTGGCCGATTTCACCGCGCGGCTGCGGCAAGCCCTGGACGGGGGCCTGAAACTGGTGCTGCTGCGCGAGCCCGACTGGCCCGGCGGCGCCGACGCCGCTTCGCTGCGCGACGCCATGCAGGCCATCCTGGCGCAATGCCGCGCCGCCGGCGCGCGCCTGTTGGTCAGCAGCCGCCATCCGCAGGCCTGGTGGCGCGAAGCCGACGGCGTACATCTGACAGCGCGCGACGCGCAGGCGCTCAAGCAGCGTCCGGCGCTGCCCGAGGGCGCGCTGGTGGGCGTCTCGGCCCACGGCCATGCCGAGATCGTGCATGCACGCGACCTGGGCGCGGATTTCGCGGTGCTGGGCCCGGTGCTCGCCACCGCCAGCCACCCGGAGCAGGCGCCGCTGGGCTGGCCCGGCTTCGCGGCCGGCATCCGCGACGCCGGCATGCCGGTCTACGCGCTGGGCGGCCAGTCGCCCGCCACCCTGGCCGAGGCGCGCCTGCACGGCGCGCACGGCATCGCCGGGATCCGCGGGCTGCTCTGACGCAACGGCGCTAGGTGTGATGTCTCAATAGGTTGTTCATCCAGGCCGGACCTGGGATGCTGTGGTTACCACGCCATCGCAACTCAGGGCAGGACACTGGATGAACAACCATAAGCATGCGCGATTGACCCGCCTAGGTCGAGCCCTTCTTGTTAACAGGGTGATGCAACAGAACTGGACGATGAGGCAGGCCAGCCAGGCGGCAGGGGTGAGCCTGCGCACCGGTTACAAGTGGCTTGCCCGCTTCCGAAGCGAAGGTCTGGACGGCCTGCTTGACCGCAGTTCTCGCCCGCACCGCAGCCCGAAGGCCTGTGCGCCCGAGCAGGTTGAGCACTTCGCCCAGCAGCGCCGCCAGCGTCTGCCGCTGTGGCGCATCGCGCGTGAAGCCGGCCGCAGCCTGGCCACCGTGGCGCGGTATATGGAACGCATCGGCCTGAGTCGACTCGCCTCGTTGGAGCCGCCGGCGCCGGTGCGCCGCTATGAACGCGCCAGCCCAGGCGAGCTGCTGCACATCGACACCAAGCGGCTGGGCCGCATCCGGGGCGTGGGCCATCGCATCACCGGCGATCGGGCCCAGAACCGCAACCGCGGCATTGGCTGGGACGCTGTGCACCTGGCCATCGATGACTTCTCGCGCGTGTCCTTTGCTCGCATCCTCGACGATGAAGGCGGCGATCAGTGCGCTGAGTTCCTGCGCCAAGCCACCGCCTACTACGCCAGTCTGGGCGTGCGCATCGACCGCGTGATGACCGACAACGGCAGCGGCTACGTCTCCAGGACCTTTCGGGCGGTGTGCGTGGAGCTGGGAATCCGTCACATCCGCACCCGCCCCTACACCCCCAAGACCAACGGCAAGGCCGAGCGCCTCGTGCAGACCTGCTTACGGGAGTGGGCATACGCCAGGCCCTACACGAGCTCAGCCGAACGACAGGCTGCCTTGCAGCCCTTCATTGACCGCTACAACTGGTATCGGCCACACTCCGCTCTCGGACATCAGCCACCCATCACGCGTATCCCAGATGTGAATAACCTATTGAGAATCGACAGCTAGCTGTGAACTGTCAATAGGTTGTATTCGTCCAGGTTGAGTCTGGAGATGGGTACAGCGCGCCCGATGCCTTGGTGGGGTCGATGCCAGTTGTAGTGGTGTAGCCAGGATTTCATGGCATCGGCTCGGTGTTGGGAGTTCTGGTAGGTGTGAGCGTAAGCCCACTCACGCAAGGCCGACTGGATGAAGCGTTCGGCCTTGCCATTGGTCTGTGGGCGGTAAGGTCGGGTAAAGCGGTGCTTGATGCCCAGCTCATGGCACAGCGCGGCGAAGGCGCGGCTGCGAAAGGCCGAGCCATTGTCGGTGAGCAAGCGCTGGATGGTCACGCCCAGGCGCTGGTAGTAGGCCACTGCGTCCTTGAGGAACTGGACGGCGCTGGGGAAGCGCTCGTCGGGGTGGATGTCGGTGAAGGCCACGCGGGCGTGGTCATCGATGGCCACGAAGACGAAGTCCCAGCCGGCCCCCTCAACGGTATCGCGTCGGTTGCCCGTGACCCGGTGGCCAGGGCGCTGGATACGTCCCAGCTTCTTGATGTCGATGTGCAGCAGATCGCCGGGGGCCTGATGCTCGTAGCGCACCACCGGCTCGGCCGGCTCCAGGTCGGCCAGGTGCGACAGACCGGCGCGGGCCAGGACGCGGCTGACGGTGCTGGCTGACACGCCCAGCGCCTGGGCGATGCGCGCTTGGGTCAGCCGCTTGCGGCGCAGCTCCACGATAGCCAGCGCCTTGGCCGGCGCAATCGCTCGGGGCGAGACCGTCGGGCGCGAGGACGCATCGGCCAAGCCCGCCTGGCCCTGAGCCAGGAAGCGGCCCAGCCATTTGCGCACAGTCGGCGCGGTGACCCCATAGGCACGGGCCGCTTCAGGCACACAAACTTGATGGGCGATCAATTGCTGGACCATTTCGAGTCGACGTAGGAAGGTCAATCGGGCATGCTTATGGGTGTTCATCCGGCCGGGCTCCTTGAGTGAACTGGGGGGGTGGCGATTTCCAGTTTCTCAAATCCGGTTCGGATGAACCATGCATACAACCTATTGAATCTTCACAGCTAGGGCGCGGACGGCGCGGACGGCTCGGCCGCCGCGCTGGCCGCCGCCTCGGCCGGCAAGCCCTGCCACCCGCCGCCCAGCGCCGCGATCAGCTGCACGCTGGCGTTGAGCCGGCTGCCCAGCAGGCTGATGGCGTTGCGCTCGGTGTTCAGCGCGGTGGTTTCCAGCACCGCCACGCTCAGGTAGTCGATCAGCCCCTGCTCGTACTGGTTGCGCGCCAGGCGCAGCGATTCGCGCGCGGACTCGAGCGCATTGCGCTGCACCTGCTGCTCGTGCTCCATCACGCGCAGCTGCACCAGGTAATCCTCCACCTCGCGCAGCGCCGTCAGCACGCTCTGGCGGTAGGCGGCCGCCTGCGCGTCATAGGCGGCGCGGGCCTGCTCGACGCGCGCCGAACGCGCGCCGCCGTCGAACAGCGTCATGGCCAGCGCCGGGCCGAGGGTCCAGAAGCGCGCCGGCGCGGTCAGCCACTCGGCGAACTGGCCGCTGCGAAAACCGCCGCTGGCCGACAAGGTCAGGTCCGGGAACCAGGCCGCCTGCGCCACGCCGATCTGCGCATTGGCGGCGGCCGCGCGCCGCTCGGCGGCCGCCACGTCGGGCCGGCGCTCCAGCAGTTGCGAGGGCAGGCCCGCCGGGATGTCCGGCAGTTGCTGCGCGAACGGCTGCGCCGGCAGGGCGAAGCGCGAAGGCGCCTGCCCCATCAGCACCGCGATGGCGTGCTCGAACTGGCCGCGCTGCCAGTCCAGGTCGATGGACTGGGCCCGCGTGTTCTCCAGCTGGGTGCGCGCCACCGCCACGTCGGACTTGCCCACCACGCCGGCTTCGTAGCGGCTCTGCGTCAGGCGCAGCGAGCGCTCGTAGGCCAGCACCGTGGCGTCGAGCAGGCGTTTCTGCTCGTCGAGCACGCGCAATTGCAGGTAGTTCTGCACCAGGGCGGCCTGCGCGCTCAGGCGGGTGACGGCCAGGTCCGCCGCGCTGGCCTGCGCCTCGGCGCGGCTGGACTCGACTTCGCGGCGCACCCGGCCCCACACATCGACTTCCCAGCTGACCGACCCACTGAGCGAGTACTGGTTGCCGACCGAGCTGCCGTTCGAGCCGGCGCCGCTGCCGCCGCCCGAGCCGGACCGCGTCACGTCGGCGCCCGCGCCTATGGTGGGGAAGAAGCCGGCGCGCGCATTGCGCACCAGCGCCTGGGCCTGGCGATAATTGGCCTCGGCCTGCGCCACGGAGTAGTTGCCCTGGTTCAATTGCTGCACCAGGCCGTCGAGCACCGGGTCGCCATACACCTGCCACCATTGCCCGCGCGCGCTCTCGTCGCTGGGCTGCGCGGGCGTCCAGCCGGGCTGCGGCGCGGCGGCCTCCTTGTAGGCGGCCCCCACGTCGATGGCGGGTCGCTGGTAGTCGGGCCCGACCGCACAGCCGCCCAGCGCCGCGCACAGCGCCGCGACGGCCAGCCGGCGGCGCGGCGGAACGGAGAATCGGAAACCAGGCATACGGATCATGGGCGGGTGGGATCAGGAGCGGACCGCGCCGCGCGCCGGCGCGCGGCCCACAGGCGGAAGCGGTCCAGGTACAGGTACACCACCGGCGTGGTGTACAGGGTAAGGATCTGGCTGAGCACCAGGCCGCCCACGATGGTGATGCCCAGCGGACGGCGCATCTCCACGCCAGGCCCGCTGGCCAGCATCAGCGGCAAGGCGCCGAAAATGGCCGCCATGGTCGTCATCATGATGGGACGGAAACGCGTCAGGCAGGCGCGCAGGATCGCCGCGCGCGCGTCCAGGCCATCGCGCCGCTCGGCCTCCAGCGCGAAGTCGACCATCATGATGGCGTTCTTCTTGACGATGCCGATCAGCAGGAACACGCCGATCAGCGCGATCAGGGTGAACTCGTGGCCGAGCAGCATCAGGGCCAGCAGCGCGCCGATGCCGGCCGACGGCAGCGTGGACAGGATGGTCAGCGGGTGCACCAGGCTTTCGTACAGAATGCCCAGCACGATATACATCGTCACCAGCGCCGCCAGGATCAGCCATGGCTGGCGCGCCAGCGTCTTCTGCAGCTCGGCCGCCGTGCCCTGGAAACCCGCCTGGATCTGGTCCGACGGCAGGCCGATCCGGGCCACGGCCGCGTCGATGGCGCCGGTGGCCTGGTCCAGCGATACGCCGGGCGACAGGCTGAACGAAATCGTATCGGCCACGAACAGCCCCTGGTGGCTGACCGACAGCGGCGCGTTGGCCACCTTCAGCTGCGCGAAAGCCGCCAGCGGCACGCGCTGGCCGTCGGCCGCGATCACATGCACCTGCTTGAGCGACTCGATATCCTGCGCGAAGCGCGGATCCACGCCCATGACCACGTGGTACTGGTTCAGCGGCCCGTAGATGACCGAAACCTGGCGCTGGCTGAATGAATTGTTCAGCACGGCCGAAATGGTGGCCATGCTCACGCCCAGCCGCGTGGCGGCATCGCGGTCGATCACCAGGTCGATCTGGCGCCCCTTGTCCTCGACATCGGCGTCCACATCGGTGATTTCGGGCAATGCCGCCATGGCCCGCTGCACCCTGGGCATCCATTCGCGCAGCAGCGCCAGGTCGCCGGACATCAGCGTGTAGTCGTACGAGCCGGAACTCTGGCGCCCGCCGATATGGATATCCTGCTGCGCCACCAGGAACATGCGCGCGCCGGGTTCGTTCTGCAGGCGCCCGCGCAACCGGTTGATGACCGTGTCGGCGCTCACGCCGCGCTCTTCGAGCGGCTTGAGCTGGATCTGCATGAAGCTGGAATTGCTGCCGCCGCGACCGCCCGCGTAGGCCGTCACGCTCTGCACCGCCGGGTCGGCCAGGATGACCTTGCGGAAGTACTCCAGCTTGGGCACCGTGGCCTGGAACGAGGTGCCCTGGTCGCCGCGGAAAAAGCCCAGCAGCTGGCCGGTGTCCTGCTGCGGGAAAAAGCCCTTGGGCACCACCATGTACAGATACACGTTGAGCCCGATGGTGGCGGCCAGGATCAGCATCATCAGCCGCGCATGCGCCAGCGCCCAGCCCAGGCTGCGCTCGTAGCCGCCCTGCATGCCGCCGTACAGGCGCGTCCAGAGGCGTCCGATCCGCCCCGGCGGGCGCGGCGCGGCCGGCTCGGCGCGCAGCAGCCGCGCGCACATCATGGGCGTGAGCGTCAGCGACACCACCAGCGAAACCAGGATGGAGGCCGACAGGGTCACGGCGAACTCGCGAAACAGCCGCCCCGCCACGCCGCCCATCAGCAGGATGGGGATGAACACCGCCACCAGCGACAGGCTCATCGACAGCACGGTGAAGCCCACCTCGCGCGAGCCGCGCAGCGCCGCGCGCATGGGCGTGGCGCCGCGCTCGATATGCCGCATGATGTTTTCCAGCACCACGATGGCGTCGTCGACCACGAACCCGGTGGCCACGATCAGGGCCATGAGCGAAATGGTGTTCAGCGTGTAGCCGCACAAGTACATCACACAGAAGGTGCCGATCAGCGATACCGGCACCGCCACGCTGGGAATGAAGGCGGCACGCAGCCGGCGCAGGAACAGCAGCACCACCAGCACCACCAGGCCCACCGCGATGACCAGCGTCAGCTCGGCCTCGTGCAGCGAGGCGCGGATGCTGGGCGTGCGATCCTGCGCCACGGTCAGGTCCACGTCGCCCGGCAGCAGGGCCGCCAGCTGGGGCAGCTGGGCGCGCACCGCGTCGACGGTCTCGATGATGTTGGCGTCGGCCTGGCGCCGCACGATCATCAGGATGGCCTTGCGGTCGTTGTAGAAGCCGGTCTGGTACAGGTCCTCGACCGAGTCTTCCACGCTGGCCACGTCGGACAGCCGCACGGCCGCGCCGTCGCGCCAGGCCACGATCAGCGGCCGGTACTGCTCGGCGCGGTCGAGCTGGTCGCTGGCCATGACCTGCCAGTGGTACTGGTCGTTCTCCACCATGCCCTTGGGGCGGTTGGCGTTGGCACTGGACAGCGCCTGGCGCACCTCGTCGAGCGACACGCCGCGATTGGCCAGCGCGCCCGGAATGAGGTTGACGCGCACCGCCGGCAGCGAGCTGCCGCCCACCGTCACCTCGCCCACGCCGTTCACCTGGGCCAGCTTCTGCGCGACGATGGTCGAGGCCAGGTCGTACAGCTTGCCCTGGCCCAGCGTGGCCGAGGTCATGGCCAGCGTCATGATCGGCGCCGCCGACGGATTGGCCTTGTGGTACGTGGGGTTGCTGCGCAGGCTGGTGGGCAGCAGCGAGCGCGCCGCGTTGATGGCGGCCTGCACGTCGCGCGCCGCGCCATCGACGTCGCGGCTGAGATCGAACTGCAGGGTGATGCGGGTCGACCCCTGCGAGCTGCGCGAGGTCATCTCGGTAACGCCGGCGATGCTGCCCAGCGAGCGCTCCAGCGGCGTGGCCACGCTGGAGGCCATGGTCTCGGGGCTGGCGCCGGGCAGGCTGGCCGATACCGAAATGGTCGGGATGTCCACTTGCGGCAGGGGCGCGACCGGCAACAGGCGGTACGCCAGCAGCCCGGCCAGCACCACGCCCAGGCACAGCAGCGTGGTGGCCACCGGACGGACGATGAACGGCGCCGACAGAATCATGGCGCCTGCCGCGCGGCCGCGCCGGCGCCGCCGCGACGGCGCGCCAGCCGGTCAAACATGAGGTAGATCACCGGCGTGGTGAACAGCGTCAGCACCTGGCTGACGAGCAGCCCGCCCACCATCACCAGCCCCAGGGGCTGGCGCAGCTCGGCCCCGGTGCCGGTCGAGAGCATCAGCGGCAGCGCGCCGAACAGGGCCGCCAGCGTCGTCATCAGGATGGGCCGAAAGCGCAGCAGCGCCGCCTCGTGGATGGCTTCGCGCGGCGCCAGCCCGCGCTTGCGCTCGGCCTCCAGGGCGAAGTCGATCATCATGATGGCGTTCTTCTTGACGATGCCGATCAGCAGGATGATGCCGATGATGCCTATCATGTCCAGGTCGGTGCCGCTGATCAGCAGGGCCAGCAGCGCCCCCACCCCGGCCGAAGGCAGGGTGGACAGGATCGTGATCGGGTGGATGTAGCTTTCATACAGGATGCCCAGCACGATGTACATGGTGACCACCGCGGCCAGGATCAGCCACAGCGTGCTGTCGAGCGAATTCTGGAACGCCAGCGCCGCCCCCTGGAAGCGCGTGTCGATCGCCAGCGGCAGCCCGATTTCGGCCTGCACGGCCGAAATCGCCTCGACCGCGCCCGACAGCGAGGCCCCGGGCGCCAGGTTGAACGACACCGTGGTCATGGGGAACTGGTCGAGCCGGTTGACCGCCAGCACCGTGCGCCCCTCGGAAATGCGCGCGACCGACGACAGCGGCACCTGCGCGCCGGAAGCCGTCGGCACATGGATATGGTCCAGCGACTGGGGCGACTGGCGGAACTGCGGCAGCACCTCCAGCACCACCCGGTACTGGTTGGACTGCGTGAAGACGGTGGAAATCAGCCGCTGGCCGAATGCGTCATAAAGCGCCTCGTCGATCACCGCGGCGGTGATCCCCAGCCGCGAGGCGGCGTCGCGATCGATCTCGACCCAGGTCTGCAGGCCCTGGTCCTGCAGGTCGTAGGTGACGTCGGCAAGCTGCGGCACCTGGCGCAGCCGCTCGACCAGCCTGGGCGCCCACTCGCTGAGCACGGCCAGGTCGGGGTTGGACAGCGTCATCTGGTATTGCGTGCGGCTGACGCGGTCCTCGATGGTCAGGTCCTGCACCGGCTGCATGTACACCGTCAGGCCCAGGTCGGTCCCGCCATGCAGCGCGTCCTGCAGGCGCGCCATCACGGTCTTGAGATCGCCGCTGCGCTCGCTCTGCGGCTTGAGGGCGATCTGCATGCGGCCGTTGTTCAGCGTGGGGTTGCTGCCGTCGACGCCGATGAACGAGGACACGGCGGCCACGTCGGGATCCTGCACGATGATGCGCGCGGCCTCCTGCTGGCGCTGCGACATGGCGGCGAACGAGATGGTCTGCGGCGCCTGCGTGATGGCCTGGATCAGCCCGCTGTCCTGCTGCGGAAAGAAGCCCTTGGGCACGACGATGTACAGCAGCACCGTCAGCGCGAAGGTGCCCAGCGCCACCAGCAGCATGCGGTCGTAGCCGGCGATCACGCGGTCGATCAGCGCGCCGGTGGCCTGGTGAAAGCGCCCATGGCGCTGCTCGGACTCGGGCCGCAGCAGGCGCGCGCACATCATCGGCGTAAGCGTCAGCGACACCACCAGCGAGATCAGGATCGCCACGGCCAGCGTCACCGCGAACTCGCGGAACAGCCGCCCCACCACCTCGGTCATGAACAGCAGCGGAATCAGCACGGCGATCAGCGAGAAGGTCAGCGAAATCAGCGTGAAGCCGATCTGCGCGGCGCCCTTGAGCGCCGCCTGCAGGGGCGTCTCGCCCTCTTCCAGGTGGCGCGCGATGTTCTCGATCATGACGATGGCGTCGTCGACCACGAAGCCGGTCGCGATGGTCAGCGCCATCAGGGTCAGGTTGTTGATGCTGAAGCCGGCCAGGTACATGATGCCGAACGTGCCGATCAGCGACAGCGGCACCACCACGCTGGGGATCACGGTAGCCGTGAGGCTGCGCAGGAACAGGAACGTGACCAGCACCACCAGCCCCACCGCCAGCAGCATCTCGAACTGCACGTCGGCCACCGAGTCGCGGATGGTCTGGGTGCGGTCGGCCACCACCACCAGGTCCAGCGTGGCCGGCATCGCGGCGCGCAGCTGCGGCAGCAAGGCATGGATGCAGTCCACCACGTCGATCACGTTGGCGCCGGGCTGGCGCTGCACGTTCAGCAGGATGGCGGGCTTGTCGCCCACCCAGGCCGCCTGGCGGATGTCCTCGGCGCCCTGCACCGCGCGCGCCACGTCGGACAGGCGCAGCGGCGCGTCGTTGCGGTAGGCGATGATCAGGTCGTTGTAGTCGGTGGGCGACTTCAGCTGGTCGTTGGCGTTGATGGTGGTGGAGCGGATCGGCCCGTCCAGGTTGCCCTTGGGCTGATTGACGTTGGCGCCGACCACCGCCGTGCGCAGGTCCGCCAGGCTCAGGCCGGCCGAGGCCAGGGCCTGCGGATTGACCTGTACCCGCACCGCCGGGCGCTGCCCGCCCGCCACGCTGACCAGGCCCACGCCGGGAATCTGCGACAGCCGCTGGGCCATGCGCGTATCGACCAGGTCGCGCACCTGCGGCAGCGGCATGGTGGGCGAGGTCACCGCCAGGGTCAGCACGGCCGCGTCGGCCGGGTTGACCTTGTTGTAGGTGGGCGGCACCGGCAGATCGTTGGGCAGCAGGTTGGAGGCCGCGTTGATGGCCGCCTGCACCTGCTGCTCGGCCACGTCCAGCGACAGGTCGAGGCTGAACTGCAGCGTGATGACCGACGCGCCGCCGGAGCTGGTGGACGACATCTGGTTCAGGCCCGGCATCTGGCCGAACTGGCGCTCCAGCGGCGAGGTCACCAGCGAGGTCATCACATCGGGGCTGGCGCCGGGATACAGCGTGACCACCTGGATGGTCGGATAGTCGACTTCGGGCAGCGCCGACACGGGCAGCAGCCGATAGGCGATCAGGCCGGCGATCAGGATCGCCACCATCGACAAGGTGGTGGCGACCGGCCGCAGGATGAACAGGCGCGACGGGCTCACGGCGTCCGCCTGGGCGCCCCGGTATTGACCGGCGCGGCCGCTTCCGGCGTGGTGCCGGTCACGATCTCTATCCTGGCGCCGGCGCGCAGCCGGTCCATGCCTTCGACCACGACCTTGTCGCCGGGCTGCAGGCCCTCGTTGACCGCCACCCAGTCGCCGTTGATGGCGCCCAGCTTGACCTGCCGCACCGACACCGTGTCATCGGGCTGGGCCAGGAACACGAAGGCGCCGGCCGAACCCTGCTGCACCGCCGCGTTGGGTATCGCGGTCATGCCGCTGCGCGTCTCGACATACAGGCGCACGTTGACGAACTGGTTGGGAAACAGCGCCTCCTCGGCGTTGTCGAAACGCGCCTTCAGCTTGACCGTGCCGGTGGCCACGTCGATCTGGTTGTCGACGGTCTCGAGCTGGCCGCTGGCGATGCGGCGCGTGTCGGCGCGGTCATAGGCTTCCACCGGCAGCTGCCGCCCGGCGCGCAACTGCGCCAGCACCTCGGGCAGCTGGGTTTCGGGCAGCGTGAACACCACCGCGATGGGCTGGGTCTGGGTGATCACCACCAGGCCATTGGCGTCGCCGCTGGAAATCAGGTTGCCCTGGTCCACCTGGCGCAGGCCGAGCCGGCCAGCGATGGGCGCGGTGATGCGCGAGAAATCCAGTTGCAGCCGGGCGCTGTCCACGGCCGCCCGGTCGCTCTTGATGGTGCCCTCGTACTGGCGCACCAGCGCCGCCTGCGTGTCGAGCTGCTGGCGGGCGATCGAATCCTGCTTGTAGAGCGTCTGGTAGCGCTGCAAGTCGCGGCGCGCGTTTTCCAGTTGCGCCAGGTTCTGCTGCTGCTGGCCCTGCGCCTGCGCCAGCGCCACCTCGAAGGGCCGCGGGTCGACCTGCGCCAGCAGATCGCCGGCCTTGACGTGCTGGCCTTCCTGGAACGCCACCTTGACCAGTTCGCCATCGACGCGGCTGCGCACCGTCACGGTGTTGTAGGCGGTCGCCGTGCCCAGCGCCCGCAGGACGATCTGGATATCCTGGGTGCGGGCCTCGCCCACGCGCACCGGCACCGCCATGTTCATCATCGAGGCCGGGCCGCCGCGCATGGCGCCGCGGCCGCCGGGCCGGCCCTGCTGCCCGCCCGTGTCCTTCGGCCACAGCCACCAGGCCAGGGCCAGGACGGCCAGGACGGCGATCGCGGCTGCGATCAGGCGGCGGCGCCCCTGGCGGGCAGGCGGCGCAACGGAACGGCTTTCAGGCATGAGGTATCCGGCAAGACGGCAAGGAGCCGCTATTTTCCACCAGACCGGCCCAAACTGGCAGTTTGCCGGGCGCTGCTGAAATAGACCGCAACAGGATTCGGCCCCCACACGCCCGCGATCACGGGTCGTTCGGCCCGGACAGGGGCAACGCGGGCGATGCCGGCCGGCGCCGGCGCGCCGTCAGGAGCTGCAGAGCGACATCTGGAACGCCACGTCGCGCGACACCTGCTGCGGCTTGACCTCGCCGTCCTGGGTCGAGAAGCGTATCCAGACCATGTACTTGTTGGCGCTGATCTCGGGAAAGACGCCGAGGCTGGGATCGACCCAGACGCGCAGCAAATGGTAGATCTTGCCGGCCAGCATCTGCTGGTAGCCGCCCTGCTCGGCCGCGATATCGGCGCGCCGCCCGGATTCGCGCAGCAGCCGCAACGCCATGGACAGGCCTTCATGCAGGGGCAGCAAGGGGGCCAGCCAGCTTTGCAGGTCGGCGCAGCGCACCGACTCGGGCTTGTTCTGCCAGGCATGATAGGACGGCATGTCCACCTGCGTGGCGCCGCCCGGCACCGCCAGCCTGCCGCGCAGGCTGACCAGCCATTCGTTCTCGCGCAATGCCTGGCCGGTCTTGCCCTGCGCCGCCAGCGCCGCCACCACGCGCTCCATGTCGCGCAGCATGGCCTCCAGCGCATCCTGGGCCACGCCGGGATGGTCGCGCAGCCCCACCAGGGCCATGCGCTGGCGCTCCAGGTCCTGCAGCACCGCGCCCTTGATGTCGGTGCGCTCGCTGGCATCGAGCAGATCGAACAGGGAGGAAACCGCGATCTGGTGCAGCCGGGCGTCGCCCTCGCGCGCGAAAAAGAACAACCTGTCGAACAGGTACTCCAGACGCAGATAGGCCCGGATACGTTCGTTGAAAGGGTATTCGTACAGAATCACGCTTGCCACAGGCCCGTCGGTGATCGGCCCGCGGGCCGGGGTTATTCAGGGGTACCGGCCGCCTTGCCGCCTGGCTGGCTGGCCGCGCCCGCCAGCGCGAGCCAGCGGTCGTGCAGAGTTCTTGCCCGCGCGCGCAAGGTATCGGGCGAGGTGGCGCCATCGTTGACGATGACGTCGTCCGCGGCCTCCAGCCGGGTTGCCCGCGCAGCCTGTGCCGCCATGATACGCCTGATGGCCGGCTCCGTCAGCCCACTGCGTTTCTGCACCCGGGCGATCTGCGTGGCCGGGTCGCAATCGACCACGCAGATGCGGTCGACCCGGCCGCGCCAGCGGCCGGATTCGACCAGCAAGGGCACGACGAAAACCAGGTACAGGCCGCGCGCCTGTGCGGCGGCCTGCTCGGTGTGCAGGCCGATCAGCGGGTGCAGCAGGGCTTCGAGGCGGCCGCGCGCCGTGGGTTCGCGAAACACCAGGTCGCGCATCCAGGCGCGATCCAGCGCGCCGTCGGCGGCCACCGCCTGCGGGCCGAATTCGCGCGCGATGGCCGGCATGGCCGCGCCGCCGGGCGCGGTCAGCGCATGCGAAATCTCGTCGGCATCGATGACGCTGGCGCCCCATTCGGCCAGCATGTCGGCCACCCGGGACTTGCCCGAACCGATGCCGCCGGTCAATCCGATCTTGTACATGCCCATCCTCAATAGAACTGCAGCCAGGCGGGCCGGCCCGCCGCCAGCAGCATCAGGATACCGCCGAGCGCCAGGTAAGGACCGAAAGGCAGCGGCTGCCCCCTGCCGACCCGTCCGGCCAGCCGCAGGCTCCAGCCCACCAGCACGCCCGCCAGCGAGGCCCCCAGCAGCAACCACGGCAATGCCCCCAGCCCCAGCCAGGCGCCCAGCGCCGCCATCAGCTTGAAGTCGCCATGACCCATGCCGTCGCGCCCGGTCAGCAGGCGGAAGAAATGAAAGATCACCCACAGGAACAGATAGCCCGCGACCGCGCCCAGCACGGCCAGCGGCAGCGGCGCCAGCGCGCCGTCCAGGTTGACCAGCAGGCCGGCCCAGATCAGCGGCAGGGTCACCGCGTCGGGCAGCAGGCTGTGTTCGAGATCGATCCAGGCCAGCGCCAGCAGCGCGCCGGTCAGGCCCATGGCGGCCAGCGCCATCGGCGTGGGCCCGAAGCGCCAGGCGCAGGCGGCAAACAGCACGGCCGCGGCCAGCTCGAGCATGGGGTAGCGCAACCCGATGGGCTGCCCGCAATGCCCGCAGCGGCCGCGCTGCAGCAACCAGCCGGCCAGCGGAACGGCGCGCCAGCCACGCAAGGCGGCCTGGCACGACGGGCAATGCCAGGCCGGCCGCCACAGGCCATAGCCCGACTCGGCGCCGCCGTCCTCCTCGCGCATGGCCGTGCGCCATTCGCGCTCCATCATGCGCGGCAGCCGATGCGCCACCACGCTGAGCCAGCTGCCGGCCACGAGCCCCAGCAGGGCGGCCAGCACCACATTCAACGCCGGATCGAGCGGGAAGACATGCCACATGGCGCCAGGAGGTACACGGAAAGGGAGGACAAGAAGAGGAAGCGCCGGACACCCGGCGCGTACCGGACCGGAAGGTCCGCCAGGGCCGGGCGGCAGCGCGATGCCGCAGGCGGCATTATTGCGGCGCGCCCCGATTTGCACAAACGCCGCACTTGCGCACGCAAAGCCGCGACAATGTATCGGATCTTCTCATAAGTGCGTAGAATCGCAGTTACAGAACAACCAACCGGACACGCTGCCATGTCTGCCCCACTCGATACGCCCGCGCTTCGTCTCAATACCCGTTTTGCGACCGGAATCGTACTGGCAGGCACCCTGGCCCTGGCCGGCTGCGCGCAACAGCGCAGCGCCGGCTATTACGACCCGCCCGGCGCCAGCACCATCACCGACGCCCAATACCAGGGCCAGGCGGCCGGCTACCGTACGGTGGTGCACGCGCCGTCGCAACTGCAGATCGAGCTCAAGCCCAACCAGCCCGCGCGCCAGCAGAACGCCCAGGCCCAGGCCGGCCAGCAATCCACCGAGGACGGCACGGCCGTGCCCGAAGGCCAGGCAGCCCCGCAGCCGCAGCCCGAGACGGCCAGCCCCGGCGCGCAAGCCATCATCCCGCAGGCGCAAACCTACCAGGGCACTTTCCCGTGCTTTGCCGCCGGCCTGGCTTGCGAAGCCCAGCGCGTCACGCTGACCCTGGCGCCCAACGGCCGCTGGCGCAGCCGCACCAACTACCTGGACAAGCAACCCCAGGCCAGCGCCCCCGTGGCCGAGCAAGGCTGCTGGGACGCCACCCAGGAACGCCCGCCCCGCGTGCTGCTGCTCGACGGCAGCGGCAACATGCGCGCCGAGCTGGTCATGACCGCCAACAACGTGCTGCGCGTACGTTCGGTGGGCGGCCGTACCCCCAACCTGAACTACAACCTCACCCGCCAGCCCGATCTGGACGCCATCGCCGAGCTCGACAAGCAGGCCGCGCCCAAGTGCCCCTGATGCGGCGCTGACGCGCCGCGGGCAGGCCTGCCATGCGTGCAGGCCGCCCGCCCGCGACGCAGAGGCACCGAAACCCGAGGACTCAAGACTCGCCGGCCGGGGTCGCCCCCTGCCCCGCCATGGACGTGGCCGCGCGCCGATGCGGACACATGCGGCAGGCCAGCTCGAACGCGTTGCGCACGCCCAGCTTGCGGAAGATGCGCGCGCGATGCGCTTCGGCGGTACGCCGGGAAATACCCAGATCGATGGCAATGACCTTGTTTGCCTTGCCTGCCGCCAGATAGGCGGCCACCTGGCGCTCGCGTGCCGTCAAGGCGGCCGGCGGCCGAGCCTCGGCGCGGCCGCCAACGGAAGGCGCGATCGGATGGCAGATGGATACGACAGGCAGGGCCGGCTGCGCGGATGAGGCGTTGCCAGGCGTGGGAAGCATGGGACCTCCTTTGCAAACTACGATTGCAATGCAGTCTGCCACGCCCGGCCTGCGCCGAGAAGCTGTCAAATTTGACAGGATCTGCCGCGGCCGCGGCTCAGAACTCCAGGTTGTCGATCAGCCGCGTGGCGCCCAGCTTCGCGGCGGCCAGCGCCACCAGGGGCTCGCCGGCGCTCATCTCGGCCACATCGGGAGCCTTCAGGTCGCGCTGGCGGCGCACCGCCACGTAGTCGACCTTCCAGCCACGATCGGCCAGGGCCTGCGCGGCCACCCGTTCGAGCGCGGCCGGGTCCTGCTCGCCGCCGGCGCGGCGCTGCGCGATGCCGCGCAGCGTCTCGTACAGCACCGGCGCCTCGGCGCGCTCGGCCTCCGACAGGTAGCGGTTGCGCGAAGACAGCGCCAGGCCGTCATCGGCGCGCACGGTTTCGTGCGCCAGGATTTCCACCGGCAGCTGCAATTGCCGGCACATGTTGCGCACCACCATCAGCTGCTGGTAGTCCTTCTTGCCGAACACCGCCACGCGCGGCTGCACACAGGCCAGCAGCTTCATCACCACGGTGCACACGCCCGTGAAAAAACCCGGGCGGAACTCGCCCTCGAGGATATCGCCCAGGTCGTCGGGCGGCAGCACGCGGTAGTTCTGCGGCTCCGGGTACATCTCGCGCTCGTCGGGCGCGAACACCAGATAGACGTCGCGGTCGCGCTCCATCTTCGCGACATCGTCGGGCAGCGTGCGGGGATAGCGGTCGAAATCCTCGTTGGGGCCGAACTGCAGCCGGTTGACGAAAATACTGGTCACCACCGGGTCGCCATGCTGGCGCGCCAGCTTCATGAGCGCCAGGTGTCCTTCGTGCAGGTTGCCCATGGTGGGCACGAACGCCACGCGGTTCTGGCCGCGCAGGTGATCCCGCAGGTCCTGGATGGTGTGTACGACTTTCAAGGGGGTTCTCCGGAAGGGCCGGGTCGGGGATGGGGCCGGCCGCCTTACGCGGCGGCGGCCACGCTGGCGTAGGCCAGGCGCACGTAGATGGGCGCGTAGGGCTCGGCCTGGGTGATGTCGAGCAGGGATTCGCGCGCCAGTTCGAGCATGGCGATGAAGTGCACGACCACCACGGCCACCGGAGCGCCCTCGTTGATGCGTTCGAGGAAGAGCTCGCCGAACTCCATGAAGCGCACGTCGTTCAGGCGCCGCAGGATGTGGGTCATGTGGTCGCGCACCGACAGCTGTTCGCGCGTGATGTGGTGGTGCTGGTTCAGGCGCGCCCGCTTCATGATGTCGGCCCACGCGGCGCGCAGGTCGTCGACGCTGACCTCGGGCAGCATGCGCTCGACGCTGATCTCGGCCACCGCCTGGCTGCGCACGAAATCGCGCCCCAGCTGGGGCAGCGCGTCCAGCTTCTGCGCCGCCAGCTTCATCTGCTCGTACTCGAGCAGGCGACGCACCAGTTCGGCGCGCGGGTCCTCGGGCTCTTCGCCGGTGTCCGACTTCTTGACCGGCAGCAGCATGCGCGACTTGATCTCGATCAGCATGGCGGCCATCAGCAGGTATTCAGCCGCCAGTTCGAGGTTGTGGACACGGATCTGCTCGACATACGACAGGTATTGCCGCGTGACATCGGCCATCGGGATGTCGAGCACGTTGAAGTTCTGCTTGCGGATCAGGTAGAGCAGCAGGTCGAGCGGCCCCTCGAACGCCTCCAGGAACACTTCCAGCGCGTCGGGCGGAATGTAGAGGTCGGTGGGCAGCTGGAACAGCGGCTCGCCGTACAGGCGCGCGAACGCCACGCTGTCGACCACGTCGGGCGTGCTGTCGACCTGTGGCTCCACGAGCGCCGCCAGGTCGTCGCCGGAAATCGAGGCGTTATGTGCCATATGCGCCGCGCACGGGCCCGTGGGTATCAGTCGGCCTGATACACATAGGGCTTCTGCGGCACGCGGGCGGCGCGAAAGCCTTCGAGCAGCTCGGTGTTCTGCGCCTTGTCCCACAGGCGGGCGCGGCCTTCGCGCTGGCGCTGCTCGGTGTCCGGATGCGCGGTCTTGTATTCCTTGAGGAAGCGGGTGATCTCGGATTCGTAGTTTTTGGCCATGACAACAGCTTCAGCAGGTTTCAGATAGGGGGAGTTTACTTCAGGCGGGCCCCGGGCCGGCGTTACAATCGATTGACGCCTCTTGCGTCCCCCAGACATGTCCGCAGACCCCGCCACAGCCGCCGCGCCCCCTCCTCTCGCCAACCCGGACGCCGCCCGCGCCGCCCGCATGATTCCCTTCATCGTGGGGTGCGCGCTGTTCATGCAGATGCTGGACTCCACGGTGGTGGCCACCGCCCTGCCGGCCATGGCCGCGGCGCTGGGCTCCACGCCGGTGCGCCTGAACGTGGCGATCACCTCGTACCTGCTGGCGGTGGCGGTATTCGTGCCCATCAGCGGCTGGGCCGCCGACCGCTTCGGCGCGCGCCGCGTCCTCATCGCCGCCATCACCCTGTTCACCCTCAGCTCCGTGGGTTGCGCGCTGTCGCAGAACCTCGGCCAGCTGGTGGTCGCGCGCATCGTCCAGGGCATGGCCGGCGCGATGATGGTGCCGGTGGGCCGCATCATCCTGCTGCGCACCGTGCCCAAGCAGGACTTGCTCAAGGCCATGTCGTTCCTGTCCATACCGGCGCTGCTCGGCCCCGTGATCGGCCCGCCGGTGGGCGGCTTCATGGTCACGTACATGTCGTGGCACTGGATTTTCCTGATCAACATCCCGATCGGCATATTGGGCATCGCGCTGGTGCTGCGCTTCGTCAGCGAGATTCGCGAGGAAAACGCCCCGCGCCTGGACCTGCCCGGCTTCCTGCTGAGCGGCATCTGCCTGGCGGCGCTGGTCAGCGCCTTCGAGGCGCTGGGCCACGGGCTGCTGCCGCCGCTGGAGCTGGGCGCGCTGATCGCCGCCGGCCTGCTGTGCGGCGTGCTGTACGTATGGCATTCGCGGCGCGTCGAACACCCCATCCTGGACCTGTCGCTGCTGCGCACGCCGACCTTCGCCATTTCGGTGCTGGGCGACAACCTGTGCCGCTTCGCGGTGGGCGCCGTGCCTTTCCTGCTGGCCATGCTGCTGCAGGTCGGCTTCGGCCTGTCGCCGTTTGCCGCCGGCATGATCACCTTCGCCAGCGCCGCCGGCGCGCTGCTGATGAAATTCGTGGCCACGCCCATCGTCACCCGCTACGGGTTTCGCCGCGTCCTGACGATCAACGCCATCCTCACCGGCCTGTTCATCGTCGCCTGCGCCGCCTTCACCCCCGTGACGCCGGCCTGGGCAATGATCGCCGTGCTGCTGGCCGGCGGTTTCTTCCGTTCGCTGCAATTCACGGCGGTAAATACGCTAACCTATGCCGATATCGGCCCCGAACGCATGAGCCGCGCCAGCAGCTTCGCCGCCATGGCGCAGCAGCTCGGCATCAGCCTGGGGGTCGGCGTGGCGGCCGTCACGCTCAACGTCAGCATGGCGGCGCGCGGCGCCGCCTCGCTGACCATCGGCGACGTGGTGGTCGGCTTCATGGTGGTCGGCGCGCTGTGCATGCTTTCGGTGCTGTCGTTCCGCCGTCTGGCGCCATCGGCCGGCGCCCAACTTCAGAACGTCAAGGTTCCCCGTGACGGCAAATGAATTCATCCTGGCGCTGGACCAGGGCACGACCAGCTCCCGCGCCATCGTGTTCGACCGCGCCGGCACGGTGCGCGGCATGGGGCAGCGCGAATTCCGCCAGCACTACCCGCGGCCGGGCTGGGTCGAGCACGATGCCGGCGAAATCTGGCAAAGCCAGCTCGAGGTCGCGCGCGAGGCGCTGCGCAACGCCGGCGCCAGCGCCGCCGACCTCGCCGCGCTGGGCATCACCAACCAGCGCGAAACCACCCTGATCTGGGAGCGCGCCACCGGCCGCCCGCTGGCCCGCGCCATCGTCTGGCAGGACCGCCGCACCGCGGCGATGTGCGAAAAACTGCTGCACGACGGCCACGGCCGGATGCTGCAGGAGCGCACCGGCCTGGTCGTCGACGCGTACTTTTCCGGCACCAAGCTGGCCTGGCTGCTCGATCACGTGCCGGGCGCGCGCAAGATGGCCGAGCGCGGCGAGCTGGCCTTCGGCACGATGGACACCTGGCTGGTCTGGCAGCTGACCGGCGGCGCCGTGCACAGCACCGACCCGAGCAACGCCTCGCGCACCATGCTGTTCGACCTGCACGCCCAGGACTGGTCGGACGATATCCTGGCCCTCTTGAACATTCCGCGCGGCATATTGCCGCGCATCGCCCCCAGCAGCGCGCGCATCGGCGAAACCCTGCCCGAGTGGCTGGGCGGCTCGATACCCATCGCCGGCGTGGCCGGCGACCAGCAGGCCGCCACGTTCGGGCAGGCCTGCTTCACGCCGGGCATGGCCAAGAACACCTACGGCACCGGTTGCTTCATGCTGATGAACGTGGGCGACGCGCCGGTGGCCTCGCGCCACAACCTGCTGTCCACCGTGGGCTGGAGCCTGCCGGCGGGCAACGCCACGCACGCCACCTACATGGTGGAAGGCGGCGTGTTCATGGCCGGCGCAGCGGTGCAATGGCTGCGCGACGGCCTGGGCATCATCCAGCGCTCGGCCGACATCGAGGCCCTGGCGGCCAGCGTGGCCGACACGGACGACGTATTCATGGTGCCGGCCTTCGCCGGCCTGGGCGCGCCGCACTGGGATCCCTACGCGCGCGGCACGCTGGTGGGCATGACGCGCGGCACCACGCGCGCCCACATCGCGCGCGCCACGCTCGAATCGATCGCGCTGCAAAGCGCCGAACTGCTGTCGTGCATGAATGCCGACAGCGGCATCCCGCTGTCCGAGCTGCGCGTCGACGGCAGCGCGGCGCGCAACGACCTGCTGATGCAGATGCAGGCCGACCTGCTGGGCGTGCCGGTGGTGCGCCCGCGCGTGCCCGAGTCGACCGCGCTGGGCGCGGCCGGGCTGGCGGGCCTGGCGGTCGGGTTCTGGTCGAGCCTGGACGAGTTCGGCGCGCAGTGGCAGGCCGAACGCACTTTCGAGCCGGCCTGGCCGGCCGATGTGCGCGAAGCCCGCATGCAACGCTGGCGCCAGGCGGTGGAGCTATCGAAGGGCTGGTCGCGCCCTGCCGCCGGCCACGCGTGAAGGCGCGGCGCCGGCGCGTCACAAAGACGGCTTGACCACGGCCAGCAGCACGATCGCGGCGCTGGCGAAGAACACCGCCGCGCCGCCCGCGGCCAGCCACGCCGGCGCGCCGGCCGCGGGGCTGGCCAGCTGGCGGCGCAGCACCAGGCTTTGCGCGCCATGCAACACGACCAGCAGGCCCACCAGGGCCAGCTTGACGTCCAGCCAGGGTTGTCCGAACCACCCGGCCATCGAAGCCAGATAAAGGCCGCAACCCACCCCCAGCAGCATGGCGGGCGAGATCAGCCACCGGTTGCAGCGCGCCAGGCGCTGCGCGAAACGGCCGGGTCCCTGGCCCTGGCGGGCCGGAAACGCGGTCACCGAGCTGAGCACCAGCAGCCCCAGCGTCCAGGCGGCCATCGCCGCCACGTGCACGATCTTGATCCAGGAATACAACATTGGGTACGACGGCCGGGGCCCGCGGGCGCCCGGCCGGCCTTCCGGCATCAGTTCAGGCTGGCGCCCGAGATCTTGACGATTTCCTGGTACTTGGCCATTTCCTGCTTCACGAATGCGGCGAAGGCGTCGGCCGTCATCGGCTCGGCCTCCGACCCCATGGTCAGCAGGCGCTGGCGCACGTCGGGCAGACGCATCGCGTCGGCATAGGCCTTGTTCAGCTTGGCCACCACGTCCGCGGGCGTGCCGCCGGTGGTGAACACGCCGAACCAGGTCCCCAGGTCGAAGCCCTTGACGCCGGCTTCTTCCACGGTGGGCACGTCGGCCAGCAGCGAGGAGCGCTTGGCGGTGGTCACGGCCAGCGCCTTGACCTTGCCGTCCTTGATCAGGGGCGCGGCGGCGGCCAGGTTGTCGAACATGAAGTCCGACTGGCCCGACAGCAGGGCCAGCTGGGCCGGCGCGGCGCCCTGGTAGGGAATGTGCTCGGCGGCGATGCCGGCGCGCGCCTTGAGCAGCTCGCCCGACAAGTGGCCGGCGCTGCCGTTGCCGCCCGAGCCGTAGTTCAGGCGGCCGGGGTTCTTTTTGGCATAGGCCAGCAGGTCGCCCAGGTTCTGGATGTTGTTCTTCTCGGCGAACTCGAGGTTCATGACCAGCACGTTGGGCACCGACGCCACGATGGTGACCGGGGCGAAGTCCTTGACCGGATCATAGGGCAGGTTGGCGAACAGCCACGGGTTGATGGCATGCGTGGCGACCGCGCCCATCACCAGGGTGTAGCCGTCCGGCGCGGCCTTGGCCACCAGGTCGGCGCCGATGTTGCCGCCCGCGCCCGAGCGGTTTTCGACGATGATGGGCTGGCCCAGCGATTCGCGCACCTTCTCGGCCAGCAGGCGGGCCATGGAATCGAGCGGGCCGCCGGGCGGGTAAGGCACCACGAAGCGCAGCGGCTTGGCGGGGAAAGCGTCGCCCTGCGCAACGGCCGGGGCCGTCCACGACAGGCCTGCCGCCACGGCCAGGGCCCCGCCCAGCAGGGCGCGCCGCGTGACGGAAACGAAGGAATGGGAGCGGGACATAAGCGGGTCTCCTGTGCTTTTTGGCGTCTGTGCGGCCCGTAGCATACTCCAGTGTCCCGCCGGGCGATCCGCCGGAAAGCCCGGCGCCAGCGCCGTTTCCCGCCGCCCCGGCCCGCCGCCTCAGTGCAGGATCTGGCTCAGGAACAGCTTGGTGCGCTCGTTCTGCGGATTGTCGAAGAACTCGTCGGGCGTGTTCTGCTCGATGATCTCGCCACGGTCCATGAAGATCACGCGGTTGGCCACCTTGCGGGCAAAACCCATCTCGTGCGTGACGCACAGCATGGTCATGCCGCTTTCCTGGGCCAGCCGCACCATCACGTCCAGCACTTCCTTGACCATCTCCGGGTCCAGCGCCGAGGTGGGCTCGTCGAACAGCATGATCTTGGGGTTCATGCACAGCGAGCGCGCGATGGCCACCCGCTGCTGCTGGCCGCCGGACAGCTGCCCCGGATACTTGGTGGCCTGCTCCGGGATGCGCACCCGCTCCAGGTACTTCATGGCGGTGGCCTCGGCCTCGGCGCGCGACTTCTTCAGCACCCAGGTCGGGCCCAGCGTCAGGTTCTCCAGCACGGTCAGGTGCGGGAACAGGTTGAAGTGCTGGAACACCATGCCGACATCGCGGCGGATCGCCTCGATGTGCTTGAGATCGTTGGTCAGCTCGGTGCCGTCGACGATGATGTGCCCTTGCTGGTGTTCCTCCAGCCGGTTGATGCAGCGGATCATGGTGGACTTGCCCGAACCCGACGGGCCGCATACCACGATGCGTTCGCCTGGCGCGACGTCCAGGTTGATATTGCGCAGCACGTGGAACTGGCCGTACCACTTGTTCACGTCCTGCATGCGAATGATGGCATCCGTCACGGATGTACTCCCTCAATGGCGCCGGCGCCCGTGCGTCGGGGCGCCGGCAAGTTGCTAGCGTTGATGACCGGTCGCCAGGCGGTGCTCCAGCGCCTGGCTGTACTTGGACATCGAGAAGCAGAACACGAAGTAGATCAGGGCGATGAACACATAGGCCTCGACCCCGAAGCCGCGCCACGCGGCGTCCGACAGCGCGGCCTTGGCGGCCAGCGTCAGGTCGAAGATGCCGATGATCACGACCAGCGACGTATCCTTGAACAACGCAATGAAGATGCTGACCAGCGGCGGGATGACGATCTTCAGCGCCTGCGGCAGGATTACCTTGCGCATCTGCTGCCAGCAGGTCAGCCCCAGCGAGTCCGCCCCTTCGTACTGCCCCTTGGGAATGGCCTGCAGGCCGCCGCGCACGGTCTCGGCGATATAGGCCGCCGCGAACATGATGATGGCGATCTGCGCCCGCAGCAGCTTGTCGATGGAAAAACCCTCGGGCAGGAACAGCGGCAGCATCACCGACGACATGAACAGCAGGCTGATCAGCGGCACGCCGCGGATCAGCTCGATGTACACGACGCACAGCGCCTTGATGGCCGGCATGCGCGAGCGCCGGCCCAGGGCCAGCAGCACGCCGAACGGAAACGCCAGGGCGATGCCGAAGGTGGCCAGGATCAGGGTCAGCGGCAGGCCGCCCCAGCGCGCGTTCTCGACGTAGGTCAGGCCCAGCACGCCGCCCCACATCAGCACCGCGACCGCGCTCAGGCCCACGATCCAGACCAGCGCCAGGCTGGGCTTCCAGAAGCGGCGCATGCCGCTGCACACGATCACGGCGATCAGGATGATGGTGGCCAGCAGCGGCCGCCACTGCTCGTCGTACGGATAGGTGCCGAACAGGATCAGCCGATGCTTCTCGACGATGAAGGCCCAGCAGGCCCCCTCCGACTGGCGGCATTCCTGCGCCGAGGTGGCGGTGAAATTGGCGCCGATCAGCGCCCATTCGACCAGCGCAGGCACGGCCATCAGCACCAGCCATGCCAGCAGCACGGTGGCCAGGATGCTCAGCGGCGAGGAGAACAGGCGGGTACGCAGCCAATGCCAGACGCCGACATGGCCGGACGGGGGAGGCAGCGCCTCGCCGGGGGTATGCGTAGCACTGCTCATGTCAACGCTCCACCAGCGCGATGCGCTTGTTGTACCAGTTCATGAATATCGAGATCGTCAGGCTGACCGTGAGGTAGGCCCCCATGATGATCAGGATGCCCTCGATGGCCTGGCCGGTCTGGTTGAGCGTGGTGTTGACCACCGAGACGATGTCCGGATAGCCGATGGCCACGGCCAGCGAACTGTTCTTGGTCAGGTTGAGGTACTGGCTGGTCATCGGCGGGATGATGACGCGCAGCGCCTGCGGCAGCACCACCAGGCGCAGCACCTGGGCGCGGCGCAGCCCCAGCGAGCCGGCGGCTTCCCATTGCCCCTGGTTGACCGCCTGGATGCCCGAGCGCACCACTTCCGCGACGAAAGCCGAGGTGTAGATCACCAGCCCGGCCAGCAGGGCCGCGAACTCGGGCGACATGTTCAGGCCGCCCTGGAAGTTGAAGCCCTTGAGCGCCGGCATGTCCAGCGCCAGCGAGGCGCCGCTGACCAGCCAGCCCACGATGGGCAGCCCGATCAGCAGGGCGATGGCGGCGCGGCCCAGCGGGAATATCCGGCCGGTGGCTTCCTGGCGCTTGCGGCCCCAGTGGCCCAGCACGATGATGGCCACGATGGCCAGCGCCAGCCCGCCCAGCATCCAGTCCAGCGCGTTGCCTTCCAGGCTGGGAACGCGCACGCCGCGATTGGAGATGAACACGCCCGGCAAGGGGTTGTGCGCCTGGCGCGGCCCCGGCATGTTCTCGGTGATCAGCGCGTACCAGAAGAACAGCTGCAGCAGCAGCGGCACGTTGCGCATGACTTCGACATAGATCGAGGTCAGGCGCGCGACCAGCCAGTTCTTGGACAACCGGCCGATGCCGATGAGGGTTCCCAGCAGGGTGGCGAGCACGATGCCGATGACGGCGACGCGCAGTGTGTTGAGCACGCCGACCAGGATTGCGCGGCCATACGTGTCCGAAGGGGAATAGGCGATGGGCGTTTCGCCTATCGCGAAACCGGCCTCGCGGTCGAGGAATCCGAAACCCGTGGCGATATTGCGCACCGACAGGTTGTGCAGCGTATTGGAAACCAGAAACCACGCCACCAGCGCAACCACGACCAGCGCGACGAACTGGTAGACCACGGCGCGCAGGCCGGGATCATTCCAGTTGAGACGACGTCGCGGTGCCGGAATCGGGGCGTTTCGATTGGTAGTCGTCATAAATCAATCTACAGAGTCGGACGTTCGGCCGGCGCGGACGCGCCGGCCTGCTTTGCGCCCGCTCGCACGGACCGGGCAAGGGCTGCCGCATGGCCGCCCTTGCCCGCTTCAGGAGCGGATCAGCGCACCGGCCAGCCGTACATCAGGCCACCCTGCTTGTACGAGGCATTCAGTCCACGCTCCAGCTTCATGGCGCTGCTCTTGCCGAGCGTGGCCTCGAAGCTCTCGCCATAGTTGCCGACCTGCTTGATGATGTTGAAGGCCCACTTGTCGTCCACGCCCAGGTTCTTGCCCATGCCCGGCGTCACGCCGAGAATGCGCTGGATGTTGGGGTTGGAACTCTTGGCCATTTCGTCGACGTTCTTGGACGTGATTCCGTATTCCTCGGCCTCCAGCATGGCGTTGAGCGACCAGCGCACGACGTTGAACCACTGCTCGTCGCCCTGGCGCACCATCGGCCCGAGCGGCTCTTTCGAGAAGTCCTCCGGCAGGATGACGTAGTTATCGGGCTTTTCGAGCGTGGTGCGCGTCGAGGCCAGCTGCGACTTGTCGGTCGTGAAGGCATCGCAACGGCCCGCCGAGAAGGCGCGCACGATCTCGTCGTACTTGTCGATCACGACAGGCTTGAACTCGATCTTGTTGCCGCGGAACCAGTCGGCCAGGTTGAGCTCGGTGGTCGTGCCCGGCTGCACGCAGACGGTGGCGCCGTTGAGCTCTTTGGCGCTCTTGACGCCCAGCTCCTTGGACACCATGACGCCCTGGCTGTCATAGTAGTTGACGCCCACCCCGATCAGGCCCAGCGTCGTGTCGCGCGTCAGCGTGACGGTGGTGTTGCGGGTCAGCACGTCGACCTCGCCGGACTGCAGCGCGGTGAAGCGTTGTTGCGTATTGAGCGGCGTGACCTTGAACTTCGACGCATCGCCGAACATGGTGGCGGCGATGGCGCGGCACATGTCCACGTCCAGCCCCTTCCATTCACCCTTGCTGTCGGCGATCGAGAAACCCGGGATCCCGGTCGATACGCCGCATTGCACAAAGCCCTTCTTCTTCACGTTGTCGAACGTGGCGCCCGCGTGCGCGACCGACCCCGCGGCAAACAGGGCAGCGCCGGCAGCGGCCAGCTTGAGCATCTTCATGTGTTGATCTCCTGTTAGGACAACATCGAATACGCGAGGCCTCGTAGACCAACGCGCTTGGGCGGATGGTAGCGTTCGGATTAATTTGGGGACATGGGGGAAATCCCTTTTAGGGTAATTCACGAAAACGGGGACATCTGTTTGAGATGCGCGTCCCACGCGCCGGGGTACGCGTCATGCGGCGGCGCGCCATTTGCGGCGGCTATCTTGCAGGACGGCACGGGCGCCGGCGCGCCGGCATGCCGGCCGCCTGTCGCGAATTGTCATCGCCGGGCGCGCGCGCGGGGTTACTATTGCGACTTCTTCCTATACCTCGCCATGATTGAATTCCAGCACGTCTTCAAATCTTACGGGCGCGGCCGAAATATCCTGGCCGACATCAACTTTCGCATCAGCGCTGGAGAGTTCGTCTTCGTGTCCGGGCCGTCGGGCGCCGGCAAGTCGACATTGCTCAAGCTGATCGGCGGCCTGGAGCCGCCAAGCCGTGGATCCATCCAGGTCAACAACCAGCGGCTGGACAGACTGCCCAGCCGGGCCCGGCCGTATCTGCGGCGCGCCGTGGGGGTGATCCTGCAGGACACGCACCTGCTGTACGACCGCAGCGCCTTCCAGAACGTCATGCTGCCCCTGGCGGTGACCGGCCAGGCCCCGGACTCGGCCGCCGCGCGCGCCCGCGCCGCCCTGGACAAGGTCGGCCTGGCCGGCAAGGAAGACCTCAACCCCATCGAACTGTCGGGCGGCGAACAGCAGCGCCTGGCGATCGCCCGCGCCATCGTCAACCGGCCGGCCATCCTGATCGCCGACGAGCCGACCGCCAACCTCGACCATGACAACGCGCAGCGCATCATGAATGTGTTCCGCGACTTCAACCGCGTCGGCGTGACCACGCTGATCGCCTCGCACGACCAGGACCTGATGGCCCGCTACGCCACGCGCACGCTCAGCATCGAGCACGGGCGCTTCCACGACACGCACGGAGGCCAAGCATGAAGGCCTGGTTGCGACAACACCGCTACGCGCTGGCGATCACCCTGCGCCGGCTGGCGGCCCAGCCGTTCTCGTCGCTGGCCAACCTGCTGGTCATGGCGCTGGCGCTGGCCCTGCCGCTGCTGGGCAGCGCCATCCTGGTTTCGGTCCAGCCCCTGGCGCGCCAGGTATCGGTCACCCCCGAGCTGACCGTGTTCATGCAGACCCAGGCCCCCGCCACGGCGGCCGGCGCGGTGGCCGAGCGCATCGGCCGCGACTACGCCAGCCAGATCGCCGCGGTGCGGGTGGTGCCGCGCGACCAGGCGCTGGCGGCGCTGCGCGACAACCCCGCCTGGGAGCAGGCCCTGGCCGTGCTGCCCGGCAATCCGCTGCCCGACGCGGTGGTGGTGACGCTGGCCGACGGCGAGAACCTGGCCGGGCGCGCCGGCGCGCTGGCGCAGGACTGGGGCAAATGGGACGGCGTGGACCAGGTGCAACTGGACAGCGCCTGGGTGCAGCGGCTGGAAGCGCTGCTGCGCTTTGCCCGCATCGGGCTGGCGTTCCTGGCGGCCTGCGTGGCGGTGGTAGTGCTGGCCACCGTGTTCAATACCGTGCGCATGCAGGCCATGACCCAGCGCGAGGAAATCGCCGTGGCGCGCCTGGTGGGAGCGACCGAGTCCTTCGTGCGCCGCCCGTTCCTGTACCAGGGCGCCCTGACCGGCGCCGTATCGGCCCTGATCGCCATCGGCGCGGCGGCCATGGCGCTGACCCCGCTCAACGATGCGCTGCTGGGGCTGGCGCGCAGCTATGGGGCCGAATTCGCCCTGCACCTGCCCGGCCTGCCGGTGCTGGCCGTGGCCGTCATCGCCGCCGGCGTGCTGGGCGCGCTGTCGGCGCGCTGGTCAGTGACCCGCAGTACGCGCTTTTAAGCCCCTTGTTCCGCCGAAAGCAGGCGCGCATTCCCGGGTAAAGTCCAGACTTGCCCGGGAAACCGGGCTCGCGCCGAAAAAGGGACGCACCCCTGTCCGCGCGAACGCAAAAATTCACTTGTATGTCGATTTTTTGCAAGGAATAATCACAATTTGAATAAAACTTCGGCGCGCCCGGCTTCGTGCCCGCCGGCCGAGCCCCTGCCCTGCCATGCCTGCCCGACTTGATGCCCGCGCCACGCGCCGCTATTTCGATAACGCCTTCAACAGTCCGGCCGTCAAGATCCTGCCGAACGAGTATTACGTCACGAACGGCGAGGACGTCATGCTGTCGACCGTGCTGGGTTCCTGCGTGGCGGCCTGCATCCACGACCCGGTGATCGGGGTAGGCGGCATGAACCACTTCATGCTGCCCGAAGGCGACATCCATTCGCCGGCCTCGGCCACCATGCGCTATGGCGCCTTCGCCATGGAAGTGCTGATCAACGAACTGCTCAAGGCCGGCGCGGTCCGCGAGCGCCTCGAAGCCAAGGTGTTCGGCGGCGGCGCGGTGCTCAGCGCCATGCAGCTGATGAATATCGGCGAGCGCAACGGCCAGTTCGTGCTGAATTACCTCAAGACCGAAGGCATCCCGGTGCGCGCCCAGGACCTGGGCGACGTCCACGCCCGGCGCATCAATTACTTCCCGCGCGACGGCCGCGTCATGGTGCGCAAGATGGCGCCGCACCACCAGAAGGCCGAGGCGCTGATCGCACAGCGCGAAGCCGCGGCCGCCCAGACGGTCCAGGCCGAAACCCGCGCCGCCCCGCGCGTGGAGCGCTTCGCGCGCCCCGGCGGCATGCGCGTCGAGCGCTTCGACACGCCCAGTCGCCGCGATCCGGTGGGCGCGTAGTTCCCCAGGGCGCCTGTCCCCGCCGTTCATGGCGCATGACGGGGTGCCTGTCCCGGCGGGGACAGGCACCCGGCTCCGCGCTGGCCACGGTCAGGCGGCGCGCACCCCGCCGCCGATCGGCACCACCGAGGCGCTGAATTCGCGCATCAGTTCGGCGCGGCGGACATCGGCGCGCGCCATGGCGGCCTCCTTGATGTGGCCATAGCCGCGGATCTCCTCGGGCAGGCTGGCCAGCGCGACGGCGTGCTCCAGGTTGCCGCGGTTCAGCTTGGGCAGGATCGCGCCCAGCTGCTCGCGGTATTGCTCGATCAGCGCGCGCTCGGCGCGCCGCTCGGCCGTGTACCCGAACACATCGAAGGCCGTGCCGCGCAGAAAGCGCAGGCGCGCCAGCGCGCCGAACAGGCGCAGCGTGGCCGGCCCATAGCGGCGCTTGACCAGGTGCCCTTCGCTGTCGCGCTTGGAAAACAACGGCGGCGCGAGGTGGAAGTTCAGTTTCCAGTCGCCTTCGAACTGCGCGTCGATACGCTTGAGGAACTCGCCGTCCGAGTACAGGCGCGCCACTTCGTACTCGTCCTTGTAGGCCATCAGCTTGAAGTAATAGCGCGCCACCGCCTCGGCCAGCCGCGTGGTGCCGGTGGCGGCCTGCTCGGCCGCGGCCACCTGGTCGACCAGATCCTGGTAGCGCCGCGCATAGGCTTCGTTCTGATACTGCGCCAGGAACGCGCGGCGGATCCGCGCCAGCGCGCCCAGCTCGCCGGCCGGACGCTTGAAGTCCACCACGGCGCCCTGCCCGCGCTTGACTTCGACGATGCCTTCGTCGCCCGCCGCCGGCTGGCCCTTGCCGATCAGCGCCTGCACCTGCGCCAGGTCGTGGGCGGCGCGCCGCCCCCAGGCGAACGCGGCCAGGTTGTTCTCGACCTGCTGGCCGTTGAGTTCGATGGCGCGCTGCATCGCGGCCTCGCCCAGCGGCAGCCAGCCCTTCTGGTAGGCATAGCCCATCATCAGCGGATTGGCGTAGATCGCGTCGCCCAGCAGGCCGACCGCCAGCTCGGCCGCGTCGATGGTGGCCACGTTGTCCGCCCCGCACGCCTTGGCCAGGTCGGCCTGCAGGTTGGAGCCGGGCAGGGTCCAGTCGGGATCGTGGACGAAGGCGGCCGTGGGCGCGACGTCGCTGTTGAGCAGCGTATGCGTGCGGCCCGGGCGCATGCGGGCGATGGCCTCGGGGCTGGTGCCCACGACCAGGTCGCCGGCCAGCACCAGGTCGGCCTCGCCCATGGCCACTCGCGTATTGAGCAGTTCGCCCGGCGTGGGGGCCAGCACGACGTGCGAGTACACGGCGCCCCCTTTCTGGGCCAGGCCCGCCATGTCCAGCACCGAACAGCCCTTGCCTTCCAGGTGCGCGGCCATGCCCAGCAACTGGCCGATGGTGACCACGCCGGTGCCGCCCACGCCGGCGATGAACACGCCGTAGTGGCCGGCCAGCGCGTCGGCGCGCGGCGCCGGCAGGCCCTGGTCGATGGCGTCCTGCTGCGCCAGCGCGCGCGGCTTGCGCAGGCGTCCGCCCTCGACCGTGACGAAGCTGGGGCAGAAGCCCTTCAGGCAGGAATAATCCTTGTTGCAGCTGGACTGGTTGATGGTGCGCTTGCGTCCGAACTCGGTTTCCAGCGGTTCGACCGACAGGCAATGCGACTTCTCGGAACAATCGCCGCAGCCTTCGCAGACGCGTTCGTTGATCACCACGCGCAAGGCCGGGTCCGGATAGGCGTTGCGCTTGCGGCGGCGGCGCTTCTCGGTGGCGCAGGTCTGGTCGTAGACCAGCACCGACACGTCGGGATAGGCGCGCAGCTCCTTCATGACCGCGTCCAGCTCGTCGCGGTGCTTGACCGGCACGCCCGGCGCCAGGTCGGTGACGTGGCGGTATTTCTCCGGCTCGTCGGTGACGACGACGATCTTCTCGATCCCTTCGGCGGCCATCTGGCGCGTGATCATGGGCACGCTGATCGGACCGTCGACCGGCTGGCCGCCGGTCATGGCGACGGCGTCGTTGAACAGGATCTTGTAGGTGATGGGCACCTTGGCCGCCACGGCGGCGCGGATCGCCAGCAGGCCCGAGTGGTAATAGGTGCAGTCGCCCAGGTTGGCGAATACATGCTTTTCCTCGGTGAACGGCGCCTGGCCCACCCACGGAACGCCCTCGCCGCCCATCTGGGTGAACACCTGGGTGTTGCGGCCCATCCAGGTCACCATGTAGTGGCAGCCGATGCCGGCCATGCCGCGCGAGCCCTCGGGCACGCGGGTCGAGGTATTGTGCGGACAGCCCGAACAGAACCACGGCTTGCGGTCCACCACCAGGCGCGGCCGGGCCAGCGCCTGCTCGCGCTCGGCGATGAAATCCAGGCGCGCCTGGATGCCGGCGCGCACGTCCTCGGGCAGCTCGAAGCGCAGCAGGCGCGCGCCGATGGCCTTGGCCACCATGGCGGGCGAGAACTCGTAGTGCGCCGGCAGCAGCCAGTTGCCCTGCGGCACCGACCACTCGCCGCCGTCCTTGTCGTCGAACTTGCCGACCACGCGCGGGATCTTCTTGCCGGTGCCGATCCAGCTGAACAGCTCTTCCTTGAGCTGGTATTCGAGCACCTGGCGCTTTTCCTCGACCACCAGGATCTCGTCGAGATCCTCGGCGAACCGCTGCATGCCGGTGGCCTCCAGCGGCCACACCATGCCCACCTTGAACAGCCGTAGCCCGATGCGCTTGCAGATTTCCTCGCTCAGGCCCAGGTCGGCCAGCGCCTGGCGCGTGTCCAGGTAGGCCTTGCCCGAGGTCATGATGCCGAAACGCGCCTGCGCGTTGGGCACCTGCCACATTTCGCGGTTCAGCCGGTTGGCGCGGGCGTAGGCCAGCGCGGCGTACAGCTTGTAGTCCAGCAGCCGCGCCTCCTGCTGCAGCGGCGTATCCGGCAGGCGGATGTTCAGCCCGTCGGGCGGCAGCTGGAAATCCTCGGGCAGCACGATGCGCGTGCGCTCGGGGTCGACCTCCACCGAGGCGGACACCTCGACGATGTCGGTGATGCATTTCATGCCGACCCACACCCCGGCATAGCGGCTCATGGCCCAGCCATGCAGGCCGTAGTCCAGCACTTCCTGCACGCTGGCGGGAAACAGCGCCGGGATCATGCAGACCTTGAGAATGTGGTCGCTCTGGTGCGGCAGCGTCGACGACTTGGCCGGATGGTCGTCGCCGGCCACCACCAGCACGCCGCCGTGGCGCGAGGTGCCGGCCACATTGGCGTGCTTGAAGACGTCGCCGCAGCGGTCCACGCCCGGCCCCTTGCCGTACCACATGCCGAACACGCCGTCGTACTTGGCGCCCGGGAACAGGTTGACCTGCTGCGAGCCCCACACGGCGGTGGCGGCCAGGTCCTCGTTGATGCCGGGCTGGAATTCGATGTGATGCTGCTTCAGGTACTTGGCGGCCTTCCACATGTTCTGGTCGACCCCGCCCAGCGGTGACCCCCGGTAGCCGGACACGAAGCCGGCCGTGTTCAGCCCGGCGCGCTCGTCGCGCACGCGCTGCATCATGGGCAGGCGCACCAGCGCATGGATGCCGCTCATCCAGGCGCGGCCGGCAGTCAGGGTGTATTTGTCGTCCAGATGTACGGACTCAAGCGCCGCGCGCTGCGCGGGCGTCAGAGGGGCATTCATGTCTACTCCATTTGTAAGGGGTGTCCGAACCAGCCACGCGCTCAAGCCCTTGTGAGGCAACGGCAACAGATCCGGGCGCGTCTACGCCTTTCTTCTTTTCCTTCTTTGTACCCGGCCCGACCCGTCCCCGCAATAGGGCAATGCGATAATGGCGCCCATGGACTTCGCCTCCCGCATCACGGCCTGGCAGGCCCGCCACGGCCGCCACGATCTGCCCTGGCAGAACACCCGCGACCCCTATCGCATCTGGCTCTCGGAAATCATGCTGCAGCAGACGCAGGTGGCGACGGTCATTCCGTATTACCAGCGCTTCCTGGAACGTTTTCCCGATGTGGCCGCCCTGGCGGCGGCGCGCCAGGAAGATGTCATGCCCTACTGGGCCGGCCTGGGCTACTACGCGCGCGCCCGCAACCTGCACCGCTGCGCGCAGGAAATCATGCAGCGCTGCGTCGGCCGCTTTCCCCCGCGCGCCGAAGAGATCGCCACCCTGCCCGGCATCGGCCGCTCCACGGCCGCGGCCATCGCCGCCTTCGCCTACGGCGAGCGCAGCCCCATCATGGACGGCAACGTCAAGCGGGTGTTCACGCGCCACTTCGGCATCGAGGGCGACCCTGCCCGCCGCGCGGTGGAACAGCAGCTATGGGCGCTGGCCGCGGCCCAGGTGCAGGCCGCGCCGGATCTCGACATGCCCGGCTATACACAGGGATTGATGGACCTGGGCGCCACGCTGTGCACGCGCGGCAAGCCGGCCTGCGAACGCTGTCCGGTGGCGCAGTCCTGTATCGCGCGCCGCGACGGACGCCAGGCCGAACTGCCCACGCCCAAGGCGCGCAAGGCCATCCCCGAACGCAGCACGGCCATGCTGGTGCTGCACGGCCCCGACGGCATCCTGCTGCATCTGCGCCCCGCGCCGGGCATCTGGGGCGGCCTGTGGAGCCTGCCCGAATGCGACCCCGCCCACGACCCGGGCGCGGCGGCCCGCGAGCTGGGCCTGCAGGCCGAGGCGCCGGTCGAACTGGCCGCCTTCGCCCACACGTTCACCCACTACCGGCTGCATGTGCGGCCCTGGTATCTCGCGGTGCGCGGCGCGGCGCTGCGCCAGGCGGCCACGCCGGAACGCTGGGTCAGCCCCGCCGAACTGCCCGCCACCGCGCTGCCCGCCCCGGTGCGCAAGCTGCTCGACGGCCTGCTGGCCGCCCTGCCCGCGCCGCCGCGCCAGGCATAGCGCCGACGCCCTACGAGGGCAACAGCATCACCAGCTTGAGTTCCGGGTGCGTGGCCAGCCTGAAGGTGATCTGCTGCAGGTTCTGCCGCCCGCTGCGCGGGTGCTGGAACTCGCGCAGGCCGCCCTCGCGCTCGACCACGGCGTGGCGCGTCCACCAATGCGCGAAGACCGGGCTGGCGCGGTTGAGTTCGTCGAGCAGCGCGACCACGTCGGCCTCGTCGAGGTGGGCCCCCGCGTCGGCGCGAAATTCGGCCACCACGCGGCGGGCGCGCTGGTCCCAATCGACCACCAGCTCGCGCGCGGCCGGGTCCAGGAAGATGTAGCGCAACAGGTTGGGCTGCGCGTCGCGCAGCGGCCAGTCGTCGAACAGCTCGCGCATGGCGGCGTTGCTGGCCAGCAGGTTCCAGGCGCGGTCCAGTGCGTAGGCTGGCGCGTCGATGGCATCGACACAGGCCTGCAGCGACACGGGCGCATCGCCGCCCTCGTCGCGCGGCTGCTGCGGGTCGGCGCATTCGGCCAGCTCGAACAGATAGGCGCGCTCGGCGCGCGCCAGGTGCAGGACATTGGCGATACGCGCCCATACCGCGGGCGATACGGTGACTTCGCGGCCCTGCTCGATCCAGGTGTACCAGGTGACGCTGATGTCGGAGAGCTGCGCCACTTCTTCGCGCCGCAGGCCCGGCGTGCGGCGCCGCGAGCCGGCCGGCAGCCCGGCCATCTGCGGCGTGATGCGGGCGCGCGCCGTGCGCACGAATTCGCCCAGCGCCTGCCGGCGCCGGGCCGAGCCTTCATGGGCGGCCAAATGGGTAGCACTGTTCATACCAGGATGAGCAATAGGCTTGTACGCGTATCGGAAGCCTTCTATCTTACTCGTGCCGCACCCGCGGCCCCTGCCTACCAAGGATTTCCATGTCAGCCACACCCACCCACGACGCCGCCGTCGAACGCCAATTCAGCCCCCGCGCCAGCGCCTACCTGACCAGCGCCGTCCATGCCCAGGGCGAAGACCTGCTGCAGATGGCCGCCATCGCCCGCGAACACCCCGGCGCGCGGCTGCTGGACCTGGGCACCGGCGGCGGGCACGTCAGCTTCCATGTGGCGCCCCATGTGGCCGAAGTCGTGGCCTATGACCTGTCGCAGTCCATGCTGGACGTGGTGGCCGGCGAAGCCGCGCGCCGCGGCCTGGCCAACCTGCGCACCTGTCGCGGCAAGGCCGAGGCGCTGCCGTTCGGCGATGGCGAGTTCGACCTGGTAATGAGCCGCTATTCCACCCATCACTGGGAAGATCCGGGCCAGGCCCTGCGCGAGGCCTGCCGCGTGCTCAAGCCCGGCGGCATCGCGGTATTCGCCGATGTCGTCAGCCCGGGCGAAGCCCTGCTGGACACCTGGCTGCAGACCATCGAAGTCCTGCGCGACACGTCGCACGTGCGCGATTATTCGGCCGCCGAATGGCTGCGCATGGCGGCCGAGGCCGGGTTGGTCACGCAGGGCATGACCGCGCGCCGGCTGCCGCTGGAATTCACCTCGTGGGTCGAGCGCATGCGCACGCCGCCCGAGCTGGTGACGGCGCTGCGCGCCATGACGGACATCGCGCCCGCGCCGGTGCGCCGGCACTTCGCCATCCAGCCCGACGGTTCGTTCACCAGCGACACGTTGACGCTGGTGGCGGTGCGTCCGGCCTAGTCATGGCGTCTGCCCGTGCGTGTGCCTGTCCCGGCGGGGACAGGCACCCGGATTCCCGGGCACAGGCCGCGCCGGCCCCGCTAGCTGTGAAGATTCAATAGGTTGTATGCATGGTTCATCCGAACCGGATTTGAGAAACTGGAAATCGCCGACCCCCCAGTTCACTCAAGGAGCCCGGCCGGATGAACACCCATAAGCATGCCCGATTGACCTTCCTACGTCGACTCGAAATGGTCCAGCAATTGATCGCCCATCAAGTTTGTGTGCCTGAAGCGGCCCGCGCCTATGGGGTCACCGCGCCGACTGTGCGCAAATGGCTGGGCCGCTTCCTGGCTCAGGGCCAGGCGGGCTTGGCCGATGCGTCCTCGCGCCCGACGGTCTCGCCCCGAGCGATTGCGCCGGCCAAGGCGCTGGCTATCGTGGAGCTGCGCCGCAAGCGGCTGACCCAAGCGCGCATCGCCCAGGCGCTGGGCGTGTCAGCCAGCACCGTCAGCCGCGTCCTGGCCCGCGCCGGTCTGTCGCACCTGGCCGACCTGGAGCCGGCCGAGCCGGTGGTGCGCTACGAGCATCAGGCCCCCGGCGATCTGCTGCACATCGACATCAAGAAGCTGGGACGTATCCAGCGCCCTGGTCACCGGGTCACGGGCAACCGACGCGATACCGTTGAGGGGGCCGGCTGGGACTTCGTCTTCGTGGCCATCGATGACCACGCCCGCGTGGCCTTCACCGACATCCACCCCGACGAGCGCTTCCCCAGCGCCGTCCAGTTCCTCAAGGACGCAGTGGCCTACTACCAGCGCCTGGGCGTGACCATCCAGCGCTTGCTCACCGACAATGGCTCGGCCTTTCGCAGCCGCGCCTTCGCCGCGCTGTGCCATGAGCTGGGCATCAAGCACCGCTTTACCCGACCTTACCGCCCACAGACCAATGGCAAGGCCGAACGCTTCATCCAGTCGGCCTTGCGTGAGTGGGCTTACGCTCACACCTACCAGAACTCCCAACACCGAGCCGATGCCATGAAATCCTGGCTACACCACTACAACTGGCATCGACCCCACCAAGGCATCGGGCGCGCTGTACCCATCTCCAGACTCAACCTGGACAAATACAACCTATTGACAGTTCACAGCTAGGAGTTGGCGAACAGGTAGCCGCTGCCGTAGACCGTTCGGATGGGAAGCACCAGGCCCGCCAGCTCGGCCTTGCGGCGCAGCCGGCTGACGATGACGTCGATGCTGCGCTCGCCGGTGGAACGCACCGCCGGGCCGTCGACAGCCAGCTCGCTGGCCAGTTCGGCGCGGCCGGCCGCGCCCAGCAGCAGGCGGACGATCTGCCGCTCGTTGGCCGACAGCGACAGCTCTTCCCCGCCGGGGGCCACGAGCGTCCAGTCCTGGTCGCGCAGCTCCCAGCCCTCGTCGTCGGTACCGCGTTGCGCGACGGCCTCTTCGTCTTCCTGCCAGGCGGGCAGGCGCCGCGCCAGGGCAAGCAGCACGCATGCCAGCTCGCGCTCGTCGGCCGGCAGGGGCACGCAGGCGTCCGCGCCGCTTTGCAGGCAGCGCAGGCGGGCGTCCAGGGTCAGGTTGCCGCCAATGACGATGATGCCCAGCTCCGGCGAGCCACGCAGGCGCGCCACCAGGGCGTAGCCCAGCTCGCCCAGCTCGGAAAGGTCCATCACGACCGCGTCGTAGGTATCCTCACTCAACAGCCCGAACAGCTCCAGGGGCGTGGAACAGCCCTTGGCCGAGATCCCGGCCAGCAGCATTGCTGCAATGATGCGGTCGCGATCGGCGTCGTCGGGCGTCATGATCAACGTGCTCAATTGCTTCATAACGAATCCCTGCCAGTCCGCGGGTTCGCGGCCGGCTTTCAGGCGCTCAAAAGGGAAAGCGCGCGCCTGTACGCATTTGAGACAGTGTGGCGCGGTGTTGCGCAACAGAGCCAGTCAACATTTGTCAACTTTGCAATGTTTGACACTTATGCTCATTGGGGACGATGTAACAAGAGCCCCGGGTTATCATGCGTTTGGTTAGGGTTCCATACACTTTTGGATGACGCCTACGCCAATGTGCGAACAGTAAGTTTCTGGGACGCCAGATGCGCTCGCGACGAATTGGCGAACGCGCGGTTCGCCGCACCGGATCCCGGCCTTGTCCGTAACCTGCTCGCAGACTGCCGTGCGAGCATCGCTCTGTGTCACAACGAATGAAAATTGCGTCGCTCGAAGACGATCTGGACCAGGCGCAGCATATCCAGCAGGTGCTCTCCGCGGCCGGATACACATGTACCAGCTATCCGCGCAGCCTCGACCTGCTGGCGGCGCTGCGCGTCCAGGCGTTCGACCTCATCCTGCTCGACTGGCAGTTGCCCGACATGAATGGCGACGAAGTCGTGCGCCGGCTGCGCACGAGCTACGGTTTTGCCGTGCCTATCATTTTCCTGACCAGCCGGGACCAGGAAAGCGACCTGGTGCAAGGCCTGCAGGCAGGCGCCGACGACTACATCGTAAAGCCCATGCGGCCCGCCGAATTGCTGGCGCGCGTGGCGGCCCTGTTGCGCCGCAGCCAGGGCGCCCTGCCCGACTATCTGCCGTTCTCGGTCGCGGGCTATCGCATCGATCCCAACGAGCGCTCCATCGCCCTCGACGGCCAGGTCGTACCGTTGCCGCCCAAGGAATTCGAACTCGCGCAGTTGTTTTTTCGCAACGTCGGGCGCCTGATCTCGCGCGATGTGCTTGCAGAAAGCGTGTGGAACCGGGAGATCCCGGCGACCTCGCGCACCCTTGATACGCATTTGTCGAATATTCGCCAGAAGTTGCAGTTGCGCCCCCAGAATGGGGTGCGCTTGTCTTCGTCCTATGCCCTGGGCTATCGGCTGGAATTGGTCAGCGACCCGCAGCCGCAGGGCGACGACGCCAAAGACGACTAATCCAAGGAGAGAAGTTCATGATTCGGCCGTTCGCGCCAGCGTTCATGCTGGTGTGCGCCCTTGTGGCCAGCGCCGCGGTACAAGCCCAGCCCGCAGGTAGCCTGGGAGAGAATTTTCTTTACCGAGTGCGTTCTGGCGACACGCTTATAGCGTTAGCAAGCACTTACACCGGTAATGAATCCAACTGGTCGATCCTGCAGACGCTGAACCGGGTGGACGACCCCCAGCGCCTGCCGATCGCCCTCGAGCTGCGCATTCCGCTGGCCATGATCCCGGTGCAGGCGGCAGGCGCCGAGGTGGTCCACGTCAGCGGCAACGCCACCGCCGACGGCCAGGCCCTGCGGGTCGGCACGCAGATCGTCGAGGGCAGCACCATCAGGACCGCGTCCGGCAGCTTCGTTACCCTGAAACTGTCCGACGGCAGCCAGGTGACGATTCCCGAGAACGGCACGGTGGCCGCCAACCGCCTGCGCCAATTCCAGCGCGTGCCGCTTACCGATTCGATCTTCCAGGTACAGCAAGGCGAGCTCGAATCGCGCGTGGCCCCGGGCGGCCAGGGCGTTGGCCGCTTCGAGATCCGTACGCCGGTGGCGGTCACGGGCGTGCGCGGCACCCGCTTTCGCGTCAAGAGCAGTCCGCGGGGCGCCAGCAGCGAAGTCCTGGAAGGCAGCGTACGCCTGCAGCCGCACGCCCCCGACGCCGCGCCGGCCACGCCGGTAGCGGTGTCCTCGGGCTACGGCGCCAATGTCGGCAGCGACGGCGCGTTCTCGGGCGTGCAGGCCCTGCTGCCCGCCCCCCAACTGCAAGCCCCGGCGCGCGCCGCCTCGGGCGGCTGGACGGTGCCGTTTGCGCCCGTATCCGGCGCTTCCGCCTATATAGTGAGGGTTTCGCGCGACGCGGAGGGCATGCACGTGGTGGCGTCCGACCGGTTCGATACCAACGATGTACGGTTCCGCGCGCCCGGCGCCGGAACCTACTACGTGGCGGTTCGCGCCGTGGATGCCTCCGGTTTGAACGGGCGCGAAGCCGTGCAGCCTTTCGAAGGCGCAAACGTGCTGTCCACGCCCTATGGCCTGTCCGTAGCCACCGGCACCGGCGACCTGGTGCTGCTCAGCGAATTCTAAGGTGCGCCGCCGCCGCCCCCTGCCCGACTCCCCCGCCCGGCGCTGGCTGGCGGCGCGCACCGGCATCATGCTGACGATGGTGCTGGTGACGGTTGCGGGACTGCTGGGCGCCCTGGGCGGCATGGGCCGCATCGACCTGACGCTGTACGACCGGGCCGTATCGCTGTCCGGCCGGCCAGCCAGCCCGGAAATCCTGATCGTCATGATCGACGACGACAGTATCGCCACGCTGGGGCGCTGGCCCTGGAGCAGGACGGTGCACGCGGCCCTGCTGGACAAGCTGGGCGAGGCCCGCGCAGTGGGCCTGGATATCATCTTTGCCGAACCCGACCGCGCCGAACCCGCGGTCGACGCGCAACTGGCCGAGGCCATCCGCCGCAACGGCAAGGTGGTGCTGCCGGTGGTGCTCAACCGCCTGCCGCGCGCGACGGGCCACGAGCCGCCGCTCGAGTCGCTGGCGCAGGCCGCCGCCGCACTGGGCTTCATCAATGTCGAGCTCGATACCGACGGCGTGCTGCGGCGCTCGATCTGGACAGCCCAGGTCGGCACCGCGCTATGGCCGCATTTCTCGCTGTCGCTGATGAGCGTGGGCGGCGAGGCGCAACAGGCCCTGCAGTTTGCCACCGCGCAACTGGCGGCCGGCCAGACCCGCATCCCATACGCCGGCCCCCCCGGCCATTTGCGCACGGTGTCGTATATCAGCGTGCTGCAGGGCAACGTACCGCCCGAATGGATCCGCGGCAAGTATGTGCTGGTGGGATCGTGGGCAACGGGCCTGACCGATGCGTTCCCCACGCCCGTCTCGCACCAGGCCAATGGCATGGCGGGCGTGGAGATCATCGGCAACATGCTGCAGGCGGCGCGCCAGAATATTTCCTATACCGTCGCCAGCCCCTGGCATAACGCCTTGGCCGCTGCGCTGCCCGTCCTGCTGCTGTGCCTGGGCCTGCGGGTGCTCTCGCCCAAGGCGGCGCTGGTGCTCAACGGCGCCATATTGCTGGCCGTATTGCCGGTCACCTATCTGGCCCTGCGCTTTGGCCAGGTGTGGTTTCCGCCGACGGCCACGATGCTGGTGCTGGCGCTGTGCTATCCGATCTGGAGCTGGCGCAGCCAGGAAGCCGTGCTGCGCTACATGGACAATGAACTCAAGCGGCTGCAGCGCGAATATCCGCCGGTGCTCAACGAAGGCCGTACCCACACGCTGCTGGTCAACCGTTCGCTGGAAGACCGCCTGGGCAAATTGCGCGAAGCGCTGGCGCGCGTGCGCAACCTGCGACGCTTCCTGACCGATGGCCTGGACGGCATGCCCGACGCGACGCTGGTGTTCGACCCGCGCGGCCGGCTGCAGTTTCGCAACCGCGCGGCGATCCAGTATTTTCGCAGCCTGGGGTTGCGTGCGCCGCGCCATGGCCAGCTGGCCGCCGATCTGTTCCAGCGCGCCATCACCGACGAACGCAACCGCCAGACCTTGACCGAGGCCCTGCGGCATACGCCGCCCGATGCGCAGGATTCGCCGTGGAACGTGGACATGGAGGTCCGAGACCAGGCCGGACGCGACCTGATCCTGAAGTGCGCGCCCATTCGCACCGACGAAGGCGCTTTCGCCGGCACCGTGGCCACCCTGACGGATATCACCGTCATACGACAGGCCGAGCGCAAGCGTGAAGAGACGCTGCGCTTCATTTCGCACGACATGCGCGCGCCGCAGAATTCGATACTTGCCCTGGTGGCCATGAACCAGGACTCGCTCAATGGCGTGCAGCAGAGCGACGCGCTCGCCCGCATCGCCATGCTGGCCAACCGCACATTGCGGCTGGTCGACGATTTCGTCCACCTGACACGCGCGGAATCGATGAAGATCGCACCGACGGAGCTGGACCTGAGCGAGTTGCTGCGCGAGGCGACCGACGATTTCTGGGCGCCGGCGCGCGCGCGGCATCCGCATCGAGATCGACGAACCCCTGCCCATCGCCCTGGTGCGCGGCGACGACACCTTGCTGCAGCAGGCCCTGAGCAACCTGCTGGACAACGCCATCAAATTCAGTCCGTCCGATGGCCGTATCCGCTGCACGGTCGTGCGTGACGCCGATGACTGGGTCGCATCGATCCAGGACGACGGACCTGGCATCGCTCCCCAGGACCAGCTGCAGATCTTCCAGCCCTTTACGCGCGTCAACACCGCCGGCTCGAACGAAGTAGGCGGCGCTGGCCTGGGGCTTGCATTCGTGCGCACCGTCGCCGAACGGCTGGGCGGCCGGGCCGAGGTCATCAGCCCGCCATCGGGCACGGGGCCCGCCGGCTCTACCTTCGTGCTGCGCCTGCCGGCCAGCCCACCCCCTGGCTGAGAGCCATCCGGACGCTCACTGGAACACGTGCGTGATGCGAGCCGGCTGGCCCGCCTTGACCTAGAGCGTGGCCCGATACGGCGGCAGGTCGGCATTGCGCACGACGACCGAGTAGCGTCCCGGCACCAGGCGCAATTCCTTCATGGGCGGGCTGACACCACGCCGCACGCCATTGATCCAGATCTCGCCCCACGGCTGCACGTTGATGCGTACCGTCACGCGGGCAGCGGCCGGTGCCGGCGTCGCGGCGGCCTCGGATTCGGCCTGCGCGTCTGTTGCAGCGTCCTCCGGCGCAACATCGGGCGCGGGAGCGGCGTCCGGACCAGCCTGTGCTTGCGCCGGCGGCGCAGCGCCGGATGTATCGGCGCTGCCGGCGGCCGGCGGTTCAGCCTCGCGGGAGTCTGATGGCGTGGCAGTGGCGCCGGGCGTCGTCACGCGTTCGGAGCTCGTGATCACGCCGCTGGGCGTACCGGTCAGGCGCTGCCACCAATAGACGGCCACGCCCAGCGTCGCCAACGCCAGCAGGATCGCGAACAGAATGCTGCGCACCGCCGGACGCTGCCGTACCGGCTCTTCGTCGTGCACCTCGTCGCGTGGCGGCGGTTCGCTGGGCAGAGGCGCCATGGCCTCGGCGGGCGGCTCCGGCTCGGGGAACTTGAGCGAGTCGACAAAGGCCTCGAACGTGTGCGGCCGCACGGCCAGGCCGGCATCGATGGCGCGCAGGAAATCGTTGTCATACTTGGGCAGATCGCGCTGCGCGAGCGGCTGATAGCCGTCGTTGACCGAGCGCTCCGGCGCCGCAGGCGGGCGGCGGCCGGTAATGAGCGAGTGCGCCACGGCGCTCAATGCGTAGATGTCGGTCCAAGGACCGCGCGGCCAGGCAGGATCCTCCACATAAAGCTCGAATGGCGCGTATCCCGGCGCCGGCAGCGCGGCTTCGCCCTGGGCCGCCCCATTGAGCGCCAGCAGATGCGCGCGCCCGCTTTCATCCAGCCCCACCGAATCGACGGTGATGTCGCCGCAGATATGTCCCTGCTCATGCACGCTGGCCAGCTGCGGCACCAGCTCGCCCAGCAGGCGCTTGATGCGGGCTTGCGGCACGCCTCCGGCAGCGGTGGCCGCAATAGCGCTCAACGGGCGATGCGCGAGAGGCGCGGCGCCTGCAAAAGGACTGCGGGGATGCTGGGAAGCGGCGAAAAGAGGCATAGTTCTATGACAAAAGCAAAAAACGGCAGCGATAACCGGATATTGTGCTTGTGATGCTGAAAGCGCGGCTATCCTTACGTTTCGATAAACATATTGTCGTCTCGACGCACTTCGTAGGACACGCCCATCCTTGCGGGCCGCCTTATGGATATTATCCAGGCTACTTGGCCGGATTTTACGAATATGCCCGCGGCGCAAGGATATACCAACCTCGAACCCCGTTTCCTGCCCTCGTCCATCATGCCCATAATCCTCCGCCCTTTCCTGCCCAGTCTTTCCCTGGCCGTGCTCGCGCTAAGCGGCTGCGCCAACCTGTCCCAGCCCGCTGCCGAGGTCCCCGCCACCCCCGCCGCGCTGCAGGCCCTAGCCGAAGTACGTACGGAATATGGCGCAGGCCATTATGGCGAGGTCATCCGCCGCGTCGCGCGCTCCGATGAACTGGCGGCCGCGCCGAAAGCGGTGCGTATCGAAGCGTTCAAGCTGCAGGCATTCAGCTACTGCGTGAGCAATTACACCCAGCTGTGCGAAGACGCATTCGTGCGCATACTGCACCTGGACTCCAGTTTCACGCTGGCGCCCAACGAAGCCGGACATCCCGCCTGGGGCCCGGTCTTTCGGGCCGCGCAATCGAAAGCCGGCACCTGACCGCAATCGCAACCGCGTCAAGCAAAAGGCCGCTGATATGCATCAGCGGCCTTTTTTTGGCTGTCGGGCCACGCCCCTCGCGGGGCGCGCCTTCCAGTCAGTACGGCATCACTCGGCCGAGTCGTCCGACGGCGTATCGGCGGCCGGAGCCTCCGGTTCGCCGCCGACCGTAACCGGCGCATCCTCGAACGGGTTGGCCAGCTGCCGGGCGGCTTCGCGCTCGGCAGCTTCCAGCGCTTCCTTGTCCTTGCGGGCAATGTGATACGCCAGGCCAGTACCAGCCGGGATGAGACGGCCGACGATCACGTTTTCCTTCAGCCCGCGCAGGTCGTCGCGCTTGCCCATGATCGCCGCTTCGGTCAGCACGCGGGTCGTTTCCTGGAACGACGCCGCCGAGATGAACGAATCGGTCGACAGCGAGGCCTTGGTAATACCCAGCAGCACGTTGTCGTACGAAGCCGGACGCTTGTCCTCGGCGACCACGCGATCGTTCTCGTTGAGCAGTTCCGAACGCTCGACCTGCTCGCCCGGGATGAACTCGGTGTCACCCGGATCGACGATGTTCACGCGGCGCAGCATCTGGCGGACGATCACTTCAATGTGCTTGTCGTTGATCTTCACGCCCTGCAGACGGTAGACGTCCTGCACTTCGTCGACGATGTAGGTCGCCAGCTTCTCGATGCCCTGCAGGCGCAGGATGTCGTGCGGATCGGCCGGGCCGTCGACGATCATTTCGCCCTTGTTCACCACCTGGCCGTCGTGCACCAGAACCTGCTTTTCCTTCAGGATCAGGAACTCGTGGCTGACGCCTTCCAGGTCGGTGATGACCAGGCGCTGCTTGCCCTTGGTGTCCTTGCCGAACGATACCGTACCCGTGACTTCGGCCAGCATGCCGGCATCCTTGGGCGAACGGGCTTCGAACAGCTCGGCCACGCGCGGCAGACCGCCGGTGATGTCGCGGGTCTTCTGCGATTCCTGCGGAATACGCGCCAGGACCTCGCCCACGGCAACCTGCTGGCCGTCGCGCACGGTGATCAGCGCACCCACCGGGAACGAGATGTTCACCGAGTGATCGGTGCCGGCGATCTTGACGTCTTCGCCGTTCTCGTTGACCAGCTTGATCTGCGGACGCATGACGATCTTGCCGCCGCGCGTCTTGGGCGTGATCACGACCAGCGTCGACAGGCCGGTGACTTCGTCGACCTGCTTGGCAACGGTAACGCCTTCTTCGATGTTCTCGAAGCGCACCGCGCCGCTGTACTCGGACACGATCGGACGGGTCAGCGGATCCCAGCTGGCCAGACGGGTGCCGGCCTTGACCGCTTCGCCGTCGCCAAGCAGGACGGTGGCGCCATAAGGGATCTTGTGGCGCTCGCGCTCGCGGCCGTTGTCGTCGAAGATGGCCAGTTCGCCGGAACGCGAAATCGCCACACGCTCGCCCTTGGCGTTGGTGACATAGCGCATCGTGCTGGCGAAGCCGACCGTGCCGTTGGACTTGGTTTCCACGGCGCTGGCCAGGGCCGAACGCGAAGCGGCGCCACCGATGTGGAACGTCCGCATGGTGAGCTGCGTGCCCGGTTCGCCGATCGATTGCGCGGCGATGACGCCGACGGCCTCGCCCACGTTGACGTGCGAACCGCGGCCCAGATCGCGGCCATAGCAATGCGCGCACAGGCCGTGACGCGTTTCGCACGTCAGCGGCGTGCGGACCTTGACTTCGTCCACGCCCAGGCGGTCGATCAGGTCGACCAGGTCTTCGTCGAGCAGGGTGCCAGCCGCGATGGCCGTTTCCTGCGTGTCGGGGTTGACGACGTCGATCGCGGCCACGCGGCCGAGGATACGGTCGCGCAGCGGTTCGATGACTTCACCGCCCTCGACCAGGGCCTTCATCGCGTAGCCATGGCTGGTGCCGCAATCGTCTTCGGTGATCACCAGATCCTGGGTCACGTCGACCAGGCGGCGCGTCAGGTAGCCCGAGTTCGCCGTCTTCAGCGCGGTATCGGCCAAGCCCTTGCGCGCGCCGTGCGTCGAGATGAAGTACTGCAGTACGTTCAGGCCTTCGCGGAAGTTGGCGGTAATCGGGGTCTCGATGATCGAGCCGTCCGGCTTGGCCATCAGGCCGCGCATGCCGGCCAGCTGGCGAATCTGGGCGGCCGAACCACGGGCGCCCGAGTCGGCCATCATGTAGATCGAGTTGAACGATTCCTGGCGCACTTCCTCGCCATGACGGTTGACGACCGGCTCGGTGGCCAGTTGCTCCATCATCGCCTTGCCGACCTTGTCGCCGGCCTTGCCCCAGATATCGACCACGTTGTTGTAGCGCTCTTGCGAGGTCACCAGACCCGACGAGTACTGCTTGTCGATTTCCTTGACCTCGCGGCTGGCCTCGGCCAGGATGCCTTCCTTGGCCTTCGGGATCAGCATGTCTTCCATGGCGATCGAGATGCCGCCGCGCGTGGCCAGGCGGAAGCCCGACTGCATCAGCTTGTCGGCAAAGATCACCGTGTCGCGCAGGCCGCAACGGCGGAACGACTGGTTGATCAGGCGCGAGATCTCTTTCTTCTTCAGGGCCTTGTTCAGCACCGTGAAGGGCAGGCCCTTGGGCAGGATCTCGGACAGCAGCGCACGGCCGACCGTCGTTTCATGGCGGTGCTTGACCGGCTGCCACTCGCCCTGCTCGTCGCGCTCGTACTCGGTCAGGCGTACGGTGATGCGGGTCTGCAGTTCGACTTCGCCGTTGTCATAGGCGCGCTGCACTTCCGACACGTCGGCAAAGAAAATGCCTTCGCCCTTGCCGTTGATGCGTTCGCGGGTCGTGTAGTACAGGCCCAGCACGATATCCTGCGACGGCACGATGGACGGCTCGCCGTTGGCCGGGAACAATACGTTGTTCGAGGCCAGCATCAGCGTACGCGCTTCGAGCTGCGCTTCGAGCGACAGCGGCACGTGCACGGCCATCTGGTCGCCGTCGAAGTCGGCGTTGAAGGCGGCGCAGACCAGCGGGTGCAGCTGGATGGCCTTGCCTTCGATCAGCACCGGCTCGAACGCCTGGATGCCCAGGCGGTGCAGCGTCGGCGCACGGTTGAGCATGACCGGGTGCTCGCGGATCACCTCTTCGAGGATGTCCCACACCACCGGCTCCTGGCTCTCGACCAGCTTCTTGGCAGCCTTGATGGTCGTGGCCAGGCCCATCATCTCCAGGCGATTGAAGATGAACGGCTTGAACAGCTCGAGCGCCATCAGCTTGGGCAGGCCGCACTGGTGCAGCTTGAGCTGCGGGCCCACCACGATGACCGAACGGCCCGAGTAGTCGACGCGCTTGCCCAGCAGGTTCTGGCGGAAACGACCGCTCTTGCCCTTGATCATGTCGGCCAGCGACTTGAGCTGGCGCTTGTTGGCGCCGGTCATGGCCTTGCCGCGGCGGCCGTTGTCGAGCAGCGAGTCGACGGCTTCCTGCAGCATGCGCTTTTCGTTGCGCAGAATGATCTCGGGCGCCTTCAGTTCGAGCAGGCGCTTGAGGCGGTTGTTGCGGTTGATGACGCGGCGGTACAGGTCGTTCAGGTCGGAGGTCGCGAAGCGGCCGCCGTCCAGCGGCACCAGCGGACGCAGGTCCGGCGGCAACACGGGCAGCACTTCCATGACCATCCATTCGGCCTTGATGCCGGACTTCTGGAAGCCTTCCAGCACCTTCAGACGCTTGGAGATCTTCTTGATCTTGGCTTCCGAGCTGGTGGCCTTGAGCTCGCCGCGCAGCGTCTCGACTTCGCGATCGATGTCGATGGTGCGCAGCAGTTCGCGCACGGCCTCGGCGCCCATCAGGGCACGGAAGTCGTCGCCGTACTCTTCGGTCTTGGCCAGGAAGTCGTCATCGGACATGATCTGGCCGCGCTTGAGCGGCGTCATGCCGGGCTCGATCACGCACCAGGCTTCGAAGTACAGCACGCGCTCGATGTCGCGCAGCGTCATGTCGAGCACCATGCCCAGGCGCGACGGCAGGCTCTTGAGGAACCAGATGTGCGCAACCGGGCTGGCCAGTTCGATATGGCCCATGCGCTCGCGGCGCACCTTGGCGACGGTGACTTCCACGCCGCACTTTTCGCAGATCACGCCACGATGCTTCAGGCGCTTGTACTTGCCGCACAAGCATTCGTAGTCCTTGATGGGACCGAAGATCTTGGCGCAGAACAGGCCGTCACGCTCGGGCTTGAACGTACGGTAGTTGATCGTCTCGGGCTTGCGAACTTCGCCGAAAGACCACGAACGGATCTTCTCGGGCGAGGCGATGCCGATCTTGATGGCATCGAACTGCTCGTCTTGCGAGACTTGCTTGAAGAGGTCGAGTAGCGCTTTCATCAGTTACGCTCCAAATCCATGTCCAGGGCCAGCGAGCGAATTTCCTTGACCAGCACGTTGAACGATTCCGGCATGCCGGCATCGATGACGTGGTCGCCCTTGACGATGTTTTCGTAAACCTTCGTGCGGCCGGTGATGTCGTCGGACTTCACCGTCAGCATTTCCTGCAGGGTGTAGGAGGCGCCGTAGGCTTCCAGCGCCCACACTTCCATTTCCCCGAAACGCTGACCGCCGAACTGCGCCTTGCCGCCCAACGGCTGCTGGGTAACCAGCGAGTACGGGCCGGTGGAACGCGCGTGCATCTTGTCGTCCACCAAGTGGTGCAGTTTCAGGTAGTGCATGTAGCCGATCGTGACCGGACGCTCGAACTGCTCGCCGGTACGGCCGTCATACAGCCATGCCTGCGAACGCGACGCCGTCAGGCGCATGCGCGCGGCGACGTCGTCGGGATAGGCCAGTTCCAGCATCTTGCCGATTTCTTCTTCGGTCGCACCGTCGAACACCGGCGTGGCAAACGGCACACCCTTCTTCAGGTTGTTGGCCAGTTCCAGCACTTCCTCGTCGGTCAGGCTGTCGATATGCGCGCTGCTGCCCGTGGTGTTGTACACCTTCTCCAGGTAGCCGCGGACGCTCTTGGCCTGCGCCGTGCGCTCGTCGCGCAGCATGTCGGCGATGCGGTAGCCCACGCCCTTGGCGGCCCAGCCCAGATGGACTTCCAGCACCTGGCCGACGTTCATCCGCGAGGGCACGCCCAGCGGGTTCAGAACGATGTCGGCGGGAGTGCCGTCGGCCATGTGGGGCATGTCCTCGACCGGCGTAATGCGCGAAACCACGCCCTTGTTGCCGTGGCGGCCGGCCATCTTGTCGCCCGGCTGCAGGCGGCGCTTGACGGCCAGGTAGACCTTGATCATCTTCAGCACGCCCGGCGGCAGTTCGTCGCCCTGCGTCAGCTTCTTGCGCTTCTCTTCGAAGGCCAGGTCGAACTGGTGGCGCTTCTGCTCGAGCGATTCCTTGGCCTGCTCCAGCACGACAGCGTGCTGTTCGTCGGCCAGGCGGATGTCGAACCACTGCCAGCGATCCAGGTCGGCCAGGTAGGCCTTGGTCAAGGTGGCGCCCTTGGCCAGCTTGCGCGGGCCGCCATTGACGGTCTTGCCGACCAGCATCTTCTCGATACGGTCGAACTGGTCGTTCTCGACGATGCGCAGCTGGTCGTTGAGGTCCTGGCGATAACGGCGCAGTTCATCGTCGATGATGGACTGGGCGCGCTTGTCGCGCACGATGCCTTCGCGCGTGAACACCTGCACGTCGATCACCGTGCCGGTCATGCCCGAGGGCACGCGCAGCGAGGTGTCCTTAACGTCGGAAGCCTTTTCGCCGAAGATGGCGCGCAGCAGCTTTTCTTCCGGCGTGAGCTGGGTTTCGCCCTTCGGCGTGACCTTGCCCACCAGCACGTCGTCGGCGCTGACTTCCGCGCCAATGTAGACGATGCCGGAGTCATCCAGGCGGTTGAGCTGCGTTTCAGCCAGGTTGCTGATGTCGCGCGTGATTTCCTCGGGTCCCAGCTTCGTATCGCGAGCGACCACGGTCAGCTCTTCGATGTGGATCGAGGTGTAGCGATCGTCGGCCACGACGCGTTCGGAGATCAGGATCGAGTCTTCGAAGTTGTAGCCGTTCCAGGGCATGAACGCGATCAGCATGTTCTGGCCCAGCGCGAGTTCACCGAGGTCGGTGGACGCGCCGTCGGCCAGCACGTCACCCTTGGCGACCTTGTCGCCGCGGGCCACGATGGGACGCTGGTTGATGTTCGTGTTCTGGTTGGAACGCGTGTACTTGATCAGGTTGTAGATGTCCACGCCCACTTCGCCAGCGACGTTCTCTTCGTCGTTGACGCGGATCACGACGCGGTCGGCGTCGACGTGGTCAACCACGCCGCCACGCAGCGCCTGCACGGTCGTGCCCGAGTCGACCGCAACGGTGCGCTCGACGCCGGTGCCGACCAGCGGCTTTTCCGGACGCAGGCAAGGCACGGCCTGGCGCTGCATGTTGGCGCCCATCAGTGCACGGTTGGCGTCGTCGTGCTCGAGGAACGGGATCAGCGACGCCGCGACCGACACGATCTGCGACGGCGCCACGTCCATGTAGTGCACGTTGCCCGGCGCGGTCAGCATGGTTTCGCCCGCTTCGCGGCAAGCCACCAGGTCGTCGACGAAACGGCCTTCGTCATCGAGCGCGGCGTTGGCCTGCGCGATCACGTAGTGGCTTTCCTCGATGGCCGACAGGTAGTCGATCTGGTCGCTGACCTTGCCGTCGATGATCTTGCGATACGGGGTTTCCAGGAAGCCGTACTCGTTCAGGCGCGCGTAAAGCGCCATCGAGTTGATCAGGCCGATGTTCGGGCCTTCCGGCGTTTCGATCGGGCAGACGCGGCCGTAGTGGGTCGGGTGCACGTCGCGCACTTCAAAGCCGGCGCGTTCGCGCGTCAGGCCGCCCGGGCCCAGTGCGGAAACGCGACGCTTGTGCGTGATTTCCGACAGTGGGTTGGTCTGGTCCATGAACTGCGACAGCTGGCTCGAACCGAAGAACTCCTTGATGGCGGCCGAGATCGGCTTGGAGTTGATCAGGTCGTGCGGCATCAGGTTTTCGGTCTCGGCCTGGCCCAGACGCTCCTTGACGGCGCGCTCGACACGCACCAGGCCAGCGCGGAACTGGTTCTCGGCCAGTTCGCCGACACAACGCACGCGGCGGTTGCCCAGGTGATCGATGTCATCGATCTGGCCACGGCCGTTGCGCAGCTCGACCAGCACCTTGATGGTTTCGAGGATGTCCTCGTTGGTCAGCGTCATCGGACCGGTGCTGTCGTCGCCGCGACCCAGGCGGCTGTTGACCTTCATGCGGCCCACGCGCGACAGGTCGTACGTCTCTTCGCTGTAGAACAGACGCTGGAACAGCGCTTCCACCGCTTCTTCGGTGGGCGGTTCGCCAGGACGCATCATGCGGTAGATCGCCACGCGCGCGGCCATCTGGTCGGCGGTTTCGTCGGCGCGCAGCGTCTGCGAAATGTAGGGACCGCGATCCAGGTCGTTGGTGTACAGCGTCTGGATGTCGCGCACGTTGGCGGCGCGCATCGCGTTGAGCACGCTTTCGGTGATCTCGTCGTTGGCATGCGCCACGACTTCGCCGGTGTCGGGATCGACGATGTTCTTGGCCAGCACGCGGCCGTACAGGAAATCCTCGGGCACCGACACGCGCTGGATGCCGCCGGCAGCCAGGTCGCGCAGGTGCTTGGCGTTGATACGCTTGTCCTTCTCGACGATCACCTTGCCGTCGCGGTCGGCGATGTCAAAGCGCGCCATCTCGCCCTTCCAGCGTTCGGCGACGAATTCCATCATGCCGCCTTCGCTCTTGAGTTCGAAGTTGTCGAAATCGAAGAAGTGCGCGAGGATCGATTCGGGCGTCATGCCGATGGCCTTCAGCAGGATCGTCACCGGCATCTTGCGGCGACGGTCCACGCGGAAGAACAGCACGTCCTTGGGATCGAATTCGAAGTCCAGCCACGAGCCGCGGTAGGGAATCACGCGGGCCGAGAACAGCAGCTTGCCCGAGCTGTGCGTCTTGCCGCGGTCGTGCTCGAAGAACACGCCCGGCGAACGATGCAGCTGCGAGACGATGACGCGCTCGGTGCCGTTGATGACGAACGAGCCGGTGCCGGTCATGAGCGGAATTTCGCCCATGTAGACTTCCTGCTCCTTGACTTCCTTGATGGTCGGCTTGCTGACTTCGCGGTCCAGCAGCACCAGGCGCACCTTGGCGCGCAGCGGCGACGCATAGGTCAGGCCGCGCTGCTGACATTCCTTGACATCAAACACCGGCTCGCCCAGCGCATAGCTGACGAACTCCAAGCGCGCCATTCCGTTATGGCTGACAATCGGAAAAATCGACGAGAACGCCGCCTGCAGACCTTCATTGACGCGATCCGAGGTCGCGGTGTCGGCTTGCAGGAAAGTTAGGTAGGATTGAAGCTGTGTCGCCAACAGGAAGGGAACGTTTTGAACGTCCTCACGTTTGGCAAAGCTTTTGCGGATGCGCTTTTTTTCGGTGTACGAGTAAGGCATGAGCACTCCGACTCGAGGTTGCATGGACCGTAAACCACGGCCCCAGGTGATACGACTCCAGGAAACCCTGCTGAACTCGACCCATCAGTAGGGGTTTCCTGGAAACGCAAAAGCCCGGGGACGGCTAAGAGCGCTGTCCCCGGGCGTCGACGCGAGGTCTTACTTGACTTCGACCTTGGCGCCAGCTTCTTCCAGCTTCTTCTTGGCGGCTTCGGCGTCAGCCTTGGGCAGCGCTTCCTTGACGGGCTTCGGAGCGCCGTCAACCAGGTCCTTGGCTTCCTTCAGACCCAGACCGGTCAGCTCGCGCACGGCCTTGATGACGCTGACCTTGTTCGCGCCGGCTTCCAGCAGCACAACGGTGAACTCGGTCTGCTCTTCAGCAGCAGCGGCGCCAGCGCCACCAGCGGCCGGGGCGGCCACGGCCACGGCGGCGGCAGCAGCCGACACGCCAAACTTTTCTTCCATTTCCTTGATCAGCTCGGACAGCTCGAGCACGGACATGCCAGCGATGGCGTCAAGGATTTCAGCTTTGCTAAGTGCCATTTTGTTTAGAACTCCAAAATTGGGTAATGCCAGGGTTGGGTGTCGCTTTGTCGTTCAGCGAATTCCGGACGCGGAGCCTGATCAGGCCGCCGCTTTCTGATCGCGCACGGCAGCGAGGCCGCGGGCGAACTTGGTCGGAACTTCGTTGAGCGTACGCACGAATTGCGCGATCGGGGCTTGCATGGTGCCCAGCAGTTTCGAGAGCAACTCCTCGCGGGAGGGCATCGTGGCCAGGGCCTTGACGCCATCCTGGGTCAGCAGGCTGTTGGGCAGCGAGCCCGCCTTGATGACCAGCTTGTCGTTGCTTTTTGCGAAACCAGCGAGAACCTTGGCCGCGGCGACCGGATCAGCGCTGATACCATAGATCAGCGGACCGGTGAGTTGCTCGGACAGCGGCTCGAAAGCCGTGCCAGCAACCGCACGACGGACCAGCGTGTTCTTCAGAACACGCAGGTAAACGCCCGATTCACGCGCAGTTTTGCGCAGTACGGTGACAGAGGCGACGTCCAGACCACGGTACTCGGCGATAACAATCGATTGCGCCTTGGCCACTTGTGCCGAGACTTCCTCGATTACCACCGCTTTCTCTTGGCGATTGAGACTCACGGTTTGAACACTCCATCAAAAGACGCTTGGGGCGCTAGCCTTGCGCGTCAACCGAATGCGGCGCCTGGTTGAGTTCTTCGGGTAAAGAAATCTTCCTGGGGACGCCGTCTACGCTGGATCCGAACTGAACCAGCTTCGGGATTAAGCATTCGCCAAACAACCGGCTAGCGCTCCAGCGGTCTTTGACAGCAGCATCCGGACAAGTCCGGATGCGGCCCAAAGTTCTATGTGCCAGCGGCCTGTTAGTTGGCCGACAGCGAAGCAATTTCCACGCGAGCACCGCCGCCCATCGTGGACGAAACGGCCAGCTTGCGCAGGTAAATACCCTTGGCAGCGGCGGGACGAGCCTTTTGCAGGGCATCGACCAGGGCGGCCAGGTTGTTTTGCAGTTGTTCCACGCCGAACGAGGCGCGGCCGATGGTGGCGTGAATGATGCCAGCCTTGTCGGTACGGTATTGGATCTGACCGGCCTTGGCGTTCTTCACGGCGGTGGCCACGTCGGGCGTCACGGTACCGACCTTGGGGTTCGGCATCAGGCCACGGGGACCCAGCACCTGGCCCAGGGCACCCACGACACGCATCGTGTCGGGCGAGGCGATGACCACGTCGAAGTCCATCTGGCCAGCCTTGATCTGCTCGGCCAGGTCGTCCAGGCCGACGATGTCGGCGCCGGCGGCACGGGCGGCGTCAGCCTTTTCGCCTTGGGCGAACACGGCAACGCGAACCGTCTTGCCGGTACCGGCGGGCAGCACGACCGAACCACGGACCAGTTGGTCCGACTTCTTGGGGTCGATGCCCAGCTGGACGGCCACATCGATGGATTCATCGAACTTGGCGGTGGCGGTTTCCTTGACCAGATTCAGGGCTTCGCCGACCGGGTACAGCTTGGTACGGTCGATTTTCTGCGCAATGGCGGCGGCGCGCTTGGACAATTTAGCCATGATTAACCCCCCTCAACCGTGATGCCCATGCTGCGGGCGCTGCCAGCGATCGTACGGACGGCGGCGTCCAGATCGGCCGCGGTCAGGTCGGGCTGCTTGGTCTTGGCGATTTCTTCAGCCTGGGCGCGCGTCAGCGTGCCGACCTTGTCGGTATGCGGCTTGGCCGAACCCTTTTGCACGCCGGACGCCTTCTTGATGAGGACCGTCGCGGGCGGGGTCTTCATGATGAAGGTGAAGCTCTTGTCCGCGAAGGCGGTGATCACCACCGGAATCGGCAGACCGAGCTCCATGCCTTGGGTCTTGGCGTTGAACGCCTTGCAGAATTCCATGATGTTCAGGCCGCGCTGACCCAGCGCCGGGCCAATCGGGGGGGAGGGGTTTGCCTTACCAGCCGGCACTTGCAGCTTGATAAAGCCGACGATCTTCTTCGCCATGCTTTGCTCCTTGCGGGTTATAGCGCCCTGCGGCTATGCGCAGAGCTCCCCGGGGTTTGAAAATCAGGTCTTTTCGACCTGGCTGAAATCGAGTTCGACGGGCGTCGCGCGACCAAAAATGGTGACCGACACACGCACCTTGCTCTTTTCGTAGTTGACTTCTTCGACGTTGCCGTTGAAGTCAGCAAACGGACCTTCCTTGACGCGCACCATCTCGCCCACTTCGAACAGAATCTTGGGCCGGGGCTTTTCGACACCCTCTTCCATCTGGTTGAGGATTTTCTCGACTTCCCGTTCGGAAATCGGCGTCGGACGGTTGCCCGAACCACCCAGGAAACCAGTGACACGATTGGTGTTCTTGACCAAATGCCACGTTTCGTCGGTCAGATCCATTTCGACCAGGACATAACCGGGGAAAATGCGGCGTTCGGTGATCGACTTCTGTCCGCCCTTGACCTCGACGACTTCTTCGGAGGGAACAAGAATGCGGCCAAAAGACGTCTGCAGCTCCGCGCGCTCGATGCGCTCGTTCAGAGCCTTTTGTACGCTTTTCTCCATGCCGGAATACACATGGACGACATACCAACGTTTACTCATGCGCCGTCCTTATTTCCAGCCCAGCAACAGGCCGTAGAGAACCCACTCGATGCCTTTATCGAGCACCCACATCAGAAGACCCATCACCGCGACGAAGGCGAAGACGATACCGGTCATCTGGATCGTCTCTTTGCGCGTGGGCCACGAGACTCGCTTGACTTCGTTGTACGACTCGCCGGCAAAGCTGAGGGTACGGCGGCCGGGTTCGCTGAACCACGCAAGCAACGCCGCGACGACCAGGCCGCCGACAAACACGCCGATACGCGCCACCATGGGCTGCGCGTCGAGCATGGAAAACCCAACGATGCCAGCAATAACGACGAGAACCGCCAACCCGAGCTTGATCCGGTCAGCGGTACTGGTAACGGTTTCTATGCTGGTATTAGACATTTTGCGACACGAGCCCGCCGTGAATGCGCAACTCGCGATACTCTCCGGCGGGTGGCAGGGGCAGTAGGAATCGAACCTACAACCTTCGGTTTTGGAGACCGACGCTCTGCCAATTGAGCTATACCCCTAAAACTTTCAAGCTACGCGTGGCACCTTGCGGAACCATACATAGTACTACTTTTCCAGCAAACATGGATAGAGGGCCATCCGGCCCCTCTATCCATGGGAAAACCGCGCCTTACTTGATGATCTTGGCGACGACGCCGGCGCCGACGGTACGACCGCCTTCACGGATGGCGAAACGCAGACCTTCTTCCATGGCGATCGGGGCCAGCAGCTTGACGGTCATCGACACGTTGTCGCCCGGCAGCACCATTTCCTTGTCCGCCGGCAGGTCGATCGTGCCGGTCACGTCCGTCGTGCGGAAGTAGAACTGCGGACGATAGCCGTTGAAGAACGGCGTGTGACGGCCACCCTCTTCCTTGGACAGAATGTACACCTCGGCCGTGAAGTCCGTGTGCGGGTTGATCGAACCCGGCTTGGCCAGCACCTGGCCACGCTCGACGTCTTCACGCTTGGTGCCGCGCAGCAAGATACCCACGTTGTCGCCCGCCTGGCCCTGGTCCAGCAGCTTGCGGAACATCTCCACGCCCGTGCAGGTCGTCTTCACCGTCGGCTTGATGCCCACGATTTCGATTTCCTCGCCAACCTTCACCACGCCGCGCTCGATACGGCCAGTCACCACCGTGCCACGGCCCGAGATCGAGAACACGTCTTCCACCGGCATCAGGAACGCACCGTCGACCGCGCGCTCCGGCGTCGGAATGTACGTGTCCAGCGCTTGCGCCAGCGACAGAATCGCCTGCTCGCCCAGTTCGCCCTTGTCGCCTTCCAGCGCCAGCTTGGCCGAACCCTTCACGATCGGCGTGTCATCGCCCGGGAAATCGTACTTGCTCAGCAGTTCGCGGACTTCCATCTCCACCAGCTCGAGCAGCTCCGCGTCATCAACCATGTCCGCCTTGTTCAGGAACACGATGATGTACGGCACGCCAACCTGGCGCGACAGCAAAATGTGCTCGCGCGTCTGCGGCATCGGGCCGTCTGCGGCCGACACCACCAGGATCGCGCCGTCCATCTGCGCAGCACCCGTGATCATGTTCTTCACGTAGTCAGCGTGACCCGGGCAATCAACGTGCGCGTAGTGACGCGTCTCCGTCTCGTACTCAACGTGCGAGGTGTTGATCGTGATCCCACGCGCCTTCTCTTCCGGCGCCGCGTCAATCTGGTCGTAGCCGCGAGCCTCGCCGCCGAACTTGTTCGACAGCACCGTCGTGATCGCCGCCGTCAACGTCGTTTTGCCGTGGTCAACGTGACCAATCGTACCCACGTTCACGTGCGGCTTGGTACGTTCAAACTTGCCTTTTGCCATGGCTGACTCCTGACCTGGATTGAAGCTTCTGACTTGAAGAAGAACTTAGAATTCGATGGTGCCCATGACGCGGATCGAACGCGTGACCTCTCCCTTACCAAGGGAGTGCTCTACCACTGAGCCACATGGGCAAATCTTGGAGCGGGTGAAGGGAATCGAACCCTCGTCGTAAGCTTGGAAGGCTTCTGCTCTACCATTGAGCTACACCCGCAGGCCACCCTTTCACCTTGCATCTCCTCCATATTCCCGCAGCGGCAAGCCAGGACACCTGGCCTTACGTTGCAAAATCCAGGCCGAACCGCACCTGGATTTCGTCTTGCTGAGCCTGGAACTGGTACGGGCGCGCTGCTCTCGCAAAGCGCCGATCCTGGCGTCATACTGGACCGGAACATGGGTCTCTGGTGGAGGAGGTTGGATTCGAACCAACGTAGGCGCAAGGCCAACAGATTTACAGTCTGCCCCCTTTAACCACTCGGGCACTCCTCCAGCGGAGAATTTGAGATTATGAACACATTCAAATTGAATGTCAAATTAAGGTGTTGAAACGGGATCGGCGGCCCAGCCGCCGACAGGGGCGCCAACGCGCCGCCCGGTTTCAGCGGCTGTCGAACAACGCCTGCAGGCGCGCGGTATCGCGGGTCTGGCACAGGCCGAGGGTAAGCAGCACGCGGGCCTTCTGGGGGCTGAGGTCGCCGGCGGCAATGAAGCCGCAGGCGTCGTCGTCGATCTCGATATTGCGCCCCACCTTGCCCGAGCCGGTGCGCGACGCCCGCACCACCGCAACGCCCCGCGCGCTGGCCCGCTGCAGGGCCTACAGGGCCGCGTCGGTGGCGTTGCCGTCGCCCACGCCGGCCAACACGATGCCCTGGGCTCGCCCGGCCATGAAATCGATGAGCTCGCCGTCGAGATCGACACAGGCATGCACGATGTCGACCCGCGGCCAGGCCTGCTGCGGCAATTCGTCCGGCCTGAGCAGCGCGTCGGCGGCCTGGCGCTCGGCGCGGGCGTGAAACACCGGCCGGCCGCCCTGCATGACGCCGGCCCGGCCTGCATTGGGCGAAGCGAACGCGGCGATGCCAGAGGCGGCCGTTTTCTGCACATGACGGGCCAGATGGATATCCTCGTTCATCACGACCAGCGGCCCGCGGCCGCGTGCGGCCGGATGGCAGGCCAACGCCACCGCGTTGTATAGATTGACCGGCCCGTCGGCGCTCAACGCGGTGGCCGGGCGCATGGCGCCCAGCAGCACCACCGGTTTATCCACAGGCAATACCAGGCTGAGGAAATAAGCGGTCTCTTCCAGCGTATCGGTGCCATGGGTAATGACGATGCCGTCGGTCGCCGGATCGTCGCACAGCGCGGCGGCGCGCAGCGCGAGCTGCCGCCAGACGGCATGGCTCATGTTCTGGCTGCCGACGTTGGCGATCTGCTCGGCGCCGATGCGCGCCAGGCCGGCCAGTTGAGGCACGGCCGCCAGCAACTGCCCGACGCCGTACGAGCCGGCGCGGTAAGCGCCGCTGGCCGCGTCGGTTTGCGCGCCGGCAATGGTGCCGCCGGTCGCCAGGACGGCAATCCGCGGCAGCCGGGCCTCAGGCATCCACTACCCCGGACAGGCCCTGGCGCTCCAGCAGCGAGTTCAGATGTTCCCAGCCATGGAAATCGATCACGATCTGGCCTTTTTCACGCGCCCCGACCTTCAGCGCAACGCGCGTGCCGAGATGATCCGACAGCGCTTCCTCGAGCCGCGTGACATCGCGCGAAGCGCCATTGCCCTTCTTGCGCGGCGCGGCGTCGACATCCTTTTGCGCCCGCGCGACCAGCTTCTCGGCCTCGCGTACCGACAGGCGCTTGGCGATGACCTGGTTGGCCAACTGGATCTGCGTGGCGGCATCGACCGCCAGCAAGGCGCGGGCATGGCCCATGTCGACATCGCCCGCCAGCAGCATGGTCTGCACCGGCGCGGCCAGGTTGAGCAGGCGCAGCAGGTTGCTGGTGGCCGAACGCGAGCGGCCGATGGCCTGGGCGGCCTGTTCGTGCGTCAGGCCGAACTCGTCGAGCAGGCGGCGAACACCGTGCGCCTCTTCGAGCGGATTGAGGTCTTCGCGCTGGATGTTCTCGATCAGCGCCATGACCGCGGCGTTCTCGTCGGCGACTTCGCGCACCAGCACCGGCACTTCTTTCAGGCCGGCCAGTTGCGCCGCGCGAAAGCGCCGTTCGCCGACGATGATTTCGTACTGGCCGGGCGCGTCGGCGCCCAGCGCACGCACCAGGATGGGCTGCATGATGCCCTGGGTGCGGATGGACTCGGCCAGTTCGTTGAGCGCGCCTTCGTCCATGCGCGTGCGCGGCTGATATTTGCCGGCGCGCATCTTGGACACAGGCAGGGTCGCCGGCGGTCCCTCCGGCGCGGCCGCGGGGGCCTTGCCGATGTTGTCGATGGCGGGCACGTCCGCGCCCAGCAAGGCATCCAGTCCTCGACCCAAGCCCTTGGGCTTCTTGGTAACCATAGCGAATAAATCCTCTTCCCTTCAGCAGTTGACCGTTGACCGCTCAAACGGGCGTTGCTTCGGACATTGAACGATACCAATACGTGTAGCGATCCACGAAGCCGAAACGCGCATACAAGGCACGGGCGGCCGTGTTCTGCGGCTCGACCTGCAGGTACGCCTGGCGCGCGCCGGCGTGGCTGGCCTGCTCCAGCAAATACTTCAGCACCGCCGCGCCGCAACCCTGGCGGCGCCGCTGCGGCGCGGTAACGATATCGAACAGCCCGACCAGCTCGGCATCGAATGCCGCCAGCCCTGCCGCGATACATTCGCCGCTGGCGTCGCGCACCAGCAGCGGCAAGTTTTCCAGCGGCGCCGCCTGCAGGCGCCCTGCTTCCTGTGCGAACCGCCCGGGGGTTGTCCGTTCGAACACCAGCCCGGACGGCGCTTGCGCCGTGAACGGCACGACGGACGCCGCCATGACGCAGGTACGGTCGAACGCGACGAACCCGCGCTCATGCAGCTGTGCATCCAGGGAAAAATCGGGGCCGATGGAGGTCAACCGCACGATCAGCGGCACCCCGTGGCCCGCATACCATCGGGTACAGTACGCCAGCCGCTCATCGAGCGGACGTGTGGATAACCCGAGTACATTGACGCAGCGCGCACGCTTGGCCCGCGAAGGCGCCCAACGCACCAGCCATCCTTCGTAGAGCATCTGCTCGCGAACCGTGGTGGCATTGAGCGCCGCCTCTTCCAGGCGCGCCAGCTCCCCTCCCGCTGCGGGAGCGGGGTGGGCGGCCGGAACAGCAAGCACAGCTGGCATCGAGGTTCAATCCAGCTCTTTGACGCGTTCTATCATTTCCGCGCCAAATGCAATATAGGCCTGCGCGCCGCGCGACGCGCGGTCATACACCACGCCCGGCATGCCATAGCTGGGCGCCTCGGCCAACCGCACATTGCGTGGCACCACCGTGGTGAAGACCTTGTCGCCGAAGTGGGATTCGAGCTGGGCCGACACCTGCTGCTGCAAGGTCATGCGCGGGTCGAACATCACGCGCAACAAACCGATGACACGGAGTTCGTTGTTGATATTGCGATGCACGCGCTTGATAGTGTTTACCAGGTCGGACAGGCCTTCGAGCGCAAAGTACTCGCACTGCATCGGAATGATGACGCCGTGCGCGGCAGCCAGCCCGTTAAGGGTAAGCAGCGACAGCGTGGGCGGGCAATCGATCAGCACGAAATCGTATTCGCCGGCGATCTTGTCGATGGCGGCCTTGAGCTGGCGCTCGCGCTCGTCCATCTGCACCAGGTCGATCTCGGCGCCGGACAGTTCGCGGTTGGCCGGCAATACGTCGTAGCCGCCGGACTCCGAACGCACGCGCGTCTGTTCGATACCGGCCTCGCCGATGAGCACCTGGTACAGGTTGGATTCGAGCGTACTCTTGTCGATGCCGCTGCCCATGGTGGCGTTGCCCTGCGGATCGAGATCGACCAGCAGCACCCGCTGCTTGTGCGTAGCCAGGCCAGCCGCAAGGTTGATGGCGGTGGTGGTCTTGCCGACGCCGCCCTTCTGGTTGGCGATGCAGAACACGCGGGCGGACTTGCTGGGCGGTATGTTTTTCATATGTTTCCTTGACTGCGTCGCATCCATATCAGGCAGCGTTGCGCGTCGAGTGCCGGCACCACCAACGGTTCGATCCGTTCGACCGTCCAGTGGCCGTGTTGCTGTAACGCCTGGATTTCGTCATCGGGCACCTTGCCCTTCATGGCGACGAGGGTACCACCCTCGCGCACGTGGCGGCCGGCCAGCTTCGCGAAGTCCTGTAACGAAGCGAACGCACGCGATATCACCACGTCGCATTGCGCCGGTTCGAGCTGTTCGATACGGGTATGCGCGGCCTGCAGATTGGGCAGTCCGAGCGCGCCGGCCATCTGTCGCACGAATGCGGTTTTCTTCTCGACTGCGTCCACGCATGTGACGTCCCAATGGGCGCGCATGATGGCCAGCACCACGCCGGGCAGGCCGCCGCCGGAGCCGACGTCGAACAGCTTGACGCGCGCGCCGGACCCGGCGGCGGGCAGGCCACGCTCCAGCGGCGCCACGACCGACAGACTGTCGAACAGGTGCTGCACGAGCATCTGCCCCGGATCCCGGATGGCAGTCAGGTTGTACGTGCGGTTCCAGCGCTGCATTTGCTCGATATAGCGCAGCAGCTTCTGCTGCTGGCCGGCGTCGGCCGGCAATCGCAGCGCATCGCAGGCCTGGGCCAGCCGCTGCGCGGGGCCGCCGGGGATATCGGGAACGGCGCTCATGCCGCTTGCTTGCGCGAGCCGTAATGCAGGCGCTTGAGATGGATCAGCAACAGGGAAATGGCAGCCGGCGTCACCCCGGAGACGCGCGCGGCCTGCCCTATGGTCTCGGGCCGATGCGTCTTCAGCTTCTGGCGTACCTCGAACGACAGGCTGGTGACGGCGTCGTAATCGATATCCGCAGGGATGGGCTGCTGCTCGTGCGAGAGGTGTTTCTGCACTTCGTCTTGCTGGCGCGCGATATAGCCGGCGTACTTGACCTGGGTTTCGACCTGCTCGGCCAGCACTTGATCCTCGAGCACGCCAGGACCAGCCAGCAACTCGCCCTCGTCGGTACGGGCCTGCATCAACGCCTCGTAGGAAACATTGGGACGTTTCAACAGGTCTGATAGTGAGTACTCACGCTCAATTGCCTTGCCCAGCAGGGCTTCGGCGGCATGCGCCGGCAGGACGCGCGGGTTCACCCACGTGGATTTGAGCCGTTCGACTTCCTGGGCCACGGCATCGCGTTTGCGGCTGAAAGCATCCCAGCGCACGTCGTCCACCAGCCCGAGCCGGCGGCCGATTTCGGTCAGGCGCAGATCGGCGTTGTCTTCGCGCAGGCTGAGCCGATATTCGGCACGGGACGTGAACATCCGATAAGGCTCGGTCACGCCGCGCGTAACCAGGTCATCGACCAGGACGCCGAGATAGGCTTCATCGCGACGCGGCACCCAAGGTTCTTTCCCCTGGGCCTGCAAGGCGGCATTGGCGCCGGCCAGCAGGCCTTGGGCCGCCGCCTCTTCATAGCCGGTCGTGCCGTTGATCTGGCCGGCGAAGAACAGCCCGGAAATCGCCTTGGTCTCCAGCGTGGACTTCAGGGCACGCGGGTCGAAGTAATCGTACTCGATGGCATAGCCCGGGCGCAGGATGTGCGCGTTCTCCAGTCCGGGCAGGGAATGGATCAACTCGTACTGCACATCGAAAGGCAGGCTGGTGGAAACACCGTTCGGATAGATCTCATGGGTATTCAGGCCTTCCGGTTCCAGGAATACCTGGTGCGATGCCTTGTCCGCAAAACGATGGATCTTGTCCTCGATGGATGGGCAGTAACGAGGCCCCACTCCTTCGATGACCCCACTGTACATGGGCGAACGGTCCAGACCGCCACGGATGATTTCGTGCGTGCGGGCATTGGTATGCGTGATCCAGCAAGGCAGCTGGCGCGGGTGCATGGAGGCCTTGCCCAGGAACGAGAACACCGGCACGGGATCAAGATCGCCGGGCTGCTCTTCCAACACACTGTAGTTGATGCTGCGTCCGTCGATGCGCGGCGGCGTGCCAGTTTTCAGGCGGCCTTGCGGAAGTTGCAGCTCCTTGAGCCACTGGCCCAGGGAATTGGCGGGAGGATCCCCTGCCCGCCCTCCGGAATAGTTCTGCAGCCCCACGTGAATCAAACCGTTGAGGAAGGTCCCAGCCGTCAGCACCACGGTACGGGCACGAAAGCGCAACCCGATCTGCGTAACGGCGCCCACCACCTGGTCGCCCTGCACCATCAGATCGTCCACCGCCTGCTGGAACAGCCAGAGGTTGGGCTGGTTCTCGAGCTGTGCACGTATGGCGTTTCGGTACAGCACCCGGTCGGCTTGGGCACGCGTGGCACGTACCGCTGGCCCCTTGGAGCTGTTGAGAATACGGAATTGGATACCTGCCTCGTCGGTGGCGATAGCCATCGCGCCGCCCAACGCATCGACTTCCTTGACCAAATGACCCTTGCCTATCCCCCCGATGGAGGGATTGCAGGACATTTGGCCCAGGGTCTCGATATTGTGGGTAAGCAGCAATGTCTGTGCGCCGGCGCGGGCTGCAGCCAGGGCTGCCTCCGTACCGGCGTGACCGCCACCAACGACGATCACATCAAATTCGCGGGGAAAATCCAT